>NZ_JCASNH010000010.1:0-531 GCF_059683565.1 Williamsia sp. Y721 | reverse complement strand
GTGGCCCAACCCCTTGTGGGAGGGAGCCGTCGAAGGTGGGATTGGCGATTGGGACGAAGTCGTAACAAGGTAGCCGTACCGGAAGGTGCGGCTGGATCACCTCCTTTCTAAGGAGCAACATAAACTGTCATCTGCTGCTGCTTTGTACCAGCAACTACCTCTTCGGGGGTGGGGCGGAGACGGTGGCCCCATTACGTCAGCAAATGTTTGACGGTGGGAGCTCATGGGTGAAACGCTAACAATGCCAACCGATTCCATTTACGGATGAGGCCGGCGTTTATGTGGGTGACCATATAAAGAATCGATACACTATTGGGTCCTGAGAGAACACACGTGTTCTTTCTAGGGTTAGACAAGATATCGGCCAGGTTCCGCCTGTTATCAAATGAACTCGAAGGGGTTTGTTTGGGGTGTTGGGGTTGGTTGGTGTGTGTTGTTTGAGAATTGCACAGTGGATGCGAGCATCTTTATTTTTGTTTTGATAAATGTTTGTAAGTGTTTAAGAGCGTACGGTGGATGCCTTGGCACCAG
>NZ_JCASNH010000009.1:0-533 GCF_059683565.1 Williamsia sp. Y721 | reverse complement strand
TCGTTGTGGTTGTACTCGCAGGTGTGGTCGAGATCGGCTCCCCAGGCCTTGTGCTCACAGCCGGGCCACATGCAGTACACATCCCGGATCCGGAGGTAGGTATCCAAGACGACTGACGGCCGGTACTGGTCACCCGGCTGGGTGGCCGGCAGCGGAATCACCTGCGGGAACGGCGCTGCGATCGCATTGTCGTCGCCGTCACCGGGAAGGTTGTCGGCTGGTGGGTTCTGCGGTCCGCGCATGTATATCTTCGGCCGCTTGGGCTTGGGTGTCTCCTGCCCGGGCGGCTCGGGCTCAGGCTGCGCTGGTTCGGGCTGAGACTCGGTCGGCACGGATGCCGGTGCGGGCTTGTTGCCCATAGGTCGCTGGATCGTTTCCGGGCGGGCCGCGATGTCGCGAACGTGATCGCCGGAGATGACACCGTGACCATCCATGAATCCGGGATTGGTTGCGGTTCCTTCCAAGGTCGGCTGGTCGGTGATCACGTGCAGCACGATCTTCACGTCCACGCCTGAGATGACTTGTCCGGCAGG
>NZ_JCASNH010000008.1:0-553 GCF_059683565.1 Williamsia sp. Y721 | reverse complement strand
CTGGTGCCAAGGCATCCACCGTACGCTCTTAAACACTTACAAACATTTATCAAAACAAAAATAAAGATGCTCGCATCCACTGTGCAATTCTCAAACAACACACACCAACCAACCCCAACACCCCACGGTCACTTCTTCAAACAACCGTGATAACAGGCGGAACCTGGCCGATATCTTGTCTAACCCTAGAAAAAACTCATCTCCACTCACGCGGAGGTGTGTTCCCTCAGGACCCAATAGTGTATCGATGCTTCACACAGTCACCTGTGTAAACGCCGGCAGACCTTCTTTAACGAAAGACGCTGGCATTGTTAGTGTTTCACCCATGAGCTCCCACCACTGAACATTCGCCAGTGAAGCGGGGCCACCACACTCACACACCCCGGTAAAGAGGTGAGGCGCTGGTACAAAGCAGCACATCGAGTGTGGTTTATGTTGCTCCTTAGAAAGGAGGTGATCCAGCCGCACCTTCCGGTACGGCTACCTTGTTACGACTTCGTCCCAATCGCCAATCCCACCTTCGACGGCTCCCTCCCACAAGGGGTTGGGCCAC
>NZ_JCASNH010000007.1:0-5319 GCF_059683565.1 Williamsia sp. Y721 | reverse complement strand
GTGGTTTTAGAGGATTTTCATGGAGAGTTTGATCCTGGCTCAGGACGAACGCTGGCGGCGTGCTTAACACATGCAAGTCGAACGATGAAGCCAGCTTGCTGGTGGATTAGTGGCGAACGGGTGAGTAACACGTGGGTGATCTGCCCCAAACTTTGGGATAAGCCTGGGAAACTGGGTCTAATACCGAATATGACCACTGGATGCATGTCTGGTGGTGGAAAGCTCCGGCGGTTTGGGATGGGCCCGCGGCCTATCAGCTTGTTGGTGGGGTAATGGCCTACCAAGGCGACGACGGGTAGCCGGCCTGAGAGGGCGACCGGCCACACTGGGACTGAGACACGGCCCAGACTCCTACGGGAGGCAGCAGTGGGGAATATTGCACAATGGGCGCAAGCCTGATGCAGCGACGCCGCGTGAGGGATGACGGCCTTCGGGTTGTAAACCTCTTTCACCAGGGACGAAGCGAAAGTGACGGTACCTGGAGAAGAAGCACCGGCCAACTACGTGCCAGCAGCCGCGGTAATACGTAGGGTGCGAGCGTTGTCCGGAATTACTGGGCGTAAAGAGTTCGTAGGCGGTTTGTCGCGTCGTTCGTGAAAACTTGGGGCTTAACTCCAAGCGTGCGGGCGATACGGGCAGACTTGAGTACTACAGGGGAGACTGGAATTCCTGGTGTAGCGGTGAAATGCGCAGATATCAGGAGGAACACCGGTGGCGAAGGCGGGTCTCTGGGTAGTAACTGACGCTGAGGAACGAAAGCGTGGGTAGCGAACAGGATTAGATACCCTGGTAGTCCACGCTGTAAACGGTGGGTACTAGGTGTGGGTTCCTTTTCACGGGATCCGTGCCGTAGCTAACGCATTAAGTACCCCGCCTGGGGAGTACGGCCGCAAGGCTAAAACTCAAAGGAATTGACGGGGGCCCGCACAAGCGGCGGAGCATGTGGATTAATTCGATGCAACGCGAAGAACCTTACCTGGGTTTGACATATACCGGAAAGCCATAGAGATATGGCCCCCCTTGTGGTCGGTATACAGGTGGTGCATGGCTGTCGTCAGCTCGTGTCGTGAGATGTTGGGTTAAGTCCCGCAACGAGCGCAACCCTTATCTTATGTTGCCAGCGCGTAATGGCGGGGACTCGTGAGAGACTGCCGGGGTCAACTCGGAGGAAGGTGGGGATGACGTCAAGTCATCATGCCCCTTATGTCCAGGGCTTCACACATGCTACAATGGCCGGTACAGAGGGCTGCGATACCGTGAGGTGGAGCGAATCCCTTAAAGCCGGTCTCAGTTCGGATCGGGGTCTGCAACTCGACCCCGTGAAGTCGGAGTCGCTAGTAATCGCAGATCAGCAACGCTGCGGTGAATACGTTCCCGGGCCTTGTACACACCGCCCGTCACGTCATGAAAGTTGGTAACACCCGAAGCCGGTGGCCCAACCCCTTGTGGGAGGGAGCCGTCGAAGGTGGGATTGGCGATTGGGACGAAGTCGTAACAAGGTAGCCGTACCGGAAGGTGCGGCTGGATCACCTCCTTTCTAAGGAGCAACATAAACTGTCATCTGCTGCTGCTTTGTACCAGCAACTACCTCTTCGGGGGTGGGGCGGAGACGGTGGCCCCATTACGTCAGCAAATGTTTGACGGTGGGAGCTCATGGGTGAAACGCTAACAATGCCAACCGATTCCATTTACGGATGAGGCCGGCGTTTATGTGGGTGACCATATAAAGAATCGATACACTATTGGGTCCTGAGAGAACACACGTGTTCTTTCTAGGGTTAGACAAGATATCGGCCAGGTTCCGCCTGTTATCAAATGAACTCGAAGGGGTTTGTTTGGGGTGTTGGGGTTGGTTGGTGTGTGTTGTTTGAGAATTGCACAGTGGATGCGAGCATCTTTATTTTTGTTTTGATAAATGTTTGTAAGTGTTTAAGAGCGTACGGTGGATGCCTTGGCACCAGGAGCCGATGAAGGACGTAGGAGGCTGCGATAAGCCTCGGGGAGCTGTCAACCGAGCTGTGATCCGAGGGTGTCCGAATGGGGAAACCCAGCACGAGTGATGTCGTGTTACCCGCGCCTGAATATATAGGGTGTGTGGAGGGAACGTGGGGAAGTGAAACATCTCAGTACCCACAGGAAGAGAAAACAACATGTGATTCCGTGAGTAGTGGCGAGCGAAAGCGGATGAGGCTAAACCATGCAGATGTGATACCCGGCAGGGGTTGTCTGTGTGGGGTTGTGGGATCTATTTTGTCGATTCTGCCGGATCGGCCGACAGTAAAAAATTGTTGTGTTAGTCGAAGTGGTCTGGAACGGCCTGCCGTTGAGGGTGAGAGTCCCGTAGACGAAAACATGACAACTGTTGTAGTAGACACCCAAGTAGCAGCGGGCCCGTGAAATCTGCTGTGAATCTGTCGGGACCACCCGATAAGCCTGAATACTCCCTGGTGACCGATAGCGGACTAGTACCGTGAGGGAAAGGTGAAAAGTACCCCGGGAGGGGAGTGAAATAGTACCTGAAACCGTGCGCTTACAATCCGTCAAAGCCGATGCGTCGTTTAGTCGACGGTGGGTGATGGCGTGCCTTTTGAAGAATGAGCCTGCGAGTTAGTGCTCGGTGGCGAGGTTAACCCGTGAGGGGCAGCCGTAGCGAAAGCGAGTCCGAATAGGGCGTATGAGTCGCCGGGTCTAGACCCGAAGCGGAGTGATCTACCCATGGCCAGGTTGAAGCGACGGTAAGACGTCGTGGAGGACCGAACCCACTTCAGTTGAAAATGGAGGGGATGAGCTGTGGGTAGGGGTGAAAGGCCAATCAAACTCCGTGATAGCTGGTTCTCCCCGAAATGCATTTAGGTGCAGCGTCGCATGTTCCTCACTGGAGGTAGAGCTACTGGATGGCCGATGGGCCCTACAAGGTTACTGACGTCAGCCAAACTCCGAATGCCAGTGAGTCAGAGTGCGGCAGTGAGACTGCGGGCGATAAGGTTCGTAGTCGAGAGGGAAACAGCCCAGATCGCCGGCTAAGGCCCCTAAGCGTGTACTAAGTGGAAAAGGATGTGGGGTCGCGAAGACAACCAGGAGGTTGGCTTAGAAGCAGCCACCCTTGAAAGAGTGCGTAATAGCTCACTGGTCAAGTGATCCTGCGCCGACAATGTAGCGGGGCTCAAGTACACCGCCGAAGCCGCGGCACTCACACAATACATTCTCTTGTTCCTGCGGGGACTTGAGCAGTGGTGTGGGTGGGTAGGGGAGCGTCCTGCATCCATGGAAGCATCGGAGTGATCCAGGTGTGGAGGGTGTGGGAGTGAGAATGCAGGCATGAGTAGCGAAAGCGAAGTGAGAAACTTCGCCGCCGAATGACCAAGGGTTCCTGGGCCAGGCTAATCCGCCCAGGGTGAGTCGGGACCTAAGGCGAGGCCGACAGGCGTAGTCGATGGACAACGGGTTGATATTCCCGTACCCGTGTAGTCGCGCCCGTGATGAATCAGCTGTACTAACTGCCCAGAATGTTCCTTACCACCTTCGGGTGGCCTGGAATCCTATGCGCAGGACCTTGGTTGGTAGTAGTCAAGCGATGGGGTGACGCAGGAAGGTAGTGGGGCCAGTCAGTGGTTGTACTGGTGTAAGCCTGTAGGGCGTGTTCTAGGCAAATCCGGAACACATATAGCCTGAGAGGTGATGCGTAGCCGAATGAGGCGAATTCCATGATCCTATGCTGCCAAGAAAAGCCTCTAGCGAGTGGCGACACGGCCCGTACCCCAAACCAACACAGGTGGTCAGGTAGAGAATACTAAGGCGATCGAGAGAACTGTGGTTAAGGAACTCGGCAAAATGCCCCCGTAACTTCGGGAGAAGGGGGACCATGTCTGGTGATGAGATTTACTCTCTGAGCTGGGTGTGGTCGCAGAGACCAGAGAGAAGCGACTGTTTACTAAAAACACAGGTCCGTGCGAAGTCGTAAGACGATGTATACGGACTGACGCCTGCCCGGTGCTGGAAGGTTAAGAGGACCGGTTAATCACTTCGGTGGTGAAGCTGAGAATTTAAGCCCCAGTAAACGGCGGTGGTAACTATAACCATCCTAAGGTAGCGAAATTCCTTGTCGGGTAAGTTCCGACCTGCACGAATGGCGTAACGACTTCTCTGCTGTCTCAACCACAGACTCGGCGAAATTGCATTACGAGTAAAGATGCTCGTTACGCGCGGCAGGACGAAAAGACCCCGGGACCTTCACTATAGCTTGGTATTGTTGTTCGGTTCGGTTTGTGTAGGATAGGTGGGAGACTGTGATACATGCACGCCAGTGTGTGTGGAGTCGTTGTTGAAATACCACTCTGATCGTATTGGACATCTAACTTCGGACCATGATCTGGTTCAGGGACAGTGCCTGGTGGGTAGTTTAACTGGGGCGGTTGCCTCCTAAAATGTAACGGAGGCGCCCAAAGGTTCCCTCAGCCTGGTTGGCAATCAGGTGTTGAGTGTAAGTGCACAAGGGAGCTTGACTGTGAGACGTACATGTCGAGCAGGGACGAAAGTCGGGACTAGTGATCCGGCACCGGCAAGTGGAAGCGGTGTCGCTCAACGGATAAAAGGTACCCCGGGGATAACAGGCTGATCTTCCCCAAGAGTCCATATCGACGGGATGGTTTGGCACCTCGATGTCGGCTCGTCGCATCCTGGGGCTGGAGTAGGTCCCAAGGGTTGGGCTGTTCGCCCATTAAAGCGGCACGCGAGCTGGGTTTAGAACGTCGTGAGACAGTTCGGTCTCTATCCGCCGCGCGCGTAAGAAACTTGAGGAAACCTGTCCCTAGTACGAGAGGACCGGGACGGACGAACCTCTGGTGTGCCAGTTGTCCTACCAAGGGCACCGCTGGTTAGCTACGTTCGGAAGGGATAACCGCTGAAAGCATCTAAGCGGGAAGCCTGTTCCAAGATGAGGTTTCTCACCACCTTTGCGTGGTTAAGGCCCCCTACAGACCATGGGGTAGATAGGCCAGAACTGGAAGCCCGGTAACGGGTGCAGGTGACTGGTACTAATCGGCCGAGGACTTACAACCAAAACAAGAAGACATTTTGTCTCGCATCCACTGTGCAATATCTGAAACAACACACAAACAAACAAATGATCAGCACTAATCATTGAATGGTTTTGTGCGTGATGGTTGTTTCACATTGTTACGGCGGCTATAGCGGTAGGGAAACGCCCGGTCCCATTCCGAACCCGGAAGCTAAGCCTACCAGCGCCGATGGTACTGCACCCTAATCAGTGTGGGAGAGTAGGACACCGCCGAACACAATTTGCGAATACCCTGTATTCGA
>NZ_JCASNH010000006.1:0-274398 GCF_059683565.1 Williamsia sp. Y721 | reverse complement strand
ACCAGCGCCGATGGTACTGCACCCTAATCAGTGTGGGAGAGTAGGACACCGCCGAACACAATTTGCGAATACCCTGTATTCGATACCAGCAATGGTCTCGAATACAGGGTATTTTGCTATCTCCACCCGATTCTAGTTCTTCTGCGACTGGGCGTCGGCCTGCCGTTCGGTCGGCCGGCGTTGGGTGAGGTACTCGATGAGAAGCCGTTGTGACGCTGCCTTCTCTTGCGGGTCCTGAATGTCGCCGATGATCCGCTCTGCGCTCAGAGCCCGTTCGACCTCCAGCGGGTGGGAGAAGAACGACAGCAACTCGCTCTGAGAACTCGAGGCATTCTTGAGCACGGCGTTCGCGATGAACCCGGTGAGCAACGCACCCCCGGTGCCGATGATCGATGAGGCCACGGCTCCACTGGTCTCTTTCGCGAATACAGCGATCGAACTGACGATGATGATGAACGCGAACCCTACAGCGATGGTCGCAATGGTCGCGAGCCTCGTTGAGTGCGCATAGCTTGTCACGAGATCGTGGTAGATGTTGAGGCGCTTGCGGTTGTCCTGCCAGAGCGCGTTGAAGTCCTTTCCGTCGGTCTGGGAGCTCTCGAGATCGGCCAGCGCTGCGTTGGTTTCGGCACGGATCCCGTTGTACTTCATGATCGCGCGCCACGAATAGATCCAGATCGCTAGGGCTGTTGCGAGTGCCGCAATGACATAGACCGCGATCAACGGAGCGTGGATGAATATGCCGCCGTCGTGATAGATCGGGGCAATGACGCCATCGATAAGGACGAGGACCATCGGCATGGAAATTATGATGATCCCGGCAGTCGACGCGATCGTCTGATTTCTGGTCAGATGCGGTCGGCGGTCTATCTCGTATGCTCGAAGACCCTCCGAAACGGAGGGCTCCGTGTCATCGGACATACTGACATTGAACACCCTGGAAATGCCCTGTACTGGGGTTTTGGGTCAGCTGTCCCTGCATTCGCGTCGTATAGGTGTCCGGTTTGGAGTGCCAAAATATCTCGTAATTCCAAGTGCGGCTTGATCAAACAGGTCGCGAGCCGATCGCGAGCGGTCAGGGAATCAATTCTAGGAATACTGCAGTATTCGAGTGCTTCGCAATTGTTGTCGAACGACGGACATGCGCACCGGTCAAAATGCGACCGACGTCGATCAGGCGAACGTGGATCGAATGACGTAGGGAATCACGGCCTGTCGAAATGGACAACCGCAAGGTGCCGATGGACAAGGCAGGAATGAAGCTCGTGAGCTGGCGGGATCCGACTCCTGAAAGATGCCCTGTAGCAAGAGCTTTCATGGATGTTGCGTTCTTGGTCGTAGGCCGTGGATGTCGAAGTCTTGCCTGCGGGTGGCGGTCGGATGCGGCGGCAGCATAGGGTGCGGGGAGACTCGGACGACTACAGGGAATTGGTGGGGGCTTGATGCGGCGACTGTTGGCAATCGTGACCGGATTTATCGCGTTGATCGGGGTGTCCGGTATGACCGCCTCAACTGCCAGTGCGGCCCCACCGGTTGGGCTCGGTGGCGGCGCTGGGATCGTCATCGCCGACAACGCACTGTGCACGCTGACCACCATCGGCTACGACGGTGCGGGACGGTTGGTGGGTCTGACCGCCGGGCACTGCGGCGGGATTGGCAACACGGTCAAGGCCGAGAAGAGCATGGGTTCAGGCGTACTCGGGGTGGTGAAGCAGTCCAACTTCGGGTGGGACTACGCGGTCATCGAGTTCGACAAGTCGAAGGTGACGCCTCAACGCAGTTACCGGGGGCTCACCATCACGGGGCCTGGCCCACGGCCGTCCTTCGGGCAGACAGCTTGCAAGGCGGGTCGCACCACCGGGACCACCTGTGGCGTCGTGTGGGGCAACGACCCGCAGGTGCCGACCTTCACCCTGAGCCAGGTCTGCTCCAACCACGGTGACTCCGGCGCGCCGATCGTGGTCGGGGACAAGGTTGTCGGACTACTCAACGGTGGTCGCGTCATCCGCGACATCGGCGGGACGGGCCTGGAAATCGATGTCCCCTGTACCAACCCGAACTTCCCGGTCCACAACCCCGCCATCAGCACGCCGATGACAACGATCCTGGCCGATCTGAACGGCCGGAATACCGTGGGCAGCGGCTTCCGGGCGATCTGACCTCAGGTTCGTTTCACGACGGCGGCGATGCCGGAGATCACTATTGCGATGCCGGCAACCAAGGTGAGCCACAAGCCGAAGCCGACCTCGAACCCAAATCCCCAGGTGTTCTCGGCGTCGAGTACGTCGGCGATGTCGATGACGGCGATCAAGGTGATCAGAGCACCGGTCACAATGGCGATGATGCCTGCGGTGAGGTGTAGGGCCGAGCGCTTGGCGATCGCCGCACTGACAACACCGAAGATGCCTGCGACGACACCTAGGGTCGCGGTCAGAACACCGTCGGTGGCCCCGGTATCGGAATCACCGATGCCGTTGACGGTCACGGTGCCGGAGATCCACGGCAAGAACGCGGCGATGATCGCGAGGACCGCAAAACCTGCGATCATCCAGCCGATGATCCGGACCGCAGAAGACACCGGTCCGGCCGAATCCGGTTGGGACTGTGCGTACTGCGGTGCTTGCCCGTATTGCGGTGCCTGACTGTACTGAGGCGACTGACCCGGCTGTTGTTGTGGCGTGCCGCCGTAGGGGCTCTGGCCGTACTGCGGCTGCTGAGGTCGGGGTTGCCCGCCGTACTGCGGCTGCGGCGCGCCATAGGGCTGCTGTGGCGGCCCACCAAATTGACCCGGTGCTTGCCCCTGTCCGGAAGCGGCGGGTGGTGGGGTTGCCGGTGGTGGAGTCGAAGTGGGCCTGATGCGAGTCTGATCGTAGGGGTCGGGCTGCCCGGGTGGTTGCGTCATTGGCTTTACCTTTTTCGGCTGATCGGATTCCTCACGGTAAACCAGTTCGGGCCTTCAGAACACCACTTTCTCCGCCGATCGAGCGACATCCGATCTGCATTTCATGCGGGTGATCGACACCCGGGAACATTTGTTCATTTCCACGTCCGTCACCGGGTGTCGGAGTCGGAGGCCTCAGAATTCGGCAGTTCTCTCAGAATCAGATCGAGTACGCGAATTGCGCCGGCCTTGTCCAGCGGGTCGTTGCCGTTTCCGCATTTGGGTGATTGCACACATGACGGGCAGCCCGACTCGCAAGCGCAGTGCGACACGGCATCTCGAGTCGCGCGGATCCAGATGTCAAACGCCTCGTGACCACGATCGGCAAATCCGGCACCGCCGGGGTATCCGTCGTAGACGAAGACCGTCGGCAGACCGGTATCAGGGTGGAGATTCGTCGACAGCCCGCCGATGTCCCACCGATCGCAGGTGGCAACGAGCGGCAACAGTCCGATGGCGGCGTGCTCGGCGGCGTGCAGAGCGCCGGGGAACATGCCGACCGTGACCCCGACGGCCTCGAGTGTGTCGGGCTCGATCGTGTACATCACCGCACGTGTCGAGAGCGTCTGCGCGGGCATGTCCAATTCGACCGAGTCGAGAATCTCTCCGGTGTGCAGTTTGCGCAGGTATCCGACCACCTGGTGCGTCACGTCGACCCTGACCAAGGCCACGGTCAGCGGCCCGAATGTGCTGGTCTTCATCACGTCTGTGATCTCGACCAGCGTGGTCTCTCGGGCGCTGGTGGTCCAGTCGGGCTCCTCCGGGTGAACCAGCGCGAGGCCGTCCTCGAGGTCGAGTTCATCCACGACATAGCTCTCGCCCCGATGGATGTGAACAGCCCCCGGGTGCACGGTCGACATCGCCCGACCAGAGTCGACGGTTCCGAGTAGTTGGGCGGTGGTCTCGTCGACGATCATCACCTGGCCGCCGATGCCGCCACGGATGTCGACGTCAGCGTGTGGTTCGACGCCGGGCGCGACATACCAGCCTGCCTTGCGGTGCCGGATGAGTCCGCGGGTCGCCATCTCTTCGAGTAGCTCACGTGCGCCGAAGGCGTCGACCTCGGATTCCTTGAGTGGCAATTCTGCTGCTGCGCAGAGCAATTGCGGACCGAGGACGTAGGGATTGGTCGGATCGGTGACGGTGGCCTCAACAGGCTTGTCCAATAACGCTTCCGGGTGATTGACCAGGTACGTATCGAGAGGGTCGTCGCGCGCGACGAGGACCACCAATGATCCCTCGCCACGTCGCCCGGCTCGCCCGGCCTGTTGCCAGAAGGATGCGACCGTGCCCGGGAACCCAGCCACCACAATGGCATCGAGTCCACTGATGTCCACACCGAGTTCCAAGGCATTGGTGGTGGCAACGCCGAGCAGCTTTCCGTCGGCCAGATCGCGTTCGAGCGCCCGCCGATCGTCAGCAAGGTAACCCGCACGATAGGCCGCCACCCGCGGCGCCAACTCCGGGTCAACCTGTTCGAGAATGCGTTTGGCCGACAGCGCCGTGAGTTCAACGCCGCGCCGGCTGCGCACGAAGCAGAGCGTCCGCGCACCTTCGAGTACCAGGTCGGCGAGAATGCGCGCGGCTTCGGCACCTGCCTGCCGCCGGACCGGGGCGCCATGTTCGCCGCTGATCCCCGGGATGAAGGCGGGCTCCCACAATGCCACCGTGCGGGCGCCATGCGGCGAACCGTCCTCGGTGATCTCAGCGCAGTCGGCTCCGATCATGCGGCTCATCGCTGCGCCCGGACTGCCCGACGTCGCACTCGCGCCGATCACCACGGGATTGGCTCCCGCCGCTCGCGCAATCCGCAGTAGACGGCGTATGACCAGTGCGGTGTGTGAGCCGAATACACCACGGTAATGGTGGCATTCGTCGACGACGATGAACGCCAGGCCTCTCATGAAATGCCGCCATCGTGCGTGCGAAGAGAGGATGCCGATATGGAGCATGTCCGGATTTGTGAATATCCACCGCGAATGTTCACGCGCCCATTGTCGAATGGCCGGTTCGGTATCGCCGTCGTAGGCGCACGGTTGTAGGTGCAGAAACTCTTTATGTCCGGCCAGTAACGAACTCACGGAACGTAACTGGTCGGAGCCGAGCGCCTTGGTGGGAGACAGATAGAGAGCGGTTGCTCGCGGATCTTCCAGGAGTCGGGTGAGGATGGGGACCTGGTACGCAAGGGATTTGCCCGAGGCGGTACCGGTCGCGAGCACCACATGGCGTCCGGCGCGAGCGTGTTCCGCGGCGGCGACCTGATGGGACCACGGTCGGCGGATGCCGGAATCGATCAATGCCTCGCGGACCGGATCGCTGACCCATGTCGGCCAGTCGGCGAAACTCGCTGTCCGACTTTGAATTAAGGCCTTATGGGTCAGAGGCGATTCGTCGGGGCCGACACCCGCCAACGTGCGCGCGAGCAGTTGGGAGCCGAAGTCGGAGCTACTCATCGATCCAGTTCATCACCTCGTAATATTACCTACTGTGAAGTGTTGATTGCGAAGTCGGCCATGATTTGAATCAGTTTGACTTCCTGACTGTTGTGTACGCACAGAACATGATTGACTTGTTGTGGTCGCAGCTTCTGGGGGGCGTTCAAGATAATGGCCAGTCTCTTGGGAACGTGTTGCGGGCGTGGTACTGAAAGGTCAGTGTGCGGGGGCACCCGTAAACGGCGCCAGTAGGTATGGCGGTCGGAACCGGCCCGACGTGGGTAACTCCCCGTCGTATCCGGTGAAAGTAAGGAATACAAAGAATGGCACAGGGAACTGTGAAGTGGTTCAACGCGGAAAAGGGCTTCGGCTTCATTGCGCCAGATGACGGACCCGACGATGTGTTTGTCCACTACTCCGAGATCCAGGGATCCGGTTTCCGCACTCTCGAGGAGAACCAGCGGGTCGAGTTCGAGGTCGGTCAGGGGACGAAAGGTCCGCAGGCCACGGGTGTTCGAGGAGTGTAGCGGCACCCTTTAATGAGTTCGCCCATCGAGGGCATTCCATCGAGGATCTTCACTGCGTGAAGTACCTCTGATTTCTATCCGGCACCGCGATCTGGTGTCGGCGTCTGACCCCCGAATGTCGTGACCACGGCGTCGGGGGTGAGTCGTTTTCGGGTGAAAATACCGTACGGTTCTAACGTGGGTCAGCTGTCGATGTTCTCCGCGGAGACCGACGAGCCGTCGCTTGACGATCTCGCCGGGATTTTGGCGACCGCCGGCCAGATCGCGGTGAATACCCAGGGCGCGCGTCTGTCGGTGGTCGTTCCCGAGGACTGGCGCGCTCAGGCCCTGGCCGAAGAGTTCGAGCGCAGCGGTGTTGCTGCAGAGATCTCGTTGTCGTCCGAAGGTTCACCCCTGGTCGGCACGGTCACCACCACCGAACTCGAGGATCTGTACCGCGCCTGGACCAAGGGCGCGATCAAAACGATGCCCCCGAACTGGGTGCCGGGACCCCGCGCGCTGCGGTTGTGGGTCATTGCGGCGGGTCGCCGCGACGCCGAGCGGTACGTACTGGGCCTTGATCCGCACGCTCCCGACTCGCATGGATCTCTGGCGACAGCGGTGATGCGGGCGGGGATCGCGCCGACGCTGGTGGGTACACGCGGCGCCAATCCGGCATTGCGCATCGCCGGGAAACGGCGGTTGTCGCGCCTGATCGAGTCGATCGGTGAACCACCGGACATTTCGGGCGCGGCGGCACATTGGCCATTAATTTGATCAAATTTCCGGCGATTTGCTCTCTGAACTGCGGATACACCCTGTTCAAAGGTGCGTTACCAGCGGCCTGATCAGGCTCTTCTCGGGTGCCAGGCGGCATACTCGGATGTCACTACCGCTATACATAAGGTACAAACGGCCAGAAGAACCATGAAAGGTGCAGGCAACTACGGTGGCGGATTCAGATACAGCAGCTCGCGGGACAGGTAAGGCAGTGCGCCGTCTCGTGATCGTCGAGTCCCCGACAAAGGCCCGCAAGATCTCGTCGTACCTCGGGCCGAATTACGTGGTGGAGTCCTCGCGCGGTCACATTCGTGACCTGCCGCGTGGCGCCGCCGACGTGCCGGCCAAGTACAAGGGCCAGCCGTGGGCTCGGCTCGGTGTGAACGTCGACGAGAACTTCGAACCGCTGTACGTGGTCTCGCCGGACAAGAAGTCGACCGTCACCGAGCTCAAGGCTCTGTTGAAGGATGTCGACGAGCTCTACCTCGCGACAGACGGTGACCGCGAGGGTGAGGCCATCGCGTGGCACCTGCTCGAGACACTCAAGCCCAAGGTTCCGGTCAAGCGGATGGTCTTCCACGAGATCACCGAATCGGCTATCCGTGCTGCTGCCGAAAGTCCGCGTGACCTCGACGAAGATCTGGTCGACGCGCAGGAAACCCGACGTATCCTGGACCGTCTTTACGGCTACGAGGTCTCGCCGGTCCTGTGGAAGAAGGTCATGCCGAAGCTGTCGGCGGGCCGTGTGCAGTCGGTCGCCACACGAGTCATCGTCGAACGCGAACGCGAGCGGATGGCGTTCCGGTCGGCTGAATACTGGGATATTGCCGCCACGCTGGACGCCGGAGAGTCGGCGAAGCCGCGCAGTTTCGGTGCTCGCCTGGTCAGTGTCGACGGTGCGAGGGTGGCCAGCGGTCGCGATTTCGATTCGACCGGCGGCCTGAAGAAGGACGACGTCACTGTTCTGGACGAAGCCCGCGCGGTGGCGTTGGCCTCGGGTCTGCAGGGTGCGTCGCTCTCGGTCACCTCGGTGGAGGAAAAGCCCTACACCCGCAAGCCGTATGCGCCGTTCATGACCTCGACCCTGCAGCAGGAGGCCGGCCGCAAGCTGCGGTTCACCTCCGATCGCACCATGCGGGTGGCGCAGCGGTTGTACGAAAACGGCTACATCACCTATATGCGTACCGACTCGACCACGTTGTCGGAATCGGCGATCACCGCTGCCCGGAACCAGGCACGGGACCTCTACGGTGCCGATTTCGTTCATCCGACGCCTCGGCAGTACACCCGCAAGGTCAAGAACGCCCAAGAGGCGCACGAGGCCATCCGTCCGGCCGGTGAATCGTTCCGGACCCCCGGCCAGGTTGCCTCCGCGCTGCAGTCCGACGAGTTCAAGCTCTACGAGCTGATCTGGCAGCGCACGGTCGCCTCTCAGATGGCCGACGCGCGTGGCACCACGATGAGCCTGCGGATCAGTGGCAACGCCAATACCGGTGAGACCTGTACTTTCGCTGCGTCCGGTCGCACCATCACGTTCCCCGGATTCCTTTCGGCGTACGTGGAGACCGTCGACGAGCAGGCCGGTGGCACCGCCGACGACGCCGAGAGTCGTCTGCCGAATCTTGTTCAGGGACAGTCGCTCACGGCGACCGAACTGAACCCGGACGGCCACACCACCAATCCGCCGGCGCGCTACACCGAGGCATCTCTGGTGAAGACGTTGGAGGAGTTGGGGATTGGTCGTCCGTCGACGTACGCGTCGATCATCGGCACCATCCAGGACCGCGGGTACGTGCACAAGAAGGGCTCGGCCCTGGTGCCGTCCTGGATTGCGTTTGCGGTTGTCGGTTTGCTCGAGGCGTACTTCAAGCGCCTTGTCGACTACGACTTCACGGCCACCCTCGAAGACGATCTGGATCAGATCGCGCGGGGTGCCGAGAATCGCACAGATTGGTTGACCCGCTTCTACTTCGGGAAGGACGGCGCCGAAGGCCAAGAAGGCACCGGACTCAAGAAGCTCGTCGGTGTGAACCTCGAAGAGATCGACGCGCGCGAGGTCAACTCGATCCGCCTGTTCGACGACGAGCAGGGTCGCCCGGTGTTCGTGAGGGTCGGCCGGTTCGGTCCGTACCTGGAGCGCACGATCACACCGGAGGGTGGGGGCGAGCCGGAATCTCAGCGGGCCAACCTGCCTGACGACATCACCCCGGATGAGCTGACGCTGGATCTGGCCGAAAAGCTCTTCAGCACACCGCAAGAGGGCCGCGTGCTCGGTGTCGATCCGCTTTCCGGCAACGAAATCGTTGCCAAGGAAGGGCGTTTCGGACCGTACGTCACCGAGATCCTGCCGGAGCCCGAAGACGAAGGTGGAGAGGGCGGCACCGTGCCCGCCCTGACCCCGCCGCCGGCTCCGACTCCGCTCGACGAGGGTGTCACGCCACTGGACGCCCCGTCCGGTGACACGTTGACCGCCACCAAGAAGGCGACGGCCAAGAAGACTGCCAAAAAGGCAGCCAAGAAGGCCGGACCCAAGCCGCGGACCGGATCGCTGTTCAAGTCGATGGATATCGCGACGGTGACCCTCGACGACGCACTCAAGTTGCTGTCGTTGCCCCGACTTGTCGGCAAAGACGAAGAAGGTCAAGAGATCACCGCGCAGAACGGGCGGTATGGGCCGTACCTCAAGCGCGGCACCGACTCTCGTTCACTGACGTCCGAAGACCAGATCTTCGACATCACGCTCGACGAGGCGCTCAAGATCTATTCCGAGCCGAAGCGCCGGGGCCGGGCAGCTGCCGCGCCGCCGTTGCGTGAGCTGGGGAACGATCCGGTGTCGGAGAGCCCGATGGTGATCAAGGACGGCCGTTTCGGTCCGTACGTCACCGACGGTGAGACCAACGCGAGCCTGCGCAAGGATGACGACGTCGCGTCGATCACCGACGAACGTGCGTCGGAGTTGCTGGCGGACCGGCGCGCTCGCGGTCCGGCGAAGAAGACCGCCAAAAAGGCCGCGAAGAAGGCTCCGGCCAAAAAGGCTGCAGCAAAGAAGACGGCGGCCAAGAAGGCCACCGCCAAGAAAGCTCCGGCGAAAAAGGCCGCGGCCAAGAAGGCTGCACCCGAATCAGAATGACCCCATGATCGGCCCCGAGGGCGGGCGCCGAGGGACCATCTCCCTCGGCACCCCCCTGCGGGGACGATGTGGGATTACGGGTTGATGGCGTAGTTCGGTCTGGCCAAGCGGGTTTCGATCCCGCGGCCGCGCAACTCAATGCCTTCGCCGATGTCCCAGTGTGCGGCCTCGGCAGCAGAGGCGAGATAGACCGCGCGGGCTGATCCGAGGACGCGGCTCGGTTCGTATTTGGCCAGGTCGGTCAGTCGGGCGGCCTCGTTCACCGGGTCGCCGATGACTGTGTATTCGAAGCGTTGCTGTGAGCCGATGTGCCCGGCGATGGCCTTGCCCGCCGAAACCCCGATGCCGATGTCGGTGTCGCCAAGGGCCGCGTCGAGTTCCTCGCGCAGGATGCGGGCCGCCGCGAGGGCCTGGCCGGCGAAGTCCTCCTGATCGAGTGGCGCGCCGAAGACGGCCAGCGCCGCGTCACCCTGGAACTTGTTGACAAAGCCGCCGTGTCGCCCGACCACATCGACGATCACCCGGAAGAACTCGTTGAGCAGGTCGACGACTTCACGCGGAGGCAGGTTGACGGCCAGGCTGGTCGAACCGACGATGTCGACGAATAGCACGCCGACATAGCGCTCTTCGCCGCCGAGCTCGGTGCCGCTCTCGATGGCCCGCCGAGCGACGTCCTCGCCCACGTAGCGGCCGAACAGGTTGCGCAGTTCCTGTCGTTCGCGAACGTCGGCGACCATCTCGTTGAAGCCGGCCTGCAGCAGGCCCAGATCGCTGCCGTCGTAAATGCGGACGGAGGTGTCGAGGTTGCCTTCGCGCACCTCGTGTTGTGCCAGAGTCAGCTGCTTGATCGGGTCGGCGATGGCGGAGACGACACGCACCACACCGATCGATCCGAACACCAGGGCGGCGCCTGCCATCCACAGGATGGGCCGTTGCAGGCCTTCGGCGTCGGTGTCGATGATGCCGATCTTCTGGCCGACGACCAGCGCGATGATCACGGCCAGCGGGGCGGCCACACTGATCACCCAGAACAGGATGATGCGCTGGGTGACGCTGGGTGCGGTGGCGGCCTCGGGATTGTTGGCCATCGCGGCGACGGTGATCGGGCGCAGGATCTTCTCGGACTGCATATAGCCCAGCACCGACGTCACCAGGGCGCCGACAAAGGACCCCAGGGCCACCACGATCGCGGTGCGACCTGATTGGGACAGACTCAGCAACGAGAACACCACGCCGCCGACCAGCCACAGCCCACCGTGGACGAGCATCAGCAGCAGGGGCAGTCGAAGAGCGCGGCGCCGGGCGGCTTCGTTGTCGGGACGGGATCGTCGTCGATGCCAGACCAGCACCGGCAGGGAAAGCCGGATTGTCGCGTATGCGCTGACCATGCCGGCCAGGACGAGATAGATGACAAAGATCAGCTGGCCGACTCCACTGATCTGGGACAGGCTGACAGAAGTCTTTTCGGGGAGTCCGAAACGGAGGAAAGCAAAGGTGAACAGGGCTCCGGCGATGTTGGCCCGAAGCATGTCCAGTGCCAACACCGGCCACGGTGTGCGCACCAGCCAGCGCAACGTGTGCCACGCATGTTGCAGCTGTGACTGTCTCTCTACCACGTGCATACGGTAGCTGGCCGCTTGCAGGAGTTAAGCATCGCTGTCCGGCCTTCGAGATAGGGTTGACCTGTGACAACAGTGTTCGATCGGCTCGTCGGCCAGCATGCGGTCGTGGCCGAACTCACATCTGCGGCCATCGCCGCAGCCCAGCTGGCCGCGATCCGTGAGCGCGAGTCTCACGGTGAGGTTCCGGCCACGGACCACGATGGACCGCGACACGGCTCGTCGGCGATGACCCACGCCTGGCTCTTCACCGGGCCACCGGGGTCGGGGCGTTCGATCGCTGCGCAGTGTTTTGCCGCGGCATTGCAGTGCGAGACGCCGGACGCGCCGGGGTGCGGACGGTGTCACGCCTGCACGACGGTGATGGCCGGGACCCACTCCGATGTCCGGCGGATCGTCCCGGAGGGTCTGTCGATCAGTGTCAAGGGCATGCGGGACATCGTCCAGACCGCGGCGCGTCGGCCGAGTGTCGGTCGGTGGCAGGTTGTTCTGATCGAGGATGCCGATCGACTCACCGAGGCGGCAGGCAATGCGTTGCTCAAGGCCGTGGAAGAGCCGCCACCACGCACCGTGTTCCTTCTGTGTGCGCCGAGTATCGACCCCGAGGACATCTCGGTGACCCTTCGCTCGCGCAGCCGGCACGTGCCGCTGGTGATGCCCAGCGCCGCAGCCATCAGTGAAGTTCTCATCGCGCAGGACTCCATCGAGCCCTCACTCGCTCAGTGGGCGGCGTCGGTGTGCGGTGGCCACGTCGGTCGGGCCCGCCGTCTGGCCACCGATCAGCAGTCGCGCGACGAGCGTACGCAGGCGTTGGGGTTGGCCAGAGCCGCGACATCGAGTGCGCGGGCGTATCAGGCGGCCGAAGAGCTCGTGAAGTCCGCGGAGGCGGCCGCGAAGGCGATCAGCGCCAAGCTGGACGAGGCCGAAACCGAGGAGATGCGAATGGCGCTGGGCGCCGGCGGCACCGGTAAGGGTGCGGCCGGGGCGCTACGCGGATCGGCAGGCATCCTGAAGGACCTCGAGAAGCGACAGAAATCGCGGCAGACGCGCACCAGCCGCGATCTTCTCGATCGGGCGTTGGTGGATCTGGCAGCGCTGTTCCGTGATGCGCTGACCGCGTCCTACGGTGCCAGAGTGGTTGCGATGCATCCGGATATGGCCGAACAGACTCAGGGGATGGCGCGTTACGCATCCCGGGAAGAGCTGCTGACCTGCGTGGAGGCGGTGCTCGAATGCCGAGAGGTGCTCGGGCTCAACGTGAAACCCAAGTTCGCCGTCGACGCGATGGTCGCCAAAATCGGTACGGCTCTGCGGCATTGATCATTCGGGGGCATTGACGCGCGCACGGCTCAGACGAATCGACTGAGCGCGTCGAAGAACATGCCGTGATTCTCGATTGCGACGGCCTTTTTGACGGGGTCGTACCGCGTGATCTGTTGTACCCGACCGCCGTACCAGAAAAAGGTGTGGGGGCTGATGCTGCCGCCGGGTGCGTCGGCGGCCTGCCTGTGGGTTGAACCGATCATCTCTCGAAGGGCGACGGTTGACTGCAGATTGGTCACCGGGTGGAGCATCAGGACGTGTCGGTGCGGGACGCTGAACAAGACACCGTGTTCTGCACTGCCGAGGACGGTGTCGATCACCTTCGACATGTTCAGGGCTTTGGCGGCAACAAAAAATGATGGACCTTGCAGAACGGTGATCGCGCCGGTGCCGGCAACCCGGTGCTCCATGGCGTCAAAGGTCTCGGCGTCGGTGTTGCGCTGGCCGGCCTGGTACAGCAGGTCGAGGTCACGGGAAGCGATGCTCTGGTCGGTCAGGGTTTCGACGGTGGTCGACAAGTCGCGGCACAGATGTACCACCAGGTCACCGACGAACGGACGCGCATAATTCGTCGTCAGTAGGGGGTCGGCGGCGGTGTCCGTTTGCAGCCGGGTGCGCACCTCGGCGAGCAACGCGGGTTCGGTCAACTCCTCGGCGTCGGGTGCGTTCATACCTTCGGCGTGCTGATGGAAGTAGAACGCGACGTAGTCGGCCCATTCGTTCTCCGGCATGGACTGGCAGGTGCGGAGCAGGGTGTGGAGAAAGTAGCGCTCGGCGTCGGGGCCGAGTAGATAGATGTCGTCGTACTCGGGGTCGTCGACGGGGCGCACCTCGACACCGAGTTCGGCCAGTGCCGCAATCGACAAGGCCACCACCCGCAGTTCCGCGTTCTCGGCCATCGAACCTCCTCTGAGCAACCCTACTGATCAGGCCGAACCCGCTCATCGAGGTGGTCGGCGTCTTACCATCGGAGGAGTTCATCAACTCAGCAGATGCCCTGGAGCCGGCCATGATCGAGCTGCCAACGCCCGACGAATCCACACTGTGTGACGTCGCGCGGCGGTTGAAGATCGGGCAGTACGTCGACCACCGTTCGGAGCCGCTCGAATTCGACGTCGCAGCGCCGGGGACCGCCGGTCTGTGGCGGGTCCACCTGCGCGGAGAGCAGGGACAGGCGTCGGCGGTGGTCAAGGTGTTACGCCACCCGGCGAAGTGGCCGGTGCTGGCCGAGCTGGCTCCGCCGGTTCAAGAGTTCTTTCTGCGCACGTTTCCCTGGTCGCAGGACCCGGACGTGCTGGCAGAGGTGGCGGCACGCTGCCCCGAAGGGTTGCGGACGGTGACACTGTTGGGCACGCAGTGGCACGGTTCGCATATGCGATCGATGTGGCTGGAGGATCTCGGTGATGTCCAACTATTCTCCACCGCAGGTGAATTCGAGAATGCAGCGCGCCTGTTGGGCGAGTTGTCAGGCAACCGGGCAGCAGCGGGATCGCCGTTGTCGCAGGAGTTCGACGACGGGTTTGCGCTATCGATGATCGCGCGCAGTCGCGTTCAGGAGTCGGACCTGAATCTTCTTGCCGAGATGCTGGCCGAACCCCGCGACACCCCAATCCCGACGGACCTCATCAACGACCTGCTGTGGGTCGGCGATCACGTCGAGCTCCTCCTTGCCGACCTGGCGGAGCTCCCCCAGACGCCGGTGCACGGCGACGCCGCGCCGGACAACCTTGTCGCCGATCCGAGTGGCGGTGGGACGACCGTGCTCATCGACCTGGCGCAAATGCCACGTCATGCGGTGGGATTCGATCTCGGTCAGTTGGTGTTCGGACGTCACAGTCCGGTGCTGGGGTTGGGGGAGGACGTCATCGATCGGATCGTCGACGCGTACACCGCCGGGCTGGTCGCCCGTGGGATGAACGTCGACGCGTCGACCGTGTGGGCCGGCTTTGTCGGTTCTGCGGTGATCCGAAACGCGTTCGAGGTTGCAGACGCGAGCACCGATGTCGCGGACAAGATCGCGGCGGCGCAGTACCTCGCCCAAAAGTCCTTTGACCTGGGTTTGGTTCCCCCTCGTGTGCCGGTCACCTGAGCCGGTTTGGTCCTCGGCGTGACCGCTGGATAGACTGGCTGGCGCTGCCTCGTGCAGCACGCCGCCTTAGCTCAGTCGGTAGAGCGCTTCACTCGTAATGAAAAGGTCGCGAGTTCGATTCTCGCAGGCGGCTCCACGAAATACGTTGCTAGGCCCGCTCCCACTGGGGGCGGGCCTAAATGCGTTTTGGCCATTCGTGCGTCGAGGCTGGGGCTACAAGACCGTTGACCTTGAAAACCAGCGCCCCAATTTCAAGGTTCGCGGATCAACCTTGAAATTGGGCGATACGACCGGATCTTCCCGTGCGATTCGGTTCTGAACGCACTCGAGTACTAGGTAGTCACGGGTCCACCGCATCCGCCCCTGCTCTCCAGAGGAACTCGTCGTGCGGAAGCTGTGCGGAGTAGGCCTTGTCGGTCTTAGACCTGCGGTCGCTCCCTGTTCCGTCGCTTCGTTGCAGCGCGACCGATAACCGACAGCATCAGCCACGTGCCGGGTATCCAGAGATAACAAGAGACTGTGTACCAGATGCTGAAAACGAATATGCCGTCAGATACGTCGGCATAGGTGCGATCGACCACCATGACCAACACGATGAGAATGGACACGAAGAGCACATAGCTCGCCGGGATCGCGAGAAGGAAGAGTCCCGCCGAGTACGGACGCAAGAGTCGTCTCATCTGGTCCTCACGGTAGGGCCGGCCATGCCTTGCAAGGCGATGGTCACGTATTTCTCGACGATCGGCGTACGTGCCTCGGGGGATTCGGGAATGGTGACCAAGAGGGCGTACATGCCGAGTAGGTAGAACACCCCGTGGTGAAAGACGTCGGTTTCTGGTGGCAGTTCGCCGCGGTCGCGGGCTCGTTCCAGCTCCTGGATCACCGCAATGATGACGGGGTGATGCTCCCACTCCTCCTGGGGCGGTCGAGTGGTCGAGAAGTGCAGTGCCAGGAAGTCTTTGAACAGCCTGCTGCCCAGTCGCTCTTCGAGGTCCTCGAGCTCGCGGACCATCTGGGTCAACGTGTCTTGAACGGTGTGGGGGGTGTCGAAGAACTTTGCCAAGCTGTGCGCGATCCGAAGTTCTTCGCGCCGTTCGAGTTCGAGCAGGACATGTTCTTTGGTGGGGAAGTGGAAGAAAAACGTCCCGTGTGCCACGCCGGCCGCAGCGACGATGGTGCCGATGTCGGCCGACGCCATCCCGTCGCGTCGAAACTCGGCGACCGCTGCCTCCAGTAACCGCTCGCGGGTGGCAAGTCGCTTGGTCTCGCGCATCGACACCTTGTCCGTAACCGAAATGGTCCACCTCCTGCTCGAGCCCGGCACGAGTCTAGCGAATTCACTGACTTCAGTCAGCGACACGTGGTTTCCTCGACACATGCAGTTCCTCGTCGAGGCCGAAGATCTACCGAAGACCGCCAATATCCGAACACAGCTTGTCGCACTGTGGACGGGGCCGGTGTTCGCGGTGGTGATGCTGATTGCGTTCATCGCTTTCCCGGGCTTCTGGCCGCCGATGCCGCCCACGATGCCGGCCGAGGAGGTCGCGGCGTTCTACCGCGACAACACCGCCTGGATCCGATTCAGCATGGTCACCTACAACCTCTGCGGCGTCATGCTTCTGCCGTTCTTCCTGGTGATCGTGGTGCAGATGAAGCGGATGGCCACGCAGAGTCACGTGTTTGCCTATTGCTACCTCGCCGCGGCGGTCAGCGGTGCCACCATTTTCGCCCTCTCGAACATCTTCTTCCTGGTCGCGGCGTTCCGGCCGGATCGCAACCCGGAACTGGTCCTTCTGCTGAATGACCTCGCGTGGATCACGTTCATCGCGCCGATCGGCATGGTGGTCGCGCAGTTCTTGCTCCTGGCGATCGCCGTCTATTTCGACAACGGACCCAACCCGGTCTTTCCGCGCTGGGTGGGTCACTACTCGCTTGCGACCGCGATTGCGATGCTCCCCGCCGCCGGTGCCGCAGTGGCCAAGACCGGGCCGCTGGCCTGGGATGGTCTGCTGTCGTTCTGGCTGCGCAACGGCGCCGTCGCCGCCTTTGTGGTTGTGATGTTCTTCGTGCTCCGCGCAGCGCTGCGGCGCCAGGCAGTCGAAGAAGGTGTGTCGCAATGAGCATCCTGCTGCCGGGTCGGGGACTGTCTGACGCGGACCGACCCGAGCGCGCGGGTAAGCCCGATGTCTGGATCGTCTATTGGATCTTCCCTGCGTTCTACGCGATCTTCGGGGCCGTCTTCGTGCTGCTGGCCAGGGTCACTCCGCCGCCGCGTCCCGACGTCAGTGATCAGCAGGCGGTGGACTTCTTCCACACCCACGCCACCACCATTCAGATCGGGTTCACGCTGCTGCTGGTGATTCTCGGCGGTGCGGCGCTGACCAATGGCCTGATTTTCTACCACATGAAGCGGATGTCGTGCGGGTCCGTGTTCGCCTACGGCTACATGGGCGGCATGGCAGTTGGGGCGGTGCCGGGATTCCTTCTTGTTGCGGTCGTCTTCCTGACCGCGACGTTCCGTGCCGATCGGGATCCGCAGCAATTGGGGATGCTGTACGACCTCGGCCTACTCTCGTACAACGGATCGTTGGGATGTTTCACGGCCGCATACTTTGCGCTGGCTGTGGCAATTTTGTACGACAAGAACGAGATCTTCCCCAAATGGTTTGCCTACGTGACTATTTGGCAGATCATCACCGAAGTCATCGCAACCCAGATGTTTGTCTTCGATTCGGGACCGTTCGCCTGGAACGGCTCGATCTCGTTCTGGTGGGCGGTGGTGGTGTTCAGTGTGTGGCTGTGCGGAATGATCGTCCTGCTCAGGGTCGCCACCGCGAGAGAACCCGTCGATTCCCCGCCGCTCGACTGAACAACCAAGGACTTCGTCAGTGACAAAACATCTGTCATCGGAACCGATTGCCGCAAACGAGCGGGACGGACACCTGCCCGGCGATGGCCACATGTGGGTCATGGTGCTCGGCGACATGGTCATCTTCGGTGGCTACTTCATCGTTTTCATGGTGCACCGGTCCATGTCTCCGGACGCCTATCTGGCGTCGCAACAGCATCTCGACATCAACCTCGGAGTGGTGAATACGATTGTGCTGCTGACGAGTTCATGGTTCGTCGCGCGCAGCGTCCTCAGCGCGCGGGCCGGTGATCCGGACCGGGCCGTGCGCCTGATCTACGCCTGTGGTGGGCTCGGTGTTGCGTTCATTGCCATCAAGGCATACGAGTGGTGGTCGAAGATCACGCAGGGCTACACCAACTCAGATGAGTTCTTCTCGTTCTACTACGTGCTCACCGGCGTGCACCTGCTCCACGTGGTCATCGGTCTGGTGGTGCTGGGAGTTGTTGTGCGAGAACTTCGTAACCCCCGACGTCGACGCGTCTCGATGGTCGAGTCCGGGGCCACTTATTGGCACATGGTCGACCTGCTGTGGGTTGTCATTTTCGCATTGCTCTATGTGATGAGGTGAACCGGTGACGACGACAACTGATCGGGTCGAGCGTGGCGATCGGTCGACCCGTGCCATCAACTATGCGTGGATCGTGTTGTGTGGCATCACGATCGGATCATGGTGGCTGGCACCTGGGCATGCCGGCGATTCGACCGGCGCCAGTGTCGCGATCACGGTCACCGTGATCGTGCTGGGTTTCATCAAGGGCCGGCTGATCATCCGGTACTTCATGGAGGTGCGATCGGCTCCGAAGTGGCTGAAGACGGCAACCGACGCCTGGCTCTTTGTGCTCTGGACCGCGATCCTGGTGATCTATCTGTTCTGAGAGCGTCAGCAGGTGCTCGGTGCCGGGATCCCGCGGAAGCGCTCATCGAGATAGTTCAAGGCCACGGGTGCGCCCAAGACCGCAGTCGTCAGGTGGTCGGGGCTCGGGATCTGGGCGGAGTAGACCTTTGTTCCCGCAGCGCAGTAACGCCGAATGGTGTTCTCGATCGCTGCGACAGGGATCAGGGCGTCATTCGGCGCGTGCCATTCGAAAATGGGGATGGTCGGGACACCGTCGTACAGTTCGACGCTGTTCTCATCGAGCACCGCGCGAGCCCCTGGGTCCGAGGCCAGCGACTCCGATGTCGCGACCATTCGTGCGCTCAAGCCCGCTCCGCCCGCGAGGATGTCGTTGGTGCACCCGTTGGCCATCTGGTTGCGCAACGCCAAACCTCGGGCGTTGAGCTGCTCGCTGATGGGCAGCCGGTCAGGATACTCCCTCTCCAGGCCGAGGGCCGCCGCAAACGCCAGTCCGAACGCCGGATGGGGTTGCAGGCCAAGACCTTCGGCCATCTGGGTGAGGTTCATCGGTACGCCGCCCTCGGCGGCTCCCACGATATCGAGGTCCGGCGCGTAGGTGGGTTGCAGAGCGGCCGCCCAGGCGGTGGCCATCCCACCGCCGGAGTATCCGACCATCGCCACCGGGCTCTGGTCGGTATTCGACTGCGGCAGCGCCTGGACTGCCCGGATGCTGTCGAGGGTGATCTGTCCACCCAGCTTGGCGGCACCGTAGGCACTGTTCGGACCGAGGTGGTCGGGCAGGACCACGCTCCAGCCGCGGGCAAGGGCGACGTTCAGGCCAGGTGCCTCCCGGATCGTGAGATTCGGATCGGAGGTGTACAACTCTTGCGACACAGCACATTTGGTGCCCAGGCCGTTGATGATGTGCTGATACGACAGTAAGGGCCCGTTGTTCTGGTGGCTTCGCGGGGTGAGCAGTGTGGTGGTCGCCGCGATCGGTTCACCCTCGGAGCTCGTGGACCGGAACTTGATGAGAGTGACTGTGGTGTCAGGGAATGCGGGCAAAGCGGGCATCGGGCGGGCCGCGAGGACGTCCCCCGGTGACTTGTCCGCGAGGTCCGAGGGTTGCTGGTAGAACCGGTCCGGTAGCGGCGTCGGGTACAGCGGTGCTGCTCCGGCCGTTGCAGGGGACATGAGCGCCCCGATGAACACGGCAATGCACAGGGTCAGAGACGTCGTTGACAGGCGGTATCGGTGGCTGATGTGCGAACGCGGCATGAGTGCTATCCCCCAAGGTGATCTCATGGTGGCGACTTCGCGCACAGGTTAACCGAGATTAATGTTTGTTCGCGCGGATTCGGGTGAATTGCTTCAGTGGCTAGACTGCAGTCTTTGGTTCTGCGGTACCGCTGAGCAAGGGGTTAGGTCATGAGTGTTCTTGTATGTTTTCACGCGCATCCCGACGATGAGGTGTTCGGGACCGGCGGCACCATGCGTCAAGCCTCTGAGGCCGGACATCGGGTTGTGCTCGTCACCGCCACCGACGGTGCTGCCGGGGAGTTCCCGGAGGGAATCTTGGCCGAGGGTGAATCGCTGATCGAACGGCGGCGCGATGAGCTGGCGAAGTCGGCGGAGGCGCTGGGTGTGGACCGTGTTGTGATGCTGGGCTTTTCGGATTCCGGTATGGCCGGGACACCGGAGAACGACAACCCGCAGGCGTTTGCGAATCTCCCGGTGGAGACTTCGGCGCAGGCGTTGGCAGACATCTTGACCGAAGAGCGGGCCGATGTCGTGACGTTCTACGACAGCTACGGCGGCTACGGCCACCCCGACCACATCCAGGTACATCACGTGGGGCTGCGGGCCTCGCAGATCGCCGGGACGCCCCATGCGTACGAGAGCGTGATGAACCGGGACCACTTCCGCGCGCTGGTCAAGGCCAACGCCCAGTGGGATGCCGAGGACGCACCCAACATCGACAAGATCGGGGTCCCGGGGGATCAGATCACCACGGAAGTCCAGGTAGGGGAGTTCATCGAGGCCAAGAGGGCGGCGATGGTCGCGCACGCCACGCAGGTCGGCGACTTCGGACCGTTCCTGGACATGCCCACCGACGAGTTGCGGGCCGCCTTCGGCCTGGAGTGGTTCCGCCGCGTCGGCGACACGCACCACTCCGGGCCGAAGGAAACCGCGCTTCCGCTTTAGGCCGGCGGCGCCAACTCAACCGTGAGGTGTGCTCCGGTGGCCGCGACAACGTCGTCGGCGGTCACGCCTGGTGCGAGCTCCTTCAGCACCAGCGTGCCGTCGCCGACGATGTCGATGATGCCCAGGTTGGTGATGATCTGATTGACCACACCCTGACCGGTCAACGGCAGGGTGCAGGTCTCGAGGATCTTCGGGTTGCCGGAGCGGTCGGTGTGCTCCATCAGAACGATGACGCGGGCGGCGCCGTGAACGAGGTCCATCGCCCCGCCCATGCCCTTGACCATCTTGCCGGGGACCATCCAGTTGGCGAGGTCGCCGGTTTTGGAGACCTGCATGCCACCCAGCACTGCGGTGTCGATGTGGCCGCCGCGGATCATGCCGAACGACAGGGCCGAATCAAAGAATGCCGCACCGGGATTGACGGTGACCGTTTCTTTTCCGGCGTTGATGAGGTCGGCGTCGACAGCGTCATCGGTGGGGTAGCCGCCGGTGCCGAGGATGCCGTTCTCCGAATGCAGGGTGACTCGGACGTCGTTGCCGAGATACGTCGGGATCAGGGTGGGCAGACCGATGCCGAGATTGACGTACTCGCCGTCGATCATCTCGGCCGCCGCGCGGGCGGCCATCTGGTCGCGGGTCCATCCGGTGGCCGTGGGGGCAGACATCACTTGGCTCCTTCGGTTGCGACGGTGCGCTTTTCGATCTTCTTGTCCTGCGGTCCGGTGTGCACGATGCGCTGGACGAAGACGCCCGGCAGATGTACCGCTCCAGGGTCGATCTCGCCCGGTTCGACGAGTCGCTCGACCTGGGCGATCGTGATCTTGCCGGCCATCGCGGCCAGGGGATTGAAGTTCATGGCGGTCTTGTTGAAGACGAGGTTGCCGTCGGTGTCGCCGAGTTCTGCATGCACGAGCGCGAAGTCGGCATTGATGCCCTCTTCCAGGACGTACCGCTTGTCGCCGAAAACGCGGGTCTCCTTGGGCGGGGACGAAATGGCGACGGAACCATCGGGTGCATAACGCCAGGGCATGCCACCGTCCGAGATGGGGCTGCCGACGCCGGCCGGGGTGTAGAAGCCGGGGATGCCTGCGCCACCGGCACGCAGGCGCTCGGCCAAGGTGCCCTGCGGGGTCAGTTCGACCTCCAGTTCGCCGGCCAGGTACTGCCGGGCGAACTCCTTGTTCTCACCGACGTAGGAGGCGGTGACCCGGCGGATCCGGCCGAGACCCAGCAGGATGCCGAGCCCTTGGTTGTCGACACCGCAGTTGTTGGAGAACACCTCGAGCTCGGCGGCCTTCGTTTCCGCCAGTGCTTCGATCAGCGCGTCGGGGATGCCACACAACCCGAATCCTCCGACGGCCAGTGATGCGCCGTCCTTGATGTCGGCGACTGCGCTCGCGGCCGACTCGTACACCTTTGAACTCACTATTTCTCCCATTCGCTTCACCGGGCAATCGGCCACGTTCATAGAGCAAACGCCGACGATGTCGGGTTTCAGTCAACAACCTCGCAGCTAGGGGGATCAAGGGAACCGTCAAATCGTCGCGAAAGTGGTCGCGGAGCGATCGGTATCGTCCGGTACGTTCATCTGATGAACGCGAATACGCCGACTCGCTCGCACGTGGTCGCCCGGGTGGGTGCGCTCCTGCGAGCGGTGGGTTCTGCCGAGCCGGGCGGTGCCTCGACCACCGATCTCGGTAAAGCGACCGACCTCGCGCGGCCCACGGCCCACCGCCTGTTGACCTCGCTGGCCGAGGAAGGACTCATCGACCGGGACCTGGAGACCGGAAGGTGGCGACTCGGCCCCGAGTTGTATCTGCTCGGGGTGGGTGCGGCCAATCGATACGACATCAGCGATCAGGCCCACGACGTGCTGATCAAGCTCGCTCGTGAGACCGGGGAGAGCGCGTTCCTGTCGGCTCGGCGCGGTGATGAAACCGTCTGTCTGCTCTGGGAAGAGGGCAGCTTCCCGCTCCGGTCCCATGTGCTGCACGAGGGGATCCGGTTCCCGTTGGGTGTGGCCTCGGCGGGTCTGTCGATTCTCAGTCACCTCCCGGACCGCGACGTCGACGACTATTTCTCGCGGATGAAGCCCGAGAAAGATTGGGGCCCAGCGCATTCAGAGGAGAAAATTCGGGAGCGCATCGCGTTGACCAAACGCACCGGCTACGCCGTCAATCCGGCGCTGATCGTGGACGGGAGTTGGGGCATCGGCGCGGCGGTGTTCGACCGGACCGGTCGACCCGCGTGGGCATTGAGTCTGACGGGGGTGCAGACCCGCTTTCGGGATGAGCGGATCGGCGAGATGGGTGTTCTGCTGCTCGAACAGGCGCACCTGCTGTCCGTCAGACTCAAATCCTGACAAAGTCAATACTTTGAATCGTTCTGATTAACAGCTGCTCTCATCAATTGCGCCGACGCTAGATATCTCTATATTCAGTGCCATGGCAAACCGTCCCCGGTCTTACCTTGTCTGCGCATCGCAGCGCAGCGGCAGCACGTTGCTTGTGGAGTGCTTGCGGTACACCGGTATTGCCGGTGAGCCCGAGGAGTACTTCCAGTATCTGCCGAGCACGTCGCGCGCACCGCAGCCCCGGCAGTGGTTTGCCGGGATCGACGACCCACTGATCCTGAAACTCCTTGCGCCACTGGAACCAGGTACCCCGACAACGGAGACCAGCGACGAGTGGCGAACTCGGATCTCCAGTCATGGCCGCACCGGAAACGGTGTCTGGGGAGGCAAATTGATGTGGAATCAGACCCCGTTGGTCATCGAGCGTGCTGCGGGCCTGACCGGTCGTAGTGGAACCGGGCTGCGATCCGCGCTGTTCGATGTCCTCGGTGAGGATCCCCTGTTCATCAAGGTGAACCGCGAGGACCCGGTGCCGCAGGCGGTTTCGTTCTGGCGGGCGGTGCAGACCCAGGTCTGGCGTGGCCAGGCGCCGCCGGCACTCGACGACACCGCGGAGTACAACGCCGACGGTATTGCGCATCTCGTGTCCATCCTGCGCAACCAGGAAGATGGCTGGCGAAAGTGGTTCGCCGACGAGGCGATAACGCCGATCGAGGTGAACTATCGCGATCTGGCCCGCGACACCACAACGGTCATCGCGGGGATCCTGACCGCACTGGGTCTCGATCCCGCCTCCGCGCCGCCGCCCGTTCTGGAACGGCAGGCCAACGGTCGTTCGAATGAGTGGGTACAGCGCTATCGCGAAGACGCAGAACAAAGGGGATTGCCCACATGAGCAGCAGCACGGAGGTCACCGGGGACGTCACGCACGTCGACGAACTGCGGATACTCGAAGCTGAGGCCGTGCACATCATCCGGGAGGTGGTGGCCGAACTCGAACGGCCGGTCTTGCTGTTCTCCGCGGGTAAAGACTCCATCGTTCTGTTGCGGTTGGCGGAGAAGGCCTTTCGTCCGTCGCCGCTGCCATTTCCGGTACTGCACATCGACACCGGCCACAACTTCCCCGAGGTCATCGAGTTTCGGGATCGGCGACTCGCGGCGGACGGACATCGACTGATCGTGGGTTCGGTGCAGGAATCCATCGACTCCGGTCGGGTGCAGGAGATCGGGGGCCGCGCCGGATCGCGTAACCGACTGCAGACCAGGACCCTCCTCGACGCTCTCGAGGCAGGCAGGTTCGATGCCGCGTTCGGGGGCGCCCGCCGTGATGAGGAACGGGCGCGGGCCAAGGAACGGGTACTGAGCTTCCGCGACGAGTTCGGTCAGTGGGATCCCCGGTCGCAAAGGCCCGAACCGTGGTCGCTGTACAACGGCCGGATCCGGAAAGGTGAACAGGTTCGGGTGTTTCCGCTGAGCAACTGGACCGAACTCGACATCTGGCGGTACATCGAACTCGAAGGTCTTGAACTGCCGCCGATCTACTTCGCCCATGAGCGAGAGGTGTTCGAGCGCGACGGCATCCTGCTGGCCACCTCGGAGTACACCGGTCCCGCCGACGAAGAGATCGCACGTGTCGAGTGGGTTCGTTATCGGACGGTCGGTGACCTGACCATCACCGGCGCGGTCCGTTCCCGGGCGAGGACCATTGCAGATGTGGTCACCGAGATCTCGGCGTCGACGGTGTCCGAGCGTGGTGAGACCCGCGCCGATGACCGGACCTCCGCCGCGGCGATGGAAGACCGCAAACGAGAGGGGTACTTCTGATGACTCGCCAACTGTTGCGGCTCGCCACCGCCGGATCGGTGGACGACGGTAAGAGCACCCTGATCGGGCGCCTGCTGCACGACACCGACAGCCTGCCCACCGACCACCTCGAATCCGTGACCGACACGGAAGGTGTTGCCGACCTCGCGGCACTGTCCGACGGCCTGCGGGCCGAACGCGAGCAGGGCATCACGATCGACGTCGCCTATCGCTTCTTCTCCACGGCCACACGCAATTTCATCCTGGCCGACACGCCAGGTCATGAGCGGTATACGCGCAACATGTTCACCGGTGCGTCGAATGCCCACGTTGCGGTGCTGCTCGTGGACGCCCGCACCGGCGTGGTGCGACAGACCCGCCGCCATGCCCGGATCGCGACGCTCCTCGGCGTCCCGCATCTTGTCGCAGCCGTGAACAAGATCGATCTCGTCGACTACAGCGAAGAGCGGTTCGACGAGGTCGAGGCCGAGTTGCACACGCTCGCTGCACGACTCGGCGTCAAGGGGTTGACGGTGGTCCCGTTGGCGGCGAAGATCGGCGACAACGTGGTCACCCGCTCCGACAACACGCCCTGGTATACCGGTCCGACCCTGCTGGAGTTCCTCGAAGGTGTCGAACTGACCGCTCCGGCTCCACTGCCCACCGAGGTTCGCCTTGCCGTGCAATGGGTTTCGCGACCGGACGACAAGGATCGGCGCCGCTATACCGGACGTTTGTCGGCCGGAACCCTGCAGGTGGGGGATCCGGTCCTGGTGTTGCCCTCCGGATCGCGGAGCACTGTCACCGCCCTCGACACCCTGGACGCCGATCGCACCATCGCGGTGGCGCCGTTGTCGGTGTCGGTGGAACTGGCCGACAACATCGACGTCGGTCGCGGCGACATGATCGTCAGCGGCTCCGACGACGCGCACCTGCCGGTGTCCGCCCGCGAGCTCGACGTCACGGTCTGCTGGTTCTCCAAGACCCCGTTGCGGGCCGGGGACCGGATCGGACTCAAGCAGACCACCCGGACCGTGCGTGCAACGGTGCAGGAGATCAGCAGTCGTCTTGACCCGGAAACCCTTGGTGAAGAGCAGAACCCGGTTGAACTCGCCCTCAACGACGTCGGAACCGTGACCCTGCGCACCAGTTCGATAGTGGTGGCCGACCCGTATTCGTCGAACAAGGACGTCGGCGCGTTCATCCTGATCGACGAAAATTCCAACGACACCGTCGGTGCCGGCACGATCACCGAGGCCCGGGTGGTCAAACCCGGTGAACGCAAACGCAGCGACATCAAATGGCATCCGTCGGCGCTGGAACGAAATCATCGCTGGAGCGCGGTCGGTCAGCGCGGTGCGGTGATCTGGCTGACCGGACTGCCGGCGTCGGGCAAATCGACTGTGGCGGTTGCCCTGGAACGCGAACTGGTCGAGGCCGGGCGGGTGGCATACCTGCTGGACGGTGACAACGTCCGCCACGGACTCTCCGACGACCTCGGGTTCTCGGCGGGTGACCGGGCCGAAAACATCCGCCGGGTCGGTCATCTGACCCGATTGTTCGCCGACGCCGGGGTGGTGGCCATCGCGTCCCTCGTCTCGCCGCTGCGCTCGGACCGGGAGATTCCGCGGGCGCTCAGTGCGGCAGCGGACCTGCCGTTCATCGAAGTCCATGTCGCCACGCCACTGGCGGAGTGCGAGCGCCGTGACCCGAAGGGGTTGTATGCGCGGGCCCGGGCCGGTGAACTCAAGGGGCTGACCGGGATTGACACGCCTTACGAGGCTCCGGAGAATCCGGACCTCGTGATCGATACGACCGGCGCGGATTCGGACACGCTGGTCAAAAAGGTCCTCGACATCCTGGCCGCTCGCGAGGTGTGAGCGATGAGTTCGGGCGGCGGTTCAGGTCTACCGTGGCATGACTCGAATCATCGCGGACATCTCGGTTTCCCTTGATGGCTTCGTCACCGGGCCCGGCGCCGGTCCGGACGACGGGCTTGGCGTCGGTGGCCACGCCCTGCACACCTGGGCGTTTTCCGGCGATCCCGACGACAAACGGGTTCTGGGTGAAGGGACCGCTCGTTCGGGGGCTGTTGTCATGGGTCGCAGGCTCTTCGACGTGGTCGACGGTCCGGGTGGTTGGGACGACGACGTCGGGTACGGTGCCGGGGAGGTCGGCAAGCCCCCGTTTGTGGTGGTCACCAGTACACCGCCCGAGTCGGTTCGGCTCACCGACCTCGATTGGACGTTTGTCACGACCGGCCTGTCCGACGCCGTCGCCGCGGCACGTGAACGAGCCGGGGATCTCGACGTCGTCCTGATGGGAGGCGGTGCCACGACCGGTTCGGCGATCGCAGCCGGTTTGGTCGACGTGCTGAGCCTGCACCACGCGCCGGTGATCCTGGGTGCCGGGACGCCGTTGTTCGCCGACGGACCCACGCGCACGTTGGTACGGCGCAGCGTGACCCCGACCTCGACAGCGATCCACGTGACCTATGACGTCGTCTGACTCGGAGTGGTCACGCGCCTGGATCGGTACGTAGTAGTCCGTGCATCACCACGTCGTGGCGACGGCCGTTCTTGCCTTGGGCGGCCGACCGCGCGATGCCCTCCTCGACGAATCCGCACTTTCGGGCGACTGCGCGAGATCCGGCATTCTCGGCGTAGGCGTCCAGGCTCACCCGGGCGGCACCGATCTGCCATGAATAGTCGATGAGCAGCCGGGTCGCGCGGGTGGCGATGCCCCGGCTGCGGGCCCATGGGGCCACCGCGTACCCGATGGTGGTGATCGCGTCGTCGTCTTCGGCGTGCAGACCACACAGGCCGAGGAAGCTGTTCGCGTCGTCGACGATGGCCAGGTCGAATCCGGGCCAGACCCGCACCGACCGGCTCTCCACGAAGTCGCGGGCATCGGCCGCGGTGTACGGGCTCGGCACCACGGTGTACGCCACGGTCAGCGGATCCTGACTCGCAGCCTGCACGGACGGGGCATCGGCGCTGGTCAGTGGCCGCAAGGTGATAACCCGATCGGTCAATGTCGGGATATGACGTGGCCAGTCCATATGCTCCAACTTAGTGTGCACAAGCCTCGTTTAAGGTCTAACCAAACCTGATAGCGAGACTCACAAGCGACGGATGGGATCTGAATGCTGCTGGCCGCATGGGTCACGGTGGTCACCGCGGTGATCATGTTCGTGCCCGGCGCACTCGTCGGCCGGCGGATGTCGTTGCCGTGGCCGGTTGCCGTGGCCGCGGGCGCGCCCCTCACTTTCGGCATGGTCGGCGTGTTCACGGTGCTGTACGGCATCGTCTCCATACCGTGGAATCTGCTCACCGCGCTGCTCATGGTGGTGCTGTGCTGGCTGATCGCGTGGGGCCACGATCGTGGCGCCCGCCGTTTGGGATGGCTCGCGCCGACGCCGGTCAGCGACACTCCGGGTCCGAGCAGGCGGGCACTGCTGCTGATGGCCGGGGGTGTGCTGCTGGGCGCGGTGATCATCATGATGTCGTCGATCCGGCGGCTGATGGGCACCACGTTCCTCGGCCTGAACAACATCTCGCAGGTGTGGGATGCGCTTTGGCATGCCGATGCGCTGCGCTGGATCCACGAGAGCGGCGATGCGTCAGCGCTGCACATGGGCGAGCTGATGAACTACGACACGGGCGGGTTCAACTACTACCCGAATACGTGGCACTCGCTGGGATCTCTGCTGTATCCGCTGACCGGCGCCAACACGGTGGAGATCTACAACGTCTATTCACCCGCGGTGCTGGCCTTTACGCTGCCGATCAGTATCGGGGCGCTGGCCTACTGGCTCGGCCGCAGCCGACTTGATCCCGATCGGGCCGCGGTGTTCGCCGCACTGGCCGCCGCGATCACCGCCGTTTTCCCCTCGCTTCCGTACGTCGAATTGGCCTTCACCGCCGTCCCGAACGCGGTGGGTGTGTCCCTGGCGCCGGTCACCGCGGTTCTGGTCGCCTCGGCGCTGACCGATCGACGACGGATTCTGGCCGCAGCGCTGGCCATCGCCGGTACCGCCGCGACGCATCCGTCCGGGCTTGTTGTCGTGGCGGTCATCGTCGGACTGTGGTGGCTCCTGCAGCGACTGTGGTCGCCGGTCCGCGGCAGACTGGGCGACTTCGCCGGTCTGGCTGCGGTCGGCGCATCGGCGCTGGTGCTGATCAGCCCGGTGATCATCGGCACCCTCAAGATGTCGGACAACAACGAGCTCTCCGGCTACGGGTTCCGCGAAGCGGACGCGACCGCGGGCGATGCGCTGGCGCGCGCGGCTTTTCAGGGCACCGACTTGCTCGAGAACGACTATCCGCTGTTCTACCTGCTGATCCCGGCTGCAATTGGTCTGATCTGGTTGTTGTGGTCCAGAAGCTGGGGCATGGTTGCGGCGTGGATCGTGTTCGTCGCGACCACCGCAAATGCCATCTACGACTTCGGTGGGCTGCCGTCGAAGCTGTTGGGTACCTTCGGCGGATATTTCTACAATTCGCCGCACCGACTCACCTTTGTGGCGTCGATGTTCACCGCGACGGCCGCGGGAATCGGTGTGGGCGTTGCGGTCTTGTGGGCGGCGGGTCTGCTGAGCAGACGAGAGCGGTTCCGCGACAACGTCCTGGTGATTCCGGCGGTGACCATGGTCGGCTTGTTGCTGGTCCTGGGTGCCGGGGTCTGGCGCTACGCAGACAACGGCAAGATCGCCACGCAGTACCGGAGCGAGTTGCGTATCGGCGTCGAAGACGTCGATGCCTACAAATGGCTTGCGCAGCAACCGGATGCCCGCGACACGGTGATCCTCAACAATCTTGATCAGGGCACCGGATGGATGTACCCGGTGGCAGGTCTGACGCCGCTCTTCCCGTTCTATCGCGCCAACGATTTCAGTGAGCGTCAGGCCGATCTCCACTGGAATGTGGCAAAGATCGGCAGCGACCCGGAGATCGATCAGATCGTGCGCGACCTGAACATCCGCTACGTCATCGACGCACCGCCGAGCTACTGGTCGTTCCAACAGGGCCCTCCGCGACCAGAAGAGGGCATCTTCGGAGACCCCTACCTGCAGCTCCGTGAGACCGGAGCGCCGGGTTTGCGGAAGATCTTTTCCCAAGGAAACGTGACCATCTACGAGGTCACCGAGGAAGTACGGAACGGGACGCGGTAATGCGCACATTGGTCACCGGCGGAGCCGGTTTCATCGGATCGACGCTGGTCGATCGGCTTCTCGACCAGGGGCACGAAGTGGTTGTCCTCGACGACTTCTCGCGGGGCCGCCGTGCGAACCTGACCGACGCAATCGAGCGCGGTGCGACGATCATCGAAGGTGATATCACCACAATCGACCTCAATGAGGTGGTCGCACAAGCCAAGCCGGAGGTCGTCTTCCACCTCGCCGCGCAGATCGATGTCCGGGCGTCGGTGACCGATCCGCTGCATGACGCAAACGTGAACGTGCTGGGGACGATTCGGCTCGCCGAGGCGGCCCGGCTCGCGGGCGTCCGCAAGATCGTCTTCACGTCGTCGGGCGGTTCGATCTACGGCTCACCCGAGCATCTGCCGGTGGCAGAGACGGCTGCGTTGGCGCCGATGAGTCCCTACGCCGCGGCCAAGGTCAGCGGAGAGATCTACCTCAACATGTACCGGTCGCTCTACGGACTCGACTGCACCCACATCGCACCCGCGAATGTGTATGGGCCACGCCAGGATCCACATGGTGAGGCGGGCGTGGTCGCGATCTTCGCCAAGCATCTTCTCTCCGGGGCGCCGACCAAGTTGTTCGGCGACGGCGGCAACACCCGCGACTACGTGTACGTCGACGATGTGGTCGCCGGGTTTGTGTTGGCTTCCGCCGAAGATGGTGGGGGACAACGGTTCAACATCGGTACCGGAGTCCAGACCTCCGACCGTGACCTGCACACGATGGTGGCTGCCGCGGCCGGTGCCGCAGACGCACCCACCTTCGAACCGGCTCGGCTCGGCGACGTCCGGGATTCGTCGATCGATGGTTCACACGCCGGCAAGGTACTCGGCTGGACGCCTGCGGTGTCGTTGACCGAAGGCATAGCGGCGACCGTCGACTACTTTCGGAAGTAGTGCCCTGCCTCGAGGTCATCGAGTAACCCGGTGTGTGTCGGGGTCCAATCCAAGAGCTGTCCTGTGATCGTGCTCGAGGCGGGTATGTCGAGCCCAAAGATGGCTCCGATCCAACCGAAGTGTGCTGCAACGTCTTCCGGGGCCACCGACAGCGCGGGGACGTCGAGGTGACGGCCGATGACGTTTGCGATCTCTCGCGCGGTGATGCCTTCTTCCGCCGTACCGTGGACCACCGAACCCGCCGGTGCCTTCTCGAGGGCCAGTCGCGTCATTCGAGCGGCGTCGCGCACGTGCACCGCAGGCCAGCGGTTCGATCCGTCTCCGATGTACCCGGATACGCCGCGCTCGCGTGCGACCCCGACGATCGTCGACATGAAGCCGTGGTCGCCGTCGCCGTGCACGGTGGGAGCGAACCGAAGGGCCACCGATCGCACGCCTCGCGCCGCATAGCCCAGCGCCAGTGCCTCGCCACCGCCGCGGGGTGCGTCGGGACCGCTCATCGGAGTGGAATCATATTCTGTCGCAACATGTCCCGGGCGAATGAGGGCAACGCCGGACGCGAAGAGCAGGGGGCGATCGGAGCCGACGAGCGTTTCGCTCAGCGTTTCCAGGGCCGCGCGCTCGGTGCGGCCGGCGCCCGCGAAGTCGGAGAAATCGTGTTTGAAGGCGAGATGGATGACGCCGTCGGCGGCGTCGGCTGCTTTGCGTAGGACCTCGAGGTCGTCGAGGCTGCCGCGATGTACCTCGACGCCCGCGGTGCCCAGTGCTGCCGCGGAAGTGTCGGAACGGGCGAGGCCGACCACCTCGTGTCCGGCGTTGAGTAGTTCGGGTACCACGGCCGAACCGATCCAACCGGAGGCCCCGGTCACAAATACGCGCATGAATCTCTCCTTGTCAATGGTCCGGAACTCCCGGGCCTGATGTCAGTAACTGTCATCAGAGTAGCATATGATGTCAGGTGCTGACATCGCTAAGCTTCTGCGATGGCACGATGGGAACCGGACGCGCGCGGCCGCATGATCGGCGCTGCCGTCGATCTCTTTGGCGAGCGCGGATTCGAGCAGACGACGGCGCTGGAGATCGCGCAGCGGGCGGGCGTCACCGAACGCACGTTCTTTCGCCACTTCGCGGACAAGCGGGAGGTGTTGTTCGGGAAGTCCGATGAGTTGCAGAACTTTGTTGTCGGCGCGATCTCGTCGGCCTCGTCTGAACTGGATGCGATCGATGTGGTGGTCGCCGCGATCGAGGCCATCGGGGAGGTTCTGCTCGACCGGGACGATGCACGTCGACGGGCCGCCGTCATCGCGGCGAACTCCAGCTTGGAGGAACGCGAACTCCTCAAACTTGCCAGACTTGCGTCGGCGATCGCCGAAGCGCTACGCGCCCGAGGTGTCGCAGATACCGCGGCCGCGCTGCTCGCCGAAGTCGGGGTCACGGTGTTCAAGGTCGGTTTCGAAATGTGGCTGAGCGACGATTCGGGGGACGATTTCGCGCGTTGTATCCACGCAACCATGTCTGAGTTGGGAGCTCAGTTCGCGGCGGATTGCCGAGATACCTGACGATCGCTACTCAACCACTTTTTCGGTGGTGGCGTATTTGTTTTCGGTGGCTTGTTTGAGGGGTTGCCACCATTGGGGGTTGTCGCGGTACCAGTTGATGGTGTCGGCCAGGCCGGCGCGGAAGTCGAGAAATTGTGGTTGCCAGCCGAGTTCGGTGCGCAGGCGGGTGGAGTCGATGGCGTAGCGCAGGTCGTGGCCGGGTCGGTCGGTGACGAAGTCGAAGGCGTTTTTGGGTTGGCCGGTGAGTTCGAGGATGGTTTCGATGACGGTGCGGTTGTCGGCTTCGCCGTCGGCGCCGATCAGGTAGGTTTCGCCGATCTGGCCTTTGTCGATGATGGTCCAGACGGCGTCGTTGTGGTCGTTGACGTGGATCCAGTCGCGGACGTTGGTGCCGGTGCCGTAGAGCTTGGGGCGGATGCCGCTCAGGACGTTGGTGATCTGTCGGGGGATGAACTTTTCGATGTGTTGGTAGGGCCCGTAGTTGTTGGAGCAGTTGGAGATGGTGGCTTGTACTCCGAAGGAGCGGACCCAGGCGCGTACGAGTAGGTCGCTTCCGGCTTTGGTGGAGGAGTAGGGGCTCGAGGGGTTGTAGGGGGTGGCTTCGGTGAAGCGGTGTGGGTCGTCGAGTTCGAGGTCGCCGTAGACCTCGTCGGTGCTGATGTGGTGGTAGCGGACGTTGTGTTTGCGGACCGCTTCGAGCAGCGAGAAGGTGCCGACGATATTGGTGTGGACAAAGCTGGTGGGGTCGGCCAGCGAGTTGTCGTTGTGGGATTCGGCCGCGAAGTGGACCACCAGGTCGGCCTCGGCGACCAGTGTGTCGACGAGGCCGTTGTCGGCGATGTCGCCTTTGACGAACTCGATGCGGTCGGCAACTGGTTCCAATGATTGGGCATTGGCGGCGTAGGTCATCGCATCCAGGACGACTATCTGTGCATCGGGCCTGGTGGCCAGGGTGCGGTGCACGAAATTGGCGCCGATGAATCCGGCGCCACCGGTGATCAATACCCGCATTTGCTGCCTCCATTCGCTGGTGCAACCCTACCGACCGGGTCAGTTCCGGGCAGTTACAGGACCCGCACCCTATGGTGTGAACCATGCGCGGAATCATTCTGGCCGGGGGAACCGGATCGAGGTTGCATCCGATCACTCAGGGTGTCAGTAAACAGCTGGTGCCGGTATACGACAAACCGATGATCTATTACCCGCTGAGCACGCTGATGCTCGCCGGAATCCGAGACATCCTGATCATCACCACCCCCCATGACGAAGCCGCGTTCAAGGCTCTCCTCGGTGACGGCTCCCAGTTCGGTCTGTCGTTGACCTATCAGGTCCAGGCCAAGCCGGACGGTCTGGCGCAGGCGTTCGTATTGGGTGCCGATCACATCGGCAACGACTCGGTGGCCCTGGTCCTGGGCGACAACATCTTCTACGGGGCCGGCCTGGGTGAACAACTCAACCGTTTCCAGTCCATCGACGGCGGTGCGGTGTTCGCCTACTGGGTCCGCAACCCCGAAGACTATGGCGTTGTCGATTTCGATTCCGACGGCAAAGCTGTTGACCTGCAAGAAAAACCCGAACACCCCAAATCCAACTACGCGGTCCCGGGCCTGTACTTCTACGACAACGACGTCATCGACATCGCCGCCAACCTCAAGCCCAGCGCACGGGGCGAATACGAGATCACCGACGTCAACCGCACTTACCTCGACCAGGGCCGCCTACAGGTCGAAGTCCTGCCCCGCGGCACCGCCTGGCTCGACACCGGCACCTTCGACTCCCTGCTCGACGCCGGGAACTTCGTGCGCACCGTAGAACAACGGCAGGGACTGAAAATCGCTGTCCCAGAAGAGGTTGCCTGGCGTCGCGGATTCATCGACGACAACCAACTCGAAGCCGCCGCAACGAAACTGCTCAAATCCGGGTACGGCAACTACCTCTTGGACTTGCTGCAGCGCGGCAAAGACCACTGACGGCAATTGAACGCTGACGACAATTGAACGCTGACGAGATGGAAAACTGACATCATGCAGATCGAAACCCTGTCCATCGACGGTGCCTTTGTCGTCACCCCCACCATGTTCGGCGATCCTCGTGGACTGTTCATGGAATCGTTCCGCGCCGACCTGCTCTCCGAAGCCATCGGCCACCCGTTCGACCTGCAACAGGCAAACCTTTCGGTCTCGGCGGCCGGCGTGCTGCGCGGTGTGCACTTCGCCGATGTCCCACCCGGACAAGCCAAATATGTCAGCTGCCCCAAAGGCGCCATCTACGACATCGTCGTCGACATCCGTGTGGGCTCACTGACTTTCGGCCAATCCGAAGGTGTCTTGCTCGACGACTCCAACCGCAAAGCGGTCTACGTCGGCGAAGGCCTCGGCCACGCATTCGTCTGCCTCGAAGATGACTCGGTGGTCACCTACCTGTGCTCGGCCGGCTACAACCCCACCGGCGAACACGGCATTTCACCACTGGACCCAGCACTTGGCCTCAACCTACCCAGCGCAGCCCGCGACGGCAGTCCGCTGACCTTCACACTCTCCGACAAAGACACCACCGCACCAACATTGGCTCAAGCGCGGCAGTCCGGCCTGCTTCCGGACTTCGACGACGTCACTGCATTCCTTCGTGGTCTGGCTGATCCGGATGCCGTCGGCTAGGACGGTGGGGGTTGACCGAACACCGTTCGTGCAAGTGCTCGACGAACACGAGTGTGTTGGCCCGCAACGTACGAGGCGGGCCAACCGGCACGTCGATGCTAGGCGGAGCTGCCAGTAATCACCGACTCGGCGAGGTCCCAGAGGGCGTTGTCGATGGATTCGATGAAGTAAAAGAGCGTAAGCAGCATAGTGGTCCTTTCTCGTCCATGAATTGTTGTCAATCAATGCGGGCGAGTTCAACTACCAACGATGTCGCATAGATGGCACTCACCCAATCTCCATGCCTTACCTTCGTTCCCGGTCCAGACTGCTGAGTAGTTGCTTGTTGTCAGTGCCGGTTTCAACGCCAGGTGATTCTGGCGGGTAGGCATCGAGCATCATCTCGGCCACCGCGTCCAGGGCCTCTGTCCAGGCCCCGGACATGGCATCGGTCCACTCACTGCCACCGATGTCAGCCATGGTCGTGATCAATGTTGTTGCTACCCAGCCATACATCTGCGGTGTGACTCCGAGTGTGGCGTGCACCCTGCCGAGTGATCCCAGGGTCGATTGGAGCCAACTCGGGTCGTCAAGATGGTCCAGGACGGAAACTATCGCTTGTTGTAGCATCGCCGCCTGTGGGCGGATGTTTTCTCCGAAAAGCTGCTTTACCGAAGGATGTTCGGAGAACAGACGCTCGTAGAAGCGAACCGTGAAGTCGGGATCGTCCGCGGCCACCAGTGTCAGGCTTTGCTGGAGTAGGTTCTGGTCCATGGGTGGTGTCCTTTCTGCGCAGTGTCGAGACCTGGCCCCGCTGCATATCCCGTACCCGGTGGGTATGCGGAGCCTGTTGGTGATCTCACTGCCGAGCATGAAGCGACAACTCTCCGGTTTTCCGGATTGTCCTGTCGGGCCGTGCAGGCTGAAGCAATGAAACGTGTGTTGTATCGCTGTTTCATGAGTAGCATAGCTGTGGTGCGGATCACAAGGGGTCGTATCCTGGCCGGCGATTCTCCCCATACTCACCGAATGCGCAATCTCCCAAGGCTACGACGCGACGTCACTGCATTCCTTCAGGCACTGACGGAACCGACCGTTGGCTACGACGTCGGGAGTCCGGTTCACAGCAGGCGGGCGAGCCGCTTTTTGCGAAGGTTGTTGGTGATGATCCACGCGACGTCGGGGTCTGAATCATCAAGGCTCCCGAACTCGGTCAGGCCCGGTAGGGGATTGGCAGCGACGGCTACGCTCCAGCAGTAGCCGAGCGCTTGCCGGAGAGTGCGTACCCCTGGATCTCGACGTGTCTGCAGCGGTCGCGCCGCCAAATGCTCACTGGCGCGTTTGCAGGCGTCGATCGCCGCCGCGGCAGCGACCGGATTGCGCAGCAGGCGTGGCTCGCAGATCGCGGCAATGGCTGCCCGCTGCACCAATGGGTCGGAATCGTCTACCCAGTCGTTGACGATGAGTTTCAGTGCAGCCGAGTCGGTATCGCCGAGGCGCTGCAGACCGATTGCGACTCCTTCGCGTATCCGCCACCGGTCGTCGGTGGCCAAAGCCCGCATGCGCGTTGCCACTTCATTTTCTGCGGTGCGAGCGCCGAGGCAGATTGCGCCGCAGAACATCCGGTACTCGTCACCGCTGCCGAGCAGGTCGTCGACACAGTCGCTGTCGGCCACTTCTGCCAGTGCCATCGCCAACTCGATGTTGCCCCGTGGTCCAGGAAGCCCGGAATTCGAATCGAGGAATGCCGGCCACGCTGACCGGTCCAACTGCTCCAGTTGTTGCTGCCAGTCGGCTTTGTTGACCATTCGAGGTCCTCCCGCAGGTGAATGCTAAGGTTACGGGCACCAGTGTGGTCGAAACGCACGCCTGTAGCAGCACCGTCTCCACCTGGTTGAGACTGCAGTTGTGAAGGAACCTACTGGGTCGGCGCCTTCACAACTGCACTCTCGCCGAGGTGCAGAGCCGATCGAGCAGTGCATGGTCGTGGCTGACGAGTGCGATGGCCGTGCCGTCCTCGGATAGCTGTCGTAGGAGCGAGACGACGGCGGTGGTGGCGATGGGATCGAGCATGGCGGTGGGTTCGTCGCAGAGAAGAAATGCCGGCTCGCCGACGAGCACCCGTGCGATGCAGGCGCGTTGGAGTTGTCCTCCGCTGACCTGGGTCGGAAATCTGGTGAGCAATTGCAGATCGAGGCCGACGCGTTCGGCGACCGCGACGAGATCAACAGTGCGACCGGCGATGTCGGCAGGTTCGGTGATGATCTGCGACAGTGTCCAGCGAGGATTGCAGACCAGGCGCGGATGCTGGTCGAGCATGGCCAATGACCCGGGCGCCGTATCGGGACTGCCGTTGTAGGAGACCGTCCCCGAATCTGGCGTCTGCAGACCCGCCATCACCCGAAGCAGGGTTGTCTTTCCAGTTCCGGAAGGCCCGACGACGCCGGTGATCTCGCCTGATCTCATCTCGAGGTCGACGTTTTCCAGAACGTTCTGGTCGCCGAATCGAACAGAGATCGACTTGGCCTGCAGGATATGGCTGTTCACACCGCAACTCCATCGAAGAACTGGCTGACATAGGTGTTGTCGATGCGTAGCACCGACGCGGGCGGACCGTCGGCAACAATCCGTCCGGCGCGCATCAGTGCGACGGAATCGCAGATGTCTGCTGCGAAAAGGCTTGTCACGTCATGGGTGATGACAAGGACGGCTGCGCCGGCATCAGCGGTCGAACGTAAGAGTCTCCAGGTCGCTGCGGCGAGGTCGGGATCGAGCGCGGAGGTCGGTTCGTCGGCCACCACCACCGACGGATTGCCGACCAGTGCAGCAGCAATCGCGGCACGTTGAGCCATGCCGCCCGACAATTCGTGTGGAAACAGCTCCAGCGCCGAAACCGGAAGTTCGACCAGTTCGGCCAATTCGATGGCACTGCGGGTGCCATCCAAGACGCGAATGCACTCTTCGATCTGAGAACCGACAGTCCGCACCGGGGTGAAGGAGGTGGCAGGGGATTGGGGAACCAGGCCAACGTGATGCCCGCGGATCCGGCGCCAGCGCTTCTCGTCGTCGGCGGCGATCGCTTCGCCTTTGATCTCGACGGCGCCACTGACTTTGCATCCGGGTGGGAGGAGGCCGCAGAGCGCCACCGCGACAAGTGATTTGCCGCAACCGGATTCGCCCATGAGTGCGGTCAGTTCCCCGTGCGCCAGCGTCAGGTCGACACCGGCCAGGCCGGTCACACTCGGCGAATCCCGACCACCCCGCGTGGCGATCTGCACCTTCAGGCCTCGGATATCAGCGCCGGCATTCACCAGATCACTCCCTGTGGTGGTTCCATCCGCCGCCGTAGCCCGGAGGCGGCGGCCGCTATGGCCAGAGCCGTGAGGACAAGCGCGCAGGCGGGGACGGCCAACGTCCACCAGGCACCGAGCATCACGTCGCCGCGTGCCTGCCCGAGCAGAGTGCCCAGACTGGCCCGATCCGGCGACAGTCCGACACCCAGGAACGACAGCGTCGACTCATGCCACACCGCATGGGGCAACAACATCACCATCGCCACCAACGCCTGACCGCCGACCGCAGGTAAGAGGTGGTGTCGCGCCACAAACCGGCGTGAGGCGCCGGCCAGACGAGCCGTGTGCACCCAGCCGGATTCGGCGCCCGCCAACAGTTCTGCGCGGACGACCCTCGCCACGGCGGGCCAGTGGGTCAGGGCGATGGAGGCGAGGATCGCGAGCGGTTCCCCGCGCCACAGTGCGGCGATGACGATTCCGACCACCAGATGGGGCAGGGCGTTGAATCCGTCGACGACCCGCATCACCACGGCATCGATCCAGCCGCCTGCGGTCACCGACAAGAGTCCGATGGCAACACCCAGAAGTGTTGCGACGACGGCACATATCGCCGCCATCGCCAGTGAGATGCGCAGACCTTCTGCCGTTCGGACGAGTAGGTCGTAGCCGGAATGGTCGGTCCCCAGTAGCTGATCGGCGCCGGGAGCCAGTAGTGCCCGGCTGAAGTCGGCCACCTGCTCGCCTGCCACGATCGGTACCACGACGGCGAACACCGCGATAGCCGACAGCAGCAACCACGGCCAGTGCCGGACCGTCCGCCGCCGCATCAGTGACTGCGCGATCATGCCGCCATCCCGATCCGGGGATCCAGCGCCGTCGCGGCGGCATCGGACAATGCGGATCCCAGCAGCACGGCCAGTGCGGAGCCGACCGCGAGCGCGGCCATCAGGGGAAAGTCCAGTGCGGCAGCAGAGTCGACCAGGACCGATGCCACGCCCGGCCAGCCGAATATGGTCTCGACGATGGCCGCGCCGGCAATGACCTCGGGCAACCGGGTCCCGAGCAGGGCAAGGGTCGGAACCACCGAGGTCGGAAGAACGTGACCGCGCATCAGGGCCGCGCCGCCGATGCCCCGTGCCCTTGCGGCTCGGACCGCATCGGAGCCGATTGATTCGACAACCGACGCCCGGGTGGTGAGGAGCAGCCACGGAATCTGTGAAAGTGTCAGTGCCACAAAGGGCAACACGGCGTGCATGAGTATGCCGGACGCGGTGTACGGATCTCCGGGATCGCGGGCCCCTGAGGTGGGGAACCACCGCAGCCCCACGGCCAGTACCGACACCAGGACGAGGGACACCACAAACGGCGGAACCGATGCGAACAGTGCGGATGCACCCGAGCAGAGCCTGTCGACGAGGCCACCGCGGCGCATACCGGCCACCGCACCGAGCCCGACGGCGATGAGCGTTGCGGCGAGCAACGCGGCCGCGGACAGGCCGAGGGTGAACGGTAACCTGCTGGTGAGAACCTCTGCCACCGGCAGAGATTGGGTCGATGACCACCCCAGATCGCCGTGAAGCAGATCGCGAATCCACTGCCACCACGCGCCGTACCAGGACTGGTCGGTGTGGTAGGCATCGGCAGTTGCCTGTCGCTGCGACTGGGTGGCGCTTTGATAGTTGTCGCCCAGATAGGCGGCCAGTGGATCAAATGGCGACAGCGACGCCAGCAGGAAGATCGCGGCCGAGACCGCAACGGTCACCGGGATCGCTATCAGTGCGCGAAGTCCCAGCAAGCGAACCGCCGGGATCATCCGGCGCCGTGTCGCATTCACCGTTGCCAGGCGGAGATGCGCCACCACGGACCCCACGTCACCCCGTGGGAGTGCGGTTCGAGGATTGGCGCGCTCTGTTGCCAGCCGAGGTCGCGGTATGCGTACGTGTGGTCGAGGAATGCCAGGAAAACCGACGACGGCTGCGTCATGTACATGGTCTGGATCTCGCGGTACCGGGCGTCGTTCTCCGGCGAGGTCGCCGATTCGCGGGCCTGCTCCAGGAGCTTGTCCAATCCGGGGGCGGTGAAGTTGCCCGGGTTGGAGTAGGGCGACGAATCCGGAACCCGGGTGTGCAGTGTGTTGTAGACCTGAGAGTCGATGCTGTACGGCGTATCTCCGCCGCCGAGCAGGACTGCCGAAGTGCCCATTCTGGTTTCGATGTCGTCCCAGCTACTGCCACGGGGTGTGACCTTGATGCCCAACGGCTGCATGGCCGCGGCAAATGCGACGGCAAGGTCGCGTCGAAGGGTGTCCTGCGCGTTGTAGAGCAACTCGAATGATGCTTGGACGCCATCTTTTTCGCGGACATCCCCGGCCCCTGCAATCCGCCAGCCGGCAGCGTCGAGCATCGTGGAGGCCTGCGCCGGGTCGTAGTCGAACACCGCATCCGGGTTGTAGGCGTCCCCGTAGACGGCCGCCACCGGGGTGCTGGCGGGCCGACCGTGACCGGCCAGGACATCGGTGATCATGGCAGCGCGGTCGACGCCGTGGTTCATGGCGAGCCGCGTCCGTGGATCGGCGGTGAAGGCGTTGCCGCTGGGAAAGGACACCCCGCGCCAATCGGCCGACTGGACTCCGACGGTCTCGATGCCGTCGCGGCCGTCGAGGGCGGCGAGCATCTTCGGGGGAAGGGGACCGCCGTCGACCTCACCGGTCGAAATCTGTGCGGACCGACTGTTGTCGTCGGGGCTGTGCGTGAAAACCAGTGTGGTCACCTGGGGAAGCGCCCCCCGGTAGTCGGAGCGGGCGACCATCACGGCCTGATCGGCGTCCAGGCTTTCCAGCTCATACGGGCCGGTACCAACAGGTTTGGTGTTCAGCGCCCAGTCGGCCGCCGGTGCATCCTCGACCATCTCCGACGGCGCGATACCGAGCAGGAGATACGGCGAAGGGTCGGCGTCGGTGTTCATGGTGACGGTCACGGCATCCGGTCCGTCGGCGGCGACATCGACGACAGGTGCCAGGCCGGCCGAGATCTCGGATGCGACAACCGGATTGCGGACCGCGGCATAGGTGGCGATCACATCTGCCGCATCGAACCCCGAGCCGTCGGAAAAGGTGACATCCGGGCGCAGCGCCAAACGCCATCGGCGAGGACCGACCGGCTCGGGGGCGCTCTCGGCAAGCGAAGGGACAAGTGCTGGTAACCCGGTGTCGGTGACCGACTCAGGGCGCAACAGGCCCTCGTAGATCGGGGATACGCCCAGCGCGCCGTAACCCGATATCGGGTTGTAGCCGCCGAGTTCCTGGCTGTCGGCGAGTACCACGCGGTCGGTGTCGTCGACCGAAGGTGATGAACATCCGGCAAGGATCAGCGCACAGGCGGTCATGAGCAGTATCGGGCGTCGCGGCGAGGCCAACGTGGAACCCTCTCATATATGTCTAGAAAGACATATGTCGCTATAGACACATGTGCGGTGTGCAGTATCGTAACACCGTGAGTGAACCCCAGCGGGAGAATGTGGACGAGTGGGCCAAACGCTTTGCCCTGCTGTCTGATTCCACCCGCTTACGCCTGATCACCCACATGCACGAACATCCCGGGGCGGTGGTGGCCGAACTCGCCGAGGCGGCCGGGATCACCGAGAACGCTGCATCGCAGTCTCTACGGGCGCTACGGGATCAGGGCTGGGTGACCACCACGAAGACCGGTCGTTCCGTCCACTATCGCGTGGTGGCCGATGCCATCGTGCACCGAATCCTGCACGACATCATGGGCGCCGAGCACCCGCACCATCACTGAGCCGGATCGGCGGGTGGGTCCGGTGGCTCGTGGTCGTTCTCGCGCGCAGCGTTCTGCAGCGCCACCGACCGCGCGAGCCGCGCGTATTTGATCTCGACGTCCCGGAACCGCAGGTAGGTGCTGATCGTGGTGAAGGCAAAGGCCACCACCAGTCCGTACAGCACCAGGTCGGTACCACGACCGACCCCGACCCAGCCCGCTATCACCGTCAGATCGTCCGGCCGCAACAGCGCGTAGACGCCAAAGGCCAGGAATGCCAAGAAGATCAACTTCACCCACGCCGAGGCCCGGGCACTGCCGCGGCGGGTGATGAAGTAGCCGACCATCAGGAGCACGGCAAGGATCAGAAGTATCTGGATGACCAGCATTGGGTGCTACCGCCTCATCCGGCCACCGAGCAGACCGTCGCTCAAGATGTTGACACCGTTGAGCAGCGACTGGCCTTTGGCCATCGAATACTCGGTGTAGAGGATGGTGACCGGCTGTTCGGACACACGCCACTTGTGCTCATCGATGAGTGCGACGAACTCTGACGCGTGGCTCATCCCGTTCATGATCAGGTCGAGTTGGCCTGCCACCGTGGCGTTGAAAACCCGCAGACCGTTGTGGGCGTCGGTCAGACCCATCCGGCGGGTCCGGGGACTGAGGAAGACGATGGTGCGCAGTGCCATCCGCTTGAACAGCGGGACGCTCTTGCTGCGGTCTTCGGCAAAGCGGGTGCCGATCACGATGTCGAGCGGCTCGTTGCGCAGCCGTGCGAGCATCGCGACAACATCGTCGACCTGGTGTTGGCCGTCGGCATCGAACGTCACGAAGTACTGCGCGCCCGGCTGTGCCCGCGCATATTCGACACCGGTCTGGATCGCGGCCCCTTGGCCGAGGTTCACCGGGTGACGGACGAGATCGGCGCCCGAGGCCCGGATCTCGGAGACGGAATCGTCCTTGCTGCCGTCGTCGACGCAGACGATGTTCGGGAATGTCTTCTTGGCCGCGGTGATCACCGAGCGGATCACCGGCTCCTCGTTGAACACGGGAACGATCAGCCAGACATCGGAATTACCGGTGGCCGCAGGCGGGGTGGCAAGGGGTGAGACAGTGATGACCACACCTCCACGCACACGTCGACCGGGTACCGAACCAGGTCCCGGACAACCCAACCGCTGTCGGGCCGATAGGCAGTCTATCGGTATCGCCGCTGTACGCTGCGGAGCGTGCTCGCTGTCGACGTCATGTTGCCGTTCTACGGTGACGTGGATCAACTGAAAGCCGCGGTCCGCAGCGTGCTGGATCAGACCTTCACCGACTTTCGGCTGGTGGTTGTCGACGATCAGTACCCCGACCCCGAGCCCGCGCGTTGGCTGCAGTCGCTCGGCGATGCCCGCGTGCACTATCTGCGCAACGAGGTGAATCTCGGCGTCAACGGCAACTTCCGGCGCTGTGTGGACCTTGTCGAGGCACCTGCATTCACCCTCATGGGCTGCGACGACGTCATGGCGCCGCAGCATTTGGCCAACGCGGTGGCCGCTCTCGACGCGCATCCCGCCGCAGCTGTGGTGCAACTGGGCGTGCAGGTCATCGATGCCGAGGACTCCGTCGTCCACCCGCTGGGTGACCGGGTGAAGGCCCGTATGACACCGCAGGCGCCTGCCGTTCTACAAGGTGAGGAGCTGGCCGCGAGTCTGTACCGCGGCAACTGGACGTACTTCCCGGCCCTGGTCTGGCGGACCTCGGTCGCGAAGCCGATCGGATTCCGGCCCGGCCTGGAGATCGTGCTCGACCTGGCCCTGCTCCTCGACATCGCGCGGGCCGGTGGGGCGCTGGTCCTCACCGAAGGCGTCACCTTTTCCTACCGCAGGCACACCGAATCGGTGAGTTCACTGCAGGCGGTCGACGGCAGGCGATTCGATGAGGAACGCGCCTTCTTTTCGGACGAGGCACAGCGGTGTTGCGAGATCGGCTGGCCCGATGCGGCCCGTGCCGCGCGTCGCCACCCGACCTCACGGCTGAATGCGGCGACGTTGGTGCCCGGAGCGCTACTCGGCAGGCAGTGGCCGATTGTCTCCACGCTCGTGCGACACGTCGTCGGTTGAGGTGGACCGCGCGGCCCACAGGTGGACGGCCATCCCGATCAACGGTCCGGCGATGAGGGCGATCGAGACCCGCACCTCGAGGTCTGCAGGCACGAACAGCAGGCCGACGCTTGCGCTGGTGGCCACCCACCAGCCGGTTGCGTAGAGGCGGTGCGCTCCGACGGCCAGGGCCATCGCGCCGGTCAGCGTGAGGACCGCCATTGCCACCGCACCGATTGTCAGCGCGGCGATGGTGGCACCGGAGAGTCGGTAGTCGGCGCCGAAGATGGTCTCGAGTAGCCACGGCCCGACCAGCCACGCCGCGATCGCACCGATCACGCCGACACCGGTCACAGTCAGTAGCGGGGCCATCAGAGACGCCGTGACCCGGTCGCGATTCTCGACAAACCGGCTGATCAGAACACCCTGAAAGCTGTTCAGCGGCACCAGTAACGGGGCTCGGGTCAGGGTCACCGCCAAGATCACGGCACCGGCCACCGAGTCGAGGTCGCCGGAGGTGGACAGCTTGATCAGCACCGGGAAGCCCATCACCAGGACCGCACTGGCCAATGCTGCGGCCATGGCCGTGAAGGTGTTTCGGGCCAATGCCCGGACCGGGACATCGCCGCGGGCACCCAGCGCTGCGCGGGCCGGCCGCAGACACAGGACGACAACCGCCGACGAGATCGTGCCCGCGATGGTCATCACCAAAAACGCGAACAAACCCCATCCGGCGATGACGGCAATGACGGTGAGTACCAGCCGGATCAGCGCGTCAACGATGAGCAGGGTGGCAAACGGTCCCCACCGTCCCAGGCCGGACAGGGCGCCGCCGAGACCGGCGTAGATGCCGAACGCCGCGACACCCGCGGTGAGCAACAGCACCGATTCGACTCTGTACCACTCGAATACCGCGCCGGCCCAGCCGATCGCGGTTGCCGCAACCACCAGGGCCAACCCGACCCCGACAGCGGCGTTGAGCGGCATCGGCCGGGCGTCGTCGGTGCCGGCGCCCCGGATCCGGGCGCCCCGGATCGCGCGGGTCGTTTCCTGGAGTTGCCCGTTCTGCGTTCCGGTGACCAGTCCGTAAGCGGCCCAGAACACCGCGAACGCTGCGTAGCTGTCGGCGCCGAGGGCGCGGGCCGCGAGCAAGAGGACCAGATAGCCGGACACCGCGGCGATCACGGTCGCCAGGGCCACCCGACTCATCTAGACACCCGGGTACGCAGGCAGCGGCTTCTCATAGAGCCAGTGCTGCCACAGATCGTTCAGCGGCTCCGGGCTGTGCTTGGCGGCCAGGCCGGCGAAGTCGGCCGAGGTCACCGAGCTGTAGCGGTAGTCCTTCGTCCATTCCCGGAGCAGATCGAAGAAGTTGTTGTCGCCCACACGCTTCCGCAGGGCATGAAGCGTCAGCGCGCCTCGTTTGTAGACCCGGTCGTCGAACATGTTCTTGGGCCCGGGATCGCCGATCACCAGATCCATGGGGGATGCCGACAACCGGCCGTAGTACTTGCGGGCCTGGGCCTCGGCACTGAGTCCGCCCGAGCGCTCCGACCACAACCATTCGCTGTAGCAGGCGAAGCCCTCGTGCAGCCAGATGTCCTTCCACCGGTTCAGCGTCAGTGAATTGCCGAACCACTGATGTGCCAATTCGTGTGCGATCAGACGCTCGGACGAACCGGTCCCGTCGCAGTGATTGGCGCCGAAGATCGACATGCCCTGGGCCTCGATCGGGATCTCGAGTTCGTCGTCGGTGACCACCACCGTGTACTCCGGGAACGGGTACGGGCCGAACAGGTCGACGAACACTTCCATGATCGACCGCTGCTTGGCGAAGTCGAGGTCGAACTCTTTGCGCAGTCGCGGCGGGATCACGGCGTGGATGGGAACTGGTTTGGTACTCAGCGTCTTTCGGGTATACGCGCCGATCTGAACGGTGGCCAGATAAGACGCCATCGGCTCGATCTGTTCGTAGACCCACGTGGTCTGGGCGGCCTTGGTGCGCTTGCTCTTGAGAACGCCGTTGGCCACCGCCATGAAGGGACTGTCGGTGGTGATCGAGATCCCGTACGCGGCTTTGGAACTCGGGTGGTCGTCGCAGGGAAACCAGGATGCGGCCCCGTTGGGCTGGCCGGCGACCAGTGAACCCTCGGTGAGCTCTTCCCAGCCGACCTCGCCCCATTGGCCGCGGATCGGTTTGGGGTTGCCCGCGTACTTGACCACGATGATCATCCCGCCGCCTGCGGGGAGTTCGGTGGCAAGCGTGATGTTGAGCTTGTGGCTGCGGTGGCTGTACCGGGCCGGACGCTTGCCGTTGATCGTGACGCGTTCGATCTTGAGCGCGGAGGACAGGTCGATGCTGAAGCGACTCAGGTTGCTGACCGTGGTCGCGGTGATGGCGGCGACTCCGGCGAGTCGATTGGTGGCGACCTTGTATTCGAGGTCGAGGTCGTAGCGCGATACCCGGTATCCGAGATTGCCGTTGGCAGGCAGATACGGGTCGATTCCGTCCGACGGGTCGCCCAACAGCGATTGCCCGGTCCTGGAGGGGCGCCTGCCGAGTTTACCTGGCACAAATCCTCCTGTTCGGTTCCGATGTGCATCGTCGATCGCGTTGAATGGCTTGTGGGTGGACATCTATGACGTCGCACCGCCGATTCGTGATCGGTGGTGACGTTACATGGCCACCGAGGCGACGGTGCTTCAAGACCCGTGGGGCAGATAGCCGCTGAAGTCGACGTACTTTTTCCCGAGGACAAGGACCATAGTCATGGGTACATCGAGAAGTTTCGCATCCCTGGTCGCACGTGTGATCCTGGGCATAATCTTCATCTTCCATGGGTGGCAGAAGTTGCACACCAACGGAATCGATGCCACCGAGGCGTACTTCAAGTCGCTGGACATCCCGTGGCCTGCCGCAGCGGCCTGGTACTCCGCACTGGTCGAATTCGGTGGTGGCATCCTGCTCATCCTGGGTGTGCTGACGCCATTGGTGTCGTTGTTGCTGATCGCCGACATGATCGGCGCGATTTTCTACGCCCACATCGACAACGGGTTCTGGAACTACGACGACGGCTATGAACTGCCGCTCGCCCTGATCGCAGGCCTGGTCGCCGTCGGGCTCGCCGATACCGGCCGAGTCGGAGCCGACGGCTACCTGATGAGCCGACGGCGCCGAAACAAGGTGTAGCGCGATCACGGGTTCCACGGTGCGATCGGATTCCCTTGCCAGCGGGTGGAATCGGGGACAACATCGCCGCGCATGACGAGTGAGGCGGGACCGACGGTGGCGCCCGCGCCCAGTCCGGAGGCCGGGAGCGCGACGCAGTGTGGTCCGAGCGTGGCGCCGGGCCCCAGGACGACCTCGTCCATGGCCATCACCCGGTCATGGAAGAGGTGGGTCTGGACAACACAGCCGCGTTGCACGGTGGCGCCGTCGCCGAGGGTCACCAGGTCGGCTTCCGGCAGCCAATAGGTTTCGCACCAGACGCCCTTGCCGATGTGGGCGCCGAGCATCCGCAGCCAGACGTTGAGGATGGGTGTTCCGGTGGCTGCGTTCGCGAACCAGGGGGCGGCGACCGTTTCCACAAAGGCGTCCGAGAGTTCGTTGCGCCAGACGAACGAGCTCCACAGCGGATACTCGGTGGCCCGGATACGGCCGACCACAGTCCATTTGGCGGCGGCCGCGATACAGCAGGCAGCGGCACCGGCGATCAGCAGCACGAGTCCGCTGACGAGGGCCGCCACGAAATAGTTGGTCTCGATCACGACGTACTGCAGGGCGATCAGCACCAGCAGGCCAAGGCCGAAGCTGACCATCACCGGGATCAGTCGCATCGTCTCGACGGTCGCGCGGGCGATCTTCAGTTTGGTCGGTGGATCGAACGTCCGGGAGGTGTCGGTTTGGGCCGCGGACCGGCGCAGGCGCACCGGCGGACTGCCCAACCAACTCGATCCCGATTTCGCCTTGCTCGGTGTGGCCGACAGGACAGCCACGAGGGAGTTCTTCGGGACCTTACGGCCGGGCCCGGTCATGCCGGAGTTGCCGAGGAAGGCGCGTTTACCGACCTTGGCCTCGTCGATGTGCATCCACCCGCCACCGAGTTCGTAGGACGCGACCATGGTGTCGTCGGCCAGGAACGCACCGTCGCCGACCGTGGTGAACTTCGGGATCACCAGGGCGGTGGAGATCTCGGTGCCCTTGCCGATGTCGGCGCCCAGTATCCGGAACCACACCGGCGTCAGCAGTGAGGCGTACAGCGGGAACAGGAAGGTCCGGGCCGAGTCCATCAACCGCTCGGTGGCCCAGACCTGCCAACCGACCCGGGAGCGCACCGGGTGATAGCCCTTCTGCATGCCGATCGACAGCAACCGCACCAGGACCACGGTGAGCACCGCGAACACCAGCAGGCTCAGCAGAGTCGCGGCGGGAAGCAATGCCATCGCACGCAGCGTCACCGACTCGAGGTCGTCGGCGCCGCCTGCCCAGGTCCCGATGACCGTCAGACCGGCAGCCAAGGACACCAGCGGAACCCCGGCCAGCAACACCGACGACACCCCGAAGATCGGCACCCAGTAGCTGCGCCTGGCAGGCCGTTCCTCCGGCCAGGGGCGCTGGGCCTTACCGGTCTTGACCGCAGGCGAACCGGCCCAGCGTTGACCGTCCTTGACCCGGCCCATCACGGCGGAACCCGGCGCGATTTCGGCGCCTGCGCCAATCCTGGCTCCCGGCAACAGGGTTGACCGCGAACCGACACTGGTGCCGGCACCGATCTCGATCTCACCGATGTGGACGACGTCGCCGTCGATCCACCAACCGGACAGGTCGACCTCGGGTTCCACCGAGCAGCCGTCGCCGAGTGTGATCATGCCCGTCACCGGTGGCAACGTGTGCATGTCGACGCCATGCCCGATCTGGGCGCCGAGCGAACGGGCGAAATAGATCATCCAGGGCGCGCCGGAGAGGTTCGCGGCACCACTGGCCTCGGTCAGGCGCTCGGCGATCCACAGCCGCAGATGCACCGACCCGCCGCGGGGATGATCACCGGGGCGGACCCCGGCCAGCAACAGCCGGATGCCCGCCGCGGCGGTCAGCATCCGGCCCAGCGGGGTGATGAAGATGTTGAAGGCGGCGAGAACGATCCACCAGTTGATCGGATGGATCCAGGACGAGTCGAAGGCCGCCGACAGGACGTTGTTCGCGATGGCCAGCCAGGTCGCCCACTGCAGACCGGTCAAGGTCGTCAGCGGTACGGACAGCGCGATCTGGGCCAGTCCGGTCCGGCGCGGCGTCGGTTCGACGATCCGGGGCTCGACGACCGCACCCGGGTTGAGGTCGTCGAGCATCTGCGCCAGCGAACCCAGCCGGGGGTGGTCGTAGAGGTCGGCGACGGTGACGGTGGGAAACCGCTGGCGCAAGACGGTCACCAGCTGGGCAGCCGCGAGCGACCCGCCACCCTCGGAGAAGAAGTCGGCTTTCGCGTTGGTGATGCCGACACCGAGCACTGTTGCCCAATGCCCGGCCAACCAGGCCTCGGTCGCGCTGAGGTCACCGGTGTCGGGCTCGCCATCGCCGGACGGCAGCGGCCACGGGAGCGCGTTGCGGTCGACCTTGCCAGATGTCCGGGTGGGCAGTTCGTCCACGAGTACCAGTCGCGGGATCAGGGCAGCCGGCAGCCGTTCGGTGAGTTGATCCCGGGCGCGATCCACGTCGAAGTCGGGATCGGTCGAGACGAGATAGCCGACCAGCAACGAATTGCCCGCCGCCGATTTCCGGACGGCCGCGGCGGCGCCGGCGACTCCCGGTAGATGCTGCAGCGCGTTGTCGACCTCGCCGAGTTCGATGCGCCGCCCGCCCACCTTGACCTGATCGTCGGCGCGGCCCATGAACACCAGGCCTTCGGCCTCGAACCGGACCAGGTCGCCGCTGCGGTACGCGCGTTCCCAGCCCAAGGTCTCCATCGGAGAGAACTTCTCGGCATCTTTGACCGGATCCAGATAACGGGCGAGTCCGACTCCACCGATCACCAGTTCACCGACCTCGCCGAAGTCGACCTGCTTCTGTTCGCCGTCGACCACGGCCAGATCCCAGCCGGCCAGTGGCAGTCCGATTCGGACGGGCTGGCTTCCGTCGAGTTGGGCGGCGCAGGCCACCACGGTCGCCTCGGTGGGGCCGTAGGTGTTCCACACCTCGCGGCCGTCGACCGCCAGCCGCTCGCCGAGTTCGGGTGGGCAGGCCTCGCCGCCGAAGATCAGCAGCCGGACGGCTTCGAGGGCCTCCGGCGGCCAGAGTGCGGCGAGCGTCGGGACCGTGGACACGACGGTGATGTCACGCTGGACGAGCCACGGCCCGAGGTCCATGCCCGAACGCACCAGCGATCGTGGCGCGGGGACCAGGCAGGCGCCGTACCGCCACGCCAGCCACATTTCTTCGCAGGACGCGTCGAAGGCCACCGACAACCCGGCGAGCACCCGGTCGCCGGGACCGAGTGGTTCGTCCTGCAAGAACATCAATGCCTCGGCGTCGACGAACGCCGCTGCATTGCGATGGGTGACAGCCACACCTTTGGGTGTGCCGGTGGATCCGGAGGTGAAGATGATCCAGGCGTCGTCTTCGATGGTCGGTGGGGTCGGGTTTTCGACACCCTCGCCACGGGAGAGCCCGAGATCGGCCGGCCAGCGCAGGCCCTCGGCGCCGAGGACCGCCGCCACACCGGCCTCACCGAACACCAGGGTGGCCCGCTCGGGCGGATCGTCCGCGTCGACGGGCACGTAGGCCGCACCGGCCGCCAGAGTCGAAAGGATTGCCAGGTACAGCTCGCGTGACCCCGACGGCATGCGGATTCCGACACGATCACCGTGTCCGATCCCACGCGTGCCGAGCCAGGCCGCACCTTCATCGACCAGATCCATGAGTTCGGCGTACGTGAGAATCGTGTCGCCGTCATCGATGGCCGGTGCATCCGGATGTAGTGACGCGGTTTCGGTCAATACATCGATGAGGGTCCGTGCGGTTGGCGCCTGCGCAGATCTGCTGAATTGCGCGAGGGTTGGAGCTGTCACCAAGGGCCTTTCTCTCCACGTTTTCCGAACAAGTGTTGCAGCCCGGTCATGGACATGCGATGCAACGAGACCACATCAGCCCCTCGCGTGAGGTACTCAGGTCGACCCAACTACGGAGTGGTAGGTGTAACTTCACGAAATCTTTGTCTAAAATTCACTGTTCAAGACGATATGCCCTGGTCATGACGAAGGGGACTTCAGATGTCGGTGACTAGACATGCACGACCGAGCCTGCGGTCGTACCCGATCTGGATGGGTTCGCGGCTCTTTGTGAAGCCCACTCTCGCGCTCTGGCCCATCGGGGCCCTTGGGCTGCGGCCGCTCTACCTCATCGATGAGATCTTCGCCCTGGGTCCGAAGGGAAAGTCTGTGGTGCGCGAGCAGATCACCTTGGCAGGCCGACCGGTGGAACTGTCGGTACCAGCCCGCCCGAGTGGTCGCGATGAAGCGGCGGCCGTGCTCTATCTGCACGGTGGGGCGCTCGTCGTGTGTGGCCTGGCCACGCATCGGGCGGTCGCCGGGAAGCTGTGCGAGCACGTCGACCTGCCCGTGTATTCGGTTGCGTACCGGCAACTTCCGGAGGCAGGCGTCGGAACCTCCGTCGCCGATGCCTATCAGGCCTACCTGGAACTGGTGACCGAACGCGGGTTCAAACACGTTGTTGTGGCGGGTGATTCGGCCGGTGGGTTCCTCGCGGGCAAGATCGTCGAGCTGGCCCACCGTGACGGAGTGCCATCTCCCACCGCGTATATCGGGTATTCGCCGTTCCTCGATCTCGATCTCGGCGCCAATCCCGACCGCTCGAGTCGCAGCGACGCATACCTCCCGATTCGCAAACTTGCCGCGCTCCGGCCGCAGTTCGACAGGGGGCCGATCGAATTCGACGGGGCCCGCCGGATCGTGGACGTGTCGCCGGTGGCCTTTCCGCCGACCATCGTCGTCACTGCCGAAGGCGAGATGCTCGAGCCGGACGCGCTCGAACTGGTGGAGTCACTGACCGCGGCCGGCGTGAAGGTGCAGATGCACAGTTATGCCTGGCAGGTTCACGCATTTCCCGCGCTGGCGGGGCGCCATCCGGAAGCACGTCGGGCCATCGCGAGGACGGCGCGGTTCGCCAAGGATGCCGTTGCGGCGGCCGCACGAAGCGGGCGCACCCACCTGCGGGGGACCGGTTGACCGTACGTTGGCACAATCTTCCGAATCTGTTCCATTGCTGCTACCGTCGACCTCATGACCGACGCAATCGACACGACGGCCGCCGCGCCGGAGGCCGACGATGCGCGCCCGGAGCTCGTCGGCGCACCCTTGGGCCCCGGCTCGCTGACCTGGCGTTACTTCGGGGACAGCCGGGTGACGTTGCTGGGTCCACGACCGGGCGTGCTCGAGAACATGCTGCCCGAACTCGGACAGGCAGTCCTGGAACATTCGGTGTTCTTCGACGACCCGTTTGCTCGCGTCAAGCGCTCGCTGCCGGGTATCTACGGCACCGTCTATTCGCCGGAGGGTTCGAGTGCCGGACCGACGGTTCGTGACTTCCACGTCAACATCAAGGGTGAGATGCCCGGCGGGGAGCGGTACCACGCGCTCAATCCCGAGACCTACTACTGGGCACATGCGACGTTTGTCGACATCGTCCTGACGGCGACCGACCGGTTCATCAAGAAGCTCACCGACGCCGAAAAAGAGCAGATCTATGCCGAGTCGGTCACCTGGTATCGCCGTTACGGTGTCAGCGAACGGCCGGTTCCGGCGACGTACGCCGACTTCGTTGCGTACTGGGATCACATGGTCGACGAGGTACTCGTACCGCACAAGACCGCGCGCTACGGCGTCGGTTTCGTCACCAAGGGCTACCCGCTGCCTCCGGGTATGAAACCCGTTGTCTGGAAGGTGATCTCGCCGATCGTCAATCCTGTTGCGGCATTCATCACCACCGGGGGTCTGCCGGAACGCTCCCGCCGGCAGTTGGACCTGCCGTGGAGTGACCGCAAGGAACGCAACTACCGGCGGTTCTGCGCCGCCGTTCGGGCCATCGATCCGATCTACCGGAAGCTGCCCGCCACAGTCCGCTACAACAAGTTTGCGCTGAAGGGATTCGCCCAGGCAGGTGTACGGCCCTGAGGGGTGGCCGTATTCACTTGACCGGCGCGGAGTTGTTGTCCGAGAACTGGGTTCGATACAGCTCGGAGTAACGCCCGCCACGCGCAAGCAGTTCGAGGTGCGTGCCGCGTTCGACCACGCGGCCCTCTTCCAAGACGAGTATCTCGTCGGCCGCCCGGATGGTCGACAGGCGGTGAGCGATCACCACTGATGTCCGGTCGGCGAGTGCTTCGCCCAGCGCTTCCTGCACCGCGGCTTCCGACGTGGAGTCGAGGTGGGCTGTTGCCTCGTCGAGGATCACCACGGACGGTTGTGCCAGGAGCAATCGCGCGATGGTCAGGCGCTGACGCTCGCCGCCGGACAGGCGGTATCCCCGTTCTCCGACAACGGTGTCGAGGCCGTCGGCCAGACTCGCCACCAGGCCGTCGAGCCGAGAGCGACGCAACGCGTCCCAGATCGCCTGTTCGGAGGCGTCGGGGCTGGCGAACAGCAGATTCTGGCGGACAGTTTCGTGGAACAGGTGTCCGTCCTGCGTCACGAGTCCGATCGAGCGGTGCAGCGATCCGCTCTCGATGTCCCGAATGTCTGTGCCGCCCAGCCGGATCGAACCTCCGTCAACGTCGTACAGGCGGGTGGCCAGTTGGGCAACGGTCGATTTCCCGGCGCCGGAACTGCCGACGAGGGCCACCATCTTTCCCGGAGGCACGGTGAACGACACATCGTGGATAACCTGGTCGCCGCCGCGGGTGTCCAGGATCGCGACTTCTTCGAGTGAAGCCAACGAGACCTTGTCGGCTGATGGATATGCGAAGCGGACGTTGTCGAAGGTCAGCGATTGTGGGCCCGAAGGTGCGGTAACGGCGTCGTCCTTGTCGGTGATCAGCGGCGGGAGGTCGAGGACCTCGAAAACACGCTCGAAACTGACCACAGCGCTCATGATCTCGACCCGGGCGTTGGCAAGTGCGGTCAGCGGCGCGTACATCCGGGTCAGCAGCAAGGCCAACGACACCACGGCGCCTGCGTCGAGATGACCGTTGACCGCGAGGTAGCCGCCCAGCCCGTAGACCAGCGCGAGCGCCAGTGCCGAGACCAGTGTCAGCGAGGTGACGAAGATGCTCTGGGCCAATGAACGGCGTACTCCGATCGCCCGAACCTTGTCGGCGCGGATGGAGAACTCATCCGATTCGTGATCGGGGCGTCCGAACAACTTCACCAGGGTGGCGCCCGGAGCCGAGAATCGCTCGGTCATCTGGGTGGACATCAGCGAGTTGTACTCGGCGGCCTCCCGGGACAGTGCTTGCATCCGCTTACCCATGCGCCGGGCCGGGACGACGAACAGAGGCAGCAGGACCAGTGTCAGCAGGGTGATCTGCCAGCTGATCGACATCATCACCGCGACGGTCAGCGTCAGCGTGACGATGTTGGACACCACTCCGGAGAGAGTGTCGGAGAACGCCCGCTGCGCGCCGATGACGTCGTTGTTGAGGCGACTCACCAGGGCCCCGGTGCGGGTCCGCGTGAAGAACGCGACCGGCATCTTCTGAACGTGGTCGAACACCGCCCGGCGTAGGTCGTAGATCAGACCCTCGCCGATGCTGGACGACAGCCAGCTCACCACGAGTCCGGCCGCGGCCTCGGCGAGCGCGATCAGCGCGATCAGGACCGACAGCCACACCACCGTTGAGGCCATACCGCCGTCGACGATGTGGTTGACCACCTGCCCGGCCAGGACCGGAGTCAGGACGGTCAGGACCGCGACCACCACGCTGAGGATCATGAAGACGGTCAGCTTGCCACGATGTGGCGAGGCAAATGTCATGATCCGGCGCACCGTCACGCCGCGGTTCCCTCGTTGTTTCTCGCGGTCGAGGTCGGGCCCGTTCGCCGACCGGTACATCGTGTTCCAGGCAACTGACTCCATGCTCATGTCATCAACTGTAGGAGTTCAAGTTCACTTGAAGTCAAACCGCAGCTGAAGTGCGGTGCTGATCGGCCGGCGGATGCTTCCGCCGGCGGGTTGTGGTCAACTGGAATCAACGGTGCACATAGTTATCAAGGGAGACACGGTGGTTTTGCGACTCGGATACAAGGCTTCGGCGGAACAGTTCAATCCTCGTGAGTTGGTCGAGATCGCGGTGGCCGCAGAAGAGCACGGCATGGATTCGGTTGCGGTGTCGGACCATTTCCAGCCGTGGCGCCACAACGGCGGCCATGCCCCGTTCTCGCTGGCCTGGATGGCTGCGGTGGGCGAGCGGACCAAACGGGTTCAGATCGGCACCTCGGTGATGACACCGACCTTCCGGTACAACCCCGCGGTGATCGCGCAGGCCTTCGCGTCGATGGCGTGCATGTACCCGGGCCGCATCATGCTCGGAGTCGGCACCGGTGAAGCGCTCAACGAATACGCCACCGGATTTCAGGGTGAATGGCCCGAGTTCAAGGAACGTTTTGCGCGGTTGCGTGAGGCGGTCAAGTTGATGCGCGAGTTGTGGACCGGCGAAGAGGTCAGCTTCGACGGTGAGTACTACAAGACGCAGGGCGCGTACATGTATGACATTCCTGAGCAGCCGGTCCCGGTGTACATCGCAGCCGGTGGTCCGGTGGTGGCGCGGTACGCAGGTCGTAGCGGCGACGGCTTCATCTGCACCTCGGGCAAGGGCATGGAGCTCTACACCGAGAAGCTGATCCCGTCGGTGAAGGAAGGCGCGGAGAAAGCCGAGCGCAACTTCGAGGACATCGACCGGATGATCGAGATCAAGATCTCGTACGACCCCGATCCGGAGCTGGCCCTGGAGAACTGCCGCTTCTGGGCACCGCTGTCGTTGACACCGGAGCAGAAGCACAGCGTGAACTCGTCGACCGAGATGGAGCGTCTGGCCGACGAACTGCCGATCGAGCAGGTCGCCAAGCGCTGGATCGTCGCCTCCGATCCCGACGAAGCCGTCGAGAAGGTCAAGGCGTACACCGATGCGGGCCTCAACCACCTGGTGTTCCACGCCCCCGGACATGACCAGGCGCGATTCCTCACCAACTTCCAGAAGGATCTCGAACCCCGCCTCCGCAAGCTGGGCTGACCCCACCCCCCGACACCGAAAGTGTGCCCTTTTGGCGAACAAAACCCCAGGTGGGGTCCGCCAAAAGGGCACACTTTCGGGGTTTACATGCGGGAGTAGCGTGCCATCGCAAAGCTGTAGAGCCCGTAGGCGGCGATCCCGAATGCCGCCACGACCATCAAGAACTGGCCGAACGGTGCGTCGCCGAGGGTCTTGACGGCCCCGTCGATGCCGGTGGCCTTGGACGGATCCGAGTTGACGGACGCCACGATCACGAGGACGCCTGCGCCCACCAGGACCAGACCTTTCGCGGTGTAACCGACGATCCCGAGTGGGGTGACCACCTTGTTGTCGGTGATCTTGAGGTCGTCGAGGAAGTTCTTGGTCACGCCTTTGTAGATGTGATATCCGCCGACGGCGATGATGATCAGTCCGACCACGACGAGCAGTGTCTTGCCTGCGGTGTTCTCCATCAACCGCGCCGACAGGCCCGCGTTCTGCTTGCCGCTCGATTGACCGCTACCGCGGGCAAACTGCACCGCCGAGATGGCGAACCCGAAATAGACAACGGCCACGCTGGCCGACTTCGCGCGATCGAAGAGCCCGGAGGCACCCGAGTCGCCGCTTCCGGGTTCGGTGGCGTGCGGACCCACGATTGTTTCCGCGACGCGCCACAGCGCCATCGCCACGAATGCCACGACGGCGATCCACAGCACCAGGGTGCCGCCGGGTTTGCCGGAGAATTGGGCGAGAGCGCCCGATTGGTCGGCACTACCGCCGGACCCGAAGGCCAGCCGCAGGATGATGTAGGCGATCAGTAGGTGCAGGATCCCGCTGACGACGTGGCCGCCGCGCGCGGCCCGTTCGAACAGGTTGCTGTCGGTGGCTTTGTCCACTGCCTGAGTTACTTGGTTGTCGGCCATGAGTCACCTCACCACACTTGCAACGGTCTGCGTGGGTCAGGCCGCCACGGGAGTTGCGACGCGCTCGCGCAGTAGCTCGATGATCCGCTGGACGGCAGGGTTGCCGCGCACGGCCTGCCGGGTGCGCACCGAGATGGTGCGCATCGGTGTCGGGTTGACAAGCGGGCGGCTCACCACGCCGGCCGGCAGCGTCCCGGCGCCGAGTGATGGCAGGACCGTGACCCCGATGCCGGCCGCGACAAAACTGATCGCGGTCGGATAATCGTGGGTCTCGATGTGGAACCCGGGACTGAAGCCGACCACCGAGCAGGCATCGAGGATCGCCTGTCTGCACGGCCCGCGGGAGACGTCGTTGTCGACCCACCGCTCGTCACGCAGGGCACCGAGGTCGACGTGTTCGCGTCGGGCGAGTGGGTGATCGTCGCGCAGCACCACCACGTAGGGCTCGGCGAGTAGTTGTTGGACGTCGTAACCGCGCAGCGACGTGGACGCGGCGCCCTCGACATAGATCTCGACGTCAGGGTCACCCGAGCTGTCGTGCGCCAGCTCGACCAGCCGCAGATCGACTCGCAGGTCGGGGTACTCGCGAGTGAGGGCCGCGATGATCGGGGGGATCCAGGCGGCGCCTGCCGAAGAGAAGTAGCTCACCGACAGACCGCCGACCCGGCCCGAGCGCAAATCCGCGATCAGGGATTCGAGTTCGGCAAGGCGCTCGAGAACCTGTGCGGCCTCGTCGGCGACCGTCAGCCCGACCGCGGTGGGTTTGATGCCGCGGCCGTCCTTCTCCATCAGGGTCAGGCCGGTCTCTTTCTGCAGCGCCGTCAGGTGCTGACTGATCGCGGACGGGGTGTAGCCGAGTGCTGTGGCAGCTTCGTTGATCGAACCGGCAGCCACCACGGCACGGAAGATTCGCAGGCGATGGACATCCAACATCTCCTCAATGTACAGCCGGACTGAAGTGACGACAAGGAGAATTTACTTGTGCTTACGGGTTTCGTGGGTGAAGGTAGAAGCCATGAAAGCAGGCGAATCGTGAAGGCAGCACTGGCGAACAACCTGGCCGTGGTGGCGGCCGCGGTGACAGTCCTGCTCTGGGCGTCGGCGTTCGTTGTCATCCGGTTTGTGGGGGAGACGCTTTCCCCGGGACCGATGACCGTGACAAGGCTGGGTGTCGGCTCGGTGGTCCTGGTGATCATCGCGCTGCGCTACCGTCGCCCGCTTCCCCGCGGCAAGGGATTGTTGCTGGTCGTCGGGTATGGACTGGTGTGGTTCGCGGGTTACACGGTGCTGCTCAACTGGGCCGAGCAGCATCTCGATGCCGGGACCGCGGCGTTGCTGGTGAACTTCGCGCCGATCCTGGTGGCGGTGTTCGCCGGTCTGTTCTTCGGCGAAGGTTTTCCGCGCCAACTGGTGATCGGCATCCTGGTGGCATTTTCCGGGGTCCTCCTCATCGCGCTCGGTGGGTCCGGGGGCAGTAACAACGACAGGTTGGGGATCATCCTGGGGCTGATCACCGCTGTGCTCTACGCGATCGGCGTGCTCATGCAGAAGGTGGCGCTCCGCACAGTCGACGCCATCACCGCGACCTGGGTGGGCTGTCTCGCCGGACTCCTCGCCACCATCCCGTTTGCTCCGCAGGCCGTCTCGGAGTTGTCCGAAGCATCGGCCGGAGCGACCGCGGGAGTTGTCTTCCTGGGCGTTGGACCCACCGCCATTGCTTTTCTCACCTGGGCATATGCGCTCTCGCGGACCGATGCGGGGAAGATGGCGGCCACCACGCTGGCGGTGCCGGCGATCGCGATCGTCCTGTCCTGGATCTTCCTCGGCGAGGTCCCGACCCTGCTCGGATTGGTCGGAGGCGCGATGGCGCTGGCCGGTGTGGCGATCAGCCGCCGCCGGGGTCGAGCCGGTGCGCAATCGCCAGAACCTGCCGTGACCTCCTAATCTCAGGGGTATGGAACGAGATCGGATGGTCGACGTCGCCATCGCCGTCGTGGAGCGTTTCGGCGCCAGGGCGCTGAGCCTGACATCGGTGGCGCGGCACGCCGGTGTCGGCCGGGCAACCGCATACCGGATGTTCGGGGGCCGCGACGAGTTGGTGCAGGCGATCGTCGAACGCGAGGTCAAGAGCCTCGGTGATCTGATCGCGGGCTGGATCGCATCGGAGACCGACCCGCCGGCCAAGGTGTCGACGATGGTGGTCAACGTCCTCGCGTACATCCGGGAACACGAAGCGCTGCAATACATTCTGCGCAATGAGCCCGAAGAGATCATTGCCACGATCGTCGCCCGTGGGCCTGATCGTGACGCGGCCACCACCATCGTCGACATCATCGTTGCGAACAGTGTCGGTAATTTCACCGCCGAACCCGAGTTGGAGGCCGCGCTCATCCCCGACGCGCGCCGGGCCACGGAGTTCATGGTCCGGGTTGTGTACTCCTACATGCTGATTCCCGGAAGTGCGATGTCAGATCAGGATGTCGCGGAGATGGTTGTGCGGTCCACGGTCCGAGCGGTCGAATAACGCAGGCCGGCCGGGTCTAGGCTGACCTCATGGGCGCTTCAACGTCGAACAGTATCTACCTGGCATCGCCTGAAGGCGACACGGGCAAGTCGACAGTGGCGCTGGGGGTGCTGCATCTGCTGGCGGCCTCGGGTGGGCGGGTCGGGGTGTTCCGTCCCATTTCCCGGACGAACTCCGGTCAGCGCGATTACATCCTGGAACTGCTGATCGAACACGATTCCAGTGATCTGAGCTACGAAGACTGTATCGGCGTGACCTATGAGGAGGTACACGCCGATCCGGATGCCGCCCTCAGCGAGATCGTGAACAGGTTTCACGCGGTGGCAGAACGTTGCGATTCGGTCCTGGTCGTCGGTTCCGACTACACCGATGTCGCGAGCCCCTCGGAACTGAGTTTCAACGCGCGCATCGCAGCGAACCTGCAGACACCGATGCTGTTGGCGCTCAAGGCGGCTTACCGCACCGAAGACGAGGTGGTGTCCCTGGCCGAGCTGTGTCTGGCGGAGTTGTCGGCCAACCACGCGCAGGCCGTCGCGCTGATCGCCAACCGCTGCGCGCCGAACCGGTTGGAGGAGGTGAGGGCCGCACTCGAGCGGGCCACCGGGCTGCCCTCCTGGGCGTTGCCGGAGGACCCGCTACTCGTCGCTCCGACGGTTGCCGAGTTGATGTCTGAACTCGACGGCGAAATGTACAGTGGCGATCCGGAATTGCTCGGCCGGGAGGCCGTGAAGGTGATGGTCGGCGGGATGACCGTCGAGCACATCCTCGAACGTCTCACGGAAGGGATGGCCGTGATCACGCCTGCCGACCGCTCCGACGTGCTGCTCGCTTTGGTGGCGGCCAACGCGGCCGATGGTTTCCCGAAGCTCTCCGGCATCATCCTCAACGGCGGTCTCAAACCCCACCCCAAGATCGCCGCTCTGGTCGAAGGCCTCAACTCTGCGTTACCCATCTTCTGCTGCGAACAGGGAACCTACGAAACAGCAAGGGCTGCAGTACATGCCCGCGCCCGGATGAACGTCGATTCGGCTCGAAAGATCGACATCGCCTTGAACCTCATGGAAGCGCACGTGGACGCGGTTGCGATGCTGGAGAAGCTCCAGCTACCGATTCCCGAGGTCGTCACACCGCAGATGTTCGAGTATCAGCTGATTTCGCGCGCTCGTAAGTTCCGCAAACGGATCGTCCTGCCCGAAGGCGGTGACGATCGGATCCTGCGCGCCGCCGGGCGCCTGCTGCGCAGGCAAGTGGCAGACCTGACGATCCTGGGTGACGAACGGGCGGTGCGTGATCGGGCGGCGGAGCTCGGGGTCGACCTGTCCGACGTGGTTGTGATCGATCCGACGACGTCCGACCTGCTCGACGAGTTCAGTGCGGTCTATACCGAGCTGCGCAAACACAAGGGGATGGACCCGCAGCGGGCCCGCACCATTGTCAAGGACGTATCGTATTTCGGCACCCTGATGGTGCATCTCGGTTACGCGGACGGCATGGTGTCGGGTGCGGTGCACACCACCGCCCACACCATCCGGCCCGCGTTCGAGATCATCAAGACGGCTCCGGGTATTTCGACGGTGTCGAGTGTGTTCTTCATGTGCCTCGCCGATCATGTTCTGGCATATGGTGATTGTGCGGTGATCCCGGACCCGACCGCCGAACAGTTGGCCGACATCGCGATCTCGTCTGCGGCTACGGCGGCCCAGTTCGGGATCGAACCACGGGTTGCCCTGTTGTCGTATTCCACTGGCGAATCCGGCAGTGGCGCCGATGTGGAAAAGGTGCGCGAGGCCGCCCGCCTGGCCCGGCAGCGGGCGCCGGAACTGTTGATGGAGGGGCCGATTCAATACGACGCCGCGGTCGACCTGGCCGTTGCGAGTGCGAAGATGCCCGATTCCGCGGTCGCGGGGCGGGCCACCGTGCTGGTGTTCCCGGATCTCAACACGGGCAACAACACCTATAAGGCCGTTCAGCGCAGCGCCAATGCCGTGGCTGTCGGTCCGGTGTTACAGGGGTTGCGTAAGCCGATCAATGATTTGTCGCGAGGAGCCTTGGTGTCAGACATCGTCAACACGGTTGCGATCACTGCGATCCAGGCACAGGGGATCGCCGGTGAGTGAGAACGAAACCGTCCTGGTGCTCAATGCTGGTTCCTCTTCTCTGAAGTATCAGCTCGTGCAGCCGGATTCGGGGTTTGTGGTGGCCCAGGGTGTGGTGGAACGCATCGGGGAGTCACAGGGACGGGTGCTGCTTGTCCGCGGCGATGTCCGCAACGAATACGTCGGTGAAGTCGTCGACCATCAGGACGGGCTGTCCAAGGCGTTCGCGCTGTTCAAGGACTCCGGGCATGACCTGGTATCCGAGGGCATCACCGCGGTGGGACACCGGGTGGTTCATGGTGGGCCGGACTTCTATCGGCCGACCGTGGTCGACGAAGATCTGATCGAAGCCATCAAGGGGCTCGAAGACATGGCCCCGCTGCACAACCCGGTGAATCTCCTGGGGATCGAAGCGATCCGGAGGTTGTTGCCCGAGGTACCCTCCGTGGTCGTGTTCGACACGGCGTTCTTCCACGGACTCCCCGAGCATGTGGCCACATATGCGATCGACCGGAAGTTGGCGCTCGAGCACAACATCCGCAGGTATGGATTCCACGGCACATCACACGAGTATGTGTCGTCGCGGACCGCCGAGTTCTTGGGTGTCGAGCTCGAGAGTCTCAATCAGATTGTGCTGCATCTGGGTAACGGTGCATCGGCATCTGCCATCGCGGGCGGAAACCCGGTCGAGACGTCGATGGGATTGACCCCGCTCGAAGGTCTGGTGATGGGGACGCGAAGCGGTGACATCGACCCGGGCGTGCTCATGTACCTCAAGCGCGCGGCGGGTCTGGATGTCGGTGACATCGACTCGGTGCTCAATCGGCGGTCGGGGTTGAAGGGTTTGTGTGGGGAGAACGACTTCCGTGCGATCACCCAATCGGTTGAAGAGGGCGACCCGGACGCGACACTTGCCTACAACGTCTATATTCACCGTTTGCGCAAATACATCGGCGCCTACATGGTGACGTTGGGCCGAACCGACACGATAGTGTTCACCGCGGGCGTGGGGGAGAACTCGGTCAGGGTTCGTGCGGACTCCATGGCCGGGCTCGAAAACTTTGGCATCGTGATCGATGCCGAACGCAATGCTGCCAGAAGCCGTGAGCCGAGGATCATTTCAACCGATGATTGCGCGGTGACCGTGCTTGTGGTTCCGACCAACGAAGAGCTCGCGATCGCGCGGCAATCAGTGGAGGCACTTTCATGATCGTTCAAGGCGCGCAGGTCTCGCCGGAGTCACCATACGAGGTGACACAGTCGGGGATCGACGCGGTGGTGGCGGTGATCGGGGGACCGCCTGCCGTCTCCGGCGAAGCACCGCCGAGTTTCGTCAACGTGGTCTTGGAGCCCGCGATCAAGTCGTTCCTGGGTAGTGGCGACATGCCCGTCGCCGGAGTGGTCCATACCGCCGAAACAACGATCTATACAAGGCCTTTGAAGGCCGGAGACGTTGTGAAAACCAGTGTGACGGTGACCAGCGTGCGCGCGCGGGCATCGGTCACACAATTCGAGATCCTGTCGCTGGTCACCGACCTGGATGGACAGGAGATCGTCCGGGTCAACTCGGCATTGATCTGCGAAACCGAGGCTGCCGTATGAGCAATCTCACGGTCGGAACCGAGCTGTTCAATGTGTCCGAGACAATCGACCAGCAGAGAATCCGTGCCTACGCGCGGGCTTCGAAGGACGACAACCCGATCCATGTCGACGAAAAGGTCGCTGTTGCAGTCGGTTTGGCAGGCCCGGTGGCGCATGGCATGCTGACGGTGGGGATCGGCGTCGGGCACGTGATGCGATGGCTCGAAGGCCAGCCGCAGCGATTCCTCCGGTACGAGACCAGGTTCGTCAAACCCGTTGTGGTGTTGGACGGCGTCCCCGCGGAACTCTCCGTATCAGGCGTGATCGGTGCCGTTTCGGACGAGGAGATCCGGATCGACATCCAGATGAGACTCAAAGAAAGCGGCCAGCTGGTTCTGCGGCCGTTCCGGGTGTTCGCGGGTTGAGGGCAACCCCCGGACCACTATGTAGTTTTCAAAGAGCATGCAGTACACACAGGTTTCAGCCTGTGTTGCTCGGTGTTGCGGTTCGGTGTCTCGCTGCCTAAGCGGCGGTGAGTTCGGTGGTCAGGGTGCGGCGGGCGTGGGATCGCAGCTCGATTGTGCTGCCCGGTGCGATGAACCAGGGATGTCCGTCTCGACCTGGGAACACGGTCCAGCCCTGGTGGTGGATGTAGCGGTGGTGGCGCCGGCAGAGCAGCACCATGTTGGTCAGGCCGGTGGTACCGCCGTTGCGCCAGAAGTCGATGTGGTGGGCGTCGGTGTAGCCCGCAGCGCAGCCACAACCCGGGAAAGCGCAGCCCTGATCCCGGGCGATCAACGCTTTGCGGATCGCCGGTGTGACGGTGCGTTGGTCGCGTCCGACATCGAGCGGTACGGCGTCGCTGTCGAGCAGGATTTTGGTGATCACCGAATCGCAGGCCACCATTTGCGAGGTGGGCGCTGACGCTGGACCAGTCCACTCGAATGAGGGAGTTGAAGCCGACGGTTTGGCACCCGCGATACCCCGCAGCTGCAACTGTTGCAGATATTCGGGTGAGACCGTCACCGTCACATGCGGTTTCGCCCCGCCGCGGGTAGGTCGGTCTTCCTGATCGAAATACGAATCCAGCAGTCGTTCCAGTGCATCAGCCCGGATTTGGCCCGTGCTCCGCGGATCCGGTGAGCCGTCGGGTTCGGGTACCGGTCTGCACAGTGGATCGAGCGCCACCGCCAGTTTTTCGCCGAGAAGACTGTCCAGATCCAGGGTGCCGTGGGTGCGGCCGTCATCACCGGTCCCGAATGACAACTCATTCAGATCGTGGTTTTCCGCATCCGGGATCTCTTTGTCCGGCGGCGACAAGGCGATAGCCATAGATCGTGCCCGCGCCGACACTGCCGCCGGTGTGCCCATCAACGCTTCGGTCAGCAGTCCGCGTTCACAGTCGGACCGGTCAGCATCGGGAAGGTGTGGGTTGCGGCGCTCAATGTGATGGAGGCCCTTCACGATTGCATCCACATGCTCACCGGATAGTCGTCCGTCGATTCCGTAACCGGCAATCGACGGAATCTCACTGAGCGCCTTACCTACTCGCACGTACCGGTGCGCGACCGTCGGCGCCATACCGGCGTCCCGTAATAGCTTGGTTGTGGACCCCACGCCCTTCTTCTGCGCGATCCGACGCCGATCGACCTCGCCGACCAAACGGAAAAGAACCTGCTCCACAACGTGGTTGAGACGAATCACCGTCACAACCCGCGACGACAACGCGATGTCATCACCAGCGACCACAGCCGCACCCCCTGCCAGATCTGAGATTCTGGCGAACATCTCCCCGAGGTCCATGGCTCAAGAATACCCGCCGGAACCTCATCGCACAAGTGTTCGAGTAGCGAATTCTATTGTTCCACAACACTTTTAGTGATCAGAACTATGGAAACCTTCATCTCTTTGAAGGGTCCCTCACCATGGGGACGCGGCGCCGCACCTATCTCTCTGCGTCAGTACTTTCCCAAGTGCATGGATCTGTCGTCCATGCCGTCGCCGACTTGGTCGACACTGCTCAATAGCAGAACCCCGTAAGCGCTCGAGTTCCTGACCTCCAACGAAGCCATCGTTCCGTTCCCGGCCTCATCCAAGCGGACGGTGTCTCAGCCATCACTGGGATGCGCTGACCAAGCCGATGCTGGCTCGACCTCTGACGGTGCTCCTCGGGGTGGACGCTCACCTCGCCGCGGGTTGTCTTGCCGTGCTGACCTGTTGACTCGCCGGAGTGGCGTTGGGCCCGGAGCCGCGCTCAGAACAACGTATGTGGCCGAACGAAGTTGGCCAGGTCGACCAGCCGGAATCGTTGGGTGCGGTTGACCGTGCTGCGGGCGAGCCGGCGCAGTGACTGTTCGCAGCCGACCCGCAGTCCGTGGTCGTTGAACGGATAGCCGAGGATGTCACCCCGCGCGGATGCGTCGGTGGGGGATTGGTCCGGACGGCGATGGATCCAGCCGAGTGCGATGCCCAGGACCAGGATCACCAGTCGTTGCTTGCGGGGCTCGGCGTCCGACATCATCTCGAGTCGCCGTGCAGCCTCCCGCAATTGGTCTTCGGAGACCTCGGCGGGGTCGCGGCCGTGGACCAGGGTCAGTACCGAGGTGCAGTTGGCGGCGTTGTAGTGGCGGCTGGTGGGTGGCACATCGTCGAGCGCCTTGACGGCACCGGGGATGTCGCCCTTCGCAAACCGCATCCGCGCGAGGCCGAACGCGGCGGTGATGATGGCGCGGTCGGTCTGCCACAACGTCCGGTAGTGGTGCAGTGCAACGTCGTGGTTGCCCATCAGTTCGGCGGTGGCGGCGACGGCGAGTTTGGGCGCAGCCTCACCGGGCATTGCGGAAAGGACGCCGTTGAAGCGATCGTGCGCAGTGGGGACGTCGCCGGTCAACAAGGTTCCCAGCCCGATGAACCAGTCTGTGCGCCAGGACTTTCCGTGGTGTTCGGTCGCGTCGTGCAGGAGATTGAGGGCGGTTTGCGCTTCGCCGAGCTCGAGGTACGCGCGGGCCTCGATGAGGTCGATCTCTCGGGATGGATGATCATCGGACGGGTCGGTGCCGATGACCGACGACAGGCCGCCTTCACGCGCGCTGCGGATCGAGTCGAGTGTCTGGGTCGGCTCCGACAACACCGTCGAGTTGAGTAGCCCGGCAGCCGGATCCGACTGGTCGACCAGCGGGACCGGAAGGGCCGCGACGATGTCGATCGTGTCCAGACTCCTTCTGGTGCGGACCGGTTCGAGGATGCCATCCACCGGTGCGAGCATCATCTCGGTGCCGAAAGTTGTTCGCTGGGGACTGAAGACCGTCGACAACCCGGGCCGGGGAATGCCGGTGTGGGCCGCAACGGTCTCACGCAACACGTTGAGGAGCTGGCCTGCCATCTCGTCCGCGGAAGCGAATCGCTGGGTGGGATCGGGGTTCGTGGCGCGCTGCAACAGTCGATGGAATGACGGATTCTCTTGGAACAGCGGCACATCCGCGGGGTCCGGAAGCCCATCGAGGTAACGGCCCTTGTCCATCGGCATGTCGACGGTGAGGACCGCCAGCGTGCGTCCGAGGCTGTAGATGTCTGTCGCGACCTGCGGGCCGGTTTTGACGATCTCGGGTGCCTGGAATCCGGGGGTCCCGTAGAGGTGACCGTAACCGTTGATCCGGGAGACGGCTCCGAGGTCGATGAGTTTGACGTCTTCGCTGCCGATCATGATGTTCTCGGGTTTGATGTCGTTGTACACCAGTCCGACCGAATGGAGATAGGTGACGGCGGGCAGGACCTCGAGCAGGTAGGCGATCGCCTGTTCCGGCGGTAGTTGCTTTCGGTGTGAACCGGATTCGTCCTCGGCGGACGTGATGTCCTTGAGCGTGCTACCGCCGATGTACTCCATCACGATGTAGCCGAAGGTGTTGTCGCCGACATCGGGATGCTCGACGAAGTTGTAGATCTTGACGATCCCGGGGTGTGAGACCGAAGCCAGGAACTGGCGCTCTGCCAGCGCGACGGCCTGTGCCTGAGAGTCTTTCGAGTTCAGCAGTCCCTTGAGGACCACTGGCCGGTCGGAGACGTTGTGGTCGATGGCCAGATAGATCCAGCCGAGGCCGCCATAGGCGATGGCTCCGACGATCTCGTACTGATCTGCGACCATCGTCCCCTTGCTCAACCCCGGGACGAACGAATACCGGGCCCCGCAGTTGTTGCAGGTGCCGGTGAGCGGACCACGGCCCTGACCCGACGACCTGCCCACCGGGCGACCACACTTCCAACACAACCGGTTTGCCTCGGGGATGACGGCGTCGTCCATCACGGCGTCAAACGGTTCGATGTCGTGGATCCTCGGCACGTCCACCAGGCCGCCGCCCATCCGCCTGCGACTACGAGAACTCCGGCTGGTGGGGATCAGGAGGTTCGGCTGGCTCGGGCTGCCGACCTGCGCGCGCAAGGTCGGCTCGGTGAAGTCCGGGTCAGCCCCGACGGCCTGCGTCGGGACTTCGGCGTGACGGACACCGGAGGGCTCCGTACCCACCTCGAGATCCCGGAGGGTGGCAGCTTGGGTGCCGACCTCAGGGGTCTTGTCGGAGGAAGGATGATCAGTCAACGGATTTGTGTCCTAATCCCGGTACTCGGGTTGCGGCGGATAGTATTTCGGTCCCAGAATCGAGAGCCACTTGTTGTAGATCTCGAACCAGGTCCCGTCGTTGCGGATCTGCTCGAGGATCCCGTTGGTGAACCGCACCATGTCGTCGTCGTCCTTGTTGATGCCGATCCCGTACGGCTCCTCGCCGAGGCTCTGGCCGACGACGTGGACGTACGGATCCTGGGCTGCCATGCCGGCGAGGATCGCGTCATCGGTCGAGACCGCATCCACCTGACCTTGCTGCAGCATCACCAGGCAGTCCGCCCAGGTGGACACGGTGTCGACGATGGCATCGGGAACCCGTTGCTGGATGCGGGCGATCGAGGTGGTGCCGCGCGCGGCACAGACCCTCTTGCCCGCCAGGTCGGCAACACCGTTGATGCCTGAGCTCCGCATTGTCAGTATGCGCTGAGACGCTTCGTAATACACCGTGGAGAAGGCGATTTCTTCGAGCCGGTCGCAGGTGATGCTCATGGTCTTGACCACGATGTCGACCGATCCGTCTTTGAGTGCGCTGATCCGGTCGTCGGAATTGAGGATCCGGAACTCGATACGTTCGGGATCGCCGAAGATGCCGCGTGCGATCTCCTTGGCGATGTCGACGTCGAATCCCTCGATGGTCCCGCTGACCGGATCGCGGAACGAGATCAGGTTCGAACCGATGTCGAGGCCGACTTTGAGCCAGCCGCGCTTGTAGATGGCTTCCATGCTGCTGCCTGCCGGCATCTGTCCGGGCGTCGGAAGGGGTCCGGGAGCCAGGCTTGCGGTGGAGTCACAGGATTCGGTGGCCGGTGGTGCTTCCACCGGGACATCGGTACTGACACCGGCCGGGCTGGGCCAGGCTGCGGTGGCCGAGGGTGGATCATTCGGTGGTGCCGCGGCGTGCACGCAGCCCGTGAGCAGGCCTGCGGTCACCGCGATGACGGCGGCGGCCGCCGCCGGACGGAACGTGCGTCGCGTGGTCATCGATACTCCCGAATCCGTGGTGCGATGCCGACCGCCGACGCGACGGCTGCGGCGATCCCCAGCAACAGGATTCCCAGTCCGGCGTATCCGATCACGACCCGGGCGGTGTTGATGTCGTCGCGGAAGGTTTCTCGGGTGCGGGTGATGCCGTCGACGAGCGCGTCGTCGAGCGCGCTGTATGCGGCCGCCGAACCGTCCGGGTTGTCGCCAACGGCGATGGCGGTGGCGCCGTTGAAGTCACCGGCATTGGTGCGTTCGAGCATCGCTGCATGGGCGTCGCGCCACAGGGCCAGGGCATCGAGGGCGTCGGCGACGGAGTCCTCCGCGACGTCCTTGCTCTCGTCGTCGAGGTATTCGCCGAGCACCACGTCGATCTGGTTGGCGGCCTCGGTCCAGCTCGCCTCGATGTCTTGCTGATCGCCGCGTCGGACGAGCGAGAGCGTTTCGTCCGATCGGGCCTGCTGGGTGAGGATCCGGGCCGAGGTGAGCTCGCCGAGGGGAGCCGCACCGAGTTTTTCGGCATCGCTGGTCGCCTTCACCGACAGAAGCCCGCCGATCAGCAACCACATCAACCCGATCACCAGGCATCCGATGGCCACGAGCAGTCCGATGTTGAAACGCCGTCGGCTGCGACGCGCGATGTAGAGGTGGGTGGCGATCAGCGCGGCCAAGACGAGAGTCAGGGCGAAATAGACACCCCAGGGTGGGCTTGTGAAGTTGGTCCGTGCGTCGCCGATCGCTTCGAAGCGTTCGGTGTACAGACGTTCGGCGGCGGGCAGGATGGTCTCCTGCATCATGTTCGACGCCTCGCCCAGGTACGCCGATCCGACCGGATTGCCCAGGCGATTGTTGATCCGAGCCGACTCGATGAGGCCCGTGTAGACGGGCAGTTGCGTCGAAAGGGTGGTCAGGTCTTGCCGGACCTGGGCGTTGTCCATGGCGGTACCGCTGACGGACTCGATCATGGCGTTCGCGGCGGTCGCCACCGCGTCGTTGTAGCTGGCCCGAAGCGCAGCCGGTTCCAGGCCGCCGGAGATGAACGCGGTGTTGGCGGCGGCGTCGGCGATCGACAGGGAGCTGTAGAGCACCTGCGACGCCTCGGCCAGCGGTTCGGTCTCGTCGATCATCACTTCGAGTGTGCTGGTGCGCTGGTCGAGGGTGTCGGAGGCATACCAGCCGACCGTGACGCAGGAAATGATCAGGACTGCCATGATGATCATCAGTTTGCCGGGGCTGGTCTTGGCGATCTCGCGCATGTTGGTGAAGGGGTGCGATGGCCGCTCGCGCGTGAGAGTCATCAGTTCGCGCCGGGTCAGCGGAGCCGGCCGGTCGGAGTAGGGCTTATCCGCACGCATGAACCGGGTACGCAAAGATGTTGCGTTACCGCCGGTCACGCTGTCCCTTCTTCCTGGAGCTCGCCGGGTCCAACAGGTCGTGTCCTGATCGGAGATTTTTTCGAACTGACAGCGACATTACTTCGATTGATCATGGACTTGTTGCAGTGCGACCCCGTGTCACTCGCCGACTGCAAGTAGCGTGACTACCAACGAACGCGGGCTGGCGAGGAGGTCTCTGGTGCGAGGCGACGGCGACGGATGGGTTTTCGACGCGGATGGATCGCGTTATTGGGGTCGTCACGGTGCCGCCGGGCTATTACTCTTCACACTTAGTGAAGCGAGTGAAGCGCTGATTCTGTTACAGCATCGCGCGGTCTGGAGCCATCAGGGCGGAACGTGGGCACTGCCGGGCGGCGCCCGCGACTCCCACGAGAGCGCGGTGGACACCGCGGTGCGTGAGGCCGATGAAGAGGCCGGCATCGCCGATGCGGCCCTGACCGTGCACACCGAGTTGGTGACACATCGAGCACCCAGCGGCTGGACTTACACCACCGTGATCGCCGAGGTCGCCTGCCCGCTGGTCACCACGGCCAACGGTGAGTCGGTGGAGCTGCGCTGGGTCAGCTCTGACCGGGTGAACGAATTGCCGCTGCACCCGGCGTTCGGGGCGAGCTGGCCCGACCTGAGGACCCAACTCGGCTCGATCGTCGCTGCGGCCGACACCGGTACCGTCAGCTGAGCCGGTTGGCCGCGGCGATCAGTGCGGCCAGCGCCGAGCTCTCGCCGTTGGTACCCGACCCCATTGACCAGGTCCGTTTGCCGTCACGTTCGCAGCGCAGGAACGTGGTGGCGCCTCCCGCGTGGTCGTACTGGTGGAGGTCGGCGATCTCGAGCCCGGCGCCGAGCTGATACAGCATGTCGGTGAGTGCGCCGATCGGTCCGGATGCGGTGGCGGACAGCGCTGAGATCGAGTCGCCGTCTGCGATGGTCGCCTGACAGAACAGCAGGTCGTCGGCGCCCCGGTCAGCAGTCCAGTTTCCGAGGCGGATCGGACCCGAGGTGGGGGCGTAGGTGCTGGTGAAGGCGGACCAGCTCATACCTGCGGCCTCGGCACACAGGGCTGAGGGCAGCGGGCGTCCGAACCGGGCGGTGAAGTGGTCGCGGTGGCGATGTTGTGAATCAGTGGAGATCAGGATGTTCATGAGAGCGGGTCTTCCGGGAAAGAGGATGACCAGCGGATAGCGCAACGGCCCGCAGCGGGGGGCCGGTCGAATCAGACCCCGCTACGGCGGTGAACTACGAGAAGCTGCTTCATCATGATCTGCCCACCATAGCTCTCAGTTTTTGGCCGATGCAAGCAGATTGTCCTTCAAACGACGGGCAGCGGCCTCCGGGTCGGCCGCGGCCGTGATCGCCCGGACGACCACGATGCGCTGCGCGCCTGCGGCGATGACCTCGGACAGTCGTTGCTCATCGATGCCCCCGATTGCGAACCAGGGACGGGGCGGGGCGTGGCCCGCGGTGTCACGGACGAGGTCGAGCCCCGGCGCAGTGCGGCCGGGTTTGGTGGGTGTCGGCCAGCAGGGACCCGTGCAGAAATAGTCGACCCCGGGTTCTGTTGCGGCGCTGCGTGCCTCGACTGCCGAATGGGTGCTGCGTCCGATGATGACGTCGTCGCCGACGATTCGGCGGGCCGCTGCCACCGGGAGGTCGTCCTGGCCGAGGTGCAAGATGTCGGCACCCGAGAGTGCGGCGATGTCGGCGCGGTCGTTGACCGAGAGCAGTGCGCCATGGCGGGCGGTGACCTCGGCCAGCTCAGCGAGGAGATCCAGCTCCTGGGCGGCTTCGAGCGGTCCGAACTCGCGCTCACCGGGTGAACCCTTGTCGCGGAGCTGGATGATGTCGACACCGCCTGCCAGTGCGCGGTCGGCAAACCGGGCGAGGTCGCCATGCTCGCGGCGGGCGTCGGTACAGAGATAGAGCCGGGCAGCGCTCAAACGAGTACGGGCAGCACTCGAACGAGTACCGGCAGGGGCCGAACGGTTGTGGTCAGTCACAGTCCCCGAATGTACCGGCGTACTCTGTTCGGCAGTACACACACGGGTGCTCGAGGGAACCGCTCGGGCTGAGACCGCAGGACACGAACCGTCCGCGAAACCGTTACACCTGATCCGGATAATGCCGGCGAAGGAAGGACGTGGGATGAAGACCCTCGGAATTGTCGGTGGCGGCGTCATCGGACTGTCGTGCGCGCTTCGGGCCGCCGAAAGTGGCTGGCAAGTAACCATTTATGACCCCGGCCGGGGTGATGCGGCATCTGCGGTGGCGGCCGGGATGCTCGGCATCGCCGGCGAGAGCCGCATCGGCGAAGACACCTACCTCACCTTTGCCGAACGCGCCATGGCCCGATGGCCGGCGTTCTTGGACAGACTCGGGGATCCCCGGGTGGTCGCGGCGCGCTCCAGCGTGATGGCCGGGGTGGACAGTGCGGACGTCGGCGAACTCACCATGGCCGCCGGCTGGCTCGGGCAACGCGGTCATCAGGTGCAACCGTTGACCGGTAACGAGATTCGCGGCCTCGAGCCGGCGGTGTCGCCGCGGGTACGCAGTGGCTTTCTGGCGAGTGGTGAGATGGCCGTGGACAACCGCCGGTTGTTGTCGGTGCTCACCGCGGGTGCGTCCGCCCTCGGCGTGCGTTTCGTATCTGATGAGGTCACGGATCTGAACAGCCCGCCGGATGATCAGCTGTTGCTGACCGCGGGCGTGGGATCGACGAAGCTGTGGCCCGGGTTGCCGGTGTACCCGTCGAAGGGAGAGGTGCTCCGGCTCGGCTGGGCGAACGGGGCGTTGCCGCCGCCCAAACATGTTGTCCGCGGGCTGATCAACGGTCGCGCCGTCTACGTCGTGCCCCGGTCCGACGGGGTGGTCGTTGGTGCGACCCAGTACGACGGCGATGCGGATCTGCAACCGGTGGTCGGCGGTGTGGCCGATCTGCTGGCAGATGCCATCGAGCTGATGCCGTCTTTGCGCGAATATCGCCTGCTCTCCGCCGATGCCGGGCTGCGTCCGCTGACGCCGGACGGACTCCCGATCATCGGCAGACTCGACGAACGCGTCTGTGCGGCCACCGGACACGGCCGCAACGGCATCCTGATGAGCGCGATCACCGCCGATCTGGTGGCGGACATGCTTGCGGGCAACAGTATTGACGAACCGGCCATCGATCCAGGGAGATTCTCATGACAACCGACGTGGTCGTCAACGGCGTTGCCACCGCGCTTCCGGAAGGGATGACCGTGGCCGAACTGCTCGATCACCTCGATCTGCCGCGCACTGGCGTGGCCATCGCGATCGACGGGGTGGTGCGTCCGAAGTCCACCTGGCACACCGCACTCGGAACCTGCAGCAGTGTCGAGATCCTCACGGCGGTGCAAGGTGGATGATCCGCTGATCATCGGTGATCGAATATTCCATTCCCGACTGATCACCGGCACCGGTGGCGCCGCGAATCTGGCTGTGCTCGAAGAGGCCCTGATCGCCTCTGGAACCGAACTCACGACCGTGGCGATGCGGCGTGTCGACTCCGCAGGCCGGACCGGTGTGCTGGACCTGTTGCGCCGCTTGGACATCGATGTCCTGCCCAATACGGCAGGCTGCCGGTCGGCCGCCGAGGCGGTGCTGACCGCCCAGCTCGCCCGTGAGGCCCTCGGGACCAATTGGGTCAAAGTCGAGGTTGTCGGCGACGATCGCACGCTGTTGCCCGACGGACCGGAACTCCTCGCGGCGACCACCGCACTGGTCGACGACGGGTTCGTGGTGTTGCCGTACAGCAACGACGATCCGATCCTGGCCCGTCGGCTCGAAGATGCCGGCGCCGCGGCCGTCATGCCGTTGGGGTCGCCGATCGGCACCGGACTCGGGATCATCAACCGGCACAACATCGAGATGATCGTGGCCGCGGCGCGGGTGCCGGTGATCCTCGACGCGGGTATCGGGACCGCCAGTGATGCGACCTTGGCGATGGAGCTGGGATGTTCCGGAGTGCTGCTGGCCTCGGCTGTCACCCGAGCGGCAGACCCGCCGCGCATGGCCGCGGCGATGCGGGCCGCGGTCGGCGCCGGCCGGCTCGCCCACGGTGCGGGACGTATCCCGAAGAGATTCTGGGCGCAGGCGTCGTCGCCTCAGATCGATCGCTGATCACACCCTGATCCCACCTCTGGTTTGTCAGACTGAAGGATGATGCGGTCGGTGACACCTCGATGGCACACTGTGAGCCATGATCAGTGTTCAGGGATTGACAAAGGTCTACGGCCAGAATCAGGTGGTCAGTAACCTCACCTTCGATGTGAAGCCCGGTCTGGTGACCGGATTCCTCGGACCGAACGGTGCAGGTAAGTCGACGACGATGCGGATGATTCTCGGTCTGGACCGGCCCACCGCGGGCACGGCAACCATCAACGGGCAGCTGTACCGCGACCTGAAGAATCCGTTGACCCAGGTGGGGGCGCTTCTCGACGCAAAGTGGGTGCACCCCAACCGGTCGGCCCGCAACCACCTGCGGTGGATGGCGGCATCCAACGGCATACCTCTTCACCGTGTCGACCAGGTCCTCGCCGATGTCGGCCTGACCGAGGTGGCGGGCAAGAAAGCAGGCGGTTTCTCACTGGGTATGTCGCAGCGCCTCGGCCTTGCCGCCGCGCTGCTCGGCGACCCCGGGGTCCTGCTCTTCGACGAACCGGTGAACGGACTCGATCCGGAGGGCATCGTCTGGATTCGAAAGTTCATGCGCGCCTTGGCCGAACAGGGCCGTACGGTCCTGGTCTCGAGTCATCTGCTGACCGAGATGGCAATGACCGCAGAGCATTTGATCGTCATCGGGCGAGGTCAATTGATCGCCGACTCCTCGGTCAAGGACTTCACCGGCGGCGCGCAGATCACCGTTCGCGTCCGTAGTCCGCGGCTCGGTGAGCTGCAGTCGGCGCTGGCCGCAGCGGGGCTGCGGTCCATTCCGGTGGATGACGGTTCCGGTCCGGCATTGAGCCTGGAGAACGTGACCACCGAACAGGTGGGTGACATCGCCGCCTCCAACGGGATCGGGTTGCACGAACTGTCCGGGAAGACCGCGTCGCTGGAAGAGGTCTTCATGTCGATGACGTCGGGCGCCGTCGACTATCACGGCAACGAATCCATGGCGAGCGTCGCCAGCCAACCACCACCGGGTTGGGCACCTGGACCACCGCCCCAAGAGGGTGGGGATCAGCAGAGCTGGAACCAGCAGGGAGGTGGCAACTGATGTTGGCACATGCAATTGAAGCCGAACGGATCAAACTGCTCACCACCAAGTCTGCGTACTGGTGCAGCGGCATCGTGGTGCTGCTGGGTGTCGGGCTCGCGTTGCTGCTCGGCTGGGCAACCAACGTCGACAGCGGCGATGGCAGCAGTATGTCGGTCAGCGACTCCCTGGTGGGCATCACCGCCTTCGGTGTGACGGTGCTGATGATCATGGCGGTGTTGGCGGTCACCAGTGAATTCCGGTTCGGGACCATCCGGACGTCGTTCCAGGCAGTACCGCAGCGGTCCAACGTGCTGGTCGCCAAAGCTGTTGTCTACGGCGGGCTGTCGGCGCTGTTGACCTTCGTGCTCACCGTGATCTCACTGCCATTGGCGAAAGCTGTCTCCGGCAGCGACATCGAGCTCTTCGGATCGACCGCGATCCGAATGTATTGGGGTGTACCGCTGTACACGTTCCTGTCGGTGTTGATCGGGCTGGGGCTCGGCGCATTGATCCGGCAGACGGCAGGCGCCATCGTGATCCTGCTGGTCTGGAGTCTGGTGCTCGAAGGCCTGTTGTCGGTGATCCCGAAGGTGGGCGACGCGGTCGGACCGTTCCTTCCGTTCCTCAACGGCAGCCACTTCATCGACGACAGCGATCTGGGGATCGACTGGCACTGGAATGCGTACGGCTCGCTGATCTACTTCCTCGTATTCGCCGCCGTGATCTTCGGTGCCGGGGTTCTGGTCACCGATCGCCGCGACGCCTGAGTCCTCACTTCTCGAGGCGCCACAGAGGATTCACCGGTCCGTGGCCTGCCCCCAGCGGGTAGGCCGCGGACAGTGAACGGGTCACCCAGGCCTTGGCGAAACGGATGGCATCGGGCACCGAATAGCCGTGGGCCAGTGCACATGTGATGGCCGCGGCCAGCGTGTCACCGGCTCCGTGGTCGTGGGTGGTGTCGATGCGTTTGGCGGTCAGTTCGATGAAGTCAGATCCGTCGAACAGCAGGTCCGGACTGTTCGGATCAGACCGCAGGTGGCCACCCTTGACCAGCGCCCACTGCGCGCCGAGTGCGTGCAATTCCCGGGCGGCAGCTTCCTGACTGGCCCGATCTGTCACCTCGATCCCGGTGATCAACTTGACCTCGTCGAGGTTCGGCGTGATCACGGTGGCAATCGGAATGAGCTTGCTGCGTAACGAATCCATCGCCTCATCGGCCAGCAGTTGATCGCCGTGCATGGACGCACACACCGGGTCGACAACGAGTGGGATGGACCGGCCGCGTCCGATGTCGAGGTCGCCTGCGACGTCGACGATCGCATTGATGATGTCGCCGGAGGCGAGCATGCCGGTCTTCGCGGCGCTGATCCCGATGTCGGTGACAACCGAGTGGATCTGGGCGGCCACCACCTCGGGGGGTATCGGATGAAATCCGCTGACCCCCAGACTGTTCTGAACGGTGACCGCCGCCACCGCGGTGGCGGCGTGTACGCCCAGCAACGCCATGGTGCGCAGGTCGGCGTTGATGCCCGCGCCGCCACCGGAATCCGTCCCGGCGATGGTCATGACGCGGACCGGGCTCTGGCCCGGTCCGGCGAGGGGGAGCAGTGGTGTCTCAATCATGGCGTCGCAACCGAATCCACCTCGGTCAGCGGCAGATACACGGCGCTTCCCTTGTCGCGGAACTCCTGGGACTTGGCCGCCATGTCGGCCGCCAACTTGCGGTCGATGTCGTCCTGGGTCACCAGGTTGTGTTTCTGCGCGTATTCACGGACATCGGCGGAAATGCGCATCGAACAGAACTTGGGGCCGCACATCGAGCAGAAATGAGCGGTCTTGGCGGGCTCGGCAGGCATCGTCTCATCGTGATACTCCACGGCTGTGTCGGGATCGAGCGAGAGGTTGAACTGGTCGTTCCAGCGAAACTCGAAGCGCGCCTTCGACAGTGCGTTGTCCCGTTCCTGCGCCCGGGGATGTTCTTTGGCGAGGTCGGCAGCATGCGCGGCGATCTTGTAGGTGATCACCCCGACCTTCACGTCATCCCGGTTGGGTAGGCCCAGATGCTCTTTGGGTGTCACATAACAGAGCATCGCGGTGCCGGCCTGGGCGATCATCGCGGCGCCGATGGCAGAGGTGATGTGGTCGTATGCCGGTGCGATGTCGGTGGCAAGGGGGCCCAGGGTGTAGAAGGGGGCTTCTTCGCAGAGCTCCTCTTCGAGCCGGACGTTCTCCACGATCTTGTGCATCGGGACGTGGCCCGGACCTTCGATCATCACCTGCACACCAAAGGATTTGGCGATCTTGGTCAGCTCGCCGAGGGTGCGCAACTCGGCGAACTGTGCGGCATCGTTCGCGTCGGCGATCGAGCCCGGACGAAGGCCGTCGCCGAGTGAGAAGGTGATGTCGTATTGCGCAAAGATGCGGCAGAGTTCGTCGAAGTGTGTGTAGAGGAACGATTCCTCGTGGTGGGCCAGGCACCACGCGGCCATGATCGAGCCACCGCGCGAGACGATGCCGGTGACCCGGTTCGCGGCCAGGGGTACATACCGCAGCAGGACGCCCGCGTGCACCGTCATGTAGTCCACACCCTGCTCGGCCTGCTCGATCACGGTGTCGCGGTACATCTCCCAGGTCAGTTTCGTGGGATCACCGTTCACCTTCTCCAGGGCCTGGTAGATGGGTACGGTACCCACCGGCACCGGTGAATTGCGCATGATCCATTCGCGGGTGGCGTGAATGTCCTTGCCGGTGGACAGGTCCATGATGGTGTCGGCTCCCCAGCGGGTTGCCCACACCATCTTCTCGACCTCCTCGGCGATGGACGACGTGACCGCGGAGTTCCCGATATTGGCGTTGACCTTCACGGTGAACGCTTTACCGATGATCATCGGCTCCGATTCCGGATGCCGGTGATTGGCCGGGATGACGGCACGACCGGCGGCCACCTCGGCGCGGACGAGTTCGGCGGGGAGTTGTTCCCGTGCCGCCACATACCGCACCTCATCGGTGATCAAACCTGCTCTGGCCCAAGCGAGTTGGGTGCTCGCGCCGTTGACGGGTGCGGGGCGTTGCCAGCTGTCGCGGGTCTTGGGGAGGCCGATTTCGAGGTCGAATTGTGGGTCGGTCTCGGTGTAGGGGCCGGAGGTGTCGTACAGGTCGTGATGCTCACCGTTGGACAGGTGCACGCGCCGACCCGGAACGCGCAGATGGTCGATCTGTTGATAGGTCTTCGAGCTGCCACGAATGGGTCCGGTCGTGACGGAATGGACGGCTGTCGCCATGGTATTTCTCCCTACGCCGGCATTATCCGGTCAGGTTCATACGGTCGACGGCCGCCTGCCGTCCTCTCAGCCCTCGGATCGAAGAGCCCCCGTGCTTGTGAAGTTGTTCTCGGCGTAGCTTACGTCACCGTTCGGAGTTTTGGTGGGCAGGATCCCCGCGGGTGGTCGATTTCGAGGAATTTGATCGCGTACCGAGCCACGAGCATTGCGCCCTATTTGGTGCACTTGTCGAATAGCCCGGTAGGTCTGAATTCTTCGCACGTAAACTACCTGTTTATGACAGCGCCCAACAACGCCGCCGCCTCGGTTTCGCGTGACCTCGCGAGGATTGCCAGGGCGCTGCGCGCGGGAGCGAACAAGAGTGCACTGCCGTTGAGTTCGTTGTCGGCGCTGTGGGTACTGCTCGACACCGGGGTGCCGATTCGACTGTCGACGCTGGCCGAACGCGAGAATCTCACGGTGCCGACGATGTCGCGGATCGTCACCGGTCTCGAAAAAGACGGTCTGGTGGTGCGCACCGCAGATCCAGCGGACGGTCGGGCGAGCCTGCTGGCGCCGAGTGAGACCGGAATCGAACTGGGCAACGGCAACCGGTCTCGACGGGTTCAGGCGCTGGAGAAGGCTCTGGCCGGGCTGGACGAGACCGAACGGGATGTCCTGGCACGGTCCCTGCACAAGATCGCCGAGGAGTTGGCCGAACGTCCCGAGAAGTGAGTGCCCCGAGAAGGAGGGCTCAGTCGCCGAGTTCGATGATCACCGGAGCATGATCGCTGGCGCCCTTGCCTTTTCGTTCTTCACGATCGATCTCGGCATGGGTGACCCGGGCTGCCAGCGCCGGTGAACACAGACTGAAATCAATGCGCATTCCCTGCCGCTTGGGGAATCGCAGTTGGGTGTAATCCCAATAGGTGTAGACGCCGGGTCCGGGTGTATGGGGCCGCACCACATCCGTGTATCCGGTCTTGATCATCGCCTCGAACGCATTGCGTTCGGGTTCGGAGGTGTGGGTCTTGCCTTCAAAGAGCGCCGGATCCCACACGTCGTCGTCGGTGGGTGCCACATTCCAGTCTCCGGTCAGCGCGATCTGTGCCTGCGGGTCGTCGGCCAGCCATTTGTCGGCGTTGTCACGTAGCGCGGCCAGCCATTCGAGCTTGTACGCGTAGTGCGGATCGGTGAGGGTGCGACCGTTGGGTACATACAGGCTCCATACCCGCACACCGCCGCAGGTGGCGCCGAGCGCCCTGGCCTCCAGGACCGGAGCCACTTCAGGGTCCTTGGTGAATCCGGGCTGGTTGTCGAACTGGCGCGCGACGTCCTCGAGGCCGACGCGCGAGGCGATCGCCACACCGTTCCACTGGCTGAAGCCGAAGGTCGCGACCTCGTACCCGGCGGCCTCGAAACCCATCGCCGGGAACTGCTCGTCCTTGCACTTGGTCTCCTGCATGGCCAGGACATCGATGTTCGACCGTTCCAGCCAGCTGACAACCCGCTCGCTGCGGGCTCGAATGGAGTTGACGTTCCAGGTCGCGATACGCATGGCTCGAGTTTTCCACACCCCGCCGGACCCAGGTCTCGCGCCCGGTGGTCGCCATGTCCGTAGGCGTAGTGTCAGCCCATCGGGACCTATCAGGTTCTCAATCAAGGGATCGCCACATGGCCGACAAGTCGCCTCGTCAAGGTTTGACCAAGAAATCCGGCAAGTCCCTCAAAGAAAAGCGCGCCATCAAAAAAGGCAAGGCCGACGCCTCGCCGGGCGAGACCGTCTTCACCGGCAACAAGAAGCGCTGAGGTGCCGACTCTTTCAATCGGCATACTTGCTCACTCGGGCAAAGAGAACGAACGTCGGCTCCCCATCCATCCACGGCATTTTGTGGACCTGGATGAGGACCTGCGCCCATACATCCAGCTCGAACACGGATACGGCGAGCATTTCGGTGTCACGGACGCCGATCTGCTGCCGCATGTCGGACGTATCGCGTCCCGCGCGGAATTGATCGCCGACTGCGACGTCATCCTGCTGCCCAAGGTGCAGGCTGCTGATCTCTTGGAAATGCGCGTCGGACAAACGATCTGGGGCTGGCCGCACTGCGTGCAGGACACCGCCCTGACCCAGATCGCCATCGACCGGCGATTGACGCTCATCGCATTCGAGGCGATGAACCATTGGGGAGCCGACGGTCGCTTTGCCCTCCACGTGTTCCACAAGAACAATGAACTGGCCGGCTACTGCTCGGTGCTGCATGCGCTGGAACTGGCAGGCAAAACCGGCGACTACGGCCGTCGGCTCAAGGCCACCGTCATCGGTTTCGGAGCCACCGCTCGCGGTGCGGTGACCGCACTCAACGCGCACGGCATCGGAGAGGTGCACGTGTTGACCAACCGTGACGTCGCGGCGGTCGGTTCACCGATCCACGGAACCCAGATCGTGCAGCTCGAGTACGGCGACGGCGGTGATCCGGCCAGTATGTCGGCGCAGACGCCGGATGGCATGGTGTCGGTGGCGGAGTTCCTCTCAGGTAGCGACATCATCGTCAACTGTGTCCTGCAGAACACCGACATGCCGCTGACCTTTCTCGACGAATCCGACCTGGACGCGTTCGAGGCGGGCAGCATCATCATCGATGTCTCCTGCGACGAAGGCATGGGTTTCAGCTGGGCCCGCCCGACCACGTTCATCGAGCCGTCGTTCACCGTCGGCAACAATGTCCTCTACTACGCGGTCGACCACAGCCCTTCCTACTTGTGGGACTCGGCGACCTGGGAGATCAGTTCCGCGTTGCTCCCGCATCTGGGTGTGATCATGGATGGTCCGGCGGCCTGGGACGGCGCACCTGTCATCTCGCGGGCGATCGAGATCCGCGAAGGTGTGATCTCGAATCCGTCGATCCTGTCGTTCCAGGGCCGCGAAGAGGCGTACCCCCACGTGTTCCGGTCGGATCGCGCCATCGCCGCCGTCGGGTGATCACCGGACGAAACAAGGTCGCAAGCTGGCGCTAACCTCGTCGCTGCAAAGGCTCGATACCGTTCGGCATGAGCCATGCAACCGAGATCTCGGAGTCCTCCGAATATCTTCAAAAGCGTCAACTGCGTAAGGGCACAGCCGGGTGGGTTCTCCTCGCCGGGCTTGGTGTCAGCTATGTGATCTCCGGCGATTACGCCGGATGGAATGCCGGTCTGCTCGAAGGCGGATTCGGTGGTCTTCTCATCGCGTCGGTGATCATTGCCGCGATGTATTTCGCCATGGTGCTCGGGATGGCAGAGATGTCCTCGGCGCTGCCTGCCGCCGGTGGTGGTTACACCTTTGCCCGGCGAGCGTTGGGGCCGTGGGGTGGTTTTGCCACCGGCACGGCGATCCTGATCGAGTACGCGATCGCCCCGGCGGCCATCGCCACGTTCATCGGTGGGTACGTCGAATCGTTGGATCTGCTCGGGATCTCTGACGGTTGGTGGGTCTACCTCGCTGTGTACGTGGTTTTCATCGGCATCCATCTAGTCGGTGCGGGTGAGGCACTCAAGGCGATGTTTGTCATCACCGCGATCGCACTGGTCGGGCTGGTCATCTTCGGCATCGCCGCCATCGGGAGCTTCGACACGGGGTTGCTCACGGACATTGCCGCCGATCCGGATGCAGCCGGTTCGTCAGTTTCCTGCCCTTCGGCTATTTGGGCATCTGGTCCGCGATTCCGTTTGCGATCTGGTTCTTCCTGGCCATCGAAGGCGTGCCGCTGGCCGCAGAGGAAGCCGAGAACCCCGAGAAGAACGTGCCACGCGGCATCATCGCCGCCATGGGCGTCCTGCTCCTGACCGGTGCACTGGTGCTGTTCATGGCCACCGGCGCGCTCGGCGCGCAGGGTGTCGGGGAATCGGCGAACCCACTGGTCGACGCGATCGACGGCAGTGCGGCAACGGTCGTCAACTACATCGGGCTGGCCGGGCTGGTCGCGAGCTTCTTCTCGATCATGTATGCCTACTCGCGGCAGCTGTTCGCCCTGTCGCGGGCCGGTTATCTGCCGACGGCGCTGTCGGTCACCAACAGCCGGAAGGCGCCGACCTGGGCGCTGATCATCCCGGGCATCATCGGATTCGCGCTCACCTTCACCGGTGAGGGCGCAATCCTGTTGAACATGGCCGTCTTCGGAGCCGCGCTCAGCTACGTGCTGATGATGATCAGTCACATCGTGCTCCGGGTCCGCGAGCCCGACATGCCGCGTCCATACAAGACCCCGGGTGGGGTCTACACCACCGGTTTCGCCCTGGTGATCGCCATCGCCTCGGTGATCGCCACCTTCCTTGTCGACACCACGGCCGCGCTCTGGTGCCTGGGCGCGTTTGTTGTCTTCATGGCCTACTTTGGTTTGTACAGCCGCAAACACCTGGTGGCGAACTCGCCTGACGAAGAGTTCGCGTTGCTCGCAGCGGCAGACGAGGAAACGGAATAAGGCGTGACGCTCTATCGACATACGCTCGCCGGCACCACCTACATCTTCGACGGGTTGGTGGAGCTGCTGGCGAAAGCGACGCCGGCTCGCAGCGGGGACGAGTTGGCCGGGTGTGCCGCCGAGTCGGATACCGAACGGGCGGCCGCGCAGTGGGCACTGGCCGATGTGCCGTTGACGGTGTTCTTGTCCGAGGACGTGGTTCCGTACGAGACCGATGAGGTCACCCGCCTGATCATGGATAGCCATGATGCGCAGGCATTTTCGGCCGTTGGATCGCTCACGGTCGGGGAGTTCCGGGACTGGTTGCTGGACGTGGCGGCCGGACCTGCGGCCCTCGCCGCTGCGACGTTCACGTCGGTGTCTCGAGGGGTGACACCGGAAATGGTGGCGGCGGTGAGCAAGCTGATGCGCAATCAGGATCTGATCGCGGTGTCGCGTGCGATCTCGGTGGTGTCGGCGTTCCGGACCACCATCGGTCTACCGGGAACGCTGGCCACCCGACTACAGCCGAACCATCCCACCGACGATCCGACGGGGATTGCCGCGGCAACCCTCGACGGATTATTGCTCGGCTGTGGGGATGCGGTGATCGGGATCAATCCGGCCACCGATTCACCGCACGCGACATCAGAGTTGCTGCATCTACTCGACGACATCCGGCAGCGGTACGAGATTCCGGTGCAATCGTGTGTGCTCTCGCATGTCACCACCACGATCGGATTGATCGAGGCCGGAGCGCCGGTGGATCTGGTGTTCCAGTCGATAGCCGGAACCGAAGGTGCCAACAAGGGTTTCGGTGTCGACCTCGCGGTGCTGCGCGAGGGGAACGAGGCAGGGAAATCGTTGCAGCGCGGGACCGTCGGCAACAATGTCATGTACCTGGAGACCGGGCAGGGGTCGGCGTTGTCGGCTGGCGCTCACATCGGGACCGGTGGAAAGCCCGTTGATCAACAGACATTGGAGACGCGCTCGTATGCTGTTGCGCGCGAACTCGATCCGCTGCTGATCAACACGGTGGTCGGGTTCATCGGCCCCGAATACCTGTACGACGGCAAGCAGATCCTGCGGGCCGGTCTCGAAGACCACTTCTGTGGGAAGTTGCTGGGTCTGCCGATGGGGGTGGATGTCTGTTACACCAACCATGCCGAGGCCGATCAGGACGACATGGACAACCTGCTGACGCTGCTCGGGGTTGCCGGTGTGCCCTTTGTCATCACCGTGCCCGGCGCCGACGACGTGATGCTCGGTTACCAGAGCCTGTCGTTCCATGACGCGTTGTACGCCCGCCGCACACTGGGTTTGGCGCCCGCGCCCGAGTTCGCCGCCTGGCTCGACCGGGTGGGCATGCTCGGTCCCGACGGCCGGGTGCTCGATCTGGCGCCCGAAGCGTCGCCGCTGCGTTCTCTCGCCGGTCCGGTGACCCGATGAGTGAACTGTGGGACGCGCTGCGTCTACGCACGGCAGCGCGAATCGGGCTGGGGCGCACCGGGGATTCGCTTCCCACGACACGGGTGCTCGAGTTCGCCGCTGCTCACGCGGCGGCCAGGGATGCGGTCCACCAACCTCTCGACGTCGATGCGCTGGTGACCGAGGTCGCGGCGGTCGGTCTGGGAGATCCGCTGGTGGTGACAAGCCGGGCCGCCAATCGTGGTGAGTACCTGCGACGGCCGGATCTGGGTCGGACGCCGGCAGACCTGGATTCGGTGGATGAAGTCGGTGCCGATATCGGCGTTGTGCTGGCCGACGGGTTGTCTCCGATTGCGCTCGCCGAACACGGTGCGGGCCTGCTCTCGGCTTTGAAAGAGGTTTTGGCGCCGCGTTATTCGCTCGCCACTCCGGTGATCGCCACCCAGGCCCGGGTGGCGTTGGGTGATCACATCGGGGCGGCCCAAAAGGTGGGAACACTGATCGTCATCATCGGTGAGCGGCCGGGACTGTCGGTCGCCGACAGCGTCGGGATCTACCTGACACATCTACCGACCCCGGGGCGGGCCGATTCGATGCGCAACTGCATCAGCAATATCCACCCGCCGGGGGGCCTGGGCTACGCCGACGCCGCCCGAGTGTGCGCTGCACTGGTGGAAGGTGCCCGCACACTGGGACGCAGCGGCTTTGAACTCAAGGACAACAGCCGCGCGCTGAACGCTGACTGAGGTTCGGATGAGGTTCAACGCAGGGGGGTGTCGATGAGCGGGGCAATTCCGGATGTCCCGATCGCTGCGGTCGATGTCGCGACGCTCGGCATCAGCGCCGGTGGTCAGCCATACGTTGTGACGCTGGCCGGAGTGCTCGGCAGCGGCGGGTTCGTCGACCACAACGGTCGCCCCGATATCGGTCGTCTCCGCCGCGCGCTCGGCCCTCGGATCGAGGCGGAGGCCGACCTGCACCAGCGTCCCGATCGTCGGGACGGGCGATGGTGGTGGACGTATGCGCAGGCCGATCTGGCGGTGCATATCACCGTCGAAGAGGCGCGCTCCAGTGAGGATTTCGAAGATGTATGCGGCCGTCTGGTGATGACACCATTGCGCGTGAATCACCCGCCCTGGCACATCGCGCTCGTCCCGGCCGCGCGATCCGGTCGCTGCGGATTGGTGGTGCGGCTACACCACGCGCTGGTCGATGGCGCTCGTGCGAGTGCATTGATGGAGCGCCTTTTCCGGGAGGATTCGGTGGAACCCGATGTCCGGCCGGTGAGAGTCGTTGAGCGCGAGCTGGGTTCCGCAACGTCGTCCGGGTCGAGGATGGCCTTTCGGATGCGTTCGATCATGCGGTCGCGCATCAGGTCTCGGACACTGCTCGGTCCCGTGAGTGCAGGCCGGGCAGTGTCGTCAGCCAGTGTTGATCTCGCGGCGCTCGCGGCGGCGGCCCAACGTAGCGGCGCAACTGTCAACGACGCCTACCTGATCGCGGTGGGGCAGGGTCTTGCCGCCGTGCTCGAGCATGCGGGAGAACCGATTCCGGGGTCCCTCGCGATTTCGGTTCCGGTGCGAATCGCCGCGCACGGCGCCGCTCACAATGCCGTCGGTGTGATGATCGTCGATGTGCCACTTGTCGATCCGTTGTCGGCACTTGCGGTGGTCGCGCAGCGGACCGCGGCGTCGAAGACTCTGGCGAGGGCCTCCGGGACCGTCATCCGGTCGGCTCTGCTGGCGCGCGGGTTCAATGTGTTGGCTCAGCACCAGCGCATGATCGCCACCGTTGCGTCCAATGTGCGGGGTCCGAGCCGCCCACTGGCTCTCGATGGGGCACCACTTGTCGAGCTGTGGCCGTTGGGCCCACTCGCCGGCAACGTGCGCATCGGATTCACCGCGGCGTCCTACGCGGGCCGGCTGTGGATCGGCATCGAAACCGACTCCGAGCACATACCCGGCGTGGCGGAGGTTGCGGCGGTGGTCGAAGCGACATTGACCGCTTTCGCCGCAACTTAGAGGTCGGGTTTTCGCCACCTGCGAAGCGGATTTCGCGTCGATCAGGCTGCCCGATCCCCGGTGCACTGCTCTCCGCAGTTTCGTCTTTCGACTGCAGTGAGCGATCCCTCGCGTTACATTTGTTGGACTTTTGACGACATGGTTATCACATGGCCTGCAAGCCGAGGGAGACCGTCGATGAAAATTGTTGCAGCCAAGCGCTCGGGAGCACGAACCAGATCACGTTTGTTAGCTGCGTTCATCAGTGCGGTAATGCTGATCATCGGCGGTGTGACCATCGGTTCCGGCGTCGCGAGCGCAGCACCTTCCCGTCAGACGATGTGGATCGATGCCTGCGGCATGCCCGGCCAGATCAAAGTGAACTACTGGGCGCAGCCGGGAAATTACAAGACGGTGGTACTCCTCGACGGATTGCGGGCGACCAACGATGTCAGCGGGTGGGAGCACAACACCCGGGTCCAGGACATGGCCGATTCCGGCGTCAACGTGGTCCAGCCCGTTGGCGGGCTGGCCAGCTGGTATGCCGATTGGGACGCCCCCAGCAACTTCAACAACCAACAGTTCCGGTACCAGTGGAACTGCGTGATCAGCTGGAGTTTGGTCCGGGCAATGGACGGGCAGGGACTTCGGGGACCCAGTGGCAGATACGCCATCGCCGGGATTTCGATGGGCGGCGGCCCCGCGCTGGTGATCGCCGCGAACAACCGACACAACTTCTCGCACGCTTTCTCCATGTCCGGCGTCCTGGCATTGTCGATCCCCGGCACCCGCAGTGCGGTGCGGTTGATGCTCATCGATGCGGGCATCGAAGCCGGCGTTGGTCCGTTCAACTCGGACAGCATGTTCGGCCCGCCATGGAGCCCGCGCTGGGCAGACAACGACCCGCTCATCCAGGTGCCGAAGATGCACGGGCTCAACGTGCGGGTTGCCGCGTCCACCGGACTGTGGGGCCAGTACAACACCGATCCCATCAACTCCCTCAAGGGTTCGCCCCTCGAGGTGCTGGCCCTTTCGCAAACCCGCGCATTTGAGGTTCAGGCGGCGATCAATCGGCTGCCCATCACCACCGATTACCCGATCACCGGCACACACGACTGGGGGTACTGGTCGGAGATGCTGTGGCGAGCGAAGAACTCCGGCTGGTTCCGCTAGTACGGCTCACCTGCGAAATTCGCGCCACCTACCGCTGTTCGCGCCAGTTGCAACCGGCGCGTGTGCAGGGACGTGGCGCGAATTTCCGGGGACTGGCGCTCTACAGGCCTGGGCCTTCGGCGCGAAGGCTGTCCACCTCATCCATCGCGGATCGTAGTTTGCCCAGCCATTCGTCGGTGTGGGCCCCGACGAGTTTGACCGACCACGCCAGTGCGTCGGCACGTGATCGTGCGACCCCGGCGTCGACCAGGGTGTCGAGGACCTGTCGTTCCGGCTGACGCAGGCGCGTCATCACGGGAACGGCGATGTGGGTGAACAAGATCCGCTCGTCGCCGACCTTGACGCCCCATGAAACTTTTCTTGCATATCGGGCCTGGGCCTCGTCGGCGATGGACATCCGTTCGCCGCGGGTGTCCTCACGGAAGCGTGATGCGCGTCCTTGCGCCGCAGCGGTCGCGGTGTTTTCGGTGCCGCTGTCGTCGGTGCCGGTGTCCGGGGGTGTCAGGGTGCCGATGACGGTGATCTCGTCGCGGTCGACGGTCACCTCGACCGGTCCGTCGAACCAGTCGTCGGGCAGTCGTCCGGTGAACCATGCACCGGCATCGCCTGCGTCCGGGAGTTGCGCCTGTTGCCAGCCACCGCGACGTCCACCGGGCCCTCTGGATCCTGGATGTGTGCCTTTCATGATGCCTCCTTGGTAGGTGATTACATGATTACACCGTTACAGGGATTCGTCACACGGGTTCGCTGTGGGCGGATACCGGAGTTCGGGGAGAGTCGTCGGTTTACCCTTGCGCTATGGCTCTCACCTGGGGCGACTCGATTGACGGGGTGCTCGAACTGCCCTCTGGCAGGCGGGTGCGAGGACGAGGATTACGCGACCCGATGCCATCCGGTCCGCAACCCGACTACGGGCTGTACCTGCTCGGTCACCAGCCGCCGACTGTGGCGTGGCCACATCGATGGCTGCGGTGGCGGGATTTCTGGCTACCGTCCGATCGGGCGGCAGCTGCCGCCGCACTTCGGGAGGTGTGGGAGCGCGCCGAAACCGAACGGGTGGAGGTGGCCTGCCTCGGAGGTCGCGGACGGACCGGTACGGCGCTGGCCGCTCTGGCCGTGATCGACGGTGTACCCGCAGCGCAGGCTGTCGACTACGTCCGGGCAAACTATCGCGAGGGCGCCGTCGAAATGCCTTGGCAGCGACGGTATGTTGCCCGCTTCAGATAGGTCGACTATTCGGAGCCGTGCTCGATCCGGGGTGGCCGTAGTTCGAGCTGTCGCACCAGATCGTCCAGCACTCGCTGCGTCTGATCGTGCCCACCGGTGATACCCAGTTCGTTCTCCATGACCAGGGTGCGGGTCACGCAGGTCAGCGCAACCGACACCGCGACCGGGGGAGGTCGCGCGGATCGATGCCACGCGCGCCCATCAGCATCGCGAACGCGGCCGTCTCGATCTCGCGGAAACGCAGTCCGTATGCCGCGATCTCAGAACGGATCGCCTTTCGGTGATTCGACAGCGCCATGAACTCCATCTGGAGCGCTGTGCCCTTCGGATCGCTGTGCAGTTGGAGGATGGCGTCCATGGGCCGCTCATCGAGCAGTGCCCTCTTGAGGCGTTCCAGGTTGGCCTCGGCGCCGTCCCGGAAAACGGCCAGATACAGATCGTCCATGGTCGGGAAGTAGTAGTGCACCAGGGGCGGCCTGATCCCGGCGCGCGCGGCGACCCGTCGTGAGGTGGCCGCGGCGTAGCCCTCCTCGAGCATGATCTGAGCGGTCGCCCGCACCAGCGCGTCGCGGGTTTCGGACTCTCCGGCGGCGTCGACCCTACGGCGTCGTACACCCTCGGTCACGCCAAAAGACCTGGTGTTTTGCGGGACTGCGAAGGAAAGCAAAACCTTGACCGACTTCTCCGAAAACTGCTATACATACCGCAATCCTACAAAGCTGAGCGAGTGCACAAAAGTATGTCGATCATGCGCAATGTGAACGGACAGAGGGGTGCCGGTGAGCACAACTGAAATTTCAACCGCCCGGTACGTCGGGGCCCGGGTGCCACGGGTCGAGGACGCCCGGCTCGTGGCCGGCGCGGGGTGCTACGTCGACGACATCACCCGGCCGGGCATGCTGCACATCGCGTTTGTGCGCAGCACCGTCGCGCGCGGCCGGATCCTGGGTATCGACACCTCGGAGGCGCTGGCGATCGATGGGGTCAAGGCCATTTACCTTGCCGCCGATATCAATCCCGGCATCCACGAACTCCGCTACTCCCTCGACGGGATGGTCGGCGGATCGTCGCAGTGGCCCGCACTGGCCGACGGTGAGGTCCGATTTGTCGGCGACCCGATCGCCATGGTGATCGCCACCAGTCGCTACATCGCCGAAGACGCCGTCGACATGGTGATCGTCGACTACGACGTACAGGCACCGGTGGTCGACTACCGGACCGCGCAGGATTCCACCGAATTGGTCCACGAGGCGTTCGCGCGGAATCTGGCGATCGAACTCCCCGGACGTCCGGCATCGGAGATGGATCCGATCTTCGACGCTGCCGCGCACGTCGTCCGCCGAACCGTGTACCAGCAGGCCCACTCGCCCATGCCGATGGAAACGCGCGGCATCATCGCCGAATGGTCTTCGCCCAGTGGCGAGATGACGATCTGGATCTCCACCCAATCGCCGCACGAAGCCCGCGGATTTGCTTCCCGGATACTCGGTGTCCCCGAGCATCGGGTCCGGGTGGTGTCCCGCGACACCGGAGGCGGATTCGGCCAGAAGGTCGTGCCGCAGCGCGAAGAGATCTGCGTGATGATCGCCGCGAAGAAGATCGGTGTTCCGGTCAAGTGGATCGAGGACCGGCAGGAGCACCTGATGTCGGCGGGTATGGCGCGCCAGGATCACGGTGATGCCCGGATGGCCTTCGACTCCGACGGCAAGATCGTCGCCGCCGAACTCGATCATGTACAGAACATCGGGGCCTACCCGATTCCGTCGCCGCTGACCGGTGCGGGAGCGGTGGGAATGTTGTTCCCCGGCCCGTACCGGGTTCCGGACGCAACGTTCAGCCTGAAGTTGGTGTACACCAACACTGTTGGGCGCGTCGCGTACCGCGGCCCATGGCAGTACGAGTCGATGGCCAGGGAAGTGTTGCTCGACGCCGCCGCCCGTCAGATGGACATCGACCCCATCGAGTTGCGCCGCCGCAACCTGCTCCGCGCCGACGAGATGCCGGTGAGCAACGCGTTGGGGATGCCGTATTCGGATGCGACCCCGCTCGAGACCTTTGAGAAAGCGATCGAGGCGCTCGACTACCCGGCCTTCCGTCGTGAGCAGGAGACTGCGCGGGCCGAGGGGCGCTATCTGGGTGTTGGTACCTGTACCTACATCGAACCCACCTCGGCCTCCACGCCGTTCATGGCAACCGAGGGTGCCACGATCCGGGTCAATCCGTCTGGGACCGTTGATGTTTTCGTGAACGGTGGTTCGGCGGGCAACAGCGTCGAGACGACTGTCGTGCAGTTGACCGCGGACGCACTCGGTGTGGCGATCGAAGACGTCCACACCATCCAGGGCGACACCGCCCTGACCCCATTCGGTGCCGGAACCCAGGGCAGCCGTACGGGTTCGATGACGGCCGGTGCGGTGGCCGTGACCGCGACCGGTCTACGGGAGAAGATCCTGGCGATCGCCGCCCACAAGTTGGGTGCCGATGTCGCCGACGTCGACTTCATCCGCGGTCATGCCTCGGTACGAGGTGGGGACGGACCGGGTGTTTCTCTCGCCGAGATCGCCGATATCGCGTACTACCAACCCGATTCGCTCCCGCCGGGTGTATCTCCGGGCCTCGAGTCCAGTGGCCGGTACAAGGCGCAGGCTCCGATGATCTGGGCCAATGCCACCCACGTGTGCACCTGTGAGGTCGACATCGAGACCGGTGAAGTCACCCTTCTGAGGTTCATCGTCGGTGAGGACATCGGCCCGATGATCAATCCGAACGTGGTGGAGGGGCAGATCCGGGGCGGAACGGTGCAGGGCATCGGCGGCGCACTCTACGAGCACCTGGCCTACGACGATTCCGGAAACCCGGTGACCACAACATTCATGGACTACCTGATGCCCACCGCAACCGAAGTTCCCGACAACATCGAGATAGTGCACGTCGAGACGATGGGCCCCGGTCCGGGCGGGTTCAAGGGCGTGGGCGAGGGTGGGGCGATCGGGTCGGCACCGGCTGTGGTCAACGCCGTTGCCGATGCACTGGCACCGTTCGGTGTCGAGGTCAGTGAGTTACCACTGAGCCCGGCGAGGATCGTCGCAATGGTGGATGCGGCCCGCGCGGGATCGGTGATCCGATGAAGCCCGCAGCGTTCGACTACCACCGGCCGGCCACCGCGCAGGAAGCGGTCAGCCTGCTCGCCGAACTCGGCGATGAGGCCAAATTCATTGCGGGCGGCCAGAGCCTGATGCCGATGCTGGCGCTGCGCCTCGCGGCATTCGAGCATCTGATCGACATCAGCCGGTTGTCCGGGCTCGAAGGCATCGAGGTGCGCGGTGAATCCGTCTGGATCGGTGCCGGCACCAGGCAGAGTGCCATCGGCCGATCGGAGACCGTGGCGGCATCGGTGCCGTTGCTGGCGCGGGCGACCCCGCTGATCGGGCACTTTCAGATTCGGAATCGCGGAACCATCGGCGGCTCGATCGCTCACGCCGATGCCGCAGCCGAGTATCCGGCGGTGGCCATCACCCTCGACGCGCAGATCGAATTGCTGTCGCCTCGTGGTGCGAGGACGGTGCCGGCTGCGGAGTTCTTCACCGGTATGTGGAGCACCGACATGGCCGAAGACGAATTGCTGACCGGCATCACTTTCCCGGTATGGGAAGGCAGGTGCGGGTTCGCTGTTGATGAGTTCGCCCGCCGCCAGGGTGATTTCGCGATAGCGGGAGCAACCGTGGCGGTACGGATCGACGACAATTCGCGGATCGACAGATGCGCCATAGGTCTGTTCGGTCTCGGTCCCGCGGTCACCCGCGCCACCGCGGCGGAACAGGCGCTGATCGGCGTTTTCGTCGACGAGATCGACACCAAAGAAATCGGGGAACTCGGAGTGTCGGGACTCACCTCGGTTCCGGCGGATCTGCATGGTTCCACCGAGTATCGAACCCGGGTCGGGGCAACACGAGTCAACCGTGCGCTCGATCGCGCGCTTTTGGAGGCGAAGAATGGCTGATGTAGAGATCAAGGTCTGGGTGAACGGCGCGCTGTATCACGCATCGATTGAACCCCGGCTCACGCTGGCCGATTTCCTGCGGGTCGACTGTGGTTTGACCGGAACGCATCTCGGCTGTGAACACGGCGTGTGTGGCGCCTGTACCGTGCTCGTCGACGGGGAGGCGGTGCGTGCCTGCCTGCTCTTCGCGGTCCAGGTGGACGGCGCCGAGATCACGACGATCGAGGGTATGGCGTCCTCTGACGGTGAACTCTCCACAGTGCAGTGCGCGTTCCGTGACCACCACGGTCTCCAATGTGGTTTCTGCACACCGGGTTTTGTGGTGTCCGCGACCGCATTCCTGCGGGAGACGCCCGATCCGAGCGATACCGAGATCAGGGAAGCGCTCTCCGGTAACATCTGCCGGTGCACGGGTTACCAGGGAATCGTGGAAGCCGTTCGTGCGGCGGCCGATTCGATCAACGGAAGTGAAAGGCCCGCATGAAGCTCGAGAACCAGTTCAGCATCGCCGTTCCGGTCGAGGAGGCGTGGCAGGTGTTGCTCGACATCGAACGAGTTGCCCCATGCGTTCCCGGAGCAACGCTCACCTCGAACGAGGGCGACCAGTTCAAGGGCAAGGTCAAGGTGAAACTGGGTCCGATCGCGTTGAGCTACGCGGGCACCATCAAGTTTCGCTCCCGCGACGAAGCGGCCAAGATCGCCGTCCTCGAAGGTAGCGGACGTGAAGCCCGAGGCAACGGCACCGCCAGCGCGGTGGTGACCTGCCGCCTCGTCGAAGCCGGTCCCACCTCAACCGATGTCTTCGTCGAGACCGAACTCGACATCACCGGGAAACCCGCACAGTTCGGGCGGGGTGCGATGGCCGAGGTGGCGGGCAAACTGATCGGACAATTCTCCGAGAACCTTGCGGCAGAGATCGAGGGCGACCAGGCCGCCGTGCCAGTCGACGAGACACCAGCTGCCGAGACCGCTGAAACACGGACCTCGGTTGTCGCGCCTGCGGTCGACAAGCCGGTGGCGCCGAGGAAGCCCGCCGAGCCGATCGACCTGATCGAGGCGGCGGGATTCGGCGGCGTCGTCACGCGGACCGCCGTGTCGGTGGCGATTTCTCTGGTCGTGACCGCGCTGGTTGTCCTGTTCGTCCGCCGCCGCCGCGCCGAGTAGGCCCCGCTCGACGCTAGCGGTACTCGACGTAGCCGTAAGAGTGGTGCAGACCAAAGCCCAAGCGGCGGTACCACTCCCGGGCGAGCTGGTTGGTGGTTTCGACCTGCAGGTAGGTGGAGGTCGCGCCACCGGCGGCGCCCCAGGTCTCGATCGCGGCCATGATCGAGCGTCCGTAGCCATGACCTCGGTGTTCGGGGTCGCTGTGGAGTGCTGAAACACCCAGCCATACTTCGCCTTTGAGGCCGGTGGTGACCGCGCCGCGACCGATGGCAACCACATCGCCGACACAATCGCGTACCTCGGCAAAGCCGAGACGTCCGTCCTGCGATGCGGAGACAACAGCCCGTGCCGTGGACAGGTCGGAGATCGTCCGCCCTGCGGCATGGTTCGCCAGCCACTTGTCGGTCGGTTGATCGGTGATCGTCACGAGGTGATCGGCCCGAGTTGTCGCCGTTGTGCCGATCGGCGCGGTCAGTACGTCCACCGGGCTCGTGTAGTCGTCTTCGGAGACGTGGGACCGAGGGATCAGCCGGGACACCACGGAAAGCATCAACGGCAGATCCCGCGCGGCGTACCACTGGCCCAACCGCTGCAGGGTCTGCGAGTCGAGGCGGGCGCCCATCTCCAGCGGCACCGCGGAGTTGGCCCGCCGGGTGAATCCACCACCCGCCCGGGCGAACCAGCCGTCGATCATCTCCGACTCCAGCCCGGGCCAGGCCCGGGTGGCCGCGACCTCCAAGGACCGGATCTCCGAGTTCCGCACCGGCTTGTCGGAGAGCACTTTCACCGCGACGACCAGTTCGGCCGGGATGTGCAGCGATTCGACCCCGCGCCGGACCCGGAGTTCCGGTTTCGTGGATTCGAGGATGCCGGTGACGTCGCTCAGGGTCGCGGTCTCGTCGGCGCGCCAGTCGGCGGGCGCGCCGGGTCCTTTCCGGAAGCGCACCACAACGCGGTCGCCTGCAGCCGGGGTCACCTAGTCGTCGTCATCTTCGTCGTCGTGGCCGAACGGATCGGACTCCGAGCCCGGCAGCCAGGACAGACCGGGCACACCCCATCCACTGCGTTTGATGGTCTTTTTGGCGGCCCGGGCGTTCCGTCCGACCAGAACGTCGGTGTAGAGGAAGCCGTCGAGGTGTCCGACTTCGTGCTGAAGCATCCGGGCGAAGAAGCCTTTGCCCTCTATCTCTACGGAATCGCCATTTCGGTCGACGCCGGTCACCTTTGCCCAGTCGGCGCGGCCGGTGGGGAACTGCAATCCCGGGACCGACAGGCAGCCCTCGTCGTTGTCGTCCGGGTCGGGCATGGTCTCGGGAATCTCTGACGTCTCGAGGACGGGGTTGATCACTTCGCCGCGACGCCGCGGCCCTGTCCGGCCATCACCCTCGGGGCAGTCATAGACGAAGAAACGCCGACCCACGCCGACCTGATTTGCGGCGAGTCCAACACCGTTGGCCGCGTCCATGGTTTCGTACATGTCGTCGAGCAATGCCACCACGTCAGCGGGTGGTTTGCCCTCGGCGTCGAGGGTGACGATCTCAGTGGGTTTGTGCAGCACCGGATCACCGACGATGCAGATCGGAAGAATTGCCATGAGGGTCAGATTACTCGGCATGCCATCGCGCGAAATCCACTGGCGGCGTGGTTAGATGTACCACGAACCACACTGATGTAATTCGCGCCATAACTATCGTCAAGTTGATGTGTGGCGACGGGGTGGAGTAGGACCGATTCTCAAGGGAGCGAGATGGACGGCGCAACCGCGCGAGACCAGAAGAATTCCGGACTTGCGGACAACATCAGCCAGCACCATGCAGAGTTGGGGCCCGGCGAGGTTGGAGCCGATGGACTGACTCGGCGCGAGCATGAGGTTTTGGCTTTCGAACGTCAATGGTGGAAGTACGCCGGCGCCAAAGAAGAGGCCATCAAAGAGTTGTTCGGCTTGTCCGCAACCCGCTATTACCAGGTGCTCAATGCACTCGTCGACCGTCCTGAGGCGCTGGCTGCCGACCCGATGTTGGTCAAGCGACTGCGTCGTCTGCGGGCCAGTCGGCAGAAGGCCCGTGCGGCCCGCCGCCTCGGTTTCGACGTCACCTGATGGCTCGGCTTTGCCGTTCCTGATGGCTGGTTCTGCCGTTTCGATGACTTGTCGGACCCGCCGCGTGCGGACGGCCGGGGAAGTTTCGTAAGGTTGACCCAATGACCAAGCCCGACCAATCCGACCCGCCGGAATCTCCGACGCGTCGGGAAAACCCTCACCTGCCACTACGCGCCGGGGCAATGCTGCTGCTGTCCGTTGCCGTGGTGTTCATCGGACTCGGTTGGCATTCCGCTGCCACGGGCGACTCCGACCCCGAAGCCGGCCTCCAAGCTGCGCAGAGTCGGCAGTCGACTTCGGCTGCGCCCTCATCGGCTGCGCCGCAGGCCCCGGCGACGGAGTCCATGCCAACGGCCACGACCACACCGCGGCCATCGACCTCCATCTCGGCTGACCCCACCCGTCCGGAGGTCTGCATCTTCAATGCGGGCACGGTCAGCGGCCTGGGCCAGACGTACACCAAAAAGGTCGAAGACCTGGGCTGGGAGACCGCGGAACCGACGAATCTGCAGTCGGCGAGCATCACCGAGAACACCATTTTCTACACCGCCCGGCAGCGCGCTGCCGCCGAGCAACTCGCCGAAGATCTAGGGGGCGACGTCTCCGTTGATCCGCGGCCGTCGGCGTTCAGCCAGTGTCCGGGTGGGTTGCCACTCATCGTCGTGACCCGGTGATGATCCCGACCGGAACGGAAAGACGAAGCCGGAGGCGGAGCTCGGCATCAACACGGATATGATTTTTCTGACCTACTACCGACGGTAGAACCGGTGGATTCGTACCCCAACCCCAAAGGGAGCTCAATCATGGCGCAGCGCTCGCTCAAGAACCTCAGCACTGTGTGGCGGGCCGCCGCGCTGGTTGTACCGGCAGCAATGGCTGTGCTTTTTGTGGCCGGTTGCAGCGCGGATGAGAACCCGACCAAGGAAAAGGGGACGACGCCGAGCGTCGTGACGGGTGATCCGGCACCGATCGACGTCGGCGCGATCGGTGATCCGAGTGAAGGTGGCGAGGCCACCGCGGAACTGCGCACACCCGATGGCCAGTCGGCAGGCACGGCCAGCTTCGACACGAACGAAGAGGGTTCGGTTGTCGTCACCGTGAAGGCGGAGAACCTCGCACCCGGTTTCCACGGCATGCACGTCCACGCGGTTGGCAAGTGCGAGCCCGGCTCGACCTCTCCGACCGGTGGCGCCGCCGGAGACTTCCTCTCCGCAGGCGGACACCTGCAGGTCGATGGCAACACCTCGCATCCGGCCAGCGGTGACCTCGTATCGATTTACATCAACGACGAGGGCACCGGCGAAACCGTCACCGTCACCGACACCTTCGACATCGAGCAGATCCTGCAGACCGCGATCGTGATCCACGAGAAGCCGGACAACTTCGGCAACATTCCGACCAAGTACGCACCGGCGCCTGACGAGGAAACGCTGATGACAGGTGACGCCGGCAAGCGGATCGCCTGCGGCGTCATCGAAGAGGCCTGAGATAAACAACTCTCGGTCGATCGACTTCAACGCTTCGCCGAGGCCCACGCTCGGCGTGGAATGGGAGTTCGCACTCGTCGACAAGCAGACGAGGGATCTGTCGAACTCCGCGGCGCGACTGTTCGAAGAGGTGAGCCGACTCGACAACCCGAGTTCCGGTGACCGTATCCACAAAGAGTTGCTGCGCAACACCGTTGAACTCGTCACCGGAATCTGCGACAACACCGGGGAGGCGATAGCCGACCTCTCCGAGTCGATGGCGGTGGTCCGCCGGATCGCCGACGATATCGGCGTCGACCTGTACGGCGCCGGTACGCACCCGTTCGCGCAGTGGTCGACACAACAGCTGACGCCCTCACCCCGGTACGCCGAGATGATCGAACGCACCCAGTGGTGGGGTCGTCAGATGCTCATCTGGGGTGTGCACGTGCACGTCGGGATCAACCACCGCGACAAGGTCTTACCGATCGTGTCGTCGTTGCTGAACCAGTACCCGCACCTGCTTGCGTTGTCGGCGTCATCGCCGATGTGGTCGGGCCAGGACACCGGATATGCCAGTAACCGCGCGATGATGTTCCAGCAACTTCCCACCGCGGGCCTGCCGTTCCAATTCCAGAAGTGGTCCGAGTTCGAGCATTTTGTCGGCGATCAGATGACAACCGGAATCATTGAGCACCTCAATGAGATCCGCTGGGACATCCGGCCGTCACCGGTGTTGGGGACGGTGGAGATCCGGGTCTGCGACGGAGTGTCCACCGTGGCCGAACTCGCCGGACTGGTGGCGCTCATCCACTGTCTGGTCGTCGATCTCGATCATCGGCTCGACGCCGGTGAAACGCTGCCGGTGATGGCCCCCTGGCTGGTGCAGGAAAACAAGTGGCGGGCCGCACGTTACGGACTCGACGCCATCATCATCACCGACGCACAGTGCAACGAGCGTCTTGTCACCGACGACCTCGACGACATATTGACCCGGTTGGCCCCGATTGCGGTCGAACTCGACTGCGTTGCCGAATTGGCCTCGGTGGCAGACATACCGCGCCGGGGTGGCTCCTATCAGCGGCAGCGGAAGATCCACGCGGAGACCGGTGACATGGTTTCGGTCGTGGACGCGGTGGTCGGCGAACTCAGTCGCTGAAGGTGCGCTTTCGCCACCACTGATCGATTTGTCCCAGTTCGGTTTCCGGCTCGGCGCCGGTGAGCCACTCTGATTCGATCCGGAACCAGTTGGCGCTCGCGCCGAGTTGGCCGAGCATGGCGCAGGTGTAGAACTCGACTCGCCGGGCCATCAGATGCTCCTCCGGGAATCGCTGTCTACGTGCGGGTTCGGCGTACTCATGGGCGGGATGGACGGCCGCAACCATGGCGCTGTTGGCGATCTCGGGTGTGATGGTCAGGCTCACGTCGTCCATATGCCACCACGTGGAGTCCTGGACGTAGGCGAGGACGTCGGCGTCGGTGATGTTGTCCTCATCGATCAGTATGTCGCCGCGTCGCAGTATCCGGGCGACCTGTGCGGAGTCGCCGGCGCGGGCGGCGATCAGAGCTGCTCGCTCCAGTTGCAAGGCGTGTTTGGACATCGTCTTGCTGGATCCGAAGTCGAGGAAGGCGACCCGGCCGTCGTCGGCGAGCATGATGTTGCCCGGGTGTGGGTCGCCGCAGAACGTGGCGTCGGTGTGAATGCTGCCGCAGTAGAACCGGTAGATCACTTCCCCGACCTGGTCGCGGGTCTCCGAATCGAGTTTCGCCACCTCGTCAAAGGTGATGCCACTGACAAGCTCCGTGGTCAGGACCTTTGAACTGCACAGACTTTCGATCACATCCGGGATCTGGATGAACGGGTGTCCTTGATAGCGCACCGCAAGCCTGCGCTGGTTGTCGGCCTCGGCCGCGTAGTCGAGCTCGGCGACGATGTTGCCGGTGATCTCACGAACGAACGAGTGCGGATCCGCCGTGGGCAAAAGGCCTTTGTACAGGCGCAGCGCAATGGCGAGATTCTTCAGATCGGCCCGCACCACCCGGTCGATCCCGGGGTACTGCACCTTGATGGCGACGTCGCGGCCATCGGTGAGCCGCGCCCGGTACACCTGTCCGATGGAGGCGGCGGCGATCGGGACGGGAGCGATCTCTGCGATCGCAGACATCCGGTCACCGAGTTCGGCACGGACCACGGCGAGCATGGTTTCGTTCGACACCCGGGGAGCGTTGTCGCGGAGTATCGCGAGTTTCTGGTTGAACGCGGGTCGTGCCGAGTGCGGCACCATGTTCAGGTCGAGCAGTGAGAGGAACTGTCCGACCTTCATCGCAGCGCCTTTCATGGACCCGAGGACGGTGATCAGCTCATCGGCAGCGGCGAGGGCATCACGCTCTGCGCGTCGGCGGCGTTCGTCGGGGGAACCGCCCAGGGTGGCCGCGCGCGAACGGACTCTCCGGATCGCGGTGTGTGCAGCCACTTTTCCGAGCTCGCCACCGCGCCGCAGTGCCGAGGCTGATGGCGCGGGTGTGGAGGGGGCCGGTTCGGGATCCATCAGTTCGGCAACGCCATCAGTCGGTGCGATGCGTTTCGATCTCGTCCTCGCGGATGAGGTCGTCGCGCATCCGTTGCTCCTGGTACGCCAGTTTGCCGACCCGGTGTGCGATGACCGGCGCGGTGACCAGGGCAAACATCGCCGATAGCACCAGCATGCCGAAATCGACGGTGTCCCAGAGGCGGATCATGGCGGCGATCAGGACCAGGAGCAGTCCGAGTGTCTGAGGTTTGGTGGCCGCGTGCATGCGGGTCAGCGTGTCAGGGAAGCGCAGGATTCCGATGGAGGCCGTGAATGCCATCAATGATCCGCTCAGGACCAGGATGGAGACGATGATGTCGGAGATCATGCGCTACACCTCGTTGTCCCGGACGCGGAAGCGGGCGACCGCAACGGTTCCGACAAAGCCGAGCAGCGACAGCGCGACGATCCCGGACACCACCGTCGAGTCCATGGAGTAGGCCGCCCACACCGCCAGTGAACACGTCGCCACCGCCACCGCGGTGTCGAGCGCAACGAGCCGGTCGAGGGTGTCGGGGCCGATCAGCATGCGTGCGGTGGTGAGCACCGACGCGGAGAGCAGGAGACAGGCAGCAATGACCCAGACAACGTTCACTTCATGACTCCGCTCGTGTAGTCGTCGTCGATTCCGTGGTACGGGCTGGCATGCCATTCACTATCGCGCTCGAAGGCCTTGATGAACAACCGTTCGACGGTTTCGACCTGCTTGTGGAAGGCCTTCACCTTTTCCGGTGAGCTGGCGTCGATGATATGGACGTACAGCAGTCGGCGGCTGTGGTCGATCTCGACCACCATGGTTCCGGGCACCAGATTCAGATAGTCCACGGCAAGCGTCAGTACCAGGTCCGACTTGATGGCAAGCCGGACCCGCAAGACCGCGCTCAGGGGTGGTTTGGCGGGCCGGATCGCCAGCCAGCCGACCTGCAAACTCGACTTGAAGAGGTCGGTCAGCAGGCGGAAGATCAACTCCACCACCGTCAACGGGTGGATGCGGCCTTCAACCGGGACCCGCGGCAGCGGCAGCAGGATGAGTACCACGATCGCGACGCCGATGCCGGCGATGACGTTGGCGAGGTCGAACGTACCCCAGAGCAGAACCCAGACGAAGGTGAGCCAGGAGATCGTCCACACCCGGACTGCGACTTCGCGGCGGTCCGAACCGAACCATCGCTTGATCTGGATGCGGTTCCTGATCAGGATCCCGATCCTGGTCAGATGCCAGGCGATGAAGATGACGGTGAACCGCCAGGCGTTCACCAGGTGCGCACGTATCGGACCGCGCGGGGACGGCGGTTGTGGTCGCGACGATGCGGTTGGCTCGGTCACCGGCCACCTCCCAGCACCGCGTCGAGGTAGATGCTCGAGTCGGTGAGATCGGCGGCGGCCTGATCTGTGAACTCGAAGATGGGGCCGGCCCACAAGGTGAGGATGATGCCTGCGACAACCATCGCGATGGTGGGGACCACCATGCCGATGGGCATCCGGCCGACATCGACACGGTCGTCGAAGGCGACGTCATCGGCGTCGGATCCGTCGAGCAGCGGTGAGGGACCGGCATCGGCCATTTCACCTTCGGGGGCGTCGGCGCGCGGGCGCCAGAAGGCCTTGGTCCACACACGGGCCACCACGTAGAGGGTGAGCAGGCTGGTCACGACCGAGCCGCCGACCAGGAACCAGGCGAGCACGCTGCCGTCCTGAACGCCGGCTTCGATCAGCGCGACCTTGCCGATGAACCCGGAGAACGGCGGGATGCCACCGAGATTCAGCGCCGGGATCAAGAACAGAGCTGCCAGTAGGGGACTGGCCGCCAGACCACCCAGCCGGCGCAGTGAGGCAGAGCCGGCCTGCCGCTCGATGAGTCCGACCACCAGGAACAGCGTTGTCTGCACCAGAATGTGGTGGGCCACATAGTAAATTGCGCCGGACAATCCGAACTCTGTGGACAGCGCGAGGCCGAAGATCATGTAACCGATGTGGCTGACCAGCGTGAAGGACAACAGTCGTTTGATGTCGGACTGGGCTATCGCACCGAAGATGCCCACCAACATCGTCAGCAACCCGGCCACCATCAGGACCTTGTCCATGGAGCCACCAGGGAACAGCAGGGTGTGGGCCCGGATGATCGCGTACACACCGACTTTGGTCAGCAAGCCGGCGAACACTGCGGTGACCGGAGCCGGCGCCGTCGGATAGGAGTCGGGCAACCAGGTCGACAGCGGGAAGACGGCCGCCTTGATGCCGAAGGCGACCAGCAGCACCGCGTACAGCGCGCCCTTGGTGCCGTCGGGTATGTCCTGCAGGCGGATCGCCATCTCGGCCAGGTTCAGGGTGCCGGTGGCGGCGTAGGCGAACGCGATGCCCGCGAGGAACACCAGTGACGAGACCATCGAGACCATCACGTACGACACGCCTGCGCGCACCCGGTCGGCGCTGGCGCCGAGCGTCAGCAGCACGTAGCTGGCCGCCAGCAGGACCTCGAACGAGACGTACAGGTTGAACAGGTCACCGGCGAGGAAGGCGTTGCAGACTCCGGTGCACAGCAGTAGATAGGTCGGTAGGAAGATCGAGACCGGCTGGTCGACGGTGCCGTCGCGGATACCCTGGCCGACCGCGTAGAGCATGACGCAGAGCAGGACCGCGGTCGAGACCACGAGCATCAGGGCCGAGAGCTGGTCGGCGACAAGGGTGATGCCCAGTGGACCGAGATCGCCGCCCTTTGAATCCCAGCCACCGATGTGCAGAGCGTAGGTACCGTCGCGGTTGGTCAGATACAGCAACAGGCAGGCGGAGACAAAGGCGATCGAGATCGCCACGATGGTCACCACACGCTGAAAACGGGGATAGCGACCCATGATCAGCGTGAGAACGGTGCCGATCATCGGAACCAGGACCGGCGCCACGATCAGCGTGGGGAACCAGGCATTCGACAACGTCATGTGTCTGCGCCCCCTCTGGTGTCCGGCACGGTTTCTTCGAGATCCGCCAGTTCGTCGGCGAGGTCGTCGGGGTCGGGAAGGATGTCGGTTTCGTAGATCTCGGCGCGGCGGGCCTTGATCTGCTCTTCGGTCAACGGATTGCCTGCGTCGTCGAACATGTCGCCGCGCTTGGTGTCGAAGCCGGTGATCGGGTCGTCGCTGCGGTCGCGGTCGGGTGCGTCCGCGCTGCGCTGGTGCTGGACCTTCAGATCCTCGGGATCGTCGTCGACCTCGTCGTCGGTGTTGATCATGAAGCTGCGGTAGGCGAGCGACAGAATGAACGCTGCCATCCCCATCGTGATGACGATCGCGGTCAGGATCATGCCCTGCGCAAGCGGATCGGCGTCTTGAGTTCGGTCTCCCGAACTACGTCCGATGATCGGCGGGTTACCCATTCCGCCGGAGATGGTGATGATCAGCAGGTTGATCGAGTTGCCGACCAACAACAGCCCGAGCAGCATCTTGACGAGGCTGCGTTCGAGGAGCAGGTACACGCCGCAGGCCGCCATCAGGCCGACAACGATGAGTAGTCCGAGGTTGACACTCATGCGCCGACCTCCTGTGTTTCGCGACGGACCCTTGGTGCGTCTTCGTCGAGGCGGGCGCCGAGGCTGCGCAGTACATCGAGGACCAGGCCGACAACGATGAAGTAGACGCCGAGGTCGAAGAACAGCGCCGTAACCAGTTTCACGTCACCGAAGATCGGGAGTGTGAACTCGATCGTCGCCGAGGACAGTGCCGGTGCGCCGAGGAAGACCGAGGCCACCGCGGTGCCAACCGAAAGGCCCAGTCCGATACCGAGGATTCGGCCGGCATCGATCGGGATGGCTTCGCCGAGCTCGTAGCGGCCGCCTGCGAGGTACCGGAGTACCAGGGCCAGACCCATGGTGAGACCGCCGGCGAATCCGCCGCCGGGCGCATTGTGGCCGGCGTAGAAGAAGTACAGCGACAGCACGATCATGGTCGGGAAGATCAGCCGCGTGGTGGCCTCGAGCACCATCGACCGGTGCCGTGGATCACGGAAGTTGCTGCCGCGCAGCCATGTCGTCCGCTCACCGAACTGCTGGGCGCTGTTGTACCCGGCGGGTCGTGGCGCATTGCTGCGGGTGGCGTCGGCGACGCTGGGCGCCGCTCCGAACCGGCGGTGCCGGAAGACCATGGACGCGACACCGGTCGCGGCCACCAGGAGGACCGAGATCTCGCCGAGTGTGTCCCAGGCGCGGATGTCGACAAGTAGAACGTTGACCGTGTTCGAGCCGTTGCCGTACTTGTATGCGGCGTAGGGCAACTCGGACGACATCGGGATCGTGTTGCGGGCTGCCGCGGCGAACAGGCCGACCATGACGAGGAGTGCGCCGAATGCCAGGCCGAGGAGAGCGCGCAGGGGCTTGAAGCCGGTTGCGTGCCGCGTCTCGGCTTCGGCGGGCAGTTTGCGCAGCACCAGGACAAAGATGACCAGCGTCAACGTTTCGACCAGGAACTGTGTCAGTGCCAGGTCGGGTGCGCCGTGGAGGGCGAACAACACGCCGCAGCTGTAGCCGGTGACACCGACGACCAGCACGGCGGCGAGGCGGTTGCGCAGTACGGTGGCCGCAATCGCGGAGGCGACCATGATGCCGCCGATGACCAGCTGAACGGGTGACTCGAAACCGTTCAGTTCCAGCCGGTTTCGCGAACCGACGAACAGCACGATGGTCGGCAGCAGCACCAGGGTGACGACGATGATGCCCTGTGTCCGTGGCAGCGAGCCACGCTGGGTGTTGCGGGTCAGGTTGACCGAGAGGGTATCTGCGCCGCGCAGGACCGCGTCGTAGATCCGGTCGGCGTTGCCCAGCGCCGGCTTCACGAATCCGAGCCGGCCCAGCTCGCGAACCAGCACGAACAGAGCGATTCCACCGACCACAGCGACTCCGGACAGTGCCAACGCCAGGTTGAATCCGTGCCAGAGCGCCAGGTGGACGATCGGTTCGCCGTAGTTGGGGACGGTCTCGGCGTAGGGCTCGAAGCCTTCGCCGATCAGACCGGCGAGTGGGCCGGAGGCAACGCCTGCCAAAGCCAGGACCCCGGCCGGGATGAGGAATGCGGCGGTCGGCTTGTGCAGTCGGGCGACGGCCGGACTCGGCGACGACTTGCGCTTACGGCCGAATGCGCCCCACAGGAAACGCAGCGAGTACGCAACGGTGAGGATGGAGCCGATCACCAGCAAGATCACCTCGACCGGGCCCTGCCAGGAGTTCAGCGCGCCGGTGTCCCAGATCTCCGAGAAGGCGGTCTCTTTGCCGACGAATCCGAGGGTGATCGGCAGCCCGGCCATGCTGGCTGCGGCCAGTGTCGCGATCGCGGCGAGCCACGGTGACCTGGAGCCCAGCCACGCGAGCTTGCGCAGGTCGCGGGTACCGGTCGAGTGGTCGATGATGCCGACGACCATGAACAGCGCGGCCTTGAACATGGCATGCGCGACGAGCATCGTGAGTCCGGCCATCGCCACGTTCGCATCGCCGATACCCACCAGCACCATCAGGAAGCCGAGCTGGGAGACGGTGCCGAAGGCGAGTACCAACTTGAGGTCGTATTCGCGCAGTGAACGGAACCCGCCGAGCAGCATCGTCAGCGTGCCCAGACCCAGGACCAGGACCTGCCAGGACACGAGGTCGGAGAACCCCGGTGCCAGTCGGGCGACCAGGAAGATGCCGGCCTTCACCATCGCCGCGGCGTGCAGGTAAGCACTGACCGGGGTGGGCGCGGCCATCGCGCCAGGAAGCCAGAAGTGGAACGGGAAGATGGCGGACTTGCTCAGGGCACCGATCAGGATCAGCACGATCGCGATGGTGACCGACGTTCCGGCGGGCGGGTCGGCCACGATCTCCGACAATGAATACGTGCCGGCGATCTCACCGAGGATGACGATGCCGACCAGCATGGCCAGGCCGCCTGCCGTGGTGACCAGCAGTGCCTGGGTCGCGGCGCGACGGCTGGTGGCGCGCACCGCGTAGAAGCCGACGAGCAGGAACGACAGGACCGTGGTCAGTTCCCAGAAGATGTAGAGGACCAGCATGTTGTCACTGCAGACCAGGCCGAACATGGCGCCGGCGAACGCGACCATCTCGCCACCGAAGCCGGCGACCCGGCGCCGGGTCTCGGTGAAGTACTCGGCGCAATAACAGAGCACCAGGGCTCCGACCCCGAGGACCAGGACCGACATGATCGCGGCCAGGGTGTCGAACCGCAGGTCGATGTTCATCTGCAGTGCGGGCACCCAGGTGATCGACTCGGTGCGGATGCCACTGGATTCGTCGGGCCAGTTCGCGAAGACCCAGATGAGCCCGCCGAAGGGTGCCAGGGCCAGAATGTAGAAGCCGCGCCTGCCCAGCCAGGTGATGATCGCAGGCGCCAGCACAGCCGTGATGGCCAAGGCGGCCAGGACTGCAATCAAGGGGCACTCCGTCGATCAGGTGGGCGGTGTGTCGGCGCACGAGGCCTCAGGGAACAAACTGCGCAATACCTGCTGTCGCGCTACCTGCTGTGGGGAGTTCGGCCTCGTTCTCTGCGGTCCAGTCTACCGTTGCTGCTGCTAGGTGCCGTATTCGGGCTTCGATTCGTTTCCGGATGCAAGTAATCGCCCAGGTCACCGTAAAGCTGTCCGCCGGTCGGTAGGACAGTTGACGACCTCACCACCTAGTCTGTCTCCATGATTCGGGTGCGCGTGGTTGTGATGCTGATCCTGGCGGGTTTGATGTTGCTTGTCGGAGCGTGCGGCAGCGACGACAAAGAGGCCGATTCGACGTCGGCAGGATCGCTGGCGCTGCCCGGTGACTTCCCTTCCCAGGTGCCGGTGATCGAGGGTGCGGTGCTGGCTGTCGGAGGCACGGCCAAGGACGGCTGGAACCTGACCGTGGCCGGCCGGGCCGACGCGGGCGATCCGTTCGACAACGCATCGACGCAACTTCTCGACGGTGGGTTCACCGAGCAATTCCAGCGCCAGGAGGGCCCCGAGTCCGTGAAGGGTTTTGTGGCCGAGGCGGACGGCAAGCGCTACACCGTGGTGATCGGCACGACCGAGGCATCCGTCAGCGGTCCGACGGCCATCACCTATCAGGTGTCGCAGTCGTAGCCCGTCTGCTCTTTGATTGTGGCCAGGCGGCCAGGGCCGCGAGAGTCTCCGCTGACGGCGGGGTCACGAGGTACGCCATCAAGCTGTCCAGTAGCTGACTCACATGTACCGCGTACGGCGGAATGGGTAGCCCCAGCATGCGGGTGCGATGCCGATCCGCGCATACGTGCAGGCTTGTAGCCGATGCCTGGCGAATCCGGATTTCCCGCAAACGTTTCGGTATGTCACTGATCAGTGAGTCGACCCGTGCGGTGTACGCGTCCTCGACTGTCCGATTGGACGAGGGAAGCCGGTCCAAGGGGTGGACCTTGTGTCCGAGTTGTTCGAGGAACTGCAAGTAGTAGCAGTCTTCGTCTTCGGCGAGTTCGATCAACGGTAGATGGTGTGCCTCGATCACCCCGCGCAGGTCGTCAGCGGGTGTTCGGGCCTGGAGCAGTGCCCGCCTGCGGTCCAGATCGTCGAGGCGGTTGACCAGGATGGCCTCGACCAGGCCTTCTTTTGATCCGAAGTGATATTGCACTGCCGATTTGTTCGCCATGCCCGCTTCGGTCCCGATCTGGCGCAGCGGTACCCCGTCGATTCCGTGGACCGCAAAAAGGCGCTCGGCGGTGAGCACCAGTTGCTGTTTGGCGGACCGACCGACCGGGGGCATCGACATTTCACCATGAAACCATGATGGACAAAATTAGGGTTAGGGACTTAAAGTTCAGGCACTTGACCTGAAAGTGAGTACCCAAAATGGAAAACTTGGCGCCTTCCGGCTATCGCGACGTGATGATGTCGGACCCCCCGATCGGCTCGACCCCGTTTGTTGACGCGCAGCAGCGGTTTGTCTTCGGCGAGGTGTGGGCGCGGCCTGGATTGAGCCGCCGCAACCGCCGCTGGGTCACATTGACCTGTGTCGGCGCCGCCGACGCGCAGCAGCCGATCGAGGATCAGGTCATCGCCGCGCTGAGCAGCGGTGACATCACCATCGACGAGATGCTGGAGTTCGTCCTGCATTTCGCGGTCTACAACGGCTGGCCCAAGGCGTCACACCTCGAGGGCGTCGTGCGACGGCAGTGGGCGATATTGGAGCAGGGCCGGGGCCGCTCGGGTGTGGTGGCCCCGCAAGAGAACACGCAATTGGGATTGTCCGACTGGGACGAGCGGATCGAGCGTGGCGTGCAGGAGTTCCGTGACGTCAATCTGATCGAGGCTCCCGGTCCCGACACGCCGTACATGCACGCCGGCATCCTGAACTTTGTATTCGGACACGTCTGGCAGCGCCCCGGACTCAGTCGGCGTGATCGACGATTCATCACCGTTGCCTCTGTGGCCGTGTGTGATTCGGCGTTGCCACTGACGTCGCATACCGGATCGGCCCTCGAATCGGGCGACATCACCAAGGCCGAGATGGACGAGGTCGTGCTCCAACTGTCGGCGTACTCGGGTTTCGCCAAAGGTGAAGCTCTCCATGCAGTTGCGGAACAAGCCTGGGCAAGGATCGCCCGGTCACAGGAAAAGGAAGCATGAAAATGTCAGGACTTGAAGGTCGCGTTGCGTTCATCACCGGTGCAGGCCGTGGGCAGGGCCGCGCTCACGCCGTGCGGTTGGCGCGCGAAGGTGTCGACATCATCGCTGTGGACATCTGCGAGAACGTCGATTCGATGACGTATCCCAATGCAAGCGAGGCGGATTTGGCCGAAACCGTGCGGCTTGTGGAGCAGCAGGATCGCCGGATCGTCGCCCGCAAGGCGGATGTGCGGAATTATGAGGAGCTTTCGGAAGCATTTGGTGAGGGGCTGGCCGAGTTCGGGCGGTTGGACATCGTGATCGCCAACGCCGGGATCATCCGGATGGGTCCGGAATCGGAGGACTTCCTCACCGATTGGAAAGACGTCATCGACACGAACCTGTCCGGGGTGTTCCATACCGTCCGTGCCTCACTGCCGGCGCTACGCGAAGGTGGCCGTGGCGGTTCGATCGTCATCACCAGCTCCACTGCCGGATTGAAGGCGTCGGCATCACTCAATGCCAGCGGCATGGCCTACGCATCGGCCAAGCGCGGACTTGTCGGGCTCATGCAGGGGCTGGCCAGTTATCTTGCACCCGAATGGATTCGGGTCAACACCATTCATCCGACAGGTGTGGCCAGTGGTATGACGATGAACGAGGCCATGGCGAAGCTGTTCGAGGAAGCATCGGCCGGTGGCTCCAACTCCATCTCCGGAATGCAGAACGCACTCCCGATTCAGATGCTCGAGCCCGAAGATGTTGCCAACGCGGTGGCTTTCCTGGTCTCCGACGAAGCCAAGTTCATCACCGGAACCGAATGGGCCCTGGACGCGGGCTTCATGATCCGCTGAACATGCGTATCGGCAACTCTGACCGCAGAATGGATTGGATGGAAGCATGAGCGCAATACCGGTCTCTGAAGCGTTACCTTCGGCATTGTTGATCGGAGGTGATCGGGTCACCGGGTCGTCGGGCGGGACGTACGATCACATCTATCCGGCGAATGGGTTGTGTAATGCGACTGTCGAACTCGCCGGATATGACGAGATCGATCGTGCAGTGTCAGCGGGGCGAGAGGCCCAGCGTGAGTGGATCTCCATGCCCCCGGCGCAAAGGCGTGACCTCATGTTCGACCTTGCCGACGCCGTCAAGCAGGACGTTGATCGACTGGCGCGCCTGAATGTTCACGATTTTGCCGTGCCGGTTCGAACCAGCCCCGGCCACGTGATGCTTGCCGAGAGCTTCATTCGGTACTACGCCGGGTACGTCGACAAGGCTCATGGGTCGAGCACCCCGGTATCGAGCAGGTTCGACATCAATCTCATCGAGCGTGAGCCCTATGGCGTGGTCGGCATCATCGCGCCGTGGAACGGCCCGATGGTGGTCGTCGGACTGAACGTCGCTCCAGCCTTGGCCGCTGGGAATGCGGTGATTCTCAAACCATCGGAGTTGTCGCCGTTCAGCCCCCTGCGGTTCGGCGAGTTGTGTCTCGACGTCGGAATGCCGCCAGGGCTTGTCAACGTGCTGCCGTCGGGACCCGAGGGTGGCGACGCGCTTGTCCGTCACCCCGGGATCGGGAAAATCCACTTCACCGGTGGCGGCGACACGGCCCGCAAGATCATCGCCGCCGCCGCACCCAATCTCACTCCGGTGGCCACGGAGTTGGGTGGCAAATCCGCGGACATCGTCTTCGGGGATGCCGACCTCGACCAGGCGGCGATCCTTGCAGCTTGGCAGGGCCCTTTGGGCCAATCAGGGCAGAGTTGTGCATGCGCGAGTCGGATTCTGGTGCAGGACAGCGTCTACGATGACTTCCTCGAGCGATTTCTGAATGTGATCTCGGCTGCACCGATTGGGGACCCTTTCGACGCGGCCACCATGGTCGGGCCCGTGGTCAGCCAGGCCGCGGCCGACCGGATCCTCGGTGTGATCGACCGTGCTGTTGAAGAAGAGATGGGCGAACTGATCACCGGAGGTCATCGGATCGGTGGTGACCTCGGCTCCGGGTTCTACATCGAGCCGACAGTGTTCGTCGATGTCGACAACACATCGCCATTGGCGACTGTCGAAACCTTCGGACCGGTGGTGTCGGTTATGCGTTTCACCGATGAGGCAGAAGCCGTCGCCCTGGCGAATGACACCACTTTCGGTCTCAATGCTTATGTTCAGACGACCGACCTGGCACGCGCGCATCGTGTTGCGCGCCAGCTCGAGTCGGGCTCGGTGTGGATCAACAGGAACAGCGACATCTCGCCTCAGGGGCCGTATGGCGGCTACAAACAAAGTGGCACCGGTCGCGCAGGCGGACTGGAGGGGCTCCACGAGTTCTTGCAGGTCAAGAACATTCGAATCGGTATGTGAACTGTCGTTCAACCAGAAACCGGCGACGAGCCAGCTCGTCGCCGGTTTCTGGTTGTTCCTGCCTTGATCAGCGTTCCTCGATGCTGATCGCCTGGCGGGGACAGGCGGCAATCGCAGCGCGGATCGACTTCTCGGATCCTTCTGGAGGAAACTCAACCCAGATGGCCATGTCGTCGTCGCCGATGTCGAATATGTCAGGAGCCGTCTGGACACAGAGCGCGTGGCCTTCGCAACGTTCCTTGTCGACGGTGAGTCTCGGACGCGATGTGGTCATGTTCATCACTCCCCGGGTTGGGTGAAGAGCAGATGGAGTTCTGACAGACCACGCAGCAGGAATGTCTTTTCGTAGCTGTACTGACGGTTGCCTGCCGGCCCGTGCTTGTCCTCGTTGATGGCGATGTTTCCGGTGTTCGCAAGGTAGCGTTCGACCGTGGCGGTGGCTTCCGCGCGCGCCAGGGGCGCTCCGGGACAGGTGTGTGCCCCGCGGCCGAATGCGATGTGTTCCCTGTTGTTTTCGCGAGCGAGGTCGAACACATCCGGATTCTCGAACTTGCGGTCGTCGCGGTTGCAGGCACCGGGATGGACCATGAGTGTCGTACCGGGCGGCACGTCGACGCCCCCGAGATTGACGGCCATCTTCGTGAACCGGAAGTCGCTCTTGGTGGGGCTTTCCAGTCGCAGGACCTCTTCGATGAACGGTGCTATGACCTTCTTGTCTTCACGCAACTTCGCCTGCAGCTCTTGGTCTTCGGCGATGATGCGAAGCGCGGATCCGATCAGGCGTGCGGTGGTGTCTTGGCCGGCACCGAAGAGGAAAGATGCCAATCGTACGACCACGTCGGGCTCCGGAACGGTGCCGTCGGGATAGGTGGCGGTTGCGAGTTGGGTGAGTACGTCCTCTTGTGGGTTCTGGCGGCGATCGATGACGTATTCCATGAATCGCTCTTCGCAATACTCGAGCAGGTTGGTCTCGACGGTTTCTGATCCACCCAGCGCACCAACAACTTTGGCCTTGAAGTTGCTCATGCGGAGATTCTCGCGATCTTCGTCCGGCATACCGAGCAGGTCTGCGATCACCAAAGTGGTGAAGGGCCGGGAATAGTCGGCGATCACCTCGCTGGCACCAGTCGCAACATCCTCGATGAGGCACTGGTCGGCGATGGCGGACATCGCTTCGGCGTTCTCCCGTAGACGACGCGGGGTCATGATGCGACGGAGCAGTCCCCGTTCGCGCTCATGTGGCGCGCCATCCATCGTGATCAGGTATTCGTGGAAGAACCAGTGCTCGCGGTTCTGTTCGACATAGTCGCTGATGTCGTCGCCGTCGGGCTGGCCTTCGAGCGGTGGGAACGGACCGGCAACGGAATTGCAGGCAGAGAACACCTCGGGGTCCCGGTAGACCTCGATGGCTTCCTCATAGCCGGTGACGGCCATGACCCGGGGCATGGCGATGGGATGTACCGGGCACCGCGACCGCAGCTCGTCGAAATACGGATACGGGTCGTCCGCCAGTGCGGGTTCGCTGAAGAAGTCTGCCTTGGTGATGTCAACCATCGGAGGCCTTTCGGTGGTGGGCTGTGTGACTGCCGAAGCCAAAACTGATCGATCGATCAGAATGTTACAGTGAGTCATGCATAGTGCGGGAGTGAATTTGAAGTCAAGATCGTGTTCGGGCTCGCGATGCTTGAAGTCCGTGCGCGTTTTTGTCGGCGGGGGACGCTGAATGGCAACGCCACGCACGAAGCGTGATCCGGATGCGGTCAATGCCCGCACCCGTTTGATGGAAGCGACGATCGAGGTCATTCTCGAAGAGGGTTACGCCGCAGCGACATCCAGGAAGGTCGCCGCCAGGGCCGGTGTCAAGCAGGCGCTGGTGTACTACTACTTCCCGACGATGGACGACCTGTTTCTCGCCGTGGTCCGTGGAGGCGCCGAGGTCACGTACGAGCGTCAACGTCGCGCGCTGGAACAGAACGATCCACTGCGGGCGTTGTGGCTGGTCAGTGGCGATGCCCGGGCCACCAAGCTGAACACCGAATTCATGGCATTGGCCAATCACCGGAAGGTGATCAGTGCTGAATTGAAGAAGTCGTCCGAGCGCATTCGCGACATCGAAACCGCGGCGGTGACCATGGTTCTTCGGGCTCGTGGCGTCGACTTGGAAAAGTATCCGCCGGTGGTGATGTCGATGATCCTGACCGGTATGGCTCGCAATCTCCGCAACGAGGAAGCCGTCGGTGTGACTGCCGGCCATGCCGAACTCGTGGCGTTCATCGAGCGGTTCATCGACGAGTACTCCTCCGTGTCGCCGGAGCGCGACGGGTGAGTCGCCGGACCTGGTCTGGATCAGTCGACTGATCAGGGCTGTGTGACATGGGACGGGAACATGCCACGCAGCCCTGAGGAGCCGTCGAGGTGCTACTTCAGCAGGCTTCCCCCGTCGACGGCCAGTGAGATGCCGGTGACATAGCGGGATTCGTCGGAGGCCAGGAAGAGCACCGCGTTGCTGATGTCCTCGGGTTCGACCCAGCCGATCGGCAGGACGTGCATCATCTTCGCGACCACCTCGAGGTCGTCGGGGCCCGGGTTCTCCAGGTCGGGCCGGAACATCTTCATCGTGCCCTCATTCATGAACATCGGGGAGTTCACATTGGTCGGCAGAACCGAGTTGACCCGGATCGAGTGCGCTCCGAGTTCGACGGCGAAGCTTCGCATGAGCCCGATGACGCCGTGTTTGGCGGCGATGTAGTGCCCGGTGTTCGGGTAGGCCTTCATGCCGCCGACCGAGCTGGTCAACACGATTGATCCGCCGTTTCCGGCCGACAGCAGATGGGGCACAGCGGCTTTGACTGTCTTCCAGACGCCCGACAGGTTGACGTCGATCATCTCCTGCCAGTCCCGCTCGCTGGTTTTGTCGAGGGTCTCGCCGCCGTTGCCGATGCCCGCGTTGGCAACGATGACATCGAGTCGGCCGAGCTCTTCGACGCCGCTGTCCACCGCGGAGACGAGTGCGTCGAAGTCGCGTACGTCGGCCTGTGTGGCGATGATCCGGCGGTCCAGATCTTCGACCAGCTTGACGGTTTCGGCGAGGTCTTCCGGTGTCGACGCCGCGATGAGTGGCTCGACCTCGTCGGAGATGGGTCCGCAGATGTCGACCGCGATGATGTCGGCGCCTTCTTGTGCCAGGCGCACCGCATGGCTTCGTCCCTGCCCCCGCGCTGCTCCGGTGACGAAGGCGACTTTGCCCTCCATACGTCCCGCCATTGTCCCACCGATCCTTTCGAAATTGATTACGTGTCGGGGTTGATTGGTCACCGACACGAAACTGATCACTTGATCAAGACTCTCCCATCACGATGGTGTTCTGTCAACGGCGACGCCTGGACCACCGTGAAGAGTGAATATCCGGGGAATCGCTGCAGCAGTGTGTAATCGAGTCTCCGCGGCAGCGATCTCCACGTCGAATATTCCTGACGGACGAAGAAATATGATCGGTCGATCAGGGGTAAATCGGCGAAACGCTTGTATCCAACGAGGGGGAGGAGTTAGCTTTGCCGGGTAGTCGACGGAACCCTCGCGCCGGTGTTTTCGGCAGCCGCGTGCAGCCGGCGGGCCGTCGCTGCCTCCTCCCAAGCCTGACGACCCCGGATGTTCTCCGAGAGGAAAAACAATGACTGCACGTCGCATGTTTGTCGCCGTGGTGGCGAGTGTTCTGCTGGTGTCCGCCTGTGGCGACCGGGGCGGGGGGACTGCTGGGAATGAGGGTGCCGATACAGCGGACTCGTCCGCGGCGGGCCTGTCGGCCGACTTCGGTGATCTGTCGGACGTCTGTCAGCAGGGCTCGATGTCCTCGGCACCGACTCAGGGTGTAACGGCCGATGCGATCCAGGTCGGTGTCTTCTCTGACGTGGGGTTCAACAAGAATGCCGAATTCGTCAATGCGGCGAAGGTTTTCACGTCGTGGTGCAACGAGTTGGGCGGCATCGGCGGCCGCAAGATCACGGCCACCACCCGCGACTCGAAGCTGATGGATGTACGGAAGCAGATGTTGGAGGCGTGTCGCGAGGATTTTGCTCTTGTCGGCGGTGGTAGTGCACTCGACGGCCTCGGAGTGAAGGAGCGGGTCTCTTGTCTGTTGCCGAGCTTCCCGGCGCAGGTCGCTCAATTGTCGTCGGTGGGTTCTGATCTCGAGATCAGTGCGGATCCGACTCAGGTGCCCGGCTACGACCCGTTCTTCGGGTTCCGCCAGTGGTTGATCAACGATGCCCATCCCGATTCGGCCGATGCGGTCGGAATCATCAACGGAGATTCGCCGGTCACCAAGCTCATGGGGGAGCAAGCCGTTGAGTCCACCGAAGCGGCCGGCGGGGTGTTTGTTTACAACGATCTGTATCCGGCGATGGGCGTTTCGGATTGGACACCATACGCACAGGCCTTGAAGAGCAAGGGTGTGAAAGGACTGATCTTCTATGGTGAGTTCTCGCAGTTGGCCAAACTGGAGAGCGTGCTGACGTCCATGGAGTACAAGCTCGATTGGATTGATGCGAACAACAACGCCTACGGGCAACAGTTCGCCGACCTGGTGGGCAACTCGGCGGATTATCAGAACAACTACGTGGACCTCGGCGGAAATCTGCCACTCGGCAGTGACGCGCCGGCGATGAAGCAGCTCAAGGAACTCTGGGCGAAATATGCCCCCGGTGCGGAGCTGACACATCCGGCGATGCGCGCGATGTCGTCCTGGCTGCTCTTCGCCACTTCGGCCGCCAAGTGCGGGGACGACCTCACGCGTACCTGCCTTCATGACACCGCGAAGAAGGAAACCGCCTGGACCGGTGGGGGTCTGCACGCGCCTGTGAATCTGGCGCAGCCGACGCCTCCGTCGGCCTGCTTCAACGTCGAACGATTGACTGGTGCGGGATGGGAGCCTGCGGACTTTCAGCCTGACAACGGCCCGTATCGATGTGACGTTCCCCCGTACAAATACACCAGCACCTACGGCACTCCGCTCACTTTGGCCGACGTCGGTAAGAGCATGAGCGACGTCGAATGAGTGTGGTGCCGATGAAACTGCCGGCAGTCGAATTGCAGGGCTTCGAACTCGGTCCGGATTCGGTCTGGATCGGCGCGGGTACAACGCATGCCGCGATCAGGCACTCGGGGCTGATTCGAGAACACGTCCCCTTGCTCTGGCCGGCGACTCCGGTGAACGGGCCTCCCGGCGACCGCGAGACGATCGGTGGATCGATCGCTCACGCCGATGCCGCCGATGAGTACGCCGCAGTGGCATTGGCGCTCGATGCCGAGTTCGAGACGCTCTCACCCCGTGGCAGCCGGACCGTCGAGGCGACGGACTTCTTCACCGGGCCATGGAAAACGGTGTTGGCCGGCGACGAGGTCCTGACTGGGATCGTGGTTCCGCGCCGCTACGACCGGGGCGGGTACGCCATCGAAGGGTTCCGGCGGTGCGGTGATGACTCCGCGGCGGTGGGTGCGGCCGTGGTCGTCTGGCTCGATGCCTACGGCCGCGTCGATCACTGCGCGATCGCGCTGTACGGCCTGGCCCTGTCGGTGGTGCGGGCCATTGCTGCCGAGCTGGCGGTGGTGGGGCGACATGTGGGGGACATCTGTCCCGGAGATGTTGCTGCCGAGTCGATTTGGGCGGCATCCGGTTTCGGTGACCAGCGCGGCCGGGCCGGTGCTGTGGTGGTGGCACGTGCGTGGCGGCGGGCCGTGCGGGACGCGCTGTATCCACGAGGGGCTCGTTGCCTGCCCCTCGTGGATACCCGCGGTCAGCGGTGCGGGCCTACTTGAGGCAGCTGCCTGCGTCGACGGACAGTGTCACACCGGTGACGAAGCGGGCTTCGTCGGAGGCGAGGAAGAGCACCGCATTGCTGATGTCCTCGGGTTCGACCCAACCGATCGGGAGCACATGCATGAACTTCGCGACGAGCTCCATGTCGTCGGGCCCCGGATTTTCCAGGTCGGGACGGAACAGCTTCATCGTGCCCTCGTTCATGAACATCGGTGTGTTCACATTGGTCGGGTGCACAGAATTGACGCGAATCGAATGCTCTCCGAGTTCGACGGCGAAGCTGCGCATCAGCCCGACAACACCGTGCTTGGCGGCGATGTAATGGCCGGTGTTCGGGTAGGCCTTGAGTCCGCCAACCGAGCTGGTCAAGATGATAGATCCGCCATTGCCGCCTGAAATCAGGTGTGGAACACCGGCTTTCACCGACTTCCAGACGCCCGACAGGTTGACGTCGATCATCTCCTGCCAGTCGCGCTCACTCGTCTTGTCCAGGGTGTCACCGCCGTTACCGATGCCTGCGTTGGCAACGATGACGTCAAGTCTCCCGAGTTGCTCGACGCCACTGTCGACGGCAGCTTTCAGGGCGTCGTAGTCGCGGACATCCGCCTGTACCGCAACGATCCGGCGGTCGAGATCCTCGACGAGCTTGACGGTTTCGGCAAGGTCTTCCGGTGTGGACACCGCGATCACGGCCTCCTCTTCGGAGATCGGGCCGCAGATGTCGACAGCGATGATGTCGGCACCCTCCTGCGCCAAACGTACTGCGTGGCTTCGTCCTTGCCCGCGCGCTGCTCCCGTGATGAAGGCAACCTTGCCCTCCATGCGTCCCGCCATCGTGCACCAACCCTTTCGAGATCGACTCATCGCCGGTTCTCGCTCAGAGCCGACGGTTACGTAAATGCTGAACACTCGCTCAGCACATTTCCACCAAACGGGTCAGCATGTCAACGTTTTGGCGAAGCACGCGAAATCGAACCCAGGCACGCCTGGTTGACGTATTCTGCGGCGTTCAGGCGCCGCGTTTGTCGGCGTATTGCCGCAGGTTCTCCACCTGATCGGGGTCGAGTGAGGGCCGGACCTTGGCCCGGGCCGCGGCCACATCTTCGGCCGTCACGGTGGCGGCGTCGATGTTGCGGCGCATGGCGGCCAGTGCCGCCTCACGCAGGAGCGCCGAACAGTCGGCCGCGGAGTATCCGTCCAGATCGGCGGCAAGCTCGTCGAGATCGATGCCTTCGGCGAGCGGGACCGACCGGCTCGAGGTCCGCAGGATGTCGCCGCGGGCCTCGGCATCTGGTGGCGGTACGAACACCAGTCGTTCGAGACGACCGGGCCGCAACAAGGCGGGGTCGATCAGGTCGGGCCGGTTGGTCGCGCCGAGGACCACCACATCACGTAGCGGTTCGACGCCGTCGAGTTCGGTGAGCAGGGCCGCGACCACCCGGTCGCCGACGCCGGAATCGGAGGACTGCCCTCGCCGTGGCGCGAGCGCGTCGATCTCGTCGAGGAAGATGAGCGATGGTGCGGATTCCCGGGCCCGGTCGAACAGGTCGCGGACCGCCTTTTCCGAACTGCCGACCCACTTGTCCATGAGTTCAGCACCTTTGACGCTGTGGACACTGAGCTGCCCGGATGCGGCGAGTGCGCGCACCACAAACGTCTTGCCGCAGCCGGGCGGGCCGTAGAGCAGCACACCGCGCGGTGGGTCGACGCCCAGACGGGTGAAAGTGTCGGGATGATGCAGTGGCCACAGGACGGCTTCGGTCAGGGCCTGCTTGGTCTCGACCATGTCGCCGACGTCTTCGAGGGTGATGCCGCCGACGGCAACCTCCGGTGAGGCCGACCGTGACACCGGCCGGATCACTTCCAATGCACCGCTGAGGTCGGCCTCGGTCAGTTTGGGGGGCTTGCCATCTCGCGCGCTACGAGCGGCGGCGCGCAGCGCACCTTCGCGGGTCAGGGCGGCGAGGTCGGCGGCAACGAAGCCCGGTGTTCGGGAGGCGATATCGCTGAGGTCGATGGTCTCGGTGGGAACGTCGGTCAGCAAGGCGGTGAGCAGCCCTCGGCGGATCTTGTTGTCCGGCAGTCCGATCGACAGCTCTCGATCGCAGAGTTCGGGATCGCGCAGCCGGGTGTCGAGGTTCTCCGGCCTGGAGCTGGTGCAGATCAAGGCGACTCGGGGCGCGGTGATGGCGGTCCGCAGGGCGTCGAGGATCAAGGCCGACACCGGATCTGACTCGGCGGGCAGCAGTGCTTCGACGTCGCTGATCAACAGGACCGATCCGCGCTCGTCGGTTGATGAAACCAGTTGGTTGGCCGCATCTCTGACCGCGGTCAGGCGAGAGGACGACTCCAGGGCACCGGTCACCGGACCGTCCAGATAGATCAGGTTGCGGTCGGCGCACACCGCCCGGACCACGGTGGCCTTGCCCGCGCCGGGTGGGCCGGTGACGATCGCGCCGAGCCGTGCCTGCGCGCCGAGTGCGGTGAGCAATTCGGGGTTGTCCAGTGCCAGCCCGATCCACTCGGTGAGCTTGCCGACCTGGGCTTCCACGCCGACCAGTTCATCGACCCGGCGTACCGGTGGCGCCGGTGTACTCGGAGTCTGAATCCGCATCGGCGCGCTCGGGGTCGGCGTCGGGGTCGGGGGTGTGTTCGTGCGGTCGGCCCACAGCACAGCGGTGTCGGGTTGCACACTCACCGGGCCCGCCGGTTCGGCGGCGACGACGGTCAGCAGTTCGTTGGTCCAGGTGATGCCGACCGAACGTGCCAGGGAGCGGGTGGCCTCGGAGGTGGCGAACTCGGGGCCGAGGTCGCGGGGGAGCAGCGAGACCACGTCACCCACCGACACCACTTTGCCGAGCAGCGCCCGACGCAGTGTTCGTTCGTCGACTGATTCAGAGGTCAGGGACGAACCCCGGACCACGATGCGGGTGGCGCCATGAACAACGGCCGGTGCGAGCACCACGGGTGCATCGGGTTTGATCCCGGCATTCGACAGTGTCAGTTCGTCGAGCAGGGCGATACCCGTCGGTTCGGACGCCGAGGTCGAGGCGATGACCGCGGTGGTCGTCCGGGATCCGATGACCGCAACGCCATCCCATTCGCGCAATGCCAGGCCGGTGAGCACTTCAGGGTGCACCCGGACGATGCCCCGCCGGGCTTCGGCGGCCGACAGGTTGAGTCGTGCGGTCAGTGTCAGCTGCGGTGATCCGGATTGTGTGGGATCAGCGGCCGCGGATTCGGATGTCACAGAAGCAAAACTACCGGTATCAGGAGCCGGGACGCCGCAATCCGAGACGGGCCACGGATTGGGTTGGACGTCCGCGACGCACCTGGCGGATCGCGCGGCGCTCGGCACGCCGTTCCCGCGGATGGTAATCCCAGGTCTCCGGGCGGCTGGCGACCCAGCGTTTGGTGCGCCAGGCGAAAGGGATGTGGACCAGGTAGAGGCCGATGGCGGCGAACATCAGCGCGTACGGGTAGGTCAGTAGGGCCGCGGCGACCAATGCCACCCCGATCAGCACCAGCACCAGTGCATTGGGGGGTACGGCAAACGATTTCAACGACGCCGTGGGTAGTCGGCTCACCGCCAGTAGTGCGGTGAATGTCATCCAGCCGCCGACGAACACGTCCGATGTCCACCAGCCGGAGCCGAACTGCTGGTCGAGCGCGATCGGCAGGATCGCGATCAGGGCAGCCGCCGGTGCGGGTACGCCGACGAAATAGTCCTTGGTGTACTGCGGCCGGTCATCGTCGTCGATCAGGGTGTTGAACCGGGCCAGTCGCAAAACGATTGCGCAGCAGTAGATCAGCGACAGCAGCCAGCCGGCGTCATTGCCCTGCAGCATGAGCACGTACAGCGTGAGTGCGGGTGCGACACCGAAGTTGATGGCATCGGCGAGCGAATCGAGCTCGGCGCCGATCTTGGTTGTGGCGCCGAGCAGTCGCGCGATCCGTCCGTCGATGCCGTCGAGCAGAGCCGCCGCGGCGATCATCGCCACGCACAGGTCGACCCGGCCGTCGAGTGCGAACTTCGTTGCCGACAAGCCGGCGCAGATCGCGAGCACGGTGAACGCCGATGGCACCAGCAACTTGCCGGTGTTCAGCGTTCCGGCTCGACTCGGCCGCCGACGGCCGGTTGTCGGGTTGACGCGGCGGGAGGCTGTGCGCTGGGTTTCGCCCCGTCCGTAGGCAATCATTTCAATTGCGCCAAAACGGTTTCCGCGCCCACCGCACGTTGCCCGACGGCAACGAGCGGGCGGGTGCCCTCGGGGAGGTAGAGGTCGACCCTGGATCCGAACCTGATGAGGCCGTACGTGTCGCCGAGTGTGACCTGATCACCTGGTTTGGCGTCGCAGACGATGCGGCGGGCCAGGAGTCCGGCGATCTGGACCACGGCGAGTTCGGCGCCGTCGTCGGTACGGATCAGCATCGAGTTGCGTTCGTTGGCCTCGCTGGCCGCCGGGAGGTCGGCACTGAGAAACGAACCGGAGCGGTATTCGATCGCCTCGACCTTGCCTGCAACAGGAATCCGCTGCACGTGGACGTCGAAGACCGAGAGAAAGATCGAGACCCGCGGGCGCGGGGTGTCGCCGAGTCCCAGTTCGACGGGCGGGGCCGCGTGATCGACCAGGGCGACCTGTCCGTCGGCCGGAGCGACAACAACACCGGGCGCGTTGGGTGGTACCCGGGACGGGTGGCGGAAGAACGCCGCGGTGGCGAGCGCGGCAACGGTTGCCGGGGTGCGGATCCACCCATGCTTGCGCCCGGCCACCGCGATGGCAGCCGGGACTGCAACAAACGGGATCCCGGCGCGGTGCAGAGGCGGCACGGTCTCGCGGATGAGGTCTGCGATGTGAGCCAGACCGGTAGTCGGCTCGGCGTCTGTCGGAGTGGGGCGTCTGGCCATGGCGTTATTGTTCCAGGCGAACGGCCGGAGCTGCGGCCGGTGCCGACGAGGCGACTGTTTTCGCAGGTCCGGGGCGATGCCGGTGATGGTGTGTCATAACTCTTCGAGTATCAGTACCTCGACTGTGCTGCCGGCATCGACCTTGTCGGTGTCGGCAGAGATGTCCAGCAGGACGTTGGCCGAAGCCATGTACGCGAGGTGATGTGACGCCGGTGGTCCGATGGGCCGGACCTGTGCGACACCATCGGTGATCGTGAGTTCCCCACGCCGGAATTGCCGTTTCCCCTTGGGTGAGGTGAAGGCCTCGGTGACCGTCGCCGCGATGGTTCGGCGCTGGGCCGGTAGTCCCATCGCTGATCGCAGTGGCGGGCGGACGAACACCTCGAACGACACCTTCGCGCTCACGGGATTACCCGGCAGCGTGATGATCGGAACCGGGTGGCCGCCTGCGCTGGTGTAGGTGCCGCAGCCCTGCGGCATCCCGGGTTGCATCGCAACCTTCACGAAATCGACCCCTTCACCGGTGAGGGCGTCCTTGACGACCTCGTACGCGCCGGCGCTGACTCCGCCGGAAGTGATGATCAGATCGACATCCGGGCCTTCTTCCCCGTCGATGTAACTGTCGAGACTGGCTCGGAACTCGGTGACGTCATCGGGCACGAAGTGGACCTGTTCGGCATGCGCGCCTGCCTCGATGGCCGCAGCGGTCAGCATCGCGCCGTTCGACTCATAGATCTGCCCGAACTCCAACGGGATGCCTGCCGGGACCAGTTCGCTGCCGGTGGAGAGCACCAGTACCCGCAGTGGCGCGTAGACCGGCAGTTCGGCCAGACCCAGTGCGGCGGCGAGGCCGAGCTGCGGGGCCCGCAGGACTCGGCCGACGGGCAACGCACGGGCGCCGATGCCGATGTCGGAGCCGGCCCGGCGGACCGCTGTCCCGACGGCGACGGCAGCGAAGATCTGAACCGTTTCGGTGCCGCCGTCGGTGCGCTCGACCTGGATCACCGCGTCGGCCCCGGCCGGCATCGGTGCCCCGGTCATGATCCGGTGCGCGGTTCCGGGCGCAAGAGTGAGCTCGTCGGTACGCCCGGCCGGGATGTCGGCGGCGACCGGCAGGGCCACCGGGGCGTCCTCTGTGGCGGCAGCGATGTCCTCGGCGCGGACGGCATAGCCGTCCATGGCCGAATTGTCGAAGCCGGGCAACGTGATCGGGGCATCGATGTCTTCGGCGAGTGCCCGGCCCAGCGCGTCCGCGGCGGGCACGGTGACAACGCGTGGTGACCGGAACAGTGCGGTCACCGCATCCTGATGTTCGGAAACGCTGCGCATCAGTTCTGGGCTCCGTACTTCGAGAGGAAAAGGGCAAGGGACAGTGCTGTTTTGGAGATCTCGTCGGGATCGACGCTCTCGTTCGGTGCATGGATCCGGCACGCGGGCTCCTCGACACCGAGCAGCGCGATCTCGGCTTGTGGGCAGATTTCCGCCAGTACCGTGCACAGCGGTATCGATCCACCCTGACCCGAATGGACGACGGGTTTGCCGTAGGCCTTGGCCATCGCCGCCGTCAGCGCGGTGTAGCCGGGTCCGGTGGTGACGGCCGAGAACGGCGCGCCGGTCGCCTGGGTCTCGACGTCCACCCGGGCATGCCACGGAATGTGTTCACGTAGATGCTTTTCCAACGCGGTCGCGGCCTCGTCGGGATCCATGCCGGGTGGTACCCGCAGGTTCAATTGCGCGGCTGCCCGCGGGTTGATCGCGGCCGGGGCGCCTGCCGTCGGTGGTGCGTCGATACCGATCACGGTCACGGCAGGTCGCGCCCACACCATTTCGGCGGGGGAGCCCGACCCGATGAGGTCGACACCGTCGAGGGTGGTCGAGTCCGCTCGGAACTGCTTGGCGTCGTAGGAGGCGCCGGGCCACGACTGATCATTGGTGAGGCCGTCGATGGTGGTGTTGCCGTCGGCGTCGCGCAGTGTTGCCAGACCCGCTATCAGCGCGGCCAGTGCGTCGGGTGCGCCGCCGCCGAACTGGCCGGAATGAACCTCGGAGGCAAGGGTTTCCACGGACACTTTCACCGCAGCCATGCCACGCAGGCTGGTGGTGAGTGTCGGGATGCCGGGCGCGACGTTGCCGGTGTCGCAGATGAGGATCATGTCGGCCTGAAAGAGTTCGGGTCGCGTACGCGCCAGGTGGTCGAGTCCTTCGCCGCCTGCTTCTTCGGAGCCCTCGATGACGATCCGGATCCCGACCGGCGGAAGCGGATCGAGCGCCCGCAATGCGGTGAGGATGGCAACCAGATTGCCCTTGCAGTCCGATGAACCACGTCCATACCAACGACCGTCGCGTTCGGTCAGCGAAAACGGGGCGCTGTCCCACAGTTCCGCCGGGCCGGACGGCTGCACATCGTGATGCGAGTAGAGCAGGACCGTCGGCGCACCAGCCGGGCCGGGCACGAACCCCAGGATCGTCTGGCTCCCGTCGATGGTGTCCATCACCAGCGAGTCGACGCCGGCGTCGGAAAACGCTCCGCGGACCCAGGCTGCGCTGGCCCGGCAGTCGTCGCGTTTGGCCGGATCGAGATGCACCGACGGCAGTGCCACCACATCGGCCAGGTCGGAATGTGCGCGTGTCATGAGGCCGGCGACTCGTTTGGACAGTGCGGAAAACTGGGGTGCGCGTTGATCGGCCATGACGCCAAGCATGCCGGAACGGAAGGGCACCTGTCAGCAAGGCGGCCATCCCGTCGTGCGGCCGCGCAGGGGCAGGACTAGCTTTTGAGTCATGGCTGAAGGGTTGCTACTCGACATCGACGGGGTGATCGTCACCTCGTGGGAACCTCTGCCCGGTGCCGTCGAAGCGTTGGAGGCGATCTCCGCATCGGGGATGCCCCGGATGTTCTTGACCAACACGACATCCAAGTCGAGAAGTCAGATCGCGCAAACGCTGACCCGAGTCGGATTCGAAGTGGATGACAACGAGGTGCTGACCGCGGCGGTGCTCACGGCCGAATACCTGCGTGCCAAGCACCCGGGCAAGCGGGTGGTGGTCCTCAACGAAGGAGAGGTCTCCGACGACATGGACGGGATCGATCTCGTCGAGGACAACCCGGACGTGGTGGTGTTCGGCGGTGCCGGGCCCTCGTTCACCCACGAGGTGCTCTCGAAAGCACTGGGCTGGATGATCGACGGGGTGCCCGCCATCTCGATGCACCGGTCGCTGTCCTGGTCGACCGCGTCGGGGCCGAAGATCGACACGGGTATTTATTTGGAAGGCCTGCAGAAGGCGACCGGCAAGAAGATCCCCGCGATCGGGAAGCCGTCTCCACTTGGATTTCGGTCTGCGATCGAGATGCTCGGAGTCGCTGACCCGGCCGAGGTGGTCATGGTCGGCGACGACATATACAGCGATGTTCTCGGTGCGCAAAAGGCTGCCATGGTCGGGGTCCTGGTCCGCACCGGAAAGTTCCGGCCCGAACAACTCCAGGTCTTGGAAGCAGACGAGTTCGGGCAGGTCCCCGACCACGTCATCGACTCGGTCGCGGACCTGCCCGCACTACTGGAAAAACTCTGATCGACCCTGATCAGGCGATGGCGAGTTTGATCTTCGTCAGCGTCTGATTCATCCCGTCGACCAACTCGGCGTCAAACGGCTTCTCGCCGCCCATCGCGGCATTGATGAGGACCTGGGAGACCTTGCTGGTCCCTTTGGGTGCCTCGCGGCGTTCCGTGAGCTTCACACCGTCGGCGGTGGGCGTGATGGTGAAACTCCACACGCTGTTGTTCTCGGCGATCCGGTAGGCGATCTCCTTGTTCGGCTCGTATCGCACCACCTTCGACCTGGTCGGCCACACCAGCAGCCCGCGCTTGTTGATGTTGATCGTTTTGGTTCCGAGGGTGACCGGTCCGCCGCCGCGCACGATGGTCTTGCGGCACTGCGGGCTCCATTCGCCCATCCGTTGCAGGTCGGACACCACCTTCCAGACCTGCTCCGGGGTGGCTTTGATCTCGGTGGACGCTTCGAGCAATGGGGCAGCCATGTTTCTCCTGTCGCGGTTCTACGTCATGAACGAACTCGTCGGTACGGCTTCGTCGATGAACCGCCGGTCCGACTTCGTCAATGTACGTTGTCACTATCCGATCAGGATCTTGTCATAGTCTGCGATGCGATCGGAGAGGGTCCGCAGATGTTCCGCGCTACCGCCGAGAGTGTGTTCGATGGCAAGTAGGCGACTGGCGTAGTGACCGACCGGATATTCCGCGGTGATTCCGATGCCGCCGTGCATCTGAATGGCTTCCTGGCCGACCTTGCGGGCCGACCGGCAGATCTGCAGTTTGGCGCGCGAGGCGATGACCGGATCGATGTCGCCGTCTGCGAGCGACACCGTCGCATAGAGGCTCATGCTGCGGGCCAGCTCGACAAGGACGTACAGATCCGCGGCCCGCTGCGTCAGTGTCTGGAACTTGGCCAGCGGCACTCCGAACTGCTTGCGCTGCTTGAGGTACTCGGCCGTCAGGCGCAGGGTTTCATCCATCGCGCCCACAGCCTCGGCGCACAACCCGACCTGCGCGAGCACCTCACTGCGGATCAGTGCGGCAGCGGTGTCGCCGGAATCGAGCAGGGCCGCCGGGGCGTCCTGCAGGTCGATCTGGGCGCCCCGCCGGGAGTCATGCGTCCGGAACGGCGTGCGCGTGACACCACCGTCAGCAGAATCGACCAGGAACAGGCGGACGGCGTCGTCGAGGCGGGCGGTGACGACGAGGACGTCGGCGCAGTCGCCGTGCAGCACCGGATTCTTGACGCCGGTCAGCGTGTAGCCGTCGCCGGAGGGGGTCGCCGTTGTCGCGACCGCCGCGTTCGGCCAGCGGTCGCCGGGCTCGGTATGGGCGAAGGCGGCCAGCACTTCACCGGCCGCCAGCGCAGGCAGGTACTTCGACTTCTGCTCGGCGCTGCCGGTGTCGGCGATGATCCCGCCGGGGATGATCACCGCATCGAGGAGCGGTTCGGGGGCCAGTGCGCGTCCGAACTCGCCGAGGACGGCGCTGATCTCCTCGGGGCCCGCGCCCATGCCGCCGTCGTCCTCGCTGAACTGCAGACCGAGAATCCCGATCTCGGCCAATGACTTCCAGAGGTCGCGACTCCAGCCGAGGTCGGTATCGGTGACCGCGCGGAGCTTTTCGAGATCGTAGAACTTGGACAGCACATCGCGCGTGGTGTCACGCAGCATCGTCTGCTCTTCGCTGTATTCGAAATCCATGGTGTTCTGTGGTCCTTTACAGGTGCGGGGGCGACTTCACAGCCCGAGGATGGAGGACGCGATGATGGTGCGCTGAACCTCGGACGAGCCGCTGTAGATCGACACCTTCCGGAAGTTGAGGTACGTCGGGACCGTCTCCTGCGCCCAATGGGGAGAGCCGATGTCGGCGGCATCGACGGCGAGCGAATCGACGCCTGCGATGTCGGCGAGAAGCTCGGTGGAGGCCTGCTGCAACTCACTGCCACGAAGTTTGAGGACTGACGAGACCGGGTCGGGCTTTCCGTTCGCCGACGAGGCGACCACTCGCATCTGCGTGAGTTCCAATGCCAGCAGCTCATTTTCGAGTTCGGCGAGGCGCGCTGCGAACAGGGGATCTGCGAGCAGGGTTCCGTTGCCGGAGGGGATCGTCGAGGCGAGTTCCTTGGCGCGGGCCAGCCGGTTCTTGGTGATGCCGACCCGGGTGACGCCGGCACGTTCGTTGCCGAGCAGGAACTTGGCATAGCTCCATCCGGCGTTCTCTTCACCGACGAGATTTTCGACCGGGACCACCACGTCTTCGAAGAAGACCTCGTTGACCTCATACCCGCCGTCGATCAGCTGGATCGGGCGGACGGTGATGCCCGGGGTCTTCAAGTCGATGAGCAGAAAACTGATGCCCGCCTGACGTTTTGGGGCATCGGGATTGGTCCGGACGAGTGCGAAGATCCAGTCGGCGTACTGCGCCAGGGTGGTCCAGGTCTTCTGACCGTTGACCACATAGTGGTCACCGTCGCGCACCGCCCTGGTCTTGAGGGATGCCAGATCGGAACCGGCTTCGGGTTCGGAGAAGCCCTGGCACCACCAGATGTCGAGGTTGGCCGTCGCAGGCAGAAACCGCTCCTTGAGTTCCTGTGAGCCGAAGTTGGCGATCACCGGCCCGACCATGTCGGCGTTGAAAGCCAACGGTTCCAGGACGGAGGCGAGGTTCATCTCGTTCTGCCAGATGTGCTTTTGTACCGGCGTCCAATCTTTGCCACCCCACTCGACCGGCCACTTCGGTACAGCCAGGCCGTGTTCATTGAGTTTGCGCTGCACGGCGATCATGTCGTCGGGAAATATCGAGGTGCCTGCAGCGGCACGCTCGCGGAGCTCTTTGGGAATTTCGGTCGTGAAGAAGGTGCGCAGTTCCTCGCGGAAGGCAACGTCTTCGTCGCTGAGTTTGAGGTGCATGGTTCCTTGATACTCCCGTTCGCGTGGGGTCGCGTCGCGATCTACGCACATCGCCTGATCCACGGCTATGTTCTCGCGCCCAGCGGGCCGACAGCGCCTCGATATTTTTCGAGGTCGGATCTGTTGGCCACCGTATACCGGATGTGCGTGTGGTCGGGGGCCAACCTCGAAGAGTTGTTGACGTCGCGCAGTTCACACAGACAGGTGCCGATGCCCGCTGACGGTTTCGCTGAGGAGGTCGGTGACCGCTCGGACCCGTTGTGAACGCGAGGTATCTCGGGCAACCACCTGCCAGTAGACGCGTTCGACCGAGAAGTGTTGCGGCAGTATCCGAGTCAGCGCAGGATCGGCCTCGCCGACATAGGTCGGCAGCGGTGCGATACCGAGACCTGTCCGGGCCCCCTGGTGATGTCCGGCTATGTTGTTCATCTGCACCCGGGCGGTGATCCCGGGACCGAGATGGTCGAGGATCTGCAACGGCTCGACATCGAGTAGCGCGTCGACGTACCAGATGATGGTGTGCTCGTTCAGTGTGCTGAGTTCGGTGACCGGACCGTGTGACTCGAGGTAGTCGTGCGCTGCGTACAGGCCGAGGGTGTAGGTGCCCAATCTGGTGATCAGGCTGGAACGGCGATTCGGGCGCTCCAATGTGATCGCCACGTCGAAATCGCGAACGGTGAGCAGGTCGTGGCTGGTTGCGGTCACCACTTCGACGGTCAGCTGGGGATGCCGCGCACGGAGGTGCAACAGGGCCGGTGCCAGCACGTACACGCCGAATCCGTCCGGTGCGACGATCCGGACAGATCCGGTGAGCTCGTCGGTTGGGGTGGTGGTGGCATAAGCGGCAGCCACCGCCGCCTCCACGGCGAGGGCGTGAGGGAGCATGCGTTGGCCGGCGGCCGTGAGCTGCCATCCGGAGGTGTGCCGGTCGAAAAGACGTTCACCGGTCTCGCGTTCGAGGGCCGCGATCCGCCGGCTCACGGTGGTGTGGTCGACCCCCAGGCGGCGACCGGCTTCGATGAGTCGCCCCGTTCGGGACAGTTCCAGCAGGTATCTCAGGTGGTCGGCACTCGGCATGCCCTCATTCTGGTGTGTGCATTTCTGCAGATGCAAATGCAGCATTGGCCGTTGACTGTGCGTTGACGCAAAGGCAGCCTTGAGGCAACCGCCAACGTTCAAGGAGAGTGCAATGTTCGAGATCGCCCACTGGTCGGAGGGGAAGCCGTTTGCCGGCTCATCCGATGTGCTTGCGCCCGTGACGAATCCGGCGACCGGTGTGGTGAGTGGCCGGGTGCGGCTGGCGTCGGTCGAGGACGCGAGAACGGTGATCGCAGCGGCCGCTGCCGCGTTCCCGGCCTGGCGCGATACCTCGTTGTCCAAGCGCACCTCGATCATGTTCAAGTTCCGGGAATTGCTCAACGAGCGCAAAGGCGAGTTGGCGCAGATCATCACGGCCGAGCACGGCAAGGTCGTCTCCGATGCGCTCGGTGAGGTCGGCCGGGGACAGGAGGTCGTCGAATTCGCCTGTGGCATACCGCACCTGCTCAAGGGTGGGTACACGGAGAACGCGTCGACGAACGTCGACGTGTACTCGGTGAGCCAGCCGTTGGGGCCGGTCGCGATCATCTCGCCGTTCAACTTTCCGGCGATGGTCCCGATGTGGTTCTTCCCCATCGCGATCGCCGCAGGCAACACAGTGGTGCTCAAGCCGAGTGAGAAGGATCCATCGGCGGCCTTGTGGATGGCGCAATTGTGGGCGCAGGCGGGGCTGCCCGAAGGTGTGTTCAACGTCTTGCAGGGTGACAAGGTGGCGGTGGATGAGCTGCTGACCAACCGGTCGATCAAGTCGGTCTCATTCGTCGGCTCCACGCCGATCGCGCAGTACGTCTACGCCACCGGGACTGCCGCGGGTAAGCGGGTGCAGGCTCTCGGCGGCGCCAAGAATCACGCCATCGTGTTGCCCGATGCCGACCTGGATCTGGCAGCCGACGCCATGGTCAATGCCGGATTCGGATCAGCCGGTGAACGCTGTATGGCGATATCGGTGCTGGTCGCTGTTGGCGACATCGCCGACGAACTCGTCGGAAAGATCGTCGAGCGCACCCGGCCGTTGAAAACCGGTGATGGCACGAAGGATTCGGACATGGGGCCGTTGGTGACCGCGGCGCACCGTGACAAGGTCCGTGGTTATGTCGACGCCGGTGAAGCGGAGGGCGCCACTGTCGTGGTGGACGGACGCGCGATCACCGAGAATCCTGATCGGCCGTCTGACGGATTTTGGCTCGGGCCGACCCTGCTCGATCACGTCACGCCCGAGATGAGTGTGTACACCGATGAGATCTTCGGGCCGGTTCTGTCGGTTGTGCGCGTTGAAACCTATGACGAGGCACTGGAATTGATCAACGCCAACCCCTACGGCAACGGGACCGCGATCTTCACCAACGACGGCGGTGCGGCCAGACGTTTCCAGAATGAGGTCGAGGTGGGCATGGTCGGTATCAACGTGCCCATCCCGGTCCCGATGGCGTACTACAGCTTTGGTGGCTGGAAGGCCTCGCTGTTCGGGGACAGCCACGCACACGGAATGGAAGGCGTGCACTTCTTCACGCGTACCAAGGCCATCACCAGCCGATGGCTTGATCCGAGTCACGGCGGCATCAACCTCGGGTTCCCCGAAAACAGCTGAACCCTTCCGGTACCAGGAGATTCCATGACAACAACGAACATCGCACTGCCGCGTTTGCTGCGACTCGGAGGAGGCTCACTCGCAGCAGTTGGTGAAGTTGTTGCCGCCCTGGGCGTTACTCGTCCGCTGATCGTCACCGACGCCTACCTCGTCGGATCGGGGGCGGTGGCGAGGGCGACGGAGATCCTCACCGCCGCCGGCGTGGACGTTGCGGTCTTTGCCGAGACCGTGCCGGATCCCACCACGGAGTCGCTACAGGCCGGCCTCGACGCCGTGCGGGGGCATCGGGCCGACTCGGTGATCGGATTCGGTGGCGGCAGTCCGATGGACACCGCGAAAGCGCTGGCCGTGCTTTCGGCGGCGGGAGGTGAGATGCGAGATTTCAAGGCACCGCGCCAGTATTCGGGTGATGCGCTTCCGATCATCGCCATCCCCACAACCGCGGGGAGTGGCTCGGAGGCAACGAAGTTCACAGTCATCACCGACAATGCCACTGACGAGAAGATGCTGTGTCCGGGGACCTCGTTTCTGCCCGCCGCCGCGATCGTGGACTACGAGCTCAGCCTGTCGATGCCGCCGCGGCTGACGGCCGACACCGGGGTGGATGCATTGACCCACGCGATCGAGGCATATGTGAGCCGAAGGGCGAACCCCTACTCCGACAGCCTGTGCCTGACCGCGATCAACGCGGTGGGCAAGCACCTGCGTACCGCGTATCGCGACGGCCAGGATCGGCAGGCGCGGGAAGCCATGATGCTGGCGTCGATGCAGGCGGGGATGGCATTCTCCAATTCGAGCGTGGCGCTGGTGCACGGCATGAGCCGGCCGATCGGTGCGCATTTTCAGGTGGCCCATGGGTTGTCGAACGCGATGCTCTTCTCGGCGGTGACGGAGTTCTCGATCGCCGGTGCTCCGCTGCGTTATGCAGAGTGCGCGCGGGCTCTCGGGGTTGCCACCGACGCGACCCCGGATCCGGTCGCGGCGAGCGCCTTGGTGGACGAACTCAAACAGTTGTGCGCCGACGTCGAGGTCCCGACACCGGCGGCGTTCGGCATCGAACGCACGGCATGGGACGGCCTGTTGCCGGTGATGGCCGAGCAGGCGTTGGCATCGGGATCGCCGGCCAACAACCCGCTGGTGCCCGACGCCGATCAGATCTGTGACATCTACCGGACGATCTACGCCGGATCGTGAGGCCTCGGCGTAGCGGACATCGTGTGCTCTGTGCATGTTCCGTGGCTATACTTTGTGGCTGACGCCGGACCTCGTTTGTGAGGGACCCCGTTCTCTTCAACTGAATTGGCGCGGTGTGCTGTCGAACGTGATGGGTTGGTGGAATCGACCGCCGAGTCCCCGCGGGTCGAGCCTTCCGTTGCCGACTGAGAACCAGGTGGCACAGATGACTGTACAAACGAACCGAGCACCTTCACCGTGGCCGGGGTCTGAGTATTCGGCGCTCCTCGACTGGGAACTCGACGATGCCGAGTCCTTGCCGGAGGTGGCGGACAAACTTGCCGCAGTGGGTGAGCAACTGATGGCCGCGCACGTGGCGGGCTGGACATTGGTATCGCCGATGCGGGATGGGCGGCTGCACGCGCGTCGGCCATCCCGTCGCAGGCGTGGTCTCGAACCTGCCGGCGGTGTCGATGTTCCCGTGGGTGTCCTGGCCCCGAGCCTTCGGTGGCGGCTTCGGATCATCGACGAGGTCGTGGACGAACCCGGCGCCTACCTCACCGTCGAGGCGTCCGGCGCAACTCCGTGGCTGTCGGCAAGCGGTGGTGAGTTGTCGCAGTTCAGCGGTCCGGAGGTCGATGGCGCCACCATGGCGCAGGTGCGAGCTCAGTTCGGGCCGGGAGAGACCGCCGATCGCAGGTGGGCGCTGGTCTCGGCCCGGATCGGTCCGTCAATGGATCTGATTGCCGAACACAGTCGGCTTCGGCAGCATGCGGTGGTCAGCGGCGTTGTGGTGCGGACCGTCGAGACCCTGGGCCATCGGCACGCGGCCGACCGTGCGACCACCTTGCCTGCGGCGGCGCAGGCGTATCGCCGACTTGCGGCCGCGGCGACGGCTATGCACGACGCGGGCGGCCGGTTGTCGGCCATCGATGACGGATTCGTGATCGTCGAGTATCCGGTATGACCGATGCCGAGATGATTCGGCAGGCGTGCGCGATGCCGGATCCGGTCGCCGATCGGCTCGGTCGAGCGGGTTGTGTTTTCGCGACCGAGGAAGCGGCGATCCTCAAGGAATTCGCCTGCAGCCCAGCAGAGCTCGACAGGTTGTGTGCGCGCCGCGTGACCGGTGAGCCGCTCGAGCACATCGTCGGGCACGTGTCCTTCGACGGTCTCCGACTGTCTGTCGGTCCGGGTGTCTTTGTGCCACGGCAGCGTTCACGATTCTTGGCGCGGGCGACGATCGCAGCGGCGCGCGCCGGCCGGGATCCGATTGTGGTGGAAGTGTTTTGTGGTGTTGCGCCGATCGCGTCCGCGGTGAAACAGGCTTTGCCCAGGCTCGAAATCCATGCCGCCGATATCGATGCCGGCGCACTGGAGCATGCCGCGGTCAATGTGGGCGGCACTGCGACGCTGCATCAGGGTGCTGGATTTGATGCCCTGCCCGACATGTTGCGGGGGCGGATCGGCGTGATGGCCGCCGTGCCGCCGTATGTCCCGACCACCGCCTCGGAATTCTTGCCACGCGAGGCGTTGGACCACGAGCCGCACCACGCCCTGTTCGGTGGTCCGGACGGGCTGGACCACATCGGGCGTCTGATCGAGGATGCTCCGGAATGGTTGTCGGACAACGGTTGCGTTCTGATCGAGATGAATGTCGACCAAGTGGGGCATGCGATGTCCTGCGCCGAGCGGGTCGGCTTCGGCCTGGAGTGGCCGGGCAGCGGTGACCGACAGACGACTGTGGTGGGGTTGCGCCGCGTTCGCTGACCTATGGTGGTCGGGTGAGTATCGAGGTGGCCGACAAGCGGAGCCTGCCCGTCTATGAGGCGGGCGCCATCGAGGTCCCGTTTGTCATCGCGGGTGTGTACGAGGTCATCTCACGCGACACCCATTGGGAAGAGCATTCCCATCCGACGCATGAATTGCTGTGGAGTGCCAAGGGGTCGTCGTCGACCACCGTCGGCCCTCGGGTGTGGACGATCACGCCGACGATCGGGTTGTGGATCCCCGCGGGCGTCCTGCATTCGGGCTGGACACCGGCCGGGACCGCGCTCAGCTCAGTGCATTTCAGTATTCGTGAGGTTCCGTCCATCTCGGATGAGCCGGTGGCTGTCGAGGTCTCTGCGCTGTTGCGGTTGTTGCTCGACCGGCTCGGTGCCGATGATCTCGACGATGTATCGCGGTCGACCACGGAGGCCATGGTTCTCGACGTGTTGACCCCGGCGCCACATCAGTTGTTGCTGCGGGTTCCGGAATCGGCGCTGCTGGCGCCGATTGTCGCCACCGTGCAGGCCGACCCCTCCGACGAGACGCAGTTGGGGGAGTGGGCGAGCCGCCTCGGCGTCAGCGCCCGCACGATCACGCGGGCATTCGATTCCGAGACCGGTATCGGTTTCACCCGGTGGGTGGCCACCGCGCGCGTCCAGCATGCGATCACGTTGCTGGCCCAGGGACACGCGATCGAACACGTTGCCGGGCGGGTCGGCTATCGCTCGGTGAGCGCGTTCGGAACGGCATTTCGCCGGGTCACCGGAATGAGCCCGGGCCGGTTCCGCGAGCTGTGAGGGGTATGGGCGGCGGCCCACTACTTGTCCGTTTCGCGACAAACTATGTCACTTTTGCTTGATTGCAATCGCAAGCATCGCGATCTAGCCTCTGTTAGGTAATCCTTACCGATGTTGATCGGTCGCCGGTGGGCCCGCCGGTGCATGCGTCTTTTTGCTTCACGAACCGAAAGGGAACAATGTCTCGCGCACCCAAGTTGGTGGCATTCGCGGCGGCAGCGCTGCTCACGGTCGGGCTCGCGGCCTGCTCGTCGTCCTCGGACGACAATGGCGGCGACGGTGACTTCACCCCGATCACCATCGAGCACGCGCTCGGAACCACGACCATCACCGAAAAGCCTGAGCGGGTGGCCACCGTGAACTGGGCAAACCACGAGGTGCCGTTGGCACTGGGCATTGTTCCCGTGGGCATGGCGGCCGCAAACTTCGGCGACGACGACGGCGACGGCATGTTGCCGTGGGTCAGCGAGCGGCTCGATGAGCTCGGCGGCGAAGCCCCGGTGCTGTTCGACGAAACCGACGGTGTCGACTTCGAAGCTGTCGCCAACACCGATCCCGACGTGATCCTGGCTTCCTACTCCGGCCTGACCCAGGAGGACTACGACACTCTCAGTGAGATCGCGCCGGTGGTGGCTTACCCCGAAACCGCGTGGGGCACCCCCTGGCAGCAGATGATCGAGCTGAACAGCAAGGGTATGGGCATGGAGACCGAGGGCGCCGAGCTCATCGCCGGCCTCGAGGCAGAGGTTGCTGCTGCCGGGACGAAATACCCGCAGCTGCAGGACAAGTCGATCATGTTCCTGACGCACGTCGACGCCGCTGATCTCAGCGAGGTCAGCTTCTACACCACCCACGACACGCGGGCCCTGTTCTTCGAGGACCTCGGGTTGCAGACTCCCGGCAGCATCGCCGCGGCGTCGGCTGAAACGGAAAAGTTCTCGGCGACACGCAGTGCCGAGCAGATCGACGGTCTCAGTGACGTCGACATCATCGTGACCTACGGCGACGAAGCGCTGATTGCGACTCTCAAGGCCGACCCGCTGCTGTCCCAGATGCCGGCAGTGGCAAACGGCGCCATCGTGGCCCTGCCCAGCACGCCGCTGGGAACCGCCGCGAACCCGACTCCGTTGTCGATCTCCTGGGTACTCGACGACTACGTCGCGCTGCTCGCGGAAGCAGCAGACAAGTCCAAGTGACACAAGGTACTTCGCAGTCCGCCTCGGGCGTCGCCATCGTGCGACGCCCGAGACGGGTGCGGGCACTTGGCTTCCTGGTCGTCGTCGCGGTCTTGGTCGTGGTGGCGATCTTGTCGATCAAGGTCGGCTCTCGCGGTGTCGATTGGTCGGACGTCTTTGCCGTGCTCGGCGGTGACTCCGAGGGAATGAACCAAGCCGCGGTCGAAAAGCGGATCCCCCGGACGCTTTTGGCGATCATCGTCGGAGCCGCTCTTGGCGTATCCGGTGCGGTCATGCAGGGCGTGACCAGAAACCCGCTCGCCGATCCGGGCATCCTCGGGGTGAACATGGGTGCATCGCTCGCCGTGGTCATCGGGATCAGCTACTTCGGCCTGTCCGCGGCGTCCACCTACATCTGGGTTGCCATCGTCGGTGCCGCCGTCGCTGCTGTATTCGTCTATTTCGTCGGCTCGCTCGGGCGTGGTGGTGCCACGCCGCTCAAGCTCGCGCTCGCCGGCGCTGCCACCTCGGCGGCACTGGTCTCTTTCGTCACCGCAATCATTCTGGGGCGCAATGATGTCGCCGATACCGTCCAATCGTGGCGCGTTGGCGGCGTAGGTGGAGCGACCTATTCCAGCATCGAGCAGGTCCTACCTTTCTTGGTGGTCGGGTTCATCGTCTCGATGTTGTCGGCGCGTGGCCTCAACTCACTCGCGTTGGGCGACGATCTTGCCGCCGGACTCGGTGAGCGGGTAGCCCTCGTCCGTGGCGGCGCCTCCCTGGGGGCAATCATCCTGTGTGGCGCGGCGACCGCGGTCGCAGGCCCCATTGCCTTTGTCGGACTGGTTGTCCCGCATGCCTGCCGACTGATCGTCGGCGTGGACTATCGGTGGTTGCTGCCGTATTCGGCTGTCACCGGCGCGGTCTTGCTCACCGTGGCCGACGTGATCGGGCGGATCGTCGCGCGCCCCGCCGAGATCGACGTGGGCATCCTGACCGCGCTGATCGGCGCACCCTTCTTCATCTACATCGTCCGTCGGCAGAAGGTCGGAGCCCTGTGAGTTCGGAAACCATGGTGACGGCGCAGACCATCGCCCGGAACCGCAAGATCCGAGGTGGCCGCCGTCGCTGGGTGATCGCGATCCTGGTGGTACTCATCGTCATCGCCTTTGCCATCACCCTGATGTGCGGCAAGACTTTCTATCCGCCCGGGGACGTCCTCAAAGTGATTCTGGGGGAGAAGGTCCAGGGCGCGACCTTCACCGTCGGTCGCCTGCGGATCCCACGAGCAGTCCTGGCCGTTTCGGCAGGTTTGTGTTTCGGTCTCGCCGGCATCACTTTTCAAACCATGCTGCGAAACCCGTTGGCCAGCCCCGACATCATCGGGATCAGCGCGGGTGCCAGCGCTGCGGCCACCTTTGCAATCGTCACGCTGTCACTCGGCGCGACCCAGGTGTCGATCTTCGCCATCGTTTCCGCGCTTGCTGTTTCGGTTCTGATCTACGCGCTCTCGTTCCGCGGCGGCGTCGTCGGAACCCGGCTGATCCTCATCGGTATCGGTATTGCGGCGATGCTTCACAGCATCACGGACTACCTTCTGGACCAGGCCGCGGAATGGGACCAGCAGGAAGCGATGCGGTGGCTGACGGGCAGCCTCAACGGCGCTTCGTGGACCCAGGCGGTCCCGGTTCTGTTCGCACTCGTCGTGCTGGCACCGGTGCTGCTCGGACAGTCGCGCAATCTCGAGATGTCGCAGCTCGGTGATGACGCCGCATCGGCGCTCGGGGTGCGGGTCAACCGAACTCGACTGATCGTGATCGTCGCTGCCGTGGGACTTCTCGCGTTCGCCACCGCAGCCTCGGGACCGATCGCATTTGTGGCGTTCTTGGCCGGTCCCATCGCCGCGCGTCTGGTCGGACCCAATGGCTCCCTGTTGGTCCCGGCCGCGCTCGTCGGAGCCCTACTGGTGCTGGTGGCCGACTTCGTCGGACAGTTCGCGTTCGGCACCCGCTATCCGGTGGGTGTCGTGACCGGTGTGCTCGGTGCCCCGTACCTCATCTACCTGATCGTTCGTACCAACCGCGCCGGAGGCTCGCTGTGACAACCACACACCAACTCCTTGTCGAGAACCTGACTCTCGGCTATGGCGATCACACCGTCATCGAGAAACTCGACCTATTGGTACCCCCTGGCAAGGTGACGGCCATCGTCGGCGCGAACGCCTGTGGCAAATCGACTCTGCTGCGGTCGATGTCACGCCTGCTGACCCCGCGATCGGGTCGGGTTCTGCTGGACGGCACCGAGGTCCACAAGACGCCGGCCAAACAGCTGGCGCGCACCCTCGGTCTGCTGCCGCAGTCGCCGATCACCCCTGAAGGAATCACGGTCGCCGATCTCGTGGGACGCGGACGGCACCCGCATCAGGGACTGTTCTCTCGATGGACCCGCGAAGACGACGAAGCCGTGGCCGCTGCGCTAGCGGCCACCGAGACCTCGGCGCTGGCCGATCGGCCGGTGGACGAACTCTCCGGTGGGCAACGCCAACGGGTATGGATAGCAATGGCTCTGGCCCAACAGACCGACGTGTTGCTGCTCGATGAACCGACGACATTTCTCGATGTCAGTCACCAGATAGAGGTTCTCGACCTGTTGACAGATCTCAATCGTGACCGTGGCACCACCATCGTGATGGTGTTGCACGACCTCAATCTCGCCGCCCGGTACTCCGATCACCTCATCGCCCTTGCCGGTGGAAACGTCCATGCCGCAGGCGAACCCGCCGAGGTATTGACCGAGGACAACGTCCGGGCGGTGTTCGGCCTCGACAGTCAGGTCATCATCGACCCGACATCGGGCAAGCCGCTGATGCTACCGCTCGGCCGTCATCACGTAGTCACCGAACCGAGTCATTAGACAAACGCACCCGTTCCAGTCATTTACACACGTTGCAACGTGTGCAAATGACTGGAACAGGTGCGTTTGTTTGTCTCGGATCCACTATTTCCTCCGTGTTACAGCTGTGAGCTCTTGGCACTGCACTGTTAGTCCCGCGATAACCAGCCTGAAACCGGAAACTCTTGTACTGGTACTCGCAGCCGGTTCCGGCTCCTGGCCCTAGCGGCAAAGCAGCCGCAGCGGCCTGACGCATCCCGTCTCAACAGGAGGACTCCATGTCCGAGATCGACCAGTCCATCGCCGAGAATATCAAGAAGTCCATCGCCGAGATCCCACATCCGTCGTTGCCGAAGGGCACCAACATCTACGGCGGCACCAAGATCTTCCCCGACTACAAGGCCAACGACGGCGAGTCGTACTTCACCTTGGTCCACGGCATCGCCCACGAATCATCGGTGAGTTTTGTGGCGGTCTTGCAGGCGACGCGCGCACTGCGCAAGGGATTCGAATCGGCGATGTACTTCTACGGACCCGGAGCCATCAACTGCCTGGCCACCCGCGGCTTCCCGACCACCGGTGACTCGGGCTTCCCGGGCGAGCAGAACATCAACGATTCGCTCGCCACGTTCATCGCCGAGGGCGGCACGGTGTTCTGTTGCCGATTCGGTCTGGCATTGCACGGCGGACGCGAGGAAGACCTCATCGAAGGTGTGATCCCGGCGCATCCGCTCGACGTGCAGGATGCGCTGATCCACTACGCACGCAAGGGCGCCATCATCAATTCCACCTACATGGTCTGAGGTGAGGATATGTCCGTATCGGCACGCGTAGATCTTGCGCTGCTCGGGGTTCGCGGCTCACCCCCGCTGCGCCGATCCGCAGGCGCAGGCCCCAGCGACGACGGCCACCTGATCATCGACGGTCTCAGTGCCGCGATTCCGCGCAATCCTCTGAGTCCTTATGTTCTCGACGGCGGTCAGGTGTTGCTCGACGGAGCCGAAACCGGCCTGGAGGTGATGGCCATCGAACGGCCCGCCTTCTACGACCTGCGCACCGATGCGGGCATCGAGTACGAGAAGATCGCCAAGCTCCACGGCCGGGACGTGTTGGCCACCACGGTGATGCAGACCTGTATCCGCTACGACGAGTCGCAGCGCTGCAGGTTCTGCACCATCGAGGAGTCGCTGCGGTCCGGCGCGACGGTGGCCGTGAAGAAGCCGGCCGATCTTGCCGAGGTCGCCGAGGCGGCCGTCCGTCTCGACGGCGTGAAGCAGATGGTCATGACCACCGGTACGTCCGCGGCGAAGGACCGGGGCGCCAAACATCTGGCGCGCTGCGTCCGCGCGGTCAAAGCGGTGGTGCCCGATCTGCCCATCCAGGTCCAGTGCGAACCGCCCGGTGATCTGGCCACACTCACCGAGTTGAAGGACGCCGGTGCCGAATCGATCGGCATCCACATCGAGTCGCTCGACGATGCCGTCCGCAAGCGCTGGATGCCGGGCAAGGCGACGGTGTCCACCGACGAGTACCGGGCGGCGTGGGCCGAGGCGGTCCGGGTGTTCGGTCGAAATCAGGTGTCGACGTACCTGCTGGTCGGATTGGGAGAGGATCCCGACGAACTGGTTGCCGGTGCGCGCGAACTCATCGACATGGGCGTGTATCCCTTTGTGGTGCCGTTCCGTCCACATGAGGGATCGCTCGCCGTTGACGTGGACCGTGCCGTCGCCCCACGCAGCGACGTCGTCGAGGACGTCACCCGCCGGGTCGCCAAAGAGTTGTCCGCCGCGGGGATGCTCGGCGCCGACCAGAAAGCCGGATGTGCCGCCTGCGGTGCATGCAGTGTCTTGCAGAATGTCGGAGGTTGAGCGTGCACACCGGTATCCCTGATCTGGCGATCCTCACCGGGCCACGCCGCGCGTCCTCACCGGCCGCGTTCATCATCCAACCAGCCCGGGATGCAAGGGAACTCAATCAGTATCGGGCCCTTCGTCACGAAGCGTTCGTGGTGCAGCAAGAGCTCTTCGCGAGATCCGACCACGATGATCTCGACGATGACTCTCGTACGATTGTGCTCTGTGCGATGGCTCCCGATGGCACGGTGCTCGGTGGGGTGCGGCTCGCGCCGGCGACAACCGATGACATCGGGTGGTGGGCAGGCAGCCGGTTGGTGGTGGCACCGACCGAACAGGCTCGAGGAGTCGGTCCGGCACTGGTGCGCGCAGCGAGCGCGCACGCCGAGAGTTCCGGGGTCCTGCGATTCGACGCCGCCGTACAACAGCGGTACCAGCCGATGTTCACCTCGTTGGGGTGGCAGTACACCGGCGACGTCGACGTCGCCGGGGTCACACATGCGGCGATGCGCTGGCCGATCAACAAGATCGAGCGCCTCGTCACGGCCACCAAGGCGATGCTCGCCGACGTGCTGGCGCCACTGGCAGAGCAGTCGATGGGATTGGGGCCGAGTGGTTTCCGCGGCGACGACGGCACGCCGGTTCCCGGCAGCGATCTGATCGCGGCCTGCGACGCGATCATCCCTTCGATGGTCGAACGCGATCCGGAATGGGCCGGGTGGTGTGGCGTGCTGGTCAATCTCAACGACTTGTCGGCGATGGGAGCCACCCCGGTCGGATTGCTCGATGCGGTGGGCGCGCCCACCCGATCGCAACTGACCCGGATCGTTCGAGGAATGGCCAGAGCCGCTGCCGCATGGGGTGTTCCGGTCCTCGGTGGCCACACGCAGGCCGGTGTTCCGTCGTCATTGTCGGTGACCGCGCTGGGACGGACCGCGACACCGGTCCCGGCCGGGGGTGGGCAGGTAGGCCACGACCTTCGGCTCACCGCCGATCTCGGAGGCAACTGGCGTCCGGGATATGCAGGGCAACAGTGGGATTCCACATCCACCCGCAGTTCTCGAGATCTGGTACGGATGGGAACGTTCGTGCAGCGGGCAGCTCCGGCTGCTGCAAAAGACGTCAGCATGGCCGGGCTGGTCGGAACCACCGGCATGCTGGCCGAGGCCAGCGGAACCGGCGCGCTGCTCGACATGTCCACCATCCCACTCCCTTCTGGCGTGGCGATGGGCGAGTGGGTCACTGCTTTCCCGGGATTCGCCATGATCACGGCAGACGCGCCGGGCCGAGAGGTTCCCGATGCGGGACCGGCGACCAGTGCGGTCTGCGGACGACTCATCAAAGGCCACGGCGTCAGCTTGCGCTGGCCCGACGGCACGATCACACAAGCGGTGCAAGGCACCGTCACAGGATTGGGGAAAGCATGAGCACCACAATTTCTGTCGCGTCGGCGCAGTTCGGCCGCGACATGGAGGAGGCGTACCAGACGATCGGTGCGCTCATCGAACTGGCGCGGCAACGGGGCAGCGACCTACTGGTCCTCCCGGAAGCTGCATTGGGCGGCTATCTGCCCAGCCTGGGCGGCGGCGACGAGAGTCCGGAGGCGAAGCAGCGACGACTCGAAAGTCTGCCTCCCGCTCTCGAACTCGGTGGTCCGGAATTGGAGCGGGTCATCAAGATGGCCGGCGACATGACCGTGACGCTGGGCTTCTGCGAGGCCGATGGTGAGACCCGCTATAACGCGGCTGTCACCCTCAGCGGCGACGGGATACTCGGTTCCTATCGAAAGGTCCATCAACCCCTGGGTGAAAACCTCTGCTATTCAGCAGGTTCGGAGTATCCGACCTTCGACACCCCGGTCGGGCGGATGGGGATGCAGATCTGCTACGACAAGGCATTTCCCGAGGCCGCCCGGGCGCTGTCGCTCGGCGGGGCGGAGATCGTCGCGTCTCTGTCGGCGTGGCCGACGTCGCGGACCAACACCACGCCCAACATGGAAGACGACCGCTGGAAGCAGCGTTTCGACATCTACGACCGGGCCCGGGCATTGGAGAACCAGCTGATCTGGGTGGCGTCGAATCAGGCCGGTACCTTCGGCTCCCTGCGATTTGTCTGCAGCGCAAAGGTTGTCGGACCGGGTGGGGAGATCCTCGCCGACACCGGCACCCAGGAAGGCCTGGCGACCGCGACGCTCGACGTCAAGTCTGCGATGGCCGCTGCCCGCGGTGGCGGGATGTACAACCTGCGTGATCGTCGACCCGAGATCTACGGCAGTGTCACCGAACCCAACCGCGTCGAGGAGCTCACCTATGCCTGAGATGACGTTCACCGTCCGCTGGCCGGACGGCACAGAGCAGCAATGTTATTCACCCTCATTGATCATGCACGACTTCTTCGAGCCGGGTGCGGAGTACCCGGTGGGGGAGTTCGTATCGCGCAGCACCGAAGCCCTGACCATCGCCAGTGACCGTGTCCGCGCGAAGTTCGGCTTCGCCTGCACGTCGGCGGCCGCTCAGCTCGAGAACATCGAGGCAGCGGCGCGCCAGATGCCCGACGGGCAGGTCCAGATATTGACGATGAGCGGTGCCGAACTGATCACGCCAACACAGGCAGGACATAAATCATGAACGAATCTCCCGTGAGTACCTCGATCGAGGAGGTGCCGGTGGTGGTCATCGGCGCCGGTCAGGCCGGGCTCTCTGTCAGTTGGCATCTCACCCGACGCGGTGTCGCCCATGTGGTGCTCGAACGAGACACCATCGCCCATGAATGGCGGGATGGACGCTGGGACAACTTCACCCTCGTCACGCCCAACTGGCAGTGCAATCTGCCGGGCTACGAGTATTCCGGTGACGATCCGGACGGCTTCATGACCCGCGACGAGGTGTATGCCTGGGTCTGCGACTACGCAAAGACCTTCGACCCTCCGGTACGCGAGCATGTTTCGGTGGTATCGGTGAGCCAACGTGTCGGCGGTGGATTCGACATCGCCACCACAGCCGGGCCTTTGCACGCGCAGCAGGTGGTGGTTGCGGTTGGCGGCTATCACACTCCGGTGATCCCGCGTTTCGCAGAGAAGCTGCCGGATCGGATCGCGCAGATACATTCGTCGCAGTACCGCGGCGCCGATCAGCTCCCCGAGGGAGCCGTGCTGGTGATCGGTTCCGGGCAATCCGGGGCGCAGATCGCCGAGGATCTGCACCTGTCCGGTCGAAAGGTGCACCTGGCCACAGGAAGTGCCCCACGTGTGGCCCGTTTCTACCGGGGTCGTGACTGCGTCGCCTGGCTGCACGACATGGGTGTCTACGACGTCTCGATCGACGAGCATCCCGGTGGTCTGTCCAAGCGCGAGAAGACAAATCACTACGTGACCGGCCGAGACGGTGGACGTGACATCGACTTGCGCGCATTCGCCCGCGACGGTATGCAACTGCACGGCCGGTCCACCGGGCTGGTCGGGACGACCCTGACCTTTGCGCCGAACCTGGCGAAGAACCTCGACGCCGCCGACGCCGTCAGCGACGCGATCAAGGACGACATCGATTCCTACATCCAGCGAGCCGGCATCGATGCGCCGACGGAACCGCGGTACGTCCCGGTCTGGACGCCGGAAACCGAAGTGACCGAACTGGATCTGGACACTTCAGATGTGTCGGCGATCGTGTGGTCGATCGGCTTCCGTACCGACTACCGTTTCCTCAAGGTCGGAGTCTTTGACGGAGAAGGGATGCCGACCCACAATCGTGGTGTCACCTCGACACCCGGCGTCTATTTCCTCGGCCTTCCATGGCAGCACACCTGGGGCTCCGGACGATTCGCCGCCATCGCGCGTGACGCCGAGTATCTGGCCGATCAATTGACCGCAGGGCGTGTTTCGACCGCGCAGGCCACATCGAGTCACTAGGCTGATCCGCTATGGCACCCATTCGTGTTGCCGCACTCGCAGCCCATTTCGGCAGGGATGTCGAACGTGCGGTGAGCAAGATCGTCGGGATCATCGAGGCGGCTTCGCGCGACGGCATCAATCTGTTGGTATTGCCCGACGCGTCGCTGGGCGGATACATCGGTGACCTGCGATCGCCGGACATCGATCAACTTCCACCGACGGTGGACACCGACGGACCCGAACTGGCGAAGATTGCCGAAGCAGCGGGCTCTATGACGGTGTGTGTCGGATTCACCGAAGCCGAACAGGGCAAGCGGTACAACACCGCGGTCTGCCTGTCCGGTGACGGGATCTTGGGTCTGCACCGCAAAGTCCATCAGCCGGCCGGTGAATCGCTCGCCTATGCGGCCGGTGACGACTTCGCGGCCTTCGACACGCCGGTCGGCCGGATCGGAATGCTCATCGACTACGACAAGACGTTTCCGGAATCGGCCCGCACTCTTGCGCTCGACGGGGCGAGGATCATTGCCGCACTCTCGGCCTGGCCGGCGAGCGTCACCGACCGTGCCTCCCGGCTGCCCAACGATCGGCAGTCCCGGCTGTTCGATCTCTACGACGCGGCCCGCGCCGCGGAGAATCAGGTGGTGCTGGTGTCGTCCAATCAGACCGGGGTGATGGGCAAACTGCGATTCCTCGGACAGGCCAAGGTGGTCGGGCCCGGCGGAGAAGTGCTGGCGAAGACGTGGGCGAAGGGTGGTATGGCGGTGTGCGACATCGATATCGATGCCGAGATCAACCGGGCCCGCACGGTGCTGCACCACCTCGCGGAGCGGCGCACCGACACGTATTGGCAGGACGCTCTGTGAGAGTTTCACTACTGACCTACTCCACCAAACCGCGTGGCGGCGTGGTACATACGCTCAATCTCGCCGAGGCCTTGGCGAAGGCAGGCGCCGAGGTCACCATCTGGTCCTTGGCGCGCGGCGGTGACCCAGGGTTCTTCCGTCCGGTGGATCCTGCCGTGACGGTGCGGCTGGTCCGATTCGAGGATCGCGAAGGCGATACGGTGACCGACCGGATCGTCCGGTCCATCGAGGTGCTCGGTGCGCAATTCGACTCGGCAGCAGCCGATATCGTGCATGCCCAGGACTGCATCAGCGCCAATGCGGTTGGCAGGTGCATCCGGACCATTCATCACCTCGACCAGTTCACCACGCCGGTGCTCGCCGCGTGCCACGAGAAGGCCATCGTTGAGCCCTTCGCCCGGATCTGTGTGTCGTCCGCGGTGGCGCAGGAGGTTCGACAGGGTTGGGGGTTCGAGCCGACCGTGATTCCCAACGGTGTCCAGGCGGAGCGGTTTGCGGCGGCGTCGGGCGGTGATCCGGAAGCTGTTGCGGCGCGGCAACAGTGGGGTAGTCGACTCGGGAGGTACATACTTGCGGTGGGAGGGATCGAACCCCGGAAGGGGAGTATCGATCTGCTGCAGGCCTACGCATATATGCGCCGCAGCGACACTGAACTCAAACTCGTATTCGCCGGTGGCGAAACGCTGTTCGACTACCGCGACTACCGGACCGAATTCAACAGCCGGGCCGACGATCTCGGCATCGCGCCGATAGTCCTCGGGTCGGTCCCCGACAACACCTTGCCTGCGTTGGTGGCCGAAGCTGCGGTACTCGCGTTCCCATCGACCAAAGAGGGCTTCGGTCTGGCCGCGATGGAGGCATTGGCCGCAGGCACACCGGTGGTGGCCCGCGACCTACCGGTGCTGCGGGGGGTTTTCGGCGATTCCGTGCGTTACGCCCGGACACCCGAGGACCTGGCCGGACAACTGACCGCCGCAATGACTGTCGATCCTGCGATGCAATCACGTGGCCGGGACTTGGCGACCAGCTTGACCTGGGAACTCGCTGCGGAACGTCATCTCGAGTTCTATCGTTCGCTCCTCTGACCCGTCGATGTGCCGACATCACCGTCGAGCGTGCCAGAACCGCCGTCGAGTGGACCCAGATCTCCGATCCGGAGGGGCGGGTGCAGTCATGAGCTGGATATAGTCGACGATCTCGACCAGCGCGCGCCGCTCGGCGGTGTCGTCGGCCCCGCCGATACCGCCGTCGACGGTGATCGAAATGGGTGTTCCGGCGCGAATGTCCAATTCGTCCCAACAGAGCGGCAGGCAATGGGCGTACAGCCGACGCCCGTTGACCACGAGGTGGATCCGCGGCGCGTAATCGGCGGTCTTCCACGATATCCGCTCTGCGGCATCGTGATTCAACGAACCGTTGGCAGTGAACTCTTGCAGGTACATCGGCCTTCTCCGGGTGGTGTCAGCGCTCTTCGATTGTAGTCTCGGGTCCGATCCTCACAAGGACTTTGTGAAGAAGACCCGGCAGAACCCGTGTTCTGCGGCGCGGTGCGTCTCTGTGAACCCATGCCGTGGGTAGTAGCGGAGGTTCTCGGTCATGAGTTCGTTGGTGTAGAGATCCAGACGGCCCAGGCCCAGCGCGCGGGCCTGTTCTGCCGCGAAGTCAAGAAGTTGCGCCCCGATGCCGAGCCCCTGGGCGTCAGGCGACACCGCGAGGTTGTCGAGTTGCAGGTGATCGGCCCCTGGCGTGAGCACGATGGTCCCGACGATCGCGCCGTCGTCCTCCGCGATCCACACGGTTCGGGTGTCGATCAGGCTGACGTAGTCGGTGTGCATGGGCGCGGGTTCGGTGCCGATACGTTCGGTGTAGTGCGAAAACGCCGCAGAGATCAGGTCTGATACGGCCGCGACGTCGCCGGACACTGCGGATCGGATGAGCACCATCGCACCATTCTGCTCGCAGAACAAAATACTTGCGAAGCTCCGAATTGTTCTGCACACTGGACGACGTTCTGCTCCCGACAGTCAGGTTTCTCCAGTGAAGATCATCGACGGCTCCGCGTCCTGACGCGCTGACACCGTTCGATTGCCGCATGCCGCGGCGGGATGAGTTGTTGGCGTACTTCCGTCTTCATTCTTCCTGGGAGTCCGTATGCCTGTGCATTCTGAATCTGCAATTTCTCTCCGAGACGTCAGCCTTGTTCGGCCGGACGGATCCTCGGCCCTCTCACACCTGACGGTGTCCTTCGGCATCGGACACATCGGTGTCATCGGCGCCAACGGGTCGGGAAAATCGACACTGCTCAAGGTCATTGCCGGGGACATCGCCCCCACCTCGGGATCGGTGACGGTCGCCGGCGAAACCTCCTACCTGCCACAGGATCTCATCCTGCGCAGCGATACCACGGTCGCCGACCTCCTGGGTGTCCGCGCTCGGATTGATGCGTTCCTGGCGATCGAGGCCGGATCAACGGACTCGGGGGACTACGAAACCCTCGGCGACGACTGGGATGTCGAAGCCCGGGCGCGGAAGGTTCTCGCCGAGGCCGGTATCGAGAAATTGGGCCTGGACCGCAACGTTGGCACCCTCTCCGGCGGCGAGGTGATCCTGACGGCGATCGCGGGCCTGCGTCTGCGTGGTGCTCCGATCACGTTGCTCGACGAACCGACCAACAACCTCGACCGGGACGCCCGGTCCCGGCTGTCCGCGCTGATCCGGAACTGGCCGGGCACCCTGCTGGTCGTGTCCCATGACACCGCGCTGCTCGAATCGATGGACACGACAGCCGAGCTGCGCGACAACACCGTGACCGTGTTCGGTGGTCCGCTTGGCGAGTATCGCGAATATGTACTGTCCCAACAGGAGTCCGCGCAACAGGATCTGCGGTCGGCACAGCAGGATCTGAAAGTTCAACAGCGGCAACGCGTGGAGACCGAAACGAAGGTTGCCCGGCGCGGTCGCTACGGGAAGGCCAACACCAATCTGCCGAAGATTCTGCTTGGCGCGCGTAAGCGCAGCGCCCAGGAAACCGCGGGCCGACTGCGAACGGAAGGCGACAACAAGATCAACGACGCACGCCGGGCAGTCGAGGGTGCCGCCGAATTGATCCGCGACGACAAACACATCCGGATCGAGTTGCCCGACCCGGAGGTCCCGGCAGGCCGGCGTTTGGCCGAGATACGCAGCGGCGATTCGACGATCGTGATCGCCGGACCGGAACGGGTTGCGCTCACGGGTGCAAACGGATCGGGCAAAACAACTCTGTTGCGAACGTTGTGGGATCCGGAGCCCCCGGAGGAGGGTCCGTACGCGGTCGCGCACACCGACCACATCGGTTACCTGGCACAACGTCTCGATGATCTCGACGACGCCGCCAGCGTTCTCGACAACGTTCGGTCCGCGGTACCCGATGTTGCGCCGAACCTGGTGCGGGCCCGGCTGGCTCAGTTCTTGCTACGCGGTGACGCAGTGGACCGACAAGTTGGTGAACTCTCTGGCGGCGAACGGTTCCGGGTGGCACTTGCCCGATTGTTACTGGCGACCCCGCCGGTGCAGTTACTCGTCCTCGACGAGCCGACCAACAACCTCGACCTCGACAGCGTCGACCAGTTGGTGGAGGCGCTGTCGGAGTATCGGGGTGGGATGCTGGTGGTCAGTCACGATGACGGATTCTTGGCCCGGCTGGGTATCTCGCGGTCGCTGGTACTCGTCGACGGTGTTGTGGAGTCCGGCGAACTCTTCAGTACCGCGTAGACGACGAGTCCGGCGACCAGCGCCCAGAATGCCGATCCGATCCCGGCCACGGAGATCCCGGCTGCAGCCACCACAAAGGTCAGAACTGCTGCAGTTCTGGACTTTTCATCACGCAAGCTCGCAGCGAGTGCGCCGGCCAGCGTATCGAGCAGGGCCAGGCCGGCCACTGTTTCCACCAGTCCGGCCGGTGCGATCGTCACCAGTGCGGCGACGGCTGCTGAACTGATGCCGATGACGAGATAGACCGGGCTCACGGTGGCGGCCGCGATCCATCGCCGACGCGGGTCGGGTTCGGCGGCGGGGGCGGCGGTGAGTGCCGCGCTGATCGCGGCCAGGTTCACCGCGTGCCCGCCGGCCGGCGCGGCCATCGAGGTCAGGGCGCCGGTCACCAACATCGAGGGGCGCCAAGGGATCCGATAGCCGAAGCTGGCCATGACCGCGGTACCCGGCAGGTTCTGCGACGCCATGGTGACGATGTAGAGGGGTAACGCGATGCCCACGCAGGCCTGCAAAGACCATTGCGGGACAACCACATCCATTCGGGGAATAAGTGAATCGGCGGTCACGCCCTTATCGGACGTCAACAGGACCACCGCAATGACAATGGCCGCGGTACCAAATGCGGCGGGCACCGCCCACCGCTTGGCGAATCGGATCAGGATCAGCCAGACGACGATGACCGGAGCGATGGCGAACGGTTCGGCGGCGACCGCACGTACCGGTTCCAGACACAGGGGCAGGACGATACCGGCCAGCATCGCCTGGGCGATCGGCGTCGGTATGGCCTGCACCAGTGAGCCCAGGCGTGGCCACAGCCCGGTGGCGACGACCATCACGCCGACGAGGACGAATGCTCCGACGGCTACCGGGAAGCCGCCGTCCGGTGTTGCCGTGCCTGCCAGCAGTGCCGCGCCCGGCGTCGACCAGGCCAACGTGATCGGCATCCGGTACCTGGTCGCCAGGAATCCGACGCCGACGGCGATGGCCACGCAGAGGGCGAACAGGCCGGAAGCGGCTTGTTCTGGCGATGCGCCGACAGCTCTCAGGCCGGTCAGGACCACGGCGAAAGAACTGGTGAATCCCACCAGCGAGGCAACGACACCGGCGGTGATCGGCTGGGTGAGCGACACACGAACCTCCGCGGGTCGGGGTAGTAGGGACCATCGTAAAGTAGATTGGATCTTGGATCCAATCATAGGAAGAAGTATGCCGCCGACACGTTCCACGCAGGTCCTCGACACCCTCGGACTTCGTCCGACCGCGGTGCAGCACGCCCGTACGGTCATCGAATCGACGCTCGCCGACGCGATCCTCGACGGCTCACTGGCCAGCGGCACCGCACTTCGTCAGGCCGAACTCGCGCACGTGTTCGGGGTCAGCCGAATGCCGGTTCGCGAAGCCCTTCTCTCGCTACAGGCCCGCGGCCTGGTCGATCACGTGCCACACAAGGGTGCGGTGGTGGTGGGCGTCGACCAGGACGACTTGGTCAACACCTACCGGATCAGGCTGCTGCTGGAACCGGAAGCGCTCGCCGGTTCGATTCCGCGGCTCGAGCCCGCTGACATCGACGAGGCCCGTCGCATCCTCGCGGCCATGGAGAACGATCCTGACCTGGTAGACCTCGGCAGACTCAATTCCGACTTCCACCTTGCGCTCTACCGGCGGCATCCAAATGCCAAGTTGCTGAGGCTGATTGCTGCCGAACTCGCCGACGAGGACCGCTACCTGCGTTTTCATCTGGCCGAGTTGGGGTCGGACCAGTTGGCCCAGACCGAACATCGGCAACTGGTCGATCGTGCCGCCCGAGGTGAGATCGATGAAGCGGTGGCGGTGTTGCGGCAACACATCGGTTCCGCCGCGGACACCATCGAGGCCTACTTTCGCGGCCGATCGCAATCGGCGAGCCGGAAGACGGGTATCAAGTAGACATGCCCGAAGGTGACACCGTTTTCCAGGCCGCGGCGCGTCTGCATCGCGCGTTGGCCGGAAAAACACTGACCCGCTGCGATGTTCGGGTACCGCGGTACGCAACGGTGGATCTGTCCGGCGAGCGGGTCGATGAGGTCGTCGCCCGGGGTAAGCATCTCCTGATCCGCGTCGGTGAGCACACTGTGCACTCGCACCTGAAGATGGAGGGTCGCTGGGAGATATACACAAAGGGCGCCCGCTGGCGGCGGCCGGCGTTCAAGGCCCGGATCATCCTGGAAGCCGGTCCGGTGCAGGCGGTGGGATTCGAGCTCGGAAAACTCGAGATCCTTCGGCGCGCGGACGAAGACACAGCCGTCGGTCATCTCGGTCCCGACCTACTCGGAGCCGACTGGGACGCCGATGTCGCGGTCGACAACCTCGCGTCGGATCCGGCGCGGCCGATCGGTCTGGCCCTGCTCGACCAGCGGGTACTGGCCGGGATCGGCAACGTTTTCCGTTGTGAGATGTGCTTTCTGCGGCGGACCCACCCGGCAGTGCCGGTTGCCGATTCCTGTGATCTGCGGGAATGGGTGGATCTGGCGAAGAAGGTGTTGGAGTTCAACCGAAACCGCACGATCCGGGTCACCAACGTCGACCGCGCCGGTGAGCGCACCTGGGTCTACGGCCGGGCCGGACGTCCGTGCAGGCGATGCGGGACCATCATCAGATCAGGGGATCTCGGCGGAGGCCCAGACCTCGAACGGGTCATCTATTGGTGCCCGTCCTGTCAGCCGTCGCCGTGATCAGGGTTTGCGTGGTCTCGATCGGCGCGGGCTGCGCCCGACGTTCGGTGCGAGCACGCAGGATGGCCACACCTCCAGCGATCGCCACCAAGCACAAGACGTACAGGCTGTAGCCGATCGCGGTGGGGCGCAATCCGAAGTGTCCGACCGAGATTCCGCCGATCGCCGCCGGGATGCTGAAGCCGGTGTAACTCACCAGGTACAGGGTGGAGAAGACCTGACCCCGCTGTTCGGGTGCGGTGGCGGCGATGACGGTGGCCATCACGCCGGCGAACGTCGAGCCGAACCCGAAGCCGGCAATCGCCGAGCCGACGAGATAGAGCGGTAGCACCGCCGAGATCGTTCCGGTCAGGTTGATGACCAGCCCGATACCCAGCGCGGTCAGGCCGATCCCGAACTTCCGATTCGCCGTCCACCCGGAGGTGGCCATGGAACCGACTGCGCCGAAGGTGAAGAACGTTCCGAGGATGAGTCCGGTGATCATGTGGTTGTCGACCCCGAAGATGCGCAGCACGATCGACGATCCCAGTGAGAGCGTCAATCCGCCGAGCGACCAGGTGGCCAGGCACCCGAGGGCGGCCATCACGAAAACCCCACGGACCGACCGCGGCAGGCCGGCGCTGGGACGCACCACCTCCCACAGGTGGCTGCGTGAGGTGAAACCGATACGCGCCGAGGTCTCGGGTATGAACGCGATGCACACCGCGGACAGGGCAAACGCGGCGATCAAGAGCAGGAACACCAGCTCGCGGGGCAACGGCGCGTATTCGATGAGACCGCCCGCCGCGATTGCGCCGAATGCCAACCCGCCCAGCATCGCGGCCGAGTTCGTGATGGAGCCGACGCGCGCGCTGGGCTGCAGATCGACCAGCGCGGCGCTCAGCGTGCCGGTCAGGGCGCCGGCCGCCAGGCCTTGCAGTACGCGGGCCGCAAGCAGCATCGGAACTCCGTCGGCGACGGCGAACATCACCATGGAGACGACGATCAGGGCCAGACCGCCGAACAGGACCGGGCGCCGTCCCACGTGGTCGGAGAGCGCCCCCACGGTGAGCAGACCGCCGAGCAACGCGATCACGTACGCCGCGAAGATGACGGTCAAGGTGAACGAGGAGAAGCCCCAGAGATCCTGATAGATCGGGTACAGGGGAGACGGCGCCGACGAGGAGAACATCATCGCAACAGTGGTAGCCGCGATCACCGTGAACGCCGAGACCTGGCCGAGCTGTAGTCGTGGCATTCTCGTAGTCAATCAACCGCGGAGTACGAATATTCCTTAGCCCCGCGAAGAGCCGGCTGGGGGGCAGTCGGTGGGCGGTCTAAGCGCCGAGAGTGGAAGTTGCCCGAGTTTGCCGAGCCTTCTGACCGGCATACCTTGCACTCGACCCCGGTGAGTGCTAAAAATGGGATCTGGCACTCGCCAACCGTGAGTGCCAGGTTGGAACGGTGAGATCGGTCCTAATGACACGACCGTTCGTCCGTCGCGGGCACCGAAACCAACCACGAACTTCAGTGTCACCCCCTATCGGAGGATCACTTCGTAATGGCCAAAATCATCGCGTTTGACGAAGAGGCCCGTCGCGGCCTCGAGCGGGGCCTCAATGCCCTCGCTGACACCGTAAAGGTGACGTTGGGACCCAAGGGTCGCAACGTCGTGCTCGAAAAGAAGTGGGGCGCCCCCACGATCACCAACGATGGTGTTTCCATCGCCAAGGAGATCGAGCTCGAGGATCCCTACGAGAAGATCGGCGCTGAGCTGGTCAAAGAGGTCGCCAAGAAGACCGACGACGTCGCTGGCGACGGCACCACCACCGCCACCGTCCTGGCTCAGGCCCTCGTCCGCGAAGGCCTGCGCAACGTCGCTGCCGGCGCGAACCCGCTCGGCCTGAAGCGCGGCATCGAGAAGGCTGTCGAAGCCGTCACCGAGTCGCTGCTGAAGTCCGCCAAGGAGATCGATACCAAGGAGCAGATCGCTGCCACCGCCGGTATCTCCGCAGGCGATCCGGCCATCGGTGACCTCATCGCCGAGGCCATGGACAAGGTCGGCAAAGAAGGCGTCATCACCGTCGAGGAGTCGAACACCTTCGGCCTGCAGCTCGAACTGACCGAGGGTATGCGCTTCGACAAGGGCTACATCTCGGGCTACTTCGTCACCGACGCAGACCGCCAGGAAGCCGTCCTCGAAGATCCGTACATCCTGCTGGTCTCCGGCAAGGTGTCGACGGTCAAGGACCTGCTGCCGCTGCTGGAGAAGGTCATCCAGGCCGGCAAGCCGCTGCTGATCATCGCCGAGGACGTCGAAGGCGAAGCCCTCTCGACCCTGGTCGTCAACAAGATCCGTGGCACCTTCAAGTCTGTTGCCGTCAAGGCTCCGGGCTTCGGTGACCGTCGCAAGGCCATGCTGGCCGACATCGCCATCCTCACCGGTGGAGAGGTCATCAGCGAAGAGGTCGGACTGTCCCTCGAGGGCGCCGGCGTCGAGCTGCTGGGCACCGCACGCAAGGTTGTCGTCACCAAGGACGAGACCACCATCGTCGAGGGCGCCGGAGATTCCGAGGCCATCGCCGGTCGCGTGTCTCAGATCCGTTCCGAGATCGAGAACAGCGACTCCGATTACGACCGTGAGAAGCTGCAGGAACGTCTGGCCAAGCTGGCCGGTGGCGTTGCAGTCATCAAGGCCGGCGCTGCCACCGAGGTCGAGCTCAAGGAGCGCAAGCACCGCATCGAAGATGCTGTGCGTAACGCCAAGGCTGCTGTCGAAGAGGGCATCGTCGCCGGCGGCGGCGTGGCTCTGCTGCAGTCGGAGTCCGCAATCGACGCGCTGACCCTGGAAGGCGATGAGGCCACTGGCGCCAACATCGTCCGTGTCGCTCTGGAGGCTCCGGCCAAGCAGATCGCCATCAACGCCGGCCTCGAGCCCGGTGTTGTTGCCGACAAGATCCGTCACAGCCCGCTGGGAACCGGCCTCAACGCCGCCACCGGCGTGTACGAGGACCTGCTGGCCCGCGGCATCAACGACCCGGTGAAGGTCACCCGCTCGGCGCTGCAGAACGCAGCCTCGATCGCGGCTCTGTTCCTCACCACCGAGGCCGTCGTTGCTGACAAGCCCGAGAAGAACAACGCACCGGCCATGCCGGGCGGCGACGAGATGGGCGGCATGGGCTTCTAGTCCACGCTTTTCAGCTCTACGTTCTCTACCGAGACCGGCCCACTCCTTCGGGGGTGGGCCGGTTTCTTTGTGCAGCGCGCCTTGCACACAAGTCGATGTCGCAGGGCCGGCTGCGAGTTCGTACATCACTACGAGTTGGGTGAAATCGGCAACGAACCTCATCTCGGCGAGATATGGTGCCCAACACCGGTAGTCAGTCTCTCCAAGGGAGCGTGATGTTCAGCAGGGTGCCCCCGACACCAATCTCCCAGCTGGCACCACGCGATGCCGAGTTCGTATACAACGAAAGTGATACGCACGGTGGGCATCTCATGGTCAGCTATTTCTTCGATGCTGATCAAGGATCCTGCGCGGAAGTCACCAAAGAGCAGGCTGTCGCATGGATAACTGCTCGGCTCGGCTATGCCGCCTTGTTCACCACGCGGTTGCAGCGGACTCCATTCGACCTGGACTATCCGCGGTGGGTACCGGCAGGCATGCCCGACATGGATCATCACGTGACCGTGCAGCGCGTGAGTGCCGGGGGCTGGCCTGCGGTGCGTTCATATCTGGGTGTGCTGCTGGCGCGGAAGTTGGATATGACCAGGCCGCCGTGGGAAATGCATGTGTTGTGCGGAGTACACGGCCTCGATGATCTGACCGGCCGATACACCGTGGTCACGCTCAAGATCCATCACAGTGCGGCAGACGGACTCGCCACCAGGGAGCTGACCCAGGCGTTGTTCTCGACAACCATTGCGCCCGCAGGCGGGGTGTCCATGCCACCGATGACCCGGACCGCACAGCTATCCCGGGCTCTGGTCGCGTTTCCCGGCAAGTCGTTTCGGTTCTTTCAGGGACTCTCGACGACCCGTCGGGCGGGCCTGGAGGTCAAGGAAGCCGAGCAATCCGGCGAGATCGTCTCAATCCGAGACGATCTGGCGGCGACTCGGTTCAATCGCTCTCTGCAGGGCGAGGTCTCCGTCGATTTCATGACTTTGACGATCGATGAGGCCAAGGCGATTCAAGCTGCGGTCCCGGGGGCGAGTTTGAACGATGTCTACCTCACCATCGTCGCCGGCGCGCTGGCCGCATACCTCGACAGCTGTGGGGAAGGGCCCAAGGATCCTCTGTGCGCCATGGTTCCCCGGTCGATGCGTCGTATCGAGCAGTGGGAGTCTGCGAACCAGTTGGCGATCCTGACGGTCGACCTGAACGTCGACGAACGGGACCCACTGGTTCGTCTGGCGAAAATCACGTCTGCTGCCTCGGCCGCGAAGCGGCGCAGTGACCATCCCGCGTTGCGGGCCAAGGGTAAGCGGGTCGAGACAGCACCGGCATGGTTGCTGCGGCTCACCGGCGTTGCCGTTCGGCACTATCCACACGATTCCGATCGCGGGCGTCAGTCGCACTCGACGGTCAGTAATATCCCGGTGACGGTGGATGGCTGTACATTCGCCGGTGCCCCGGCCGTGGCGATTCTCGGCGGGCAGCCGCCAGTGGATGGTGACGCCCTTCGGCACTATCTGCTGGCCGCTGCCGACGGGAAATTAATCCTCAATTTCTTCAGCTCATCAGCTGCTCTGCCGGATCCCGATAGTTATGTGCGTTTTCTGCGAACAAGTCTCGCGGACCTGTCGCAAGCGGCCACAGTAGGGGTGAATTGACGTCATTGATCGCATTCGTTGCTTGAGATGAAGCGTTTCTTCCGCCTGACGCCCAGGTAAGGCGACCCTGTCCCGAATTTTGGTTACATCGAATTCTTGTGCGACTTCATGATCTCAAAGCTGGTGTGCGACAACGGTCCTGCGGAAAACTTTTCGAGAAGAATTCACATTCCGGTCCCATGACAGGAATATAACGATAACGTGTTCTACACATCACATCAAAGCCTGAATGTGGTGTACCTCCCCAGTCGAGTGGTCGTTGGCCTCTTGTGTAGAGCCATGCCGACTTCTCGGTTACTAGCAAGAAAGTAGGCGCAACACATGGGATCTATCGAAGCATTTTTCCTGGCCGGCGGTGACACCCTTCTGCCGAACATCATCACCATCATGTTGGGGTTGGACAACCTGCTCGGGAACTTCGTCGGATCGGTTGCCGGCTGACGGTGACCGTCAGTTGATCATCCCCCTCTATGGCAACAGAAACTAGAATAAGGAGATTGAAATGGGCAGTGTTGGTGATGTTGTCGGAACAATTGTTGGAACGATCGCTGTGCCGGTAACCGATTTGGCGGTTCGCGGACTCGAGGCTCTCGCTGCGCTGAGCGGCGGAACAGTCAAGGTTCCCAAGTAGATTGACGCCCGCCGTGGCCCGCACCGACTGGTGTGGGCCACGGCTGCGTGTGTTTTTGCAATTCTTCAAGTATTCAACCGACAGACTGGGTCGGGCGTTGAAAAGTGGGTGGATGGTGGCGGTGAGCCGGTTGTTGTTTCGTCGTGGTGTGACGACGCTGTTGATCGCCGTTGCAACGGTTTTGATGACTTTGCCGGTGCAGGCGGCCGCTGATCCGGCGAACGTCGGAGCGTCTGACGTATCCGAAGCTGTTGTGGTGCAGCGGGGTACGGTGAACGATCGCACGCTTCAATTAACTGTGTACAGTCCGGCGATGGGTCGCGACATCCCGGTGACCGTGTTGTTGGCGGCGGACCGTAGTCGGCCCCGTGGAACCCTGTACCTCCTCGATGGCAACTCGGGACAGACGGAATCGAACAGCTGGCTCGCCGCCGATAAAGGCAACATCGCGCCGATCTTCGCGAACGAGAACGTCAATGTGGTTCTGCCAGTCGGGGGTACAGGAACGCTGTACACCGACTGGATCGAAGACCATCCCGAGTTCGGTGTGGTCAAATGGGAAACGTTCCTGACCAAGGAGCTTCCTGCGGCGTTGGAACCGTACCTGGGCGCGAGTGGTGACCGGGCGATCGGTGGGATATCCAGTGGGGCACAGGGTGCGGTGATGCTCGCGCAGCGAAATCCCGGCTTCTATCGAGCGGTTGCGGGCTACAGCGGGTGCTACTTCACAGAGGGCTTGGCCGGTACAACGCTCACCGATCTCACGGTGATCGGTTCGGGAGGGTCGTCGCAGCTCATGTGGGGACCGGTGGGCAGCCCGGAATGGAAGGCCCACGACATCTTCGCCAATGCGGCTCGACTGCAAGGCACATCGGTCTATCTGTCTTCGGGCAGCGGTCTTCCCGGTCAGGGTGAAGGTATTCCGATGCCACCGACAGCAATGGCCCTCGAGTTCGGCTCGAATCTGTGCACCGACCAGCTCACTGATGCGCTGCGCGCCAAGGGCGTGCCGGTGACCCGCAGTGCGCAACCGGTCGGCATGCACCTGTGGCCCTTCTGGCGAAGCGAATTGATCCACTCGATGCCGACTTTGCGAGCGGCGCTGGGTGCGTGACGCGCACCTCGGATGGTGGGCTGGTCGGCACGTGCGCGGGGAATGGCTTGCACACAGCGGTTGTTGAAACGTGAATGCCTACCCCTATCACCGTCGACATCTGGTCCGACATCGCTTGCCCCTGGTGCTACATCGGTAAACGGAAGTTCGAGGCCGGTCTGGCCGGGTTCGCGGGTCGCGACGACGTCGAGGTGACTTACCACAGCTATGAGTTGTCGCCGGATACCCCGGAAGACTTTGCCGGGTCCTCGGTCGATTACCTGGTCGAGAAGAAGGGGATGCCCGCTGATCAGGTGAAGCAGATGCTCGGCAATGTGACCGGGATCGCCGCCGAGGTGGGCCTGGACTTCGACTTCGACTCCGTCCTGCAGACCAAAACTCTCAAGGCGCATCAGGTGCTGCACTACGCCAAGGCTCAGGGCAAGCAACTGGAGTACGCGGAGAGGTTGTTCAGGGCGTACTTCGAGCAGGGCCGCCACGTGGGCCGCAGTGAGGAACTCGCCGACCTCGCCGCCGACGTGGGACTCGACCGGGACGCCGTGCTGGCGATCCTGGAATCAGGTGAATACGCCGAGGCTGTGGACGCCGACATCAATCAGGCCCGGGCCTACGGCATTACCGGTGTCCCGTTCTTTGTCATCAACGGCAAGTACGGCGTGTCCGGCGCGCAGTCGGCGGAGACGTTCACCGGTGTTCTCGACAAGGTTCAGGCCGAGGAGTCCAGCAATGTCTGAACCCTCACTCAGCCCGTTCGAACTCGTGGGTGACCCCGAAGCCGGAGCATGTGTGGACGGAGTATGCGTCGTTTCGACGGAAGTTGATTCAGCAGTCGTTGAAACTCGGCTCACTCGGCCCCCAAGCGACACCCCGGCTCCTGCTTAACCAGGATATCTAAATCGGAACCTGGGGCTAAAACCCCGACCTGCCGATTGACTACCCAGCGCGCCGAATCGCAAACCTTTAGCCCCGCGCACAAAACCCGTGACAGTGATGGTGCAGCTTCTCCCGGCAGATACCAGGACGGCAGACCTACTCGGTCACCCCGAACGGCAATGGATGGTCTTGCTCCACCAGCCGGGCAGCTACGTCGACGACGCGGATGTTGGAATCTTGCGAGAGCTTGCGTAAGAGCGCGAAGGCCTGCACCGCATGGAGGTCATAGCGTTCCATGATCAGGCCCTTGGCCTGGCCGATGATGTCCCGCGAGGCGAGTGCGCTGCGAAACTGCTTGCCCTTGCGGGCAGCGGCCAAAGCGATGGCAGCGTGCGTGGCGAGGTCGACTGCGAGGTCTTCGGTGTCGGCGTCGAACGCATCCGCAACCTCGGCATAGAGGGTGAGAGCTCCGAGTTCGTGTCCCTTGGTATAGAGCTGAAGTGATAGGACCGATCGAATCGGAGTTTGGTGGTACAGAGCCGGCATCAGTTTCGGCCATCGCTGTTCCGTCTCGACATTGTTGATCCGAACTGTGTACTGCTCCCAAATCGCGTCGAGCGCGGGGCCTTCACCATGCTCGTGCTGCAACGCGTCGGCCTGCGCGGGAACCGGACCACTGGCCAGAACTGATTCGAGTACGGCTTCGCTGCCGGGGTCGGACTTCCTGATCAAGGTGATCCCGGCATGAGAAACACTCGGTAGCAGCGCCACCGATGCCTCGGTAACCTCCTGGAGTACCTGATCTGCGGTTATCGGGTGATCCCGCGACCCATGCAGATCGCGTGCCATTTGCGCGATCTGGTCATGAATGCCGGACTCGACATGATCTTGTGGACTGTCCATCTGCTCACTCCATTACGCCTCTTGCAGGGTGGTGAAGTTCAGGTCGGTAGGCCCCTGCCCCAAACAAATCCGCCGCCACAAGGCGCCGGATACCGTGAAGCCCGACGACGTGGGAGCCCCCGTTCCAGAGGAACCTCCACGTCATCATTTGTCAGCGGTCACAGGGTGACCGCTTGGAGCTGGACAGTACCCCGACAAGGATCGTACAGCCGGCCCCCGTCGACAGCCCAGACGCTTGTGTCGGCGGGTGTTCGATGCCTTGATCAGTTGCCGGGGGAGCGCACGACCGTGAAGGTGATGTTGGTTCGCAGGCGGAAGCCCAGGTGTTTGTAGAGCTCGATGGCGTTGGTGTTGTCGGCCGCAGCCTGGAGGAACGGAGTCTCACCGCGGGCGTAGATGCCGTGGGCGACAGCGAGTACCAGGCGGGTGGCCAGACCTTCGCCGCGGAACTCGGCGTCGGTACAGACGGCGCTGATCTCTGTCCATCCCGGTGGATGGAGGCGCTCGCCGGCCATCGCGATGAGCCGGCCCTCGCGCCGGATCCCGAGATATGTTCCGAGTCGGTATGTTTCGGGGCTGAAGGGCCCGGGCTTGGTGCGGTCGATCAATGCGAGCATGTCGGGGACATCGTCGGCGCCGAGCTGGATTGCCTCGGGTTCGGGCCTCGGCTTCAGCGTGTCGGTGGCAACCATCTGGACGCCCGGGCCGCTCATGGCAACCTCCCAGCCATCGGGTAGGTCGGTCACCTCGACCGGCAGCGCGACTTCTTGTCCGGGGCCGATCAACTCGGCGAGATCAGTCCACGTCTGCGGATCGCTCAGATCGCCGACCCCGACAAACGGGGAGATCGTCGGGAGGTAGCGGCGAGCGCGGGTGGTGCCCTCGCTCAGGTGCAGATGGGCGCCGATTAGGCTCTCCCACATGGCATTATCGAGTACGCCGGTGTCCGGTGTGGTCTGAGCTGTCACCGGCTGAACCATTCCTTTGCGATGAGTTCGTACGAGCGCACCCGCGCCGCGTGGTCGTGTGTGATGGTAGTGATCGAGAGCTCGGCGGCGCCGGTGGCGTCCCGGAGGATCTCGAGTTTGTCGGCAACGGTGGACGGCGATCCGACAAATTGCGTCAGCACCCGGTCGCGGACCAGTTCGCGGTCGTCGTCGGTCCATTCCATCGCAGCTGCCTGCGCCGGACTCGGGAACGGGATCGCACCTTCGCCGCGCCGGATGCTGCGGACCCAGGGTGCGTATCCACTGGCCAGTTCGGCTGCTTCGTCGTCGGTTTCGGCGATCACCGCATCCACCGATACGGCAATATACGGTTCCGGGACATCCGCCGACGGTTGGAATGCTGCCAGGTAGGCGTCGACGGCGTCGATGACCGTACTCGGGCTGTGGTGGTAACTGGCAACAAAGCGCAGGCCCTTCGACCCTGCGACGGCGGCGCTGGATCCACCAGAGGCGCCGAGGATCCAGACCTGCACGTCAGCACCATCTCCCGGGGTGGCATGCGCGGGAAGACCTTGTGGGCTGACATATGTGTCGTCGAGAAGGGCGAGGACAGCAGAGATCTGCTCGTCATAGGTCGAGGCGTACGCGCCGGGTTGCTGGAGCAGATCGAGTAGGTGGGTGATGGACTTACTCGCAAACGCGCCGGCGATGTTGTAGATCTTCGGCAGGAGTAGACCATTGGGTGTGTACGTGTCTTCGGTGTGGGCGCCGCCGCCGCGAGCCGACAGATAATTCTTTGCCGCGACTTCGGTCACCGATTCCGATCCCGTTGCCGTTTCCGGGGCGGGGCGAGATATGGATCGTCCGATACCGAGGTCGAGGCGACCCGGGTACAGGGTGTTGATCAGGCCGAACTCCTCGACCGTCGCCAGCGGCGTCCGATGGCCGAATTGCACTCCGGCTGAACCCAACCGGATGGTCGAGGTGGACCCTGCGATCAGTGCGATCTCGATAGCGGGCGACGAACCGATGACCCCCGGATTCGTGTGGTGTTCGGCAAACCAGTAGCGGGCGTATCCGAATTGTTCGGCGCGCTGGACCAGGTCGATGGCGTTGCGTATTGCGGTGGTGTTGTCCGACCCGCTGGAACGGGGCAGAAGGTCGAGAACCGACAGGGGGATGGGCGGGGCCATGGGAACTCCTAGTGAGCTGCTGCGGACGACGTGATCGGCGACTGCCATTCACCGGCTACGGCGTCCGAACCCCCGAACGACGCGAAATCGGTGGTGGCGCGAAATGCGTCCAATGAGTACAGGTCTCGGGCATAGCGCCACAGATTCGGGAAGTCGGCAAGACGCCGGGTACCGGCCCTGGCCGCCGCAGCATCGTGCCGAACAAGCGTCACCCAGAGCCGGACGTCGGCCAGAGTCACGTTGTCGCCCAAGAGGTATCGACTCCCCGCGAGGCGGCTGTCGAGTTCTGAATATGCCTGATACACAGTGGTCGCGGCTTCCTGCGCGGCCGAACCGGTTCCGGTCGCCACGTGTGCGGTGCTGTTGACCGTGGCTCGCAACCAGGCTTCCAACTCGTCGATCTGCGGGCGCAGGTCCTCTGGGTAGAGGTCGAACTCGCCGGTGACCTGACGGCGATACTGCGTCGCGAGATCGGCGTCGAGCGTGTCGAACGTGTTGCTCACCACCTGCTTCGTCTCGCGATCCCACAGGGTGGGGACCGACACGTGGCCATCGAAGCCGGGTTCGGTGGCGTCGTAGGCATCGCGTAACAGGGTGAAGCCGTTCACCGGGTCGGGGCCGTGGGTTTCGCGGAATGCCCACCCGCGGGCATCGCGGGCACCGTCGACGTAGCTGACACTGATCGCATCGGTGAGGCGGGCCAGCTCGATGACCAGCGTGACCCGCTGAGCCCACGGGCAGAACCAGCCGGAATAGACGTGATAGCGATCAGAGACAGCCGGGTACGGCGTGGATCCGTCGCTGCTGATACGTCCGGCGAATCGATACACCGGTCGGGTGTCGTCCGGTTCGCGAGTGATCGTGTACTCGCCGTTAGTCTCGGTATCGGCTGGGCTGGCGAAGTTCGACATGGCTAGACAACCTTTTCTGCGGAGTGGGAACGGAATGAGAACAACTCGGGGGCATCTTTGTCGGCGGTGAGGTCGGCGAGGAGGCGGCCGATGGCGGGCACGAACTTGAAGCCGTGTCCGGAGAATCCGGCGGCGACCGCGACCGGACCGCGGCGGTCGATGACGAAGTTGGAGTCGGGCGTGGTCGCGTACGTGCAGCTGATCGGGGTCAGTGCGTCGGCATCGACGCCGGGCACCCAATGACGGACGTACTCCTGCAGGGCCTTGAGCTGCCGTGGTTCCGCCGTGAAATCGCGGTGGTCGGGGTCGACGACGGGTCCGGTTCCATGGAAGCCGACCTTGATGCCTTCGGCACCCGAAGACAAGCCGTACACACCACCGAATTCGGGCGCGTTCGGTCCGTCCGGGTCATGCAAGATCCCGAAGCTGGGCCATTCGGCGTCCTGGTCACGCGGTACGAAGTGTGCGGGTTGCTCTTGGGTGACGGTGATCTGTGGCAGCGGTGCGATTCCCGACAACAGCTTCGTCGCCCAGGCGCCTGCCGCCACCACCACACGTCGGGCCACGTACTCCTGGTCATCGGTGCGCACGGTGACCGAGTTCTCGTCTGTGACGTCGATCGAGATCACCTGCGATTCGTGTCGAACCTCTGCACCGAGAGCTGCTGCGCCGCGTTGTGCGCTGACAGCGTTGTCTGCATGTAGTCGCCCGCTGTTGGGGTAGTACAACGCGCGGCCGTCGAATCTGATTCCGGGCCAGCGCTGCGAGGCCTCGTCGGGCTCGAGCCAATGATGGACGAGTCCGAGGTCGGCGAGGGTATCTGCGATCTGGGACAGGTACGGAGTCCATCCCTGATCGACGCCGCCGGTGACGGTGAGCAGTTGCGTCCCGGACTCGGCTTCGAGGTCGGCCCAGAGTCCTTCCGCTTCCCTCGCGAGCGCGACGTAGGTGCGCTCGGCGTAGGAGGTGCGGAAGATGCGGGAGGCGCCATGTGAGGCGCCGTTGGCGTGGCCGGGGGTGAATCGTTCGAGCAGCACGGTCTCGACACCCCGGCGCGCCAGTTGCCAGGCGGCGGCCGAACCCATCGCGCCACCACCGACAACCACGGTGTCGACCTTGACGGAACTCATATCGTGACCTCGATTCTGTTGTGTTCGGTGAGCCCCTCGATTCTTGGTATCGACGCCAACAGGGGCCCTGGTGTCCTCGCTTCGAGGATTGGTGAAAAACACTTCCGCAGTGCCGGTTTCGACGACCTGAAACATCTGAAACTGCTGCACATGCAATGGGCCCGGCAGATGCTCAGGATTCGACCGCGTGGTGCGTTGAACAAGGTCATCAAGCTCCCGGGAATCTCTTCGGGCTCGCTTGCGTGAAACCCGCGCTTGTCCCATGCCGGTGAAGGCTGGGACCGTGTCTTTCATCCAGGGCACCCCGCCGCGGTGGAGGGTTGCCGACCAGCAAGCTGGAACTTGGCGCTGATACTCGTTGACACAGGGCAGTTGTTGTCCACCAGGCGAATCCGGGCACCGTATGTGCGTGTCCGGGCCAGGGGATTTCAACTGTTGGACAGAACCATACGCACGCTGCTGCCCAAATCCGATGGATGCGCGGAGTTTCGATCGCCGAGAAGTTAAAGCACATGGGTATGGACGACGCCGAAGAAGTCTGTTAGCGTCGTCGTCGGTCACGAGTACCAGCGCATAGCCCCGGCTTGCTGGTCAGCAACCCTCCATCGCGGCGGGGTGCTCCGGGTGAAGACCTGGCCTGTTCGAACCCGAACAGGCAAGCGCGGACCTCCCACCGTCCGAGTTCCGAACTGCTCCATCTGCAGGTTCGAAACTTGGTGCGTGCGGGATCCCTGACACCGGAAGCTGGTGTGAGATATGAGCACTGCAACACTGAACCGAAACCTGAATGCTCTTGCAGCGATAGAGGGTTCGGACACCCAGGCCCCACTGAGGGATGGCTCGACCACGCGATACGTCAACTTCGACTACGCGGCGAGTGCGCCGGCATTGTGCAGCGTGGTCGATGCGATAACGCGACTACTACCGACCTACTCGAGTGTGCACCGGGGCGCGGGCTACGCATCGCAGGTGACGACGCGGGCGTACGAGACCGCCCGAGCGCAGGTCGCTGACTTTGTCGGTGCCGGCGAGCAGCACTGCCTGATCTTCACGCGGAACACCACAGATTCGCTGAACCTCCTGGCTCGCTGCGTGCCGGGAAAAGTCGTCGTCCTCGATCTGGAACATCATTCAAATTTGTTGCCGTGGAGTGATGTTCACGTCGTCCGTGCTGCGAATACGCTGGCCGCGACGATCGTCCGTGTGGAGACCGCACTCAAAGAGACCGGTGCGGTGTTGCTGGCGGTCACCGGTGCGTCGAACGTCACCGGTGAGATCTTGCCGGTCAGTGAACTGGCAGATCTTGCGCACCGCAACGGTGCTCGGATCGCTGTCGACGGCGCGCAGTTGGTTCCGCACCGCAGGGTGGACATCACTGCCTGCGGCATCGACTACCTGGCATTCTCGGGACACAAGACCTACGCGCCCTTCGGGGCCGGAGTGCTTGTCGGACTGAGGGATTGGCTTGATGCCGCCGACCCGTATCTCGCCGGTGGTGGCGCGGTGCTCAACGTCACCGAGCAGGACGTGAAGTGGGCGCCCGCGCCCGCCCGTCATGAAGGTGGTTCGCCCAACGTCTTGGGTGCGGCTGCGCTCGCGGCGGCCTGCGTCGAAATCGAATCCCTTGGGGAGGCCGTTGTTTCCCATGAAACATCACTGACCGACCGGTTGCGCGATGGTCTGGCCGAGATCCCGGGCGTGCATGCCCTGAAGATCTTCACCGACAGCACCGATGCCGTTGGTGTGGTCAGCTTTGTCGTCGACGGACATCGGGCCGCCGAGGTGGCAGCCCATCTGTCGGCCGAACACGGCATCGGGGTGCGCGACGGACGATTCTGTGCCCATCCGCTTCTGGACCGTCTGGGCCACGGCTCAGGGGCTGTGCGCGCCAGCCTCGGCCTCGGTTCGAGCTCCGAGGACGTCGACCTGCTCCTCGCCGCCCTCCGCACGCTCTAAACCCCGGGGTGGGGGACGCTCAGTGCCATGAGCGCGGTGTCGTCTTCGAGGCCGGCACCGAAACCGTCGAGCAACTCTCGCAAGTCCTCGATGATCTGGCCTGCGGACGTCGGGGTGTGTGCCGCCGCGAACTCGAGCAGCGCACCGTTGTCGTCGTACCGCTCGGGACCCGGCCCGATCCGCGCCTCGGTGAGCCCGTCGGTGTAGAGCACGAGGGTGTCGCCGGCGTCGAGGTGAATCCGGGTAGAGACAAATCTGGGAGCGCGCAGGATGCCGACGAGTTGGCCGCCCTCGGTACTCACGTACTGCGCTCGGCCTGCGGCGGTGAGCAACAGCGCGGGCGGATGGCCCCCGCTCGCGAGGTGTACGTCGAATCCGTTGTCGGCGCGGGTGAGGACGCCGAAGATCACTGTGCAGAAACGAGGTTCGTCGCCGTGATAGTTCGAATGCAGCACGGCATCGAGGTTGTGCAACACCGCAATCGGATCGTCGTCGTACACCGCTGCAGCGCGCAGCGTGTAACGGGTCAGCGACGTCACCGCCGCTGCGGTGGCTCCTTTTCCGCACACGTCGCCGAGGAAGAACCCCCACTTGTGCTCTGACAGGGCGAACAGGTCGTAGAAGTCGCCGCCGACATCGTCGATCGATGCAGCGTTGTAGTGGGCTGCTGCCTCCATGCCGTCGGGAGGTCGCAACGACGGTGGAAGCAGTGAGCGCTGAAGGGTCGAGGCGAGCAGTTGTACGCGCGCACGTTCTTCTTCGGCATGGCGCCGTGCGGCGAGCAACTGTTTCTCGTACGCGCGTCGATCACGTGCGTCCTGCACGGTGATGCGGATGAGCACGGCGGTGCCATCGGTACCGATCTTGACGTTCGCGGTGACGAATACGGGCAGTCGTCGGCCGTCGGCCGCGACGAGGTCGACGGTGATTCCGCTCAGCACCCCTACCAGCTGCAGTAGCGGTGCGAAGTGGGTTTCGTAGTGTATGCGCCCGCCTGCGGTGAGCAGATCGCTGAAAGGCCTGTCCAGCAATGACGTTCGGTCGTGTCCGAGCCACACCGCCAGAGTGGTGTTGACCTTTGCGATGCGCCCGTCCGGCCACGTCGACAGATACCCGCACGGTGCGTTCTCGTACAGGTCTTCCAGACTCTCATCGAGTACGTCCGGTGACCTGATATCGCCGTGGTCCTTGCTCATCGACGGCCACCCACGAAGGCCACGATGGCCTCTGTGGTGGGCACGGGGTCGCTGAGCTGGGGGCAGTGTCCGCTCGCGTCGAGGGTGACGAGTTCGCTGCCCTCGATTTGGCTGTGCACATATGCGCCCACGTGGCGGGGTGCCAGTGAGTCTCGCGCACACTCGATCACGAGGGTTGGCACGGTGACACGCGCGAGATCGGTGCGGTTGTCGGACAGGAAGGTGGCGCGGGCGAACACCAGCGCCTTCTCGGGGTCGGTTCGACAGAAGGATTCGGTCAACTCGTCGCCGAGCGCCGGTCGCTCCGGGTTACCCGCGATGTTCGGCGCCATCGACGCCGACCAACCGAGGTAGTTGCTCTCGAGAGACTCGAGCAGTTCGTCGATGTCACCACGCGTGAAGCCACCCCGATATCCATCGGATTCGTCGTCGACATAGCGCGGCGACGGGGTCAGCAATACCAGCTTGGCGAACCGGTCGGGTTCTTTGGCCACGGCGACGGCGCCGATCATCGAGGCGACCGAGTGACCAACGAACACCACGTCGTGCAGATCGAGTTCGACGACGATGTCGAGCACATCCTGCGCATAGGTCTCGAGGTTCGAATACCGCTCGGCGTCCCACGCGGCCGGATCGGAGGCGCCTGCGCCGACGTGATCGAACAGCACCACCCGATGGTCGTCGACCAACCGCTTGGTCACCCGATGCCAGAGGTTCTGGTCGCATCCGAATCCGTGGGCCAACATGATCGTCGGCCCGTCTTCGCGCCCGAGGATCTTGACGTTGTTCTTCGCGCGCACATTCACGTGCTTCATCTTCGCACCTGATGTGTGTTCCTGCGGGCGGGCCGTGCCGAAGCATGTTCGGCCCGGTCAGTAGGGTTCGTCGCAGTCAGTGGGCGGGCGGCGTCCACCCGTGGGCTGCGGTCAATGTCGCGCGGCCGAGGCTGTGAATGTGGAGCGCCTCGTGCAGCTGAACAGATCCGGCGAGGACGCCGAGTGGCAGCCGGCCGATGTCCACCGCATGGACGGTGAATGTGAACCGTCCCGGCAGGCCGGGCGGGGCCGGCGACGGACCGACATACCGTACGATCCCGAAATCGTTACGCAATTGCTTTGCCAGACTGGGTAGTCGCTCGCCGGTTCCATTGCCGGCGTCGACCACCAGTGCGGTCACACCACCACTGACATCGGCGACCGCCCAATGGCACCGGCCGCGCGAGTCTGTGGCTGTCACCGCGTAGGAGAGCGTTCCGATCGGTGCGCCCGACCACTGCAACGACGGTGACACATCGAGCCCGCCGCCGCCGAGTAGTCCACTGCGTTGTGCGGTCCGCAACCGTCCGCCGTCGGTGACCTCGGGCGAGCGCAACACCAGGCGTGGCCGGGCTCGCATCGTCGGCGACGGTGCGACAAAGTCGGTGGTCATGGTGCGGTGTTCAGTAGATGTTCGACGGTCGGACCATGCCTTCGGCGAGGTCACCGAATCCGGGAGCGATGATGGCGCCGGGATTCTGGATCACCTCCTCGACGACCAGGGTCTCGGTGGTAAGGAGCAGCGCCGCGATCGAGGCGGCACTCTGCAACGCCGAGCGGGTCACCTTCAGCGGGTCGATGATCCCGGCGGTGAACATGTCGCCGTAGGTGTCGGTGACCGCGTTGAACCCGTGCCCTTCCGGAAGGTCGGCGACCCGTTGCACGGCCTCGTCACCGTCGTAACCGGCGTTGATCGAGATCCAGCGCAGCGGTTCTTCCACTGCGCGACGGACGATCTCACGGCCCTCGGCGGCGTCGCCGGTGAGTTCGAGGAGATCGAGCGTCGCCTGTGCCTGGATCAGCGCGGTGCCGCCGCCTGCGACGATGCCTTCCTCCATTGCGGCCCGGGTTGCCGACAGGGAGTCCTCGACGCGGTGCTGCTTCTCTTTGAGTTCGACGCCGGTGGCTGCGCCGACGTGGATCATCGCCACCCGGCCGGACAGCCTGGCGATGCGCAGTTGCAGGTTGTCCTGGTCGTGCTCGTTCTCGGTTCGCGCCAGCTCTTGTTCGAGTTGATGGATACGGGCCCGGACCTCCGCCACGTCACCACCGCCGTCGACCATGGTTGTCGACAACTCGGTGACGGTGACCTTCTTTGCCCGGCCGAGGTGTTCGAGACGTACGTCGGCGAGGGAGAGGCCGGAGTCGGCGCTGACGACCCGGCCACCCAAAATTGCTGCGAAGTCCTCCAATTCGGCAACGCGCCGATGACCGAAGCCGGGAGCCCGCACCACCACCGAACGGAACGTGTCATGCATGTTGTTGGTGATGAGCATCGACAGCGCGGGGCCGTCCATGTTCTCGCAGAGGATCAACAGCGGCCGCTTGCTGCGCTGCACCTGCTCGAGCACCGGCATCAGGGTCTGCACCGTGGTGATCTTCTGATTGGTGAGCAACACGTAGGCGTCGTCGAGCTGTGACTCCATCCGGTCTTTGTCGGTGACGAAGTAGGGGGAGATGTAACCGTGGTCGAACTCGACACCGTCCACAAACGACAGCCCCAGTCCGAACTGCGGCCATTCCTCGACGCTGACCACACCGCCCACACCCACGTGGGTCATGGCCGTGGCGATCACGTCGCCGATGTCGGGGTCGTTGTTGGCCGAGAGCATCGCCACATGCCGGAGCTGTTCTTCGCCGGTCACCTCACGGGAACGTTGTTGCAGCAGAGCGACAACCGCGTCCACCGCCTTTTCGATACCGCGCTTGAGTTGCATCGGGTTTGCGCCGTTGTCGACGGCCCGGAGACCTTCGCGCACCATCGCCTGGGCGAGAACCGTAGCGGTGGTGGTGCCGTCGCCTGCCACCCCGTTGGTCTTGGTGGCAACCTCTTTCACCAGCTGTGCTCCCATGTTGGCGTACGGGTCGCGGAGCTGGATCTCCTTGGCGATGGTGACACCGTCATTGGTGATGGTCGGTGGGCCGGTGAGTTTTTCGAGTACCGCGTTGCGGCCCTTGGGTCCGAGGGTCACCTTGACCGCATCGGCAAGCGCATTGACCCCCATCTCCAACCGAGCCCGAGCGTCCGAACCGAAGCGCAGATCCTTTGCCATTGTGCACGCACCTTCATGTGTAGACGAATTGAAAAGCTATGTGGTTTAGGAGATCTAAGGAATGAGGATGGCCCGCCCCCGGACGTTCCCGGCGTCGAGATCGGACAGCGCGGTGGCGAAGTCGGCCAGCGGATAGGTGCTGGTGTGCAGCGACACCTTGCCCTGCGCCGCAAGGACCATCAATTCGACCAGGTCGTTGTAGGAGCCGACCAGGTTTCCGATGAAATTGATCTCGGTGGAGATGATGTCGATCGTCGGAATCGACAGGGTGCCGCCGTATCCGATCACGTAGTAGTTGCCTGCCCGGCGCAACATCCCGACACCGTCTTCGATGGCGCCACCTTCACCGACAAAATCGATGACGGCCTCGGCGCCGTTCCCGTCTGTCAGGTCGAGAACCTGCTGCACCTGGGTGCCGTCCGCAACGACCGTGTGATGGGCACCCAGTTCGGCGGCCAGCGCCAGCGCCGGCTCGGACCGGTCCACCACGATCATCCGGGCCGCTGACAGTGCCGCGAGCACCTGGACCCCGATATGGCCGAGACCACCCGCGCCGATCACCACCGCGGTGTCGCCGGGACGAAGGAACCGGGCCGCCTTGGCCACCGCGTGGTAGGCGGTGAGGCCGGCGTCGGCCAGGGCCGCGACATCAGCGGGCTGTAATGACGGATCGAGTTTGACCACGGCACGGGCATTGGTCTTGAGGTATTCGGCGTACCCGCCGTCGCTGTCGATACCCGGGAAAGCCGAAGCGCTGCAATGTACATCGTCGCCGGCACGGCAGGCCCGGCACAAACCACACGTTGCCAGCGGATGCAGGATCACCGGATCGCCGGGCTTGACCGAGGTGACCGCACTACCGACTTCCTGTACCCAGCCGGCGTTCTCGTGTCCGATCGTGTACGGCAATGTGACACCGGACTTCTGTTCCCATTGCCCTTCGATGATGTGCAGATCGGTGCGACAGACACCGGCACCACCGATCTTCACCACCACATCGAGGGCGCCGCCGGCATGGGGGTCGGGGACGTCCACCAGCTCGGGTTTGGTGTCATAGGCCGACAGTTGCACCGCTTTCATGACTCGCTCCTCATCGTTGGCATCCCCAGGTCGGTGCCCGCCGATTCACCTACGCTGCTGCCGGTTCCGGGGGTGATGTCGTCGCCGTAACGGGTTGTCAACAGGCCGCGGCAGAAGATGCCGTTGCCTTCGATGCTCACCCGCACGGACTTGGCGAAACGCAGCCGCTTGGGAAGGACGTCCGCGCCTATCGGCAGGCCATCGTGCTCGACCATGACCAGCTCGGACCGCCCCGATCCCAAACCGACATCGCCCCGACGACGTAGGAGGGAATCGAGCTCGTGACCGGCCGGAAGATCGCCGATGGTCAGGGCCGAGAACTGCTCGACATCAACACCATCGGCGGCCAACCGACGTGACATCCGTTCCAGTGCCGCCAGATAGGCCTTGCGCTGAAAGGTCTGACGGAGCTCTTCGAGTTCATCGATCGCCAGCCCGGGAAAGGATCCGGTGAACCCGGCCCGCGCTGCGACACCGTCGTTGATCTCCTCGGCCGCGAAGTGATCCTCCAGGCGCACCACGGTGCGGTCCACCTCCGGTAGGGCTGCCACCGCGTCGTACGCGTCGGCGACCATGAGATAGGCGAAATTGGGCGCACAGAAGTACGTCGGGAGGCGTAACCGGATTGCAACCCCGATGCCGGAACCCGCGGTGTCCAGATCGACCGACGTCACGAACTGCAGGTCGGTGATGGGCTCGTCCAACTCGGGATCGCGCACAGTCCCCAGTGCATCCCAGACCCGCCGCGCCGTCGCCGCCGTGACCGTACCGATTGAAGTGGGCCAGCTGATGACCGTCCGGGCCGGACCACTTGTGGCCGTCCGGGCCGGACTATTTGTGGCCGTCCGGGCCGGACTATTTGTGACAGTCATACCGTGACCGACGCCGATGATGACGAGGTCGGCTTGGCCGGGCTGCTGCCGACCGGCTCCTCGGCGGGTGCGGACTCGTCGGGCTGGATCCGGGCCTGCTCGGGGACGTCGAAACCGTAGAGTTTGGCCGCGTTGAGGCCTAGGATCTTCTTGCGGATCTGAGTGTTGAGCGTGCCGTACTCGGACTGCATGTCCTCGGGGATCTGAAAGTCGACGAACTTCTCGATGAGCCACGCCGGCTTCCAGATGGCGTAATCGCTGGCGAACGTCAGCCGGTCTTCACCAACCCAGTACAGCAACTCGCCGATGATCTGCGCGAAGTACCGTGGCCGGGTGTGGATGAACGGCATCGCAACGGCAAGGCCGCCATACACATTGGGCTCCTGCGTGGCGATCCAGCAGAAGTCCTCCAGGCGGGGCAGCCCGACATGTTCGACGATGAAGTTGAGCTCCGGGAATGCCGTTGCCACATCGTCGACGTCGGCCACGTCGAAGGCGTCCCGGTTGAGGGGATAGATCGTGGGTCCCTTGTGGATGTGAATGTTCTTGATACCCAGTTCCTGACACTTCTCCAGGTAGCGGTACGACCAGTCGTCGGTGAGCTTGTACCCCTTGGAGTTGCCCTTCCACTCGGCGGTGTAGAGCTTGACGCCCTGCAGGTTCCACCGGGCGGCCAGCTTCTCCAGGTCCTCGAGTCCGGCCTCCCCGTTGCGCGGGTCCCAGGCGCCGTTGGTCATCAACTTGTCCGGATGTTTCTCTGCCAGTGCACCGTTGCGTTCGGTGGTGTTGAAACCGTCGATGTAGAAGTCGGAGAGGTAGGTGGGCTGGAAGATGCCCTTGTCGACATACCCGACCTCGAACAGGTCGTGCATCAGGTCGTCCTCGGTGTAGTTACCGAACTTCTCCAGTGTCCACTTCTCTGATTCCGGGGACAGATTCGCGTGATAGTCATAGAAGCAACCGGTGAAACCCTTGCCGTACCGGTTCTTCTGGTTGCGTGGTCCACCGTTCCAGAAGTGGATGTGGCTGTCCACGATGTAGTAGCTCTCGCCATCCTTGTTGTACATCGATTGCTCCAATACTGGTGATGGGTAGGGTTACTCGACGACCTTGAGGTCGAAATCGATGAACTCGGCGGCATCCTCGGGGTTGGCGAACAGCATCGTCCGGTCGTCGAAGTGGACCATCCGCCCGTAGTGGGTGGACATGATCTCCTCGAAGTCGGACTGATCGAACTCGGAGCCGAGCGCATTGGTGATCTCGTCGAAGTCGAAGGTGAGGACTTTCTGCCCGTCGACGCGGATCATCGACGGGAACTCTTCGATCTCGACACCCTCTTTGCGGCCCATGATCTCGGCGACCACGTAGCCGTTCTGGTTGTTCATCAGGGTGACACCGCACATGTTGGACGATCCGATGTCGGCGCCAAAGGTCATCTCGCTCATGCTGACAGCTCCTTCGATACAGGAATGTTGAGATCTTCGAGAACGGTCCGTAGCCCGGTCTTGGCGGCGGCGAACGAATCGGCGAACGGCACATGTCGTTCGGCCGGCTGCGACCAGATCGGCTGCAACTCGCGGGCGGCGGCCAGACTCAGCGGAATCCACTTGTCCGCCCAGGTCGCCAGCAGTTCACGATTGGCCTCACCGTCTTCGGCGTCGGTCACCAGCATGCGCAACATGGCCCTGGTGTAGCCGAGGTCGCGGTTGTAGTCGTGTTCACCGGATCCGACAAGGGAGGGAGTGACGTAGTCCCCGTTGCGGGCTGCGATCTGCATCACCAGCAGTGACCGGAACAGGACACCGACGAGCTGTTCGAAGATGATGTTCGTGGCGAACACCGCTTCGGCCCAATCACCCTCGGCAGTCAGCAGTTCCACATTCTCGCGCACGCCCTGCCACACCGGGTCGGACTGCCAGACATCGCGGTGCACCGCGCCGTCGAAGCCCTCGATCGTGTCTGTCAGGTCGAGGTTGTAGAGCGCGAGATCCTGCGCGAACCGCATCTTGTGGGCGGCGTTGACGCAGATGGCGTTGTTGAGCATGTTGGTCGGTGCCGACCGTTGTGCTGCGGTGAACACATGCAGTCCCAAGCCGTTCTCGGCGTGCATCCAGGCACCTAGGTTACGTTCGATGAACGTTGCCCAGCTCGGAGTCCATGAGTCGTAGGCGCCGACCAGTTTTGCGTTGGCCAGGTTCTGCTGGATCTGCCGCACCACGTTCGCGTTGTTGCGGTAGATGGTCTGTTCCCACTCCTCGTTGGGATCGCGGAACTGGTGCCAGTCAGTTGATTTCAGCGCAGTCCAGTCCTTCGGGTAGCCGCCGGGTCCATTGGCGAATCCGTAGATCCAGCCCTGGCTGAGGTGGCGTTCCGGATCGGGCTGGACATCGAAGGTGACGTCCTCGTAGGTGGTGGCCCGCATCTTCGCGGGCTTGAAGTAGTTGTAGCTCCGGCTCTTCGAACTCGGGAAGTCGAGAGCTCCGGCCTCGGCATCGGTGAAGTGGGGCTTCGGGAAGCTGCGAACCGGTTTCCCGTTCTCGCCGCCGGTATCGGGTTTGGGGGCTGCTGGGGCGCTCATCTTTGAACTCACTTTCGGTTGCGGTCGGTCGGGGCGCATCTCGGTCGGGGACGAAGAGTCAACTGTCTTGCGGGATGGTGGTGGTGAACTTGTCGAAATGGACCTGGTCGATCCGCACTCCGGCACCGTCGAGCAATGCCATCGCGGCGTCGACCATCGGTGGTGGACCGCAGAGATAGAAGTCCGCGGATTCCATTCCGGACTCGCGTCGCTCGACCACCTCGGTGACGAAACCGAAATCGCCTGCCACGCCCATGCTTTCCCAATCTGCCGTGGTCTCCTCGGACAGACATGGAACAAAGGTGAAGTCGGGCAACTGGTTGCCGATCTCCTTGATCTCGTGCAGATAGAACAGATCCTTGGCGGTCCTGGCCCCGTAGTAGAAGTGCACCGGCCGGACCGGCGCACCGCCGGCGCTCTCCAGCTCGGAGAGATGGCGGAGCAGGGACAGGATGGGGGACATGCCTGCACCGCCTGCGATGCAGATGATGGGCCGTACAGAGGACTCCTTGATGGTGAAAGACCCGTACGGGCCGTTGAGTTCGAGTTCGTCGCCGACGGCCAGCGACGTCTCGAGCAGGCCGGAGAATCGGCCACCGGGATACTTTTTGATGATGAACTCCAGTCGCCCCGCCATGGTGGGGGTGGTGGCCATGGAGAACGAGCGGTGCTCGTCGGCACCGGGAATCATCAGATCGGCGTACTGCCCCGGCTTGAACACAAACGTCTCGGGTTCGAGCAGTTCCAGCTTGACCGACACGATGTCGTGGGTCAGGTCGTCGAGACCGACGATCCTGGTCCTGAGGTGTTGCAGGGGTACGGCATTGCGCAGTTCGTCCTCGTCGAAGTTGATGAGTTCGATCTCGCAGTCCGAATACGCGTGTGTCTTGCAGAGCAGTACGTAGCCTTCTTCGCTCTCGTAGTCTGCCAGCGCGAACGTCGAGTACCGGTCCATCTGGATGTCGCCGTCGAGGAGAAAGGACTTGCAGGCCGAGCATTGCCCTTCGCGACAGCCGTGCATCAGCGAAACACCCTGGCGGAAAGCGGCATCGAGGATCGTTTCGTCCTCGTCGACTTCGATGTCGAGGTCGACGGGTTCGAACCGAACATTGTGGGTGTCACCCATGGGTCGAGGTCCTTGCACTGAGATGGATGGAGGCAGTGAATGGATTGAGCCCAGGGGCAGCGTGGCGCGTGCAACCACACTGCCCCCGAGTTCTGAGCAGACGCCTGGCCGGGTGGTGGGGCCCGGCGAGGGGTCAGACGCCTGCCGCTTGTTTCGCCGGCCGACCGGCGGGGCCACCGGCCTTGTATTCGGCGATGTGTGCCTCCCGTTCCGCATCGGACATCTCGTTCAGCGCGACATTCGGGCTGCCGAACTCGATGCCCCGGATGTCGTCGAGGGTCCACAGCTTCTTCGGATCATCGAGGTGCAGATGTGGCTGCGGGATAAGGGTTTTGCCATCATCGCGGACGTATCCGAGGTCCTTGACGATGTCGGCGAGATCGCGGCCGTGATGCAGGGTCTCCCACTCACGGTCACCGGTGAGGCGGCCCATGTTCGGCGTCGGCCTGCCCTCGTATTCGGGACGGAACGCCTTGATGTCGGTCCAGGCGCACGTTTCCGAACAGTAGGTCCGCCATTGACCGTCGACCTTCTCGGTGACCATGTCCTCACGGATGAGGGCGGGCACCATGCAGGTCCAGCAGCGATGCGGATATTGGTAGTTGGCATCGGACTCGAAGGCGATGGGCTTGTTCTTTCCCGGATACGCCATCCGGTTGTAGGCCTCCCACCACTTTCCGTATTTGTCGTACCAACCCGGGTACTTGTATTCGAACCACTCGAAGTCCTCGTCGGTCATCGCGTCGATGCGCCAGTAGTTCACCGGCCAGCCGGTGGCGAAGAACTGGGCGACCTCGTGGACGTAACCCTTGTTGACGATGCGGTTCCAGGACTCCTCGACCAGATCGTGCGGGATCTTCAGCCCGTACTTCTCCAACGGGATGAGGTAGGAGCGGTAGTAGTCGTCGTAGATCCACCGCCGCCACATCTCGGCGTAGGAGTCGCGGTCCTTACGACGGTCTTTGGTGCCGTACTCGATGAACGTGCCGATCGCCGCGTCCACCACACAGTGGTTGTTCCACCAGGCGTAGCGGAGATCGCGTTCGAGGAGCTGGCGGTTGTCCTCGTCGGCCAGGGCCATCAACAGGATGGAGTAGCCGTTGGAGATGTGCCGTGACTCGTCGGACTGGACGGAGTGGAACACCGTGGGCAACAGATAGTCACCGTTGGCGGCCGCTTCCGACGGCATCGCGACGAACAGGGTGTTGGTGAATGCGGTCTCGGCGACCACTGTCAGATAGATGTTGGCCGCGGTGATCGCGTCACCGGTGATGAAGCCCTCGCCGAACTGCCTGCCGATGGTGCCTGCGTAGTTGTTGGCGAACGCCTTTTCGCTCATGTCGAAGCCGGCGGGATCGATGTAATGGTTCATGTAGAGGCGCTTGAGGTTCATCTGGATCGTCGAGTGCCGGACCTCGTCGATCATCTGTACGGCCAGCCCGTTGTGGATTTCCGGGTTGGGGACCGCGTCGATGGCCATCGGCATGGCCCGGGCGGCGGAGATCTCCGGGAACGGGATGATCGAGAGGAACAGCTTCTGCCATTCCATCCACCGCTGCTCGACCTGCCGGAACATGTTGCCGCGAATGGCGCCATCCATCGCGCCGAAGACGCGATTGTCTTTCTCCTCTTCCATCGGGAAGTACGAACGGAGGATCTGCTTGAGCGGATCCTTCTTGGGTGCCTTGTCGAAGGTGTAGTCGGTGCCGAATCTGGTGGCCGGCGTGGCAAAGGTCGGCTCCCAGGACAGTTCTGTGATCTTCTTGTGTGCCTTGCTCAGACTCTGTCTGCTCAACGCAGTCCTCCTCGTTCAAGCACGCGGGCGGTCGATGGCGAGAGCCGCAAAGCTCCCTGTGACCGATGACACACTCGTTACGATGGGTAGGACGTCTCAATGTGAGACGCGTCTCATTCCGAGACGCTCTTACGATGGCGCCAGACCGGAATTTGACACCCGGTCATGGAGGTGACCTGCGAGGATGTCGAGTTTCGCCGATCGTGGCTGGTCAGCAGGGGAACGGCAGCTGGCCCGCGAGGAATTTCTGACCACAGATGGACGGGCCGCTCATCCCGTCCGTCCTGCGGTGTTGGATTCGTGGCGACGGTCGCAAGCGCTCCACATCCACGTCGACCGGGTGGAGTTGCCGTTCGTTCGAGAACCCGACCTCGACACCCCGCTGATGAACGCCGCGGGCCCGGTGTTGAAGTCGATCACCGATGACATGGCGAGCCAGCCGGTCAGCGTGATCCTGACGTCGGCGGAGGGGCTCATCCTGGAGCGGTTCTCGTCGGATGCGGGCATCAACCGCACCCTCGACGAGGTGAAGCTGGCGCGCGGGTACAGCTACGCCGAGCAGTTCGTCGGGACCAACGGCATCGGGACCACCATCGAGACCCGGCAGCCGACGTACATCCTCGGCAGCGAACATTACGTCGGAGAGCTCGGGACATTGGCGTGTGCGGGCGTGCCGATTCGGCATCCGAATTCCGGTGCGCTCCTCGGAGTGCTCGACATGACCTGTCGCGCCGAGCACGCCAATCCGTTGCTGTTGTCGCTCGCGAAGTCGGCGAGCAGGCAGATCGAGAACCAGTTGCTGAGCCAGGCCAACGAACGCGAGACCGCGCTGCTGACCACCTACCTCACGACTGCCCGCCGCTACAGCCGCGGAGTCCTCGCCGTCGCCGGTGAGATGGTCCTGATGAATGCCTATCTGCGGCGGACCCTGGACGCACGCGACCAGACGGCTTTGCTCGAACACGCGCTCGACGTGCAGGCCGTCGCCGCGACGCGAACCCTGGTGGCGCAGCTGCCGAGTGGACGGAACGCGCGGGTCTCGGTGGCCGATCGCGACGAAATACGTTCCGGTGCAGTGAATATCGTGTTCCACGTGACGGTGGACGACTTCCCCGACGCCTGGGTTGCCCCGTCCCCGTCGCCGACCTGGATCGAGGGAGAACCCCTGCCCGCCGGACTCGTCGGGAACAGCGCTTCACTGCGGCGCAGCTACAACCAGGTGCGACGCTGTTACGCCGACCGGCACTGGGTGCTCGTCGAGGGCGAACCCGGTACCGGGCGGGCCACCCTGGTGACCGCGGCCGCGCACAAACTGGCCCCGGCCACCCATCTGCTCACGCTCGGGATCCGTGATGCCGCCGATCACGAGAGGTACCTGGACCTGCTGTCCGCGGAGCTCGAATCGAGTGATGCCTTCAACGTTCTGCTTGCCGACATCGACCGGCTACCAACGTTGTTGGTGGATCCGGTTGCTCTTCTGCTGCAGTCGGTGGAGGGGACGGGGTGGGTTGCGGCGACCACCAGCGGAAACACCGAACGCAGCGAAGTCGAGGCAACGTTGCTGCCGTTCTTCTCACACACGGTGACTTTGCAGGCGCTGCGGCATCGCAGCGAAGATCTTCATGCCCTGGTGCCTTATCTGATCGAGCAGATCCATCCCGGGTCGACCGCCCGGCTCGCGCCGGCTGCGGTCCGCGCGCTGAGCAAGCATCCGTGGCCCGGAAATGTTGCCCAACTACGCCGCATCCTCACCGAAACACTGGCCGTGCGACGGGGTGGGGTCATCGACGTCGAACATCTCCCGGCGGAATGTCGCACCACGATCCGGCGAACACTGTCCCAGATCGAATCGCTGGAACGTGACGCGATCGTGCGAAGTCTGCTGGACAACAACGGTAACAAGGCCGCAGCCGCAGCCGCACTTGGTCTTTCCCGCGCCACCATCTATCGGAAGATCAAAGAGTTCGGGATCCACTGAACGGGCTCCCCGACCCCGATGATGTGCCCTTGTGGCGGTGCCCGCCTGGGCTTTTGTTCGCCAAAAGGCCACATCATCGGGGGTTGGTCAGCTGGCGGAGACCGTCCGGGTCAACAGATCAGCCAGCGTCTTACTGAAGGCGGCGGGCTGCTTGGGAGTGCCACCTTCGGCCAACAGTGCCGCGCCGTACAGCAATTCGGCCGACTGGCGCAGTGCGTCGTCGTCGCCGCGCTCGGCGAACGCCTTCTGCAGACCGACCGTCAGCGGATGGTCCGGGTTGAGTTCCAGGATCCGCTTGCTGTCGGGCATCGGGATCCCCGAGTCCCGGTACATCCGTTCCAGGGCCGGTGAAAGGCTCTGTGCCTCACCGACAATGCAGGCGGCCGAATCGGTCAGGCGACTCGACAACCGCACCGCGCTGACATCGTCGACGAGCACACCGGTCATCCAGGTGAGGAGTTCGCCGAACTCCTCGTCCTTCTTGTTGTCCTCTTCTTTGTCGGCCTCGCCGCTCAGGTCGACCTCGCCCTTGGCCACCGACTGCAGCGGCTTGCCCTCGAAATCGGTGATCGATCCGATCCACATCTCGTCGATCGGATCGGTGAGCAGCAGCACCTCGATGCCCTTGGCCTTGAACGCCTCGAGGTGGGGGGAGCGTTCGAGCTGTTCGCGCGACTCGCCGGTGGCGTAGAAGATCTGGCTCTGCGTGTCTTTCATCCGCTCGACGTATTCGGCCAGCGTTGTTGCCGTGTCGGTGGAGTGCGTCGAGCTGAGCGAGATGATCGACAGCAGGGCGGCCTGGTTGTCGATGTCGGAGAGCAGACCTTCTTTGAGGACCCGGCCGTACTGCGACCACAGGGTGTCGTACTTCTCGCGGTCGTTGGTCCGCATGTCCTTGATGGTGCTCAGGACCTTCTTGGTGAGCCGTCGACGGATGGCCTTGATCTGGCGGTCCTGCTGCAGGATCTCCCGCGAAACGTTGAGCGAGAGGTCGGCGGCGTCAACGAGACCCTTGACGAAGCGAAGGTACTCGGGCATGAGTTCTTCGCAGTCGTCCATGATGAACACCCGCTTGACGTACAGCTGCACGCCGGCTTTGTGTTCCCGCATGAACAGATCGAATGGTGCCGTCGACGGGATGAACAGCAGGGCCTGGTACTCGAAGGTGCCCTCGGCCTTCATCTGGATGGTTTCGAGCGGATCGTCCCAGGCGTGGCTGACGTGCCGGTAGAACTCGGCGTACTCCTCGTCGGTGACCTCCGAGCGCGGACGCGTCCAGAGTGCCTTCTGGGAGTTCAGGGTCTCGGTCACCGTCGTCTCGGTGGGGGCGTCGTCCTCGGCTTCGCCCTCGTCGGACTCGGCGTCGGCAGCCTTCGGCGGTACCGGGGTGGTGACGTCCATCCGGATGGGCCACGAGATGAAGTCGGAGTACTTCTTCACCAGTTCCCGGATCTTCGGCACCGACGTGTAATCGTGCAGATCGTCTTCGGCGTCGACGGGCTTGAGGTGCAACGTCACCGAGGTGCCCTGCGGGGCGTCGATGACCTCTTCGATCGTGTACTTACCCGCGCCTGCGGACTCCCAGCGGGTGGCCTGGGACTGGCCTGCCTTGCGGGTGAGCAGGGTGACCTTGTCGGCCACCATGAAGGTCGAGTAGAAGCCGATGCCGAACTGGCCGATCAACTCTTCCGACGCGGCCGAGTCCTTGGCCTCTTTCAGCTTCTTGCGGACCTCGGCGGTACCCGACTTCGCCAGCGTGCCGATCAGGTCGACGACCTCATCGCGCGTCATGCCGATGCCGTTGTCGGCGATCGTGAAGGTGCGGGCCTCGGGATCGACGGAGATCTGGATGTGCAGATCGGAGGTGTCGGCGTCGAGATCCTTGTCCTGGTACGACTCCATCCGCAGTTTGTCGAGGGCGTCCGATGCGTTGGACACCAACTCTCGAAGGAAAGAATCCTTGTTCGAGTAGATCGAGTGGATCATCAGATCCAGCAGCTGCCGCGTCTCGGCGGCGAACTCCATCTCTTCGACCTGAGTGCTCACGTGATGCTCCTCTGTGTTGTGCAGTAATACGTGCTCCGACCCAACATTTTAGGCAGGCCGTTCGTAGTACATTCAGTCCTCATGCCGCATTGTCGGAACGGGGGGTTGCAGTGAGCTCGGTCATCCAGAATGTTTTGGGTCAAGAGTTCGAAAGTCTGCATCCAAACTTACAGTGGCGCTACGGGATTGATTCGAAATCCCTTTTGGCGCAGTCGGCAACCGGAATTATGGAGTCGATTTACAGTTCGCCTCTTGTGTCAACCGCGCTGCGGCACTTCGGCAAACGCAATGCCATGCCGACAAAATCCAGCCGCCTGGTTCCCTTCACGATGCAAAATTATTGTTATGAAGACGAACTCGGCCGGGAGTCGCTGGCGGTGATGCGATCCCTGAACTACACCAGTGGTGCCCAGGGGCTGAACTCGCTCCTGGTGGACGGTCGCGAGGGTCTGGTCGACTACTTCGGCGATGGACCGGAACTGCTCTGGCCGCTGGATGCCAGGGTCGACAGGGAGGGCTCGCTGGTGTTCGAGAGCGGACCCATGCGGCTGCTCACCTCCGGTCCCAAAGTCGGCATGCGTGGGTTCATGGCAGCCCGGATGCAATACGCCGAGGGCTGGGACGACCGACACAACCGCTTCCGGGTCGACGCGACCGTGCGCAATCCGGTGATCGGTGAGCTGATCCACTATCGCGGCTGGTTCACCGCCCACGATGTCCCGTGCCGATTGCGGGACATCCCGGACGAGGCCTGGCCGCACCGCCTCATCGAGCGGGAGAGCTGACCCGATGATGTGCCCTTATAGCGAGTAAAAGCCCAGGTCGACACCGCCAAAAGGCCACATCATCGGGGTTTGGCGGGTGTCGGTAGGCCGAGGTGATCGCGCAGCGTGTCGCCCTCGTATTCGGTCCGGTAGACCCCACGCTCCTGCAGCAGTGGAACCACGGTGTCGGCGAACTCGTCGAGACCACCCGGGGTGATGTGCGGGACCAGGATGAATCCATCGCTGGCATCGGACTGCACGAAGTTGTTGATCTCGGCGGCGACTGTTGCCGGTGAACCGATGAAGGCCTGGCGCCCGGTGACCTCGATGATCAGTTCACGGGTGGTCAGGTTCTCGGCCTCGGCCCTGGCACGCCACTCGGCGGCGACAGCCAGCGGGTCCCGATGCATGCGCACACTGGCGCGGCCCTTCGCGACCGTGTTCTCCCCTGGTGCCGGATCAACGGCAGGTAGTGGGCCATCGGGATCGTGGTCGGACAGGTCGCGGTTCCACAGCTGTTCGAGGAACTTGATCGCGGTCTGCCCGCTGACCTGCTGAAGGCGGATCTCATGAGCCCGCTCGGCGGCCTCGGCGTCGGTGTCACCGAGCACAAAGGTCGCGGCAGGCAGGATCAGTAGCTCCTCTGGCAGGCGGTCGTACGTGGCCAGACGCGCCTTGACGTCCTTGTAGAACAACTGTCCGTCGTCGAGGGTCGAATGGCGCGAGAAGATCGCGTCGGCCTTCGCGGCGGCGAAGTCACGACCGTCCTCGGAGTCGCCTGCCTGGAAGATGACCGGACGTCCCTGTGGGCCGCGTGGCACGTTGAACTGGCCCGAGATGTCGAACTGGTCATCGGTGTGATGGAAAGTGCCGGCGTCGGGACGTCGCAGGAACGTACCCAACTCGCGATCGGCAACCACATCATCGTCGTTCCAGGAGTCCCACAGCTCGGTGGCAACCTCCAGGAACTGTTGTGCGCGTTGGTATCTCTGCTCCTGTGGAAGGTAGCCGCCGCGACGGAAGTTCTGTCCGGTGAACTCGTCCCAGGAGGTCACCACATTCCACGCCGCGCGTCCGGCAGTGAGGTGATCGAGACTCGCGAACTGCCGGGCGACCTCATAGGGCTCGTTGAACGTGGAATTGATGGTCCCGGTGAGCCCGAGTTTGTCGGTCACCGCAGCCAGCGCTGCGAGCACCGTGAACGTGTCCGGTCGCCCGACGACGTCGAGGTCGTAGATCAGCCCGTTCTGCTCACGCAGACGAAGGCCCTCGGCGAGGAAGAGGAAGTCGAACTTGGCGCGCTCCGCGGTCTGCGCGAAGTGGGTGAACGAGCTGAACTCGATGTGGCTGCCTGCAGCCGGATCGCTCCATACGGTGGTGTTGTTGACCCCGGGGAAGTGCGCCGCGAGGTGTACCTGCTTGGTCATCGGTTGATCAGATCCCCTGAGAAGTGATGGTTGGCTGTTGCGTAACGGTTTGCCGGCAGATCCAGGCCCAGGTTCCCGCGCAGTGTGGACGACGTGTAGCTCTCGCGGAACCGGCCGCGGCGTTGCAGTTCCGGAACCACGGCGTCGCTGATCGCCTGCAGATCGTGGGGGATCGCGCCGGGACGCAGCCGGAATCCGGTGATCCCGGCCGCAGCCAATTCCTCGATCAGATCTGCCAAACCGGACGCGGTACCGGCGAAGATCAGTGCATCGCTCTGATACTCCGCACCGGCGAGCTCATCGAGACGGGCGCGGCGATCGGCCGCCTCCTGCGCGGAATCATCAAGGAAGACAACCAGATCGGCGAAGACGTGAACGGTCTCCGCCGCGCGTCCGGCGGCTTCCTGGGCTGATCTGATCGCGGCGATCGTCTCGGTGGCCTGTGCCCCGGTGTGCGGGGTCACGAAGCCGACATCGGCCGACTGGCCGATCAGCTCGTACGGGATCTGCTGATGACCCAGCGCCGCGATCACGGGTTGGCCCTGAGGGGGTCGCGGGGTGATGGCGGGTCCGCGGACACTGAAGAAGCGGCCCTCGAAGTCGATGTAGTGGAGTTTGTCGCGGTCGACGAAACGGCCGGTTGCAGCGTCTCGGATCTCGGCGTCGTCCTCCCATGAATCCCACAGTCGCCGTAGCACTTCGGCGTAATCGCCAGCCTCTTCGAAGAGATCTGCGATCAGGGCCTGAGTCGACGGATCAGACAGATCTGCGTACGAGACCTCGGGAAAGACGCGGCGGCCGAACAGCTTTGCCTCGTGTTGCCGGGCAGAGACCTGCAGTCGGACCCCGGCCCGGCCGGTGCTCACGTAGTCGAGTGTGGCGATCGCCTTGGCCAGATGGAAAGGTTCGGTGTGCGTCACGACGGCGGTGGGGATGATGCCGATATTCGACGTCAACGGCGCGGTCCGCGCGGCGATCAACACCGAGTCCAGGCGGCCACTGACCTGGTCGGTCCGGGCGTCGAGCCCGCCGAGTGTGGCAGGCCGAAGTCCGAAGGAATCCTCGATGGTGACGAAGTCGATCAGGCCGCGTTCGGCGTCGGCGATCAGGTCGGCCCAGTACTTGGCCGACAGGAGGTCGGCCGGTCTGGCATCGGGTTCGCGCCAGGCGGCCGGGTGCCAACCGGCCCCTTCCAGCGCGACTGCAAGATGCAGGCTCGCAGTTGTCGACATCGAAGACTCCTTCATCGTGATCGGTGGCCGTCAGAGTTGGTACACCTGCGCCAACGACAAGGGTGCCGAAGGTGATACCCGATCTGCGCTCATCGGATCAGCGTGGTTCTAACCATCGCCCGCCGCGCGATTTCGCGGCTGAATGGTTGCACCACCGTCGAGGGAGCAAAGTCATGTCGTTTGTCGGAAAGCTGTTGTCGGTCGACCAGATGCTGATGGCTGCGGCTGCAGTCCATCCGGAGGCTCCGCAGGCACTGCCGATGATCGAGGCATGTCGGCCGAAGGTCGAGATAGTGCGCGTGGCTCGTGAAGACCGGTTGGCCCGCACCGCGTTGTCACAGGTCGCGATCGAGAACAGCCGACGGTACGGCGGCACGTCGTGTGGGTGGTTTGCGCAGTTACGGGTCCGGCCGGGCGACGCCTTCCTGGTCGCGGTTGCCGACGGCGTCCCGGTTGCCGGCGGAGAATATCGGCGCGCCGATGGCCACACCGCCGAGATCACCCGGATCTGGACTGCCGCGGCGCAGCGTCGCCGTGGGCTCGGAAGTCGGATCCTGGCCCGGCTCGAGGCAGAGGCAGCCGATCGTGGGCATCGCCGCGTGCTGGTGCAGACCGGCTCGGATCAGTCCGAGTTGCACGCACTGTTCCGTCGGGCCGGGTACGAGCCGGCGTCGGGCACGGAACTGCCCGGAACCGAGGTCGCAGCTGCCGTGTGGGCCAAAGATCTGGCGGCGGTGCGCGCACCGCTTGCCGTCACGGCATGACCGGATTCGGCGACGTCTACGTCGGGGGAGAAACCGGCTGGGATTGGCGAGTGCAGGGTAGTTGCCGAACCGAGGACGTCGACGCGAACATATTCTTCCCGCCGGCCGGACGCGAATACGCCAAGGAACGTCGACGTCGCGAAGCCGCCGCGAAGAGGATCTGCGGAAGTTGCCCGGTCGCGCAGGAATGCCGCAGGCACGCCGAGCGATATGGCGAGAAGTACGGGATCTGGGGTGGCCTGACGGTCGGCGAATTGGCAGGCTGATTCGGCTTGCGATGGTGTCGGTTACGCCGGGTATTTCGAACGGCGGCGCGACGCACCACTGAGGCTGAATTCGCGGAGTGACGTCAATTCGGCCTGCCGTCGACTCTGAGTACGTGCCCGCTGAACCGGAATCGGTCTATGTGACCGGTGCATGAGCGTCGTCATCACGGGAGCGATCCTTGAGGATTGCTCCCGTGATGACGCCCAAGAGATGGTCGACGCGTGGCGCCGTCGCGGCCTGGTCATTGAGCCACGCGAGGGCTGCGATCAGCGCAAAGAGGTCGATGCCATCGAGGTCGGTCCGCGCGACGCCGGCGTCCTGCGCCCGGGAGAGCAGTCGCGCGCCCGCCGCGCGCAACGTCACGCACGAGGCATGGAGCGCAGACCCGGGTTCCTCGATGGCGGCCGTCATCGGCGTGATGGCGCCACGATATTCGTGCGTGACCGCGACACACTCGCAAAACCACTCGACGAGCGCGTCCGCGGGCGATTTCGACGCCTCGAGCTTGTCGGCCAGTTCCGTCAGCTCGCGAAAGCTCTTGCGCAGCAAGGCTTCGAGCAGCGCCTCTCGCGTCGGGAAGTGTCGATAGAGCGTGCCGAGCCCAACCTCGGCGCGGCGCGCGATGTCGCGCAGTGACGCGTCGGCCCCTTGCTCGGTCACGACAGTGCGGGCGACCCCGAGTAGCTGATCGTAGTTCTTCCTGGCGTCGGCGCGCATGGTCTCCCTTTGACAAACGGAGCAGTGCTCCATATATTCGGAGCAGTGCTCCGATAGCTTACCCTCGAAGCCGGAAACAAGGACTGACATGAACACGCGATCCACCGTCACGGCTGCCATCGAGCCGCTGCTAAATCCGACCATCGACCTCGATAACACCATCGAACGTCACTTCACCCCCGCATTCCGGCAGCGCATCGATGGCGGCGCCTGGGGCGGCAGGGCGGAGCTGGCCGAGCGTATGACCCAGCTCAGGAAAGTGATGGCGAGCGGGACCATCGAGGTTCACGAAGAGCTGACCGATGGCTCGCTCTACGCCGATCACCACACAATCGAGATCCACATGCTCGACAGAACGCTCGTTCGCACCGAGGTCTACCTATTCGCTCGACACGACGCAGACGGTCGCTTCAGTGAGATCCAAGAAGCGACAGTATCGCTGTCCGACAACAATATTGACGGTTCGTCCCACTAACAAGCTCTGCGTCACGCATGGCACCCGATCGGTAGAAACGAGAGAACGATGACAACAAGCACGAGCACGATGAAGGCGATCCGGCTACACGAGTTCGGCGGCCCGACGGTACTGCGCAACGACGACGTGCCCGTTCCCGAGCCGAAGTCCGGCGAGGTGCTCATCCGAGTCCACGCGGTCGGCATCAACCCGCCCGACTGGTATGCGCGTGAAGGGATGCCCAACGTGCCTCCCGAGCTCAAGCCCCCGATGACACTCCCGCTCATACCCGGGACCGATGTCTCCGGCGTCGTAGAAGCCGTCGCGAGCGATGTCGAAGGTTTCGCGGTCGGAGACGACGTGTTCGGTCTCCTCCGGTTCCCAACCTCCTTGCAGGGCAGCGCATACGCCGAGTACGTCACCGCGCCGGCGTCAGACCTTGCTCACAAACCGGCCGCCGTCGACCACGTGCACGCCGCCGGTCTGGCCATGTCGGGCTTGACGGCGTGGCAGTTCCTGATCGCGCTCGGGCACGACCACCCGTCCCCGTTCCAAGAGGCTCGGCACCGACCGGTGGCACTCGACAGCAATACCACCGTCCTCGTCAACGGCGCCGCCGGCGGCGTTGGGCATCTTGCTGTCCAACTGGCCAAGTGGAGGGGAGCCCGCGTCATCGCCGTGGCTTCCGGCGCCCACCGGAGCTTTTTGCGCGAACTCGGTGCCGACGAGTTCATCGACTACACCACCGACCGACCCGAAGAAGTCGCCGCGGGCGTCGACCTCGTCCTGGACGCCGTCGGGGGTCCGGACAGTCGACGTTTCCTGCGAACCCTCAAACGTGGTGGATCCCTCTACCCGGTCTACTTCGGTGAGTTCGACGACGATGAGAATGCGGAATTGGGTATTACGGTCACGGCTACCCAGGTCCGCTCGAACGGTGCGCAGCTCGCCGAGCTCGCCGATTTGATGGCGAGCGGAACTCTGCGAGTCGCCATCGACAGCAGCTTCCCGCTGGCGCACGCGCAACAGGCCCATGAACGGGCCGCCCGCGGGCATATCCAAGGCAAGATCGTGCTGACCATCGACTAGGTGCCCGCTCGGCCCATCGAACCTTTGGCCGACGTTGGTTGATCTTGGCGCCCAATCAGGTTGGACACCAAGCCCTCCCGTCCCCAGTGCACCATTCTGGCCTCGCGCAGTGGGTGAAAGACAGTAAGGTGGACATATGGCCGCACAAGTACCCACCATCGTATTGAACTCGGGCACCACGATTCCCCAACTGGGGCTGGGTGTTTGGCAGGCAACCAACGACGAGACCGAGCTGGCCGTTCGGTCGGCGATCGATGATGCGGGCTACCGGCACATCGACACCGCCGCGGTTTACGGCAATGAAGAGGGTGTCGGCCGGGCCATCGCGAATGCTGGTGTCCCGCGCGAAGAACTGTTCGTCACGACAAAGCTGTGGAATGCGGACCAAGGGTATGAGCCCGCATTGAGCGCGTTCGACAAGAGCTTGTCGCGTTTGGGTCTGGACTACGTCGACCTGTATCTCATCCACTGGCCCCTGCAGGATGACGCGCGTCTGCTGCGGACCTGGGATGCGCTGGAAACCATCGCCGAATCGGGTCGTGCCAAGGCGATCGGGGTCTGCAACTTCGAACCGCATCACCTGGAATTGCTGGTGAGCCGCGGCGGACTACCCGCCGTTGACCAGGTCGAACTCCACCCGCACCTACCGCAGCAGGCGGTCCGGGCGGCAGCTGCAAAGCACGGGATCGCGGTCGAATCGTGGAGTCCGCTCGGCGGAACCAGCAATTCTGGTTGGGGACCGAACTCCAAGCCGAACACATTGCTCACCGACCCGATCATCACGCGGGTGGGGGAGCAGTACGGCAAATCGCCCGCGCAGGTTCTCATCCGCTGGCATCTGCAGAACGGGCTCATCGTCATCCCGAAGTCGGTCAATCCGGACCGAATTGCCCAGAACATCAACGTCTTCGACTTCGAACTCAGTGACGCCGACCTCGCTGACATCGCGACCCTCGACGACGGCGTCCGCGTGGGTGCCCATCCCGACGAGCTCAATATCGGCGCACCGGAGTAACCCCGGTCCCGCCGTCGGGGGCTGACGCGTTCTCGGTCTTCGAAATCCTGGCGGAGTCGGTGCCCGGATCGACCACAACGTGAAGAGTTCTGTGCTTCAACGTGATTCGGGTGCCGGTCGGTTCCGGATCACTCAGAGAGTGAGCCGTCGCGGTGACGTCGCACCTTGGCGCGGTTACCGCAGGCTTCCATGGAACACCATCTCCGCGTGCCGCTGCGCGTGGTGTCCAAGAACCAGAGCACGCATCCGCTGCACGGCTTGATGCGATGTGGCTGGGTTCTGAGCAGATCGACCAACGTGTGCGCGGCGTTCCATGCCAGCCACTGGTGAGGGTCGTCCACCTCGACGACGCTGTGGACGCCGTCGGCATCGACCCGCTCTCTGAGATGTCCGCGAGCCAGCAACGCATTGAGGGCGTCGTAGTCGGCGGATTCGGAAGGTCGCGTCAGCGCCGTCCGAATAGCGGAGCGAGCTGAAACGAGTGCTCGCGTGGCACGACGAGGGTCGGGAACTGCTGGACCACCATGAGATGCCATCCACTCGGTTACGAAGTCGGGGTCCTCCAGGGCGTCATGCGACTCGCCGGAAATCACCCAGAACGTGTTGGCCAGGTCCAGCGGCAATGGCTCCCCCGTGAGCGGTCGATTCACCACGTCGGAAGTATATCCGTCACCAGCTGTAACCATCTTCGGGTAATTAGATCCGCCAACTCGAATGGTGTCGTAGCTGTTGACGCCTTCTGTGTAACCGTCTAACTTCATAAAGACAGAATAGCCATTGAGGAATCACCTGGAGGAACGCAATGACCACGACACCACGCTTGTCGACCGGACATGTCGGCCTGAACGTCACCGATGCAGACCGTTCCACCAGCTTTTATCAGCAGGTCTTCGGATGGGACGTGAAGGGCGAGGGCACCGACGGTGATCGGCGCTGGGTGTTCCTCGGTGACGACAACGCGTTGCTGGTCACGCTGTGGCAGCAGAGCGTGGGACGTTTCAACCCTGCCGCCCCCGGTCTGCACCACCTCTCGTTCCAGGTGTCGGATATCGACCAGGTTCGGGCGATCGAAACGCGCCTCCGCGAGCTGGGCACCGTGCTGTACTACGACGGCGTTGTGCTGCATGGCGAGGGAGCGCCGTCCGGCGGCATCTTCTTCGAAGATCCTGACGGGACGCGACTGGAGGTTTACACCCCTTCCGGCCTGGGTGAACATGCCGCAGCGCCGTCCGGCGCCGCACCGACCTGCGGCTTCTTCTGACCATCGAGGATCGTCATGTCTACTTTTCACGAGGGGGAACTCCGCGTGCAGGCGCGGGCGGGTGAACGCGAGATCGCATCCCGGGTCGGTCGAGGAATGATCCAGCCGGAAATCCCGGAGGTCGCGGCGGAGTTCCTCGGGCAGCAACGCCTGCTGTTCGTGGGGCATCGCGCCCTCGGTGGCGCAGTCTGGGCCAGCGTTCTGGCCGGTGGCCCCGGCTTCATCTCCACACCGGATAGCCGCACCGTCCGGGTGGACGCTCGACCATCAGCCGGCGACCCCCTGGAGAGTGCACTGGATGGGGGACCGCTGGCGCTGGGGTTGCTGGCGATCGAACCCGGGACCCGTCGGCGCATGCGCATCAACGGGGTTGGCCGAATGAATGGCGGCGTGCTGGAACTACGCACGGAGCAGGTCTACTCCAACTGCCCCAAATACATCAGCACCCGCGAGCCCGATGGACCTCTGGCAGAGTCGGACTCGAGTGAGCGTCAGGTCAGGGCTTTCGACCGGATCGACAGCTCACAAAGAGAACTCATCCGTCGTGCCGACACGTTCTTCGTCGCCACCAGCCACGAGAGTTTCGGCGCGGACGTCTCGCACCGCGGAGGTGATCCAGGGTTCGTCACCGTCGTCGACGAGCGTCATCTGAGTTGGCCGGATTACCGCGGCAACTCGATGTACAACACTCTCGGCAACCTCGACGCCGACCCGCATGCCGGACTCCTGTTCGTGAACTGGGAAACCGGCGAAGTGCTCCAGCTGACCGGAACTGCCGTCACCGACTGGTCCGCAGATCGTGCCGCCGCAGTCCCCGGCGCCCGGCGCATCGTCGACTTCACCCTCGACCGTGCGGTGGAAATACCTGGCGCGCTCGATGGCCGCTGGTACCTGGAAGCGCTGGCGCGCACCAACCCGCCTGCCGCCGAACCCTCCGACACCACATTTCGGTGAATCTATTGAGCAGGACGAGAACTCAATAAGTCTTGCGCACTGGTTGGCGTTCGGTTTCGAGCTGGTCGTGGCCGGCCGCCCAGGAGGCGAGCAGTTTGAGTGCATCGGCGGTGGGCGTGCCCGCGGCCGCGGTGTAGATGTTGAGATGCAGGCCGGGTTCGGAAGGGAACTCCATGCTCTCGAAGTCCAGGTCGAGTTGGCCGACAATGGGGTGGCGCAAGCGCTTACGGCCGCTCCGATGGAAACGGACGTCCTGTGAGGCCCAGCGTTTGCGGAACAATTCGCTCTGTGTGGACAGTTCCCCGACGAGTGCGATGAGGCCCTTGTCGTGGGGGTTGTGGCCGGCTTCGAGTCGGAGCATGGCCGCTGCGTCCCTGGCGATCTGGTCGTAGTCGACAAAGAACTCTTCGGCAGCGATGGGCTGCAGGTAGACAAATCGCGTGGTGTTGGTCGGGCGGCGGGGGTCGGCCAACACCGGTGAGTAGAGCGCGCGGGCCAGCTGGTTCATCGCGATGATGTCGTGGCGGCCATTGCGAACCCAGGCCGGTGCGTCCGTGATGGCGTCGAGCACCTGCTGGATCGCCGGGCGAACGGTGGTCGGTGGGGTCCGTTGGCGGCGGTTCGCCGAACTCTCCTGACACTGGCGGGCGAGTGCGAACAGGTGATCGCGTTCGGCCTCGTCCAGTTGCAATGCGCCGGCCAGGGCACCGAGGACGCTGTCGGAGGCGCCGGCGAGGTTCCCCCGTTCCATCCGCACGTAGTAGTCGACCGACACGCCTGCCAGCAGGGACACCTCTTCGCGGCGCAGTCCCTTGACCCTTCGGTTGCCGCCATAGGCAGGAAGACCGGTCTGTTCGGGGGTGATGCGCGCACGCCGTGAGCTGAGGAAGTCGCGGATCTCGGTGCGAAGCTCGGTAGAACTCATCTATCCACCGTAGGCATCGCCGCGGATTCAAGGGAGGTACTGGCGTTACCCGGAACAACTGTGACTCCCGAAAATCGCAGAACAGCGGTCAATTGAAGAGCATGAAAGCCAGATACATGTACGGTGCCGGAGATGTCCGGGTCATCGACGCACCCAATCCGGCAATCCATGAGCCCGGCGATGGTGATCAGCCGTGTCGGTGTGCCCGCAATATATGAGCAGGCCCTGTCGGATTCGGGAGCTTGGTCGGTTCGAATATCACCCTCACCGGTGGTCCGCCCCGGTCCGCGAGGCATTGAAAGTTGCACTCCGGCCGTGACCGGCACCGCCGAAACCAGGTACTCGCAGTCACTGTCTGGGAGTGCGGTAGAGGGTTACCGTGGAAGACATGGCTCCTTCAAACTATGTTCTCAACAATGGAATCACACTGCCGTCAATAGGTTTTGGGGTATTTCAGACCCCGCCGGATGAGACGACTGCCGCGGTGTCCACCGCGTTGGAGGTCGGCTACCGCCACATCGACACCGCGGCTGCCTATCTCAATGAGCAGGGTGTCGGTGAAGCGATCAGCCGGTCGGACCTCGACCGGTCGGACATCTTCATCGAGACCAAGGTCTGGATCAGCGACTACGGGTACGACGAGACACTGCACGCGTTCGACAAGGCCGCAGGCAAACTCCGGGTCGATCAGATCGATCTGCTGATCCTCCATCAGGCGCTGCCGACCGAGTTCGATCTCACGATCGGCGCGTACAAGGCGCTGGAAAAGTTGTTGTCCGACGGCAAGGTTCGCGCCATCGGCGTCAGCAACTTCATGCGCGAGCACCTCACCCGCCTGTTGGACGCGACATCGGTTGTGCCGGCGATCAACCAGATCGAGGTGCACCCCTACTTCCAGCAACCCGACGTGCTTGCAGCCAACGCCGAGCACGGGATTCTCACGCAGGCGTGGTCTCCGATCGGCGGCATCACCTTCTACCGCGACGGGTCCAAAGGCTCGACACTCAAGGACCCCACCATCGTCGCGATCGCGAACGCGCATGACAAGACTGCGGCCCAGGTGATGCTGCGGTGGCATGTGCAGCAAGGGCGGCAGGTCATTCCGAAGTCGGTGACACCATCACGGATCGCAGAGAATTTCGACATCTTCGACTTCGAGCTCTCCGACGACGAGCTCACCGCCATCGACGCACTCGACACCGGTATCCGCGGTGGCCCCGAGCCGGAGGCGATCACTCGTGAATCCTTTGGCATGAACATCCCGGAAGCCTGAGAAGACAATGGACATCGACCCACGTGTACCGACCATCAAAAATCCACCCGAGTACTTCACCGGGGATGTGTGGCTCGACCCGATCGCCCATCCCCGCGAGGACGGCCAGCGGATGACCGTCGCGAAGGTGCGGTTTGCGCCGGGCGCCCGCACCGCGTGGCACTCCCACGCGTTGGGTCAGACCTTGCACATCACCGCAGGCATCGCCTGGGTGCAGTCCCGCGGCGGACCGAAGATCGAGGCGCAAACCGGGCAAACGCTGTACTGTCCTCCCGGCGAGGAGCATTGGCACGGAGCTGCGCCGGATTCGTTCATGGAACACCTGGCGATGCTCGACAACGCCGACGATCCGGCCGAAACCACGACCTGGCTCGAACACGTCACCGACGAGGAGTATTTCGACGCATGACCGACAACGCGGCGTTCATCGAGTTCATCACCGAACACAGCCGTGGCACCCTCGCCACGATCCGGAACAACGGGATGCCACAGTTGTCCACGGTGGCTTACTCATTCGACCCAAGCGAGTGTGTCTTCCGGATCTCGTCCACCGACGGGCGGGCGAAAGTCGCCAATCTACGGCGTGATCCGCGCGCGAGTTTTCAGGTCAGCAGCGAAGACGGTTGGTCGTATGCGGTCGCAGAGGGCCGGGTGGAACTGAGCCCTGTCGCCGCACAGGCAACCGACGACGACACGGTCTCGGAACTGATCGACCTCTACCGCGACATCTCCGGGGAACACCACGACTGGGACGAGTATGCCCAGGCGATGGTCGATGAACGCCGGCTGGTGATCCGCCTCCACGCCGAACGCTTCTACGGTCAGGTCAGCTGAGCGGATTTCCGCTGATCTGGGCTCGCGACCGGATGTCGTCGGGGCCCAGATCGTGGAGTGCGTCGAGGTAGGCAACCGCGAAAGATCCTGGTGCCGAGGTCTTTTCGGCGGCGATCTCTGCCGCGACCGCAACGTGGGTGTGCGCGGACACCGCGGCCGTCAGTCCGTTGGGGGTGACGGCGGCATATGCCGCGACCAGCGCGCCCAATGAGCATCCGGTGCCGGTGACCTTGGTCAGCAACGAATGTCCGCCGCCCACCTTGACCAGGTTGTGGGTGGTGCCGGTGGCGCCGACAACGTGATCGACAGGGCCGGAGGCCGAGACGGCGTCCGCGGAAGCGAGCAGGGCCCGAGCGGCTTGGACCGCTGCGGCCGGATCGGCCGAGCTGTCGACTCCGCGGCCGCCACCATCGAGGCCGTGCAGGCCGATGACCTCAGATGCGTTGCCGCGGATCACGCTTGGGTGCTGGGCCAGCAGTTCCCTGGCGAGTTCGCCGCGCCAGGGCAGTCCGCCGGCGCCGATCGGATCGAGTACCCACGGTGTGCCGGATTCGCGGGCCGAGGTCGCGGCGGCGACGTATGAGTCGTGCAGGGCCGCCTGCGGTGTTCCGAGGTTGATGAGCACTGCGTCGGCGACTCCGGCAAAGATGCCGGCCTCTTCCACGTTGTCGACCATGGCCGGGCTGGCACCGGCGGCGAGCAGGACGTTGGCGGTGAACCCGGCTGCCACGTAGTTGGTCAGTGCGTGCACCAGTGGTGTCCGCGAACGCAATTCGAGCAGCGCGTCGATGACTGCGTCAACGTCGGGTACGCGGGTCGGTTCGAGGGTGGTCATGGTCTGTCCTTCGTGTCGGGGTGTGATTGTCACAGTGATGTGGTGAGGGGATTGTCGGGGTCTGCCGCCCATTCGGACATCGAACCGTCGTAGACCCGCACGTCGTCGAGGCCTGACGCGCGCAGTGCCAGTGCGTATCCCGAGGCGGTGATGCCGCTGCCACAGTAGGTCACCACCGGCCCCGGGCGAAGCGAGTCTGCTGCGCGAGCCGCCTGATCGAGATCGAGCTCGGTGCCGTCGGAACCGAGCAGATCGGAGAACGGCAGGTTCACGCTCCCGGGGATGTGTCCGGCACGGCCATAGGGCACTTCTTCACCGGAAAAGACCTCTGGCCGAAGCACATTGATCAAGTTCGCTTCCGGTCCCAGCGCTCGGATGTCGTCGGCGTCGGCGAAGTAACCGGGCTCGGCAACGAGCTCAGGGGGAGTGGTCGGCGTCGGGGCGGCATCGCCGGTCTCGATGGCACCGCCGCCCTCGCGCCAGGTGTCGAACCCGCCGTTGAGGACGGAGGCGGCGGCGAACCCGTAGCTGTGCAATACCCACACCAGTCGCGCGGCCCAGATCCCGTTGAGGTGGTCATAGACCAGCACCGTCGAATCCGTGCCGACACCGTGCCGGCCGAGAGCAGCGGCCAGCCGTTCCCGGGTGGGTCGGGTGAAGGGTGTCGCTGCGGTGGGATCGGAGAAGTCGTCGACGAGGTCGGCGTGGATCGCACCGGGCAGGTGTCCCTCGCGATACGTGGGAAGCCCGGTCGAATACGTGCTGGTGTCGTCGGGATGGACGTCGCGGGTGACGCAGGCATCGAGGACCACGAGATTCGGGTCGGCCCGATGGTCCTTCAGCCACTGCGCGGACGTGAACAGCCCAGGGGTGTCCTGGTCGGTGTTCACGCTTCCCGGTCCTGGTTGCGGCATGTGTATACAGCTACATTCATTCGGATGATTGTGCACGCATTAAAATCCAGATGATTTGAATGGGTGACGATCGGTGCCCCGACGCAGAGAATCGGGAGCGTTCCAAGCAATGAAGGGATCTGTGCAGTAATGGCCTCGATCGACTCCGGCGGTAACGCCGGCTTCCGCACGCTCTGGTACCTGACCACGGCGAATGGTGACTATCCCTGGACTCCGGGCCGGCTCTACCCGCCGGACTTCGAGCACTACCGGGAACTCGCCCAGGCCATCGACGACGGCGGTTTCTACGGCGCGCTGGTCGCCACCTGGCCCAATGATCCGTTGACCTCGGCATCGTTTGCCGCGGCCGTGACCAGTCGGATGCGCTTTCTGGTCGCGACCTACTCGGGTGTCATCCCGCCGAAGGCCTTCGCCGAAAAGGCGCTCACCTTCGATCGCTTCAGCGGCGGTCGCCTCGACATCAACGTGATCAACGGCACCGACGACCGGGTCGGCCCCTACGGTGTGAAGGCCGATCACGACGATCGGTACACCCGTAGCACCAAGTACTGGGCCGAGGTGCTCGAGCACTACCGCGCGGGAACCGACTCGAACTTCCACAATTCACCGGTCCGCATCGAGCCGACCCAGGACGTGATCGATCTGTGGGGCACCGGGGATTCGCCTGCCGGGCTCGAGCACGCCGGAGCGACCATCCACAACTACCTGACGATGCTGCGTCCCGCGGGTGAGCTGGCCCCCAGGATCGAGGCCGCGAGGACAGCGGTCTCTGCCGCCGGCCGACAGTTCGATTCCATCGGTGCACTCGGTGGCGTGATCGTGCGCCCGAATGCTGCCGACGCGCTCGAGAAGTTCTACACGGTGTTCACCGGCGCGGGCATCGACGCAGTCCGCGACACCCTCGATGTCGCGGTCAAGAAGCGCACCGGTGGCGAGCAGAGCCTGCTCACGTACACCGCACCTGATGCACAGCGTCAGGGATGGGTTGATGCACTGCGGGCCAACCGTTTTCCGGAGCCCTCCGAACTGCAGGTCGATGAGGGTCTCTATGCCGGCATCACCGCATGGTCACCTCTGGACATCTTCGGGTCCCGCTCGTCGGCTCTCTATTTCGTCGGCGACCCCGACTCGATCACCGGCACAGTCCGTCGCCTGAAGGATGCCGTCGGTATCACGTCGCTGATCCTGGCCGGCTGGCCGCTCGCCGAGGAGGCTCGGCAGGTGGCCGAGCATCTGCTGCCCCGTTTCGACGAGCTCTGATGGACAGCCACGCAAACGGGATCTACCGCAGACTTCGCGAGAATCTGTTGGCGGGCACCTACCCCGTCGACAGTCCGTTGATCCCGGGAGTGCTCAGTGAGGACTTCGCAGTCTCTCGTACCCCGGTCCGCGAAGCGCTGGCATTGCTGGCGCAGGACGGACTGATCGAACCGGTTCGCCGCGGATTCATGATCACCCAGCGTGGCGACGACGAACTGCTCGAGCTCTTCGAGGCCCAGGCCGTGCTCGACGCCGCGGTGGCGTCGGCGGCGGCGGAGCGTCGCACCGACGTCGACCTGCTCCGCCTGCAGGACGCCCAAGATCGGTCGGCGGCGCAGCAGGACCAGGTGGAAGTCCGCCTCGCGTTGCGGCAGTGGCACACCGCCCTGCGCGAGGCGGCGCACAACCGGACGATGACCGATCTGCTCGATCGGCTGGACGCCCAGATCAAACTCGGCGCACCATGGAAGCCCTCGCATTCCGACGGCGCGTTCGAGCGTCCGATCGACGAGCATCGCGAGATCCTCGCAGCGGTGCGTGATCGTGATCGGGACGGCGCACGCCTGGCAATGCTGGCGCACCACGCCGCCGACCGCGACAACCGGATCGCTCAATTAGCCCAGAGGCACGCGTAATTCGAGTCGTGGTCCGCTGGCCCCCAAACGTTTTCCGATTCTTATGATTTCTACAGCTCTACCCACTGGCGCGACGCGCTACCCTGTGTCTACAGTCACTGATCAGTGGCGCTGGTCACATGTAGAAGGGAGTGGGTCTTGGCACCGAATGCGCAGGAGATGCTGGATTTCGAGGTCCAGTGGTATCCCCTTGGCGGTGGGCCATCCGACCAGATCCATGAGCGTTTCGGGATGTCGGATCGCGACTACTTCTCGTCCCTGAACGACCTCCTGCGACAGAGCCCGCCGATACAGCTCTCGCCGAATGCGGTCGAGCAGATGCGCGGAGTCGTGCGCCGCCGGCTCTGGATGGCGAAGTAACCCGCTCACGCGAGTCTGCGTTTGGCTTCTTCCTTGAGACCTTTTTGGGCAGTGTTCAGCGCTGTTTTCTGGGCCTGCTTGACCAGGAGTCCGGGGAGCTTGATCTTCAGGTCCACGTCGAGATCGAACTCGACGTGTGACCCCTTGCCCTTGGGCGTCACCGTGTACTGACCGTGCTGATGGGACAGCTGGTCGGCCTCGATGAGGTCCCAGGTGCAGGTGTTCTCGGTCCACGAATAGGTCAGCAACTGGTGATCGGTCATGCCGAAGGCCTGGAGTTCGAGCTGCACCTTCTTCGGGGAACCGTCGTCGTACTCTTCGAGGACTTCGGCCTTCTTGTGGGGACCCGACCAGTCGGGCAGGGACTCCACGTCGAGCAGGATCTCCATGATCACGGCCGGGGGAGCGTCGATATCGAATTCGGTTTTTGCGTTCACTGGCATGGAGAGAAAATTACACCGATGCGCCCCGGAATCGGCGGGGTTTGGTCCCGGCGTCGCTGCCTGTTGTTTGTGACCGAAGCGTTGCCATCGAATCTTGGTCCGAACGGCAGGCGGGGGAGTATGGTCTGTCCCAGTGGTCGGCGCGCAGTGAGGCGGCCGGGTACTTCCTGGGCCTCGAATCGGTGGGTCCGGTATCTCCTTTGACAGTCTTGATGGGGCGAAACTTGTTTGATTCAAGTATTTTTGGCGTCTGCTCGCGCTTTCGATCCCGGCTTGCAGCAGCCGGATTGATCGGTGCCGGAGCGCTGGCCTTGGCCGGTTTTGGCGGGCTGGGTACGGCATCGGCCGACCCGTTGACATGCGAGGTGTCCAACGGGCACAACGTCATCCATGTCGAGGGCAACGGTGGCTGTGGTGCCAAGGCGGGCCCGGGCAGCACGGCTCGGGCAACAGATCAAAGCGGTGCAGGCACCGCTGTGGCGTCGGCGGACACCGGTGGCAACGCGAACGCGTTGAACCTGCAGCCCGGTGCCGCGGCCCTCGCGGGAGCGATTTCCGGTGGCAACGGTTACGCGGTCACAACCGGCCCCGGAGGTATGTCGGTCAGCCAGGCGCGTGACGGCGGCACGTCGATCGCGATCGCCGGATGGGGCGGCAGTGCTTACGCCGGACGCTATGGGGCGCAGTGCACGGGCAGCTTCGCAGCCGCAGTCGACACCAACACCGGACAAGGCTGCATCGGCGCCGGCGGTATCTGGCTTTCGACACCCCGATAACAAACCACGGTGCGGGCGCCTGTTCCCCGCACTCTCCGACGAAGAGCGGTGCCGCTTACGGTGCCGCTCTTCGTGTATCGGCACTCTTCGGCTCCGCGTCGTTGGTCCCGGGTTCACAAAGAGGACACCTGAGCGTGGGCAGATCAGACTAGATTGAATCGGTGAACGAGATACTGCGACTTTCAGATTTTGGTCCCGATCATCCCGATGTCGGGCCTGACTTCAGCGTTGTTGCCGGCCGCGAGGCCCTGCAGAAGATCGTCGACCTCGCCGACACGACACAGTTCCTCGTCGACGACCGTGACGACGACGACCCGCGACTGTTGACCCTGCCGGGTCGCAACGTCATCGACACCTGGCGTGAGGACTATCCGTACGACGAACGTATGGGCCGCGACCAGTACGAGCTGGAAAAGCGTCTGCTGCAGATCGAACTGCTCAAGCTCCAAAAGTGGATCAAGGCGACCAACCAGCGACATGTGCTGTTGTTCGAGGGACGTGACGCGGCAGGTAAGGGCGGAACGATCAAGCGATTCATGGAGCATCTCAATCCCCGTGGCGCGCGGGTGGTTGCCCTCGAGAAGCCGAGTGAGCGGGAATCGACCGAATGGTATTTCCAGCGCTACGTGCAGCATCTGCCCGCCGCCCGCGAGATCGTGATGTTCGACCGCTCCTGGTACAACCGGACCGGTGTCGAACGGGTCATGGGATTCTGCACCGACGAACAGCACGCCCAGTTCCTGCGGCAGGCGCCGCTGTTCGAGGAAATGCTGATCGACGACGGCATCAAACTCATCAAGTTCTGGTTCTCGGTGTCACCGCTGGAGCAGCGCACCCGGTTTGCGATCCGGCAGGTCGACCCGGTCCGGCAATGGAAGCTGTCGCCGATGGACCTTGCCTCCCTTGACAAGTGGGACAAGTACACCGCCGCCAAGGAAGAGATGTTCGCCGGTACCGACTCCGATCATGCGCCGTGGACCGTGGTGAAGAGCAACGACAAGAAGCGCGCCCGCCTCAGCGCCATGCGCTACGTCCTGAACCTCTATGACTACGAAGACCGGGACGACGAGATCGTCGGACGTCCCGATCCGCTGATCGTCGGTCGAGCCCGCGACATCATCGGAGAGTAGGTCCTTGCCGGGTTTTATGCCGATCGATCGGTAGCCTGGGTCAGTGCGTTCATTCCTTGCTGCGGTGCTCTGCCTGATTGCGATCGTCTCTGCTGCCATTGCGGTGCCGGCGTTCTGGGTCAACTCGAATCTCGTCGACCGCGATGGCTTCAGTGAGATGGTCTCTCCACTCGCGGACAATTCGAAGGTCCAAGAACAGATCGCCGACGAGATCACCGCGCAGGTGTCGGCTGCTGCGCCGGTGATCCCCACCGAACTGATCCGGCCACTCGCCGAGGCCTACACCCGCAGCGACAACTTCAAACCCGACTTCGTCGAGGCGATGAATCAGCAGCACGATTGGCTGTTCGAGGAGGCCACGCCCGAAGACGAGGGCAAGGTGATGTCGCTGAACCTGACGCCGATGGTGAACCGCGTGATCAACACCCAGCTCCTGAGCGGTGTCGAGATCTCCGGGCCCATCGAGGTTCCGCTGAGTGATTCGGCGCGGTCAGGTCTGGAAGCAGGTCGCTACCACGAGCTCGGCGATCAGATCGGGTACATCGCGTTCGGGTCCCTGGTGATCGCTGTCGTCGCGGGACTCGGCGCGCTGGTGGTGGCGCGGCGGCGCGGATTGGTCGTTGCCGCAATCGGATTCGGTGTGATCGTCGGTGGCGTGCTGACCTGGCTGTTGGGCGAGTTCGCCCAACGTCGGGCGGACGACGAGATCTCGGGTGCGGAAGGTTCGGCGCGCGAGGTGGCCGAACTCATCGTCGACAAGGTGGTCGACAGCATGCAGAACGTCGGCCTGATCGCCGCCGGCGCCGGCGTGGTCGTCGTTGTTGCCGGCATCGTGGTGTCGGCAACGCTCGAGCGTCGGCGCTAGACGGACGACGAGTCGGCTGCCTACGTCATGACAGATCGGGCAGTATGCGCCAGGACACCGCGAAGTTGTTGAGGATGTTCCAGTCCGACGGGACGGCCATCCCGAAGACCGGAATTCCCAGTCCACACCCTACGATCTGCGTCTCCGATTCGCCGGGGGCGAGCTCGGGGATGGTGAACTGCGTCCCCTCAAGCGCGAATCCTGACACCTTCACGTTGTAAGCGGTGGTCCCGCCGACGTTGGTGGCGGTCACCGGGCACAGGGAGAGCTTGAACCCGAAATCGTCGCCGCCGGACTCGACGGACACCTTCACGTCCGCCGGGGTGGCAGCGATGGCGGTGGCAGGCAACGCGAGGGTCAGTCCGGCGGCGGCCGCCAGTGTTGCGAGGCATATTCGGGTTCGTGTCATGGAGATGACCCTATCGGCGAATCGGACACGGAGCGCGTTGTCGGACCCGTATGCGAACATACGTTCGTGTCCCGGATCGAGCAAAGAGACCAGGCGAGCATCCTGCATGCCGATCTGGATTCGTTCTATGCCGCGGTGGAGCAACGCGACCACCCGGAGTTGCGCGGACGGCCGGTGATCGTCGGCGGCGGTGTGGTGCTCGCGGCCAGCTATGAAGCCAAGGCCTTCGGGATCCGAACACCGATGAACGGCCGAGAAGCACTCGCGATGTGCCCGCGGGCCGTGGTGATGCCGCCGCGGTTCGAGGCCTACAGCGAAGCGAGCAAGGCCGTCTTCGAGATCTTCCGGGACACCACGCCGATCGTCGAGGGGATTTCGATCGACGAAGCCTTCCTCGATGTCGGCGGTCTGCGCCGGATCAGTGGTTCGCCGCTGGAGATCGGCGCGCGACTGCGGACGCGGGTAGCCACCGAGGTGGGCCTGCCGATCACCGTCGGGATCGCAAGCACGAAGTTCTTGGCCAAGGTGGCCAGCGCGGTGGCCAAACCGGATGGACTTCTCGAGGTCGCGGTCGGCGCCGAACTCGAGTTCTTGCATCCGCTTCCGGTCGAGAGGCTGTGGGGTGTTGGGGCGGTGACCGCCGAGAAACTCCACAACGCGGGGTTGCGCACAGTGGGAGACCTGGCCTCGGTCGGTGAGGCGCTGCTGAGTTCACTCGTCGGTGGTGGCGCGGGCAGGCATCTGTATGCGCTGTCGATGGCCCGCGACCCACGGCGGGTGGAGGTCGGGCGCCGCCGCCGGTCGATCGGATCGCAACGCGCCATGGGCCGTCGTGCAAAGTCGGCCGACGAACTCGAGGCCACCATTGTCGGGATCATCGACCGGCTCGGAAAGCGGCTCCGCAAAGCCGACCGGCGCACGCGCACCGTTGTCCTGCGGTTGCGGTTCGACGACTTCACCCGGGCCACCAGATCGCACACCCTCTACGAGTCCACCGACCGCACCGACGTCTTGATGACGGCATCGCGAAAGATCCTCGACGCAGCCATGCCGATGATCGAGGAGAAGGGCTGCACGTTGCTGGGTGTCTCGCTCACCAATCTGTCCGGCACCGAGGTCGTGCAGTTGGCCCTGCCCTTCGAGGAGCACCATCAGGAACAGCTGGACATCACGGTTGACGGCCTGCGGGATCGGTTCGGCGCCGGGGCCGTGACCAGGGCGGTGCTCCTCGGCCGCGACAGCGGAATGCAGGTACCGATGCTGCCGGACTGATCCTTTGCCGGCCGCATAGGGCATCGAGCCACGCTACGGTGGCAAAATGTCTTCATCCATCGTGGCGGACACCACTGGCGTGACCGGAGATGGGCTCGGCGAACGGCCGCCCCTCCGGACCAGACGAGAACAACTCGCCGATCCGCGTCGCTGGAATGCGCCGTGGGTGTTGGCGTTCGTCGCGTTCGCCGGGCTGGCGGTCGTGTACATCGTCTATTCGGTCAGACGTTTCGAGCGGCTCGGATACACCGGTTGGGACCTGGGCATATTCACCCAGGCGGTCAGCGCCTACGGCCGCTTGGAGGCGCCGATCGTGCCGCTCGAAGGCACCGACATCAACTTGATGGGTGACCACTTCCAGCCCTGGATCGCCCTGATCGGGCCGATCTACCGGGTCTTTCCGACGCCGATCACGCTGCTGGTGGTCCAGGCGCTGCTCTTTGCGCTGGCGGCGATACCGATCGTGCGGTTGGCGACGCGGCAGCTGGGCGTTGTCGTAGGTGTTCTGATCGCGCTCGCGTACGGGCTGTCGTGGGGTATCGCGCACGCGCTGGCCTTCGACTTCCACGAGATCGCTCTGGCGGTACCACTGCTGGCCTTCAGCGTGGTCGCCATCGTCGAGGAGCGGTGGCGCGCCGCGTTGCTCTATGCGCTGCCGTTGGTCTTCTGCAAAGAAGATCTCGGGTTGACCGTTGCCGTGCTCGCGGCCGTTGTTGCGTGGCGATGCGGTCCGCAGGCGTATCGATGGGCGGCTGCCACCGCGGTCTGGGGTGTGCTCTGGACGGTCCTGGCGACAAAGGTGTTCATCCCGGCGTTCAGCAGCGCCGACTATTCCTATGGGACGAAGTTCGCCGAGTCGCCTGCCGACGGTGTCAAGGAGTTCCTCCTCGGATTTGCCGCCGGAGATGCGCGCGCCTCGACTGCCTTCATGCTGTTGGTGATCACGCTGTTCCTCGCGGTGCGTTCGCCGATCGCACTGATAGCGGTCCCGACCATCGCGTGGCGATTCTGGAGCACCAACCACCTCTACTGGTCCGACGATTACCACTACGACGCCATCTTGATGCCGATCATGTTCGTTGCGATGATCGATGCCCTGATGTCATTGCACAGGCAGGGCCGGTCGCGGCGGGTGGTCACCGGGTTCGCCGCGGGGGCCGCGGTGATCGCGGTGGCGCTGGCCGCGGGTGGTCCGCTGCACCGCCTTGCGGAGAGCGATTTCTACACCCCGGCCACGGTTGCAGAATCGGTGGAGTCGCTCGCCCGTCAGATCCCGGACGGTGATTCGGTCGCCGCGACCAACAACGTTGCACCGCAACTTGTTTCCGACTACGAGGTGACGCTGTTCCCGCGGTTGGATCGTGACCGTTCCATCCCGGAATGGATCATTGTCGACACGAACACCTACAACATGTTCCCGACCAGTCCCGATGGTGTTCGCAAAGAACTGGAGCAGGTCGAAGCCGGTGGTCAGTACCTTGAGGTCGGCGAACGTGGCGGCGTGGTCCTGCTGCACCGGCGCTGATCGGGCCGGTGCAGCAGCTACTCAGTCGCTGATGCTCTCCCAGAGGAACTCGTAGGCCAGTGCTGATTTGAAGGCCGCCTGCTTGTTGTCGGCGGCGCCGCCGTGGCCACCCTCGATGTTCTCGTAGTAGCTCACCGAATGCCCGAGTTCTTCCATCCGGGCGACGAACTTGCGGGCGTGACCGGGATGCACGCGATCATCGCGGGTCGACGTCGTCATCAGGAGCTTGGGATAGTCGGCGTCTTTGCGGAGTAGTTGGTACGGAGAGTATTTCGAGATGAACTCCCACTGCTCCGGGTCGTCGGGGTCGCCGTACTCGGCGACCCAGGAGGCGCCTGCGAGCAGCAGGTGGTAGCGCTTCATGTCGAGCAGTGGGACCTGGCAGACCAGGGCGCCGAACAGTTCCGGGTAGCTGGTGAGCATCACGCCCATCAGCAGGCCGCCGTTGGATCCGCCCTGCGCTGCCAGTTGCTCACTGGTGGTCAGGCCGCGCGCGATCAGATCCTTTGCGACACTGGCAAAGTCCTCGTATACGAGGTGACGGCCTGCGAGTTGGGCCTGGGTGTGCCAGGTCGGTCCGTATTCACCGCCGCCCCGGATGTTGGCGATGACGTAGATGCCGCCGCGCTCTACCCAGCTGCGGCCGGAGACCGCGCCGTAGCTCGGTGTCAGCGAGTTCTCGAATCCGCCGTAGCCGTACAGCAGGGTCGGTCCCGAATCGACATCGTCGCGTTTGACCACGAAGTACGGGATCTGGGTCCCGTCATCTGAAGTCGAAAAGAACTGGGAGGCCGTGACATTGCTCGTGTCGAACAGTGCGGGTGACTGTTTGATCGGGGCGACGCCATCGGTGCTCGACCCGTGCAGCAGGCTCGGTGGGGTGGTGAAGCTGCTGGCCGACAGGAACAGTTCGTCGCTGTGATCGGGATCGGTGTCGAGGACGGAGATGGTGGCCAACTCCGGAAGACCGGCGAGTTCGGAGACCGACCAGTCGGACACCGAGAGCAGTCGCACCTGTGTCTGCACGTCACGCAAGGTCACCAGAACCAGATGCTTGGACGTGAACGAGAAATTCTGCAGGCTCGTGTGGTCATCGGGTGAGAACAGCACTGTCGCTTCACGATCCCCGGTCAGGTACGCATCGTGGTCGAAGACCAGCAGCGTTCCGGTGGGGTAGGTCTGAGTCTCGCTCAGTTCCCATGGTGAGCGGGTGAACACCAGCAGCCACTGACGGTGCACGCTGGTGTGTGCGTCGGTGGGGACATCGATCAGCGTCGGTCCCGCGCCGTCTCCGAGGAGATAGAACTCCTGGTGGAAGAAGTCGGTCGACCGGACAACGAAGTGTCGCTCGAACCCGGGTGTGTCGTCGTACATCGCCTGTACGGCAACGTCTTCGACAGATCCGGCGAATACGGTATCGGCTGATTCGAGTGGTGTTCCCCTGGTCCAGCGCTTCACGACGCGGGGGTATCCGGAGTTGGTGAGCGCTGGTTTGCCGTCGGAGTGGGTTCCGAAGTCGGTGCCGACGTAGACGGTGTCGTTGTCGATCCAATCGATGTCGGATTTGTTCTCCGGCAGGGTGAACCCACCGTCGGCGGAGTCGATCCATGTCCGCGAGACCATGTCGAACTCGCGCACGACCGAGGCGTCGGCCCCGCCGCGCGAGAGCAGGATCAGTGCCCGCTCATGGGCCGGGCGCAGTACCAGGGCGCTCTTCCAGACCCAGTTCTCGTCTTCTGCGGCGGCGACCGCGTCGAGGTCGATCAGCACGTCCCATTCGGGGGAATCGGTGCGGTACTGCTCCAACGTGGTGCGCCGCCACAGTCCACGCGGGTTGGCGGCGTCACGCCAGTAGTTGTAGAGGTGGTCGCCGCGGCGTCGGACGTATGCGATGCGGTCGTCGGTGTCGAAGACTTCGAGGGCGGCGTCTTGCAGTTCCGAAAAACGGGTTCCGGTGGTCAGGCGATCAAGGGTGGGTTGATTGTGCTCACGCACCCAGGTCAGGGCGTCTTCGCCGGTCACATCTTCGAGCCAGAGGTAGGGGTCGGAATCACTCACGCCGACCAGTCTGCCGCACCGGCGCTCTCGACGTTCATCAGCGGTCCGGTGCTCAGGGGGTCGAGGCGGGCGGCCAGGACTGCCAGGTTCATGCGCAGGATCTCCATGGCCAGCGTGGAGTCGACGGTCGCGAGGGTGTCGCGGTCGCTGTGTACGTCCGTATTGGCGCGATCATCGGCTTCGATGGTGAGGACCGCGGGGATCCCGGCGTCGATGAACGGCACGTGGTCGCTGGCAAACGGGTTCAGCGACGTGGACACCGACAGTTGTGTGTAGGTGCCCGCGGCCGCCACCAGGTCGTTCATCAACGCCTGCGAGTTCTGCCCACCCTCGATCATGACGCCGGGGGCGGCGGTGTTCTTCCGGCCGATCATGTCCATGTTGATGACGGCGGCGATCCGGGTGCGTACCTCGGGTGCGAGCGCCCCGACGTAGTCGATGCTCCCCAGCAAGCCCTGCTCTTCACCTCCGAACAGGATGAGCACCACATCGTGGTGCCACGTGCGACCGGCCAGAACCGCTCCGAGTTCGAGGACTCCGGCCGAGCCCGACGCGTTGTCGTCGGCGCCCGGTGCCGGAAGCGAACGTCCGGCCTCGTTGACAGAATCCAGGTGTGCGGTGGCCAGGATCAGGTCTCGTGGTTCGGGGCCATTTCCGGGTAGGTGTGCGATGAGGTTCGCACTGGAACCCGCGCCGACCGGTACCGGTGCGCGGTACAGCTGGTATCCGGCACCCTCGAGTTCGGTGGCCGCGAAATACATGGTGGACCGGAACTCCGGACTCAGGGAATGCCGGGTGATCGGGGTGGTGATGGTCGAGAGGAACCGGTTGTAGCGGGAACTCGACAACGCCGAGAGAATGGCGGCGATCTCAGGATCCGGCACGGCCCTGACCATCGGCGGATGTTCGATGGTGGGCGCGATGCGCAGGGCCGCTGACCGTCTGCACGTCGGTTCACGCTCGACCGCGATGGTGTCGTCGGTATGCATGGCAGATTCCTTTCAGTGCGGCTCAGTCATGGCCGTCGGACCTCGATCCGATGACTGTCGCGGTGAACGATCTCGGGTGCCGGGGATCTTGTTGATTCGTGCAACCGCTGTCCGGGTACGTCGTCGCGGCCGAGACCGAGCTCGATCACCGATCCGTCCGGCTCGATCTCGAGGCCTCGGCGACCTCTGGCCGGCGGGAACTCGAATCCGTCGGGTCGGTAGACGGCCACATCGTCGTGGTCTTCTTCGAACGAGTGCCACCAACGTTGGTCCGTCACGAGATGGGGGAGCCCGCGCCGGCGGGCGTACTCTCGGCCGTCGCAAACGCTGACCGGGCCGTGTCGAGGCAGGCTCGCATCCGGCTGACCTGCCCGGCGGTGAACATCACCATCGAATCATCGTCGGTGTAGTCCATGTAGTCCATGAACAGGTCGCCGTGCGGGGCGTTGTTGCAACTGACGTGTGGATACGACGGTTTGCCGGTGTTCTCCCTGCCCTGATTCGGAGTGTCGGAGATCTCGTCGGTGCCGCCGCAGCCGCTCCCGTCGTCGCCCCAGATGTGGAACAGGTTGAGGTAGTGCCCGATCTCATGGGTGGCGGTGCGGCCGAGATGGAACGGCGGGTTGGCGGTTCCCGTGGTGCCGAACGCGGTGTGGGTGATCACCACGCCGTCGGTGTCTGCGGGTCCGCCTGGGAATTGCGCGTATCCGAGCAATCCGCCACCGAGGAGGCCGACCCACACGTTGAGATACCGGTCGGTGGGCCAGGCGTCGATGCCACCCCTGGAGGTGAATTTGATCGCGTTGTCGGCATCGAACGATGTATGGGTGGTCGACGTGCGGGTGATACCGGTCGTCGGGTTGCCCTGCGGGTCGACGGTCGCCAGCGAGAACTCCACGCCTGCGTCACCGATCCGGTCTTTGAAGAACTCCGGGACCTTGTCGATGTCGCTGTTGGTGGCCCGGTAATCGCGGTTGAGAACCTCGATCTGGCTGTGTATCTGAGCATCTGAGATGTTCTCGGCGTCGGTGCGGGCAACGACATGCACCACCAACGGGATGTGGACGATCTCGGTGCTGAGCCGTTCAAGGGTTTGGAGTTCGATGGTTGTGTTTTCGAGTTGGGCCCGCGCCCGACGGTAGTCCGCTGATTCGGTCAGCAATCTACGGTGTTCGGGCATGGCCCCGCACAGGCGCGTGGTCGGCGGTTCGATGGTGGTCATGGTTGTCTCCGATCAGAGGATGAGGTCTGCTGTGCGGATGAGTTCTCGTGCGGTGTCCGAGCTTTCGACGTGCTCCAGCGGATCGGAACCGATGTAGGCACTCAGGTCGAGGCCGGATACTCCTGCGATCCTGCGGACCGGGACCTGGTAGGTACGGTACGCCCCAAAGGCAAAAGCTTCAGGCGCGGTGGCGAATTCGTCCAGAAGTGCTTCCTGGCTGAGGAGGTAGCCGGTGGCCGACAGTGTCCCGTCGTCCTTGGCCATCGTCGCGACCTTCCAGAACTGTTTGGGCAGCTTGAATCCGCGATACGACGGGTCGTCATCGGCGAACACCGGGCCGGTGAGAACGTTCACCTTGATTTCGTTGTTCTGGGCGCTACGCAGCAGGTAGTCCTCCAGACCCACCCACAATGTTCTGCCCGCATTGAAATCGTGGTGTTGCGGGGTGCAATTGGTGAAGTGAAAGGTGTCGTCATTGGCAGCTTTTGCCTGCGGACCCCACGCCGGATCGAGGCGCCTTACCAGGTGCCCTCGGTCGAGTGGGTTGTCACGGTAGAGGGCTTCCTCGGTCTGTTCCTCGGCGGCGATACGCGGATCACGAATCCACCGGTCCGACTCACGGGGTGGATCGTTCGCCTGGCCGCCGTCGATGTTGACGGCCGTGAACAACGCCATCCGCCGTGGACGATTCATCACCACGCTGAAGTGGTGGTACCGAAGTTCTTGAGAAGCAACCGGTTTGATGGCTTCGGTCAGTACCGGCAGCGGTACCGGCTGGGTCAGGAATCCGGGGTCGTAGCCGCGACGGGTGCTGTAGTCGGGGTCGATGGACACCGCCTCGGTGCCGGTGCCGGTGTTCACGGTGCCCACATCGGCCCGGATCGTCGTGGCGGTGCCGTTGAGATGCACGGTGATCTCCACCGGCACCCGGATCGTCGTGGCGGTGTTCGCAGAATGCGCCTCGCCGCGGCCCGGTTCGCTCTCTCCGTCGCTGCGCGCAGGCGACGATGACACCCCGTCGCCGAGCAGCGCGCCCACGAGTGCCGTCTGCTCGGCCGTCAGGGGTTGTGATCGCAGATAGGCCAGGATGTTGCTGACCCGGACCCCCTCGTTCAGGTAGCCGCCGAACCGGGTCTGCTCGGGGGCGGGCACGCTGGCGTGATGCAGTGCAACGACTTCCCACTGGTCGTTGAAGACAGGGGAGCCCGATGACCCGGGTTCGGTGTCTGCGGAGTAGTGGACAAATCCCTCGGGGATGTCGACGAGTTTGTTCTCGCGCAACACGATCTGCTTCTTGCGGCCGCCGGGATGTTGAACGATGGTGACGGATTCGCCGACGATCACCGTGCCCTGTGCGGAGGTGAGCCGGTTGTAGCCGAATGTCGCCAGCTCCGGTGCCGGGGCGTCGACGGCAACCAATGCGAAATCACGTTGGCGGTCGGCCAGGAAGAAGCGGTCGGGGGCAAAGCCGAATGATGTGCCGGACAGTGGAACACCGCCGGGCCCGTCCTGGTAGTTGAACTCGATCTGACTCGTCCGGGCCGTGTCGGCGTCCGGCAGCACATGGTGATTGGTCAAGAGCAGCGATGGGGTGACGAGGAATCCGGTGCCGTGCCCACTTGGCCGACCTGTCCTGACTCCGATGTTCACGCGACCAACCGATCGCGATGAGATCACACCTTCGTCGAGGTATCGGATGCTGAGGAAGTCAGGGGAGTTGATGATCTTCTCGAGATTGGCACCCTTTATGTCGAGGGCGTCAGCTGCCCGGTCCACACCCCTGGCGATGGTGGGTTCGGGTGTCAGGGGTGCCGAGTCGGGAGCGTAGTAGCGAGTGATCCGGGCCAGGCGATTGGTGATCCGGGCCGCCGAATCCGCGTCGGCGAGGCGACCCTGCGACATGGCGTCCTCGTTGCCGCTGCGTTTGCCCTGTCGCTCCGCGATTCTTCGCGCGGCGGCATCGGTCTGAAGTCGGTTTTCGGAGTCGAATGCGGTCAGGTGTGATTGCGTGAGCTCATCGGACTGCGTCTGGACGATCGTCATGGCATGTCCTCGTCGGGTTCTGGTCCAGGATCTTCGCTTGCTTCGAGGTGGTGGCGTGCTTCGAGAATCCCGTGATCCCGCGGTCGGGGCACGCGTAGTCCGCTACTCGAATCCGTGGCCGGGCACTACGCGATCTCTTTCGAGGAAACGTCGAATTGTGGGCTCGTCAATCGTCATCACCGTGATGGACCGCCAGATGCGGCCCACAATGGATGAGATGTGAGGAGCCAGACGATGCGATACGCACTACTTCTGAACAACCGGGAGCCCGCAGAGGGTGAGATCTCCGCCGACGACATCGCCCAGATGCAGGAAGCATTCGGGGTCTATGGCAATGCTCTGGCCTCAGCCGGAGTGCTCGTTGCCGGGGAGATCCTGCAACCGGTGGCGGCCACGACGACGGTGACCCGGAGAGACGGCAGCCTGCAGATCCAGGACGGTCCTTTCGCCGACACGAAGGAGGCCTTGGCTGGGGTGTTCGTGATCGACGTGCCCGACCTGGACGCCGCGCTGGCGTGGGCCGAGAAATGCCCGGGAACCCAGTACGGCGTGATCGAAGTGCGACCGGTCGGGATCTCGTTGGTGGACGGGCGCTGGGTCTGAACCGTGCCCGAGTCCAGGGCGCAGGTGGACGTGCGGGCGGCGATGACCGCGCGCACGTCCTACGGCCGGTTGCTGGCGTTGCTGGCTGCCGCCGACGGTGATGTGCCGGCAGCCGAAGACGCGCTGGCCGATGCTTTCGAGCGGGCCCTGACATGGTGGCCGCGCGTAGGGGTGCCCGACAACCCGGACGGGTGGATCCTCGCGGTCGCCCGCAATCGGCAACGGGATCGGTGGAAATCTGCGGCCCACCGCAATTCGGTTGTGCTGGAGCCTGATCGCCATGCCGGCGTGCACCTCGATGGTGTCGATCCCGACGCCATCGGGGACAAACGCCTGGCACTGATGCTGGTGTGTGCGCACCCTGCCATCAACCCGGCTGTGCACACCCCGCTGATGTTGAACACGGTGGTCGGTTTCACCGCCGAACAGATCGGCCGCGCACTGGCGATCCCCACTGCGACGATGGCGGCGCGTCTGGTTCGTGCAAAACGCCGGATCAAACAGGCGGGCATACCATTCCGGATTCCGGACCGGACCGTGCTTGCCGAAAGGATGCCGGCCGTCGCCGAAGCCGTCTACGGCACTTTTGCCATCGATTGGCACAGCAGCGGAACGCAGCGCAGAGATGGTCTGACCACCGAGGCGCTGTATCTGGCCGAGACGCTGGCCGAACTGGCACCGGCCGAAGCGCGGGAGATCTTGGCCGAGGCGCACGGACTCGCTGCCCTGATCTGCCTGTCAAATGCCCGGCTGCCTGCCCGCTACAGCTCGGACGGGGCCCTGGTCCCGCTGGCCGAACAGGATGTGAGGCGGTGGGATGGCGGGCTCATCGAACGTGGTCAGGAGCACTTGCGCACCGCGCACAGTTGCGGTGTACTCGGGCGCTTTCAACTCGAGGCCGCGATCGAGTCGGTGCATATCGCCCGTCGGGAGTTGGGGACCACCGATTGGTGGGTCCTGCGTGATCTTTACCGGCTACTCGACACGGTCGCACCGACACTGGGCAGCACTGTCGCACTGGCCGCGGTGACGGCGGAGGTCGACGGCCCGGCGGCCGGGTTGGACTTACTCGATGCGATCGCGGACCGGACCGGCCATTTTCAGCCGGCCTGGAGCACTCGCGCACACCTGCTCGGGCAACTCGGCAGAACACCCGAGGCCCGGGATGCGTTCGCCAAGGCCATCTCTCTGACCACGGACCCGGCACAGCGCCAGGATCTCGAACGTCGGTGCCGCGAACTCAGCTGACGGCCTCGGCTTCGGAGACCTCGCCGGTGCGGACCGGGCAGCGGGTACGCGAATAGATGGTCGGCATGCACAGGTTGCAGTGCACGCATTTGGAGACCGTTGTCGGGTCGGCCTCGATGCGCAGAATGAGGTCGGGCTCGCGAAGAAGCGCCCGGCCCATGGCAACGAAGTCGAAGCCTTCGGCCAGCGCCAGATCCATCGATGCACGATCGGTGATGCCGCCCAACAGGATCAGCGGCATCGACACCGCTTCACGCAACTGGCGCGAGAGGGGCAGCAGGTAGGCGGGCTCGTAGTCGTACTTCTTCAGGAAGAACGGGGCAACCGCTTTGAGGCCCCAGCGCATCACGCCGTGGAAGGCATCGGAGAACTCTTTGCGCGGTACCTCGCCGTGGAACAGGTACATCGGGTTGAGCAGCGAACTGCCCGCGGTCGGTTCGATGGCATCGAGATAACCGTCGGACTCGAACATGCGGCCGACCTCACACGCCTCGTCGACACCGAAGGAACCCGGGAAGCCGTCGTACATGCTCAGTTTGGCCCAGATCGCCACATCGTCGCCGACCTCGTCGCGGACGGCTTCGGCGATCTCGCGGCAGAACCGCGCCCGGTTGACCAGCGATCCGCCGTACTCGTCGTGGCGGCGATTCAGCAATGGGCTCAGAAAACAGCTGGCCAGATAGTTGTGACCGAAGTGGAGTTCTAGTCCGTCGAAACCGCTGTCGACCGCGAGCCGGGCGGCCCGCCGGTACTTCAGCACAGAGTCGGCGATGTCGTCGGTGGTGAGCTTTTTACACAGCGCCATGCCCATCGGAGCCGGAATGCGGGACGGGGCATGGGCTTTGGCGTGATTGGAGATGGAGTTCGCAACCGGACCGGCATGCCCGAGCTGAGCCGCGGCGAGGGCACCCTCGGCGTGAATGGCCTCGGTCAGGTCGATCAGACCGGGCACGGCCTCCGGGCGCATCCAGATCTGATGGCGGTCGGTGCGGCCTTCCGGCGAGATCGCGCAGTAGGCGACGGTGTTCATCGCGACACCACCGGCGGCAACCTCTCGGTGGAACTCGATGAGTTCGGGTGTCACCAGCGCATCAGGTGTTGCCCCCTCAAACGTGGCGCATTTGATGATCCTGTTGCGGAGTTTGAGCGGACCGAGGGACGCGGGGGCAAACGGTGTGGGCTGCACTCTGCTGAGGGTATCTCCCAATCGACCTGCGAACAAGAACAGGTTCTAGTTCTGGCGGACTGGTGATTCCATCCGACGGGGGGTGGGTGACGAATAGCGCGTAAAGGTCCGATTCGCCGCGGCGTATCGCCGTCGCTGCCTGCGGTGGTCGCGGACTGCAGAGGCAAGGGGTGCACCATGAAAGCGCAGCACAAGCAGCATCTTCGACCCTGTGATCGTGACTGTGACGGTTTGCTCGAAGCCCTGCCTGCCGACCCCGACGCCCAGGAGTTCGCCGATGGTGGTGGTGGGTACGCCGGGCTGATGGCGCCGCCGGATCGGTGGCTGTGGATCCCGGCTGGATGATCGTTGATCAGTCACTACGTGTCGTTCATGTGAATCACGCTCTGGCTAGGGGGTATCTGTCAGCACGCCGAAGTGCAGCGACGTAGGGTAGAGCGCGTGGCTGAACACTTTGACACTGTTGTCCTTGGCGGAGGTCCGGGAGGTTACGTCGCCGCGATCCGGTCGGCGCAACTCGGGGCTAAAACCGCCGTAATCGAAGAGAAGTACTGGGGCGGTGTCTGCCTGAACGTGGGCTGCATCCCGTCCAAGGCGTTGCTGCGCAACGCCGAGCTGGCGCATATCTTCAACCATCAGGCGAAGACCTTCGGCATGTCGGGGGATGTGACCTTCGACTTCGGTGCTGCGTTTGATCGCAGTCGCTCGGTCGCGGACCGGATGGTCAAGGGTGTCCACTTCCTGATGAAGAAGAACAAGATCACCGAGATCGACGGGTTCGGCGAGTTCGTCGGGCCCAAGACGATCAAGGTCGGCGATCAGGAGATCACGTTCGACAACGCGATCATCAGTACCGGCTCGGTGGTCAAGCTTCTGCCCGGCGTCGAATTGTCCGACAACGTCGTCACCTACGAGGACCAGATCCTCACCCGTGAACTCCCCGGCTCGATCGTGATCGTCGGCGCAGGCGCCATCGGCATGGAGTTCGGCTACGTCCTGGCCAACTACGGGGTCGACGTCACCATCGTCGAGTTCCTCGACCGCGTGCTTCCGAACGAAGACAAGGACGCGTCGAAGGAGCTGGCCAAGGCCTACAAGAAGCTCGGCATCAAGATCCTCACCTCCACCAAGGTGCAGTCGATCGATGACCAGGGTTCGAAGGTCGTGGTCAAGTACGTCGACGCCAAGGACAACGCCGGTGAGCTCACGGTCGACAAGGTCCTCATGTCAGTGGGCTTCGCTCCGCGCGTCGAAGGCTTCGGCCTCGACAAGACCGGCGTCGAGCTGACCGATCGCGGCGCGATCGCGATCGATGATCACATGCGGACCAACGTCGACGGCATCTACGCGATCGGTGACGTCACCGCGAAGCTGATGCTCGCCCACGTGGCCGAGGCGCAGGGCGTCATCGCTGCCGAGACCATCGGCGGAGCCGAGACGATGGTCATCGACGACTACCGGATGATGCCGCGGGCGACGTTCTGTCAGCCGCAGGTTGCTTCCTTCGGTCTCACCGAGGATCAGGCCAACGACGAGGGCTACGACGTGAAGGTCACCACCTTCCCGTTCTCCGCCAACGGCAAGGCACACGGCCTCGGCGAACCCACCGGTTTCGTCAAGCTCATCACCGACAAGACCAACGACGAACTGCTCGGCGGACACCTGGTCGGCGACAACGTCTCCGAGATGCTGCCCGAGCTGACGCTGGCACAGAAGTGGGACCTGACGGCCAAGGAACTGGCCCGCAACGTCCACACCCATCCGACGATGAGTGAGGCCATGCAGGAAACCTTCCATGGCGCCATCGGTCACATGATCAACCTGTAGATTTTCATGACCGATGAAGGGCCCGGCGACAATTCGCCGGGCCCTTCATTCATTTCTCGGTTGTGGACACCGCCCGGACCAGTGGATCTGCGGGCCACGTTGGGTCTGCATCGTCGCGGTAGTGGTGATCCGTCCACGAGATTCGCGCCGAACGGTTCCATCTGGCGCGCGATTCACACCCCGGATGGGCCTGGGACGCTTGCAGTTTCGCATCACGGAGCCGAGGTGCTGGGGCGGGCGTGGGGACCCGGCGGTCCATGGCTGTTAGAACACCTGCCGACGATGCTCGGCAGTCAGGACAACCCGGAGGAGTTCGTGGCCCATCACGACGTCATCGCAAAGCTCGCGCGTCAAGGACGAGGGCTGCGCATCGGACGCACCGATCGGGTCTGGGAGTCGCTGGCGGCTGGGGTTCTCGAACAGAAGGTGACCGGCGCCGAGGCGTGGCGGTCCTGGCGGTACATCCTGAAAAAGTATGGGGAACCGGCACCGGGTGCTCCGAGTATGAGAGTTCCACCGCCGCAACAGGTGTGGCGTGGGATCCCGCAATGGGAATGGCATGCCAGTGGTGCCGAACCGGCGCGACGCCGGACGATCGTCTCCGCAGCCGGCTACGACGTGGAACGCAAGGCCGATCGATTGCATCTCCTGCGCGGAATCGGGCCGTGGACCGCGGCGCAGACCAGGGTGCGAGCGGTCGGGGACGCCGATGCGGTGCCGGTGGGCGACTTTCACTATCCGTCCATGGTCGGCGGTGCGCTCATCGGTAAACGGGTCGACGACGACGGGATGCTCGAACTTCTCGAACCCTATTCCGGCCATCGCTATCGCGTGATCCGTCTGATCGAGTTGTACATGCCGATGCCCGCCCGCCGGGCACCCAGGATGCCGACCCGCGACTATCGAGACCTCTGAATCGGGACAGACGCAGTAAACGGTATCCCGCCCGTCTCCAGGCTGCCCTTGGGTCGGCTCTGTCGTTTCCGCTGCTGGTGTTGTGGTTCTATCTCATGTACCTGCCCCGGGCGCGACACTCGCGCCACCGGAGGTGGTGGCGGTGAATCCGCGCCGCCGGCGACCGGAGTGGCCCGCCTCCGATGTCCTGGTCAAGGCCAGCCATTTGTCGGTTGTCTTCGGGCAGCTGTGCTTGTGACGCTGGTTCTGTGATCAAACGACCTCAGAACACCGTGGAGTTCCGGGTGTTGGCGTGCGTGGTGGCGATCTTGTGCGCAGCCTTCGCCGGTCTGCACTTCGCGTGGGCGTCGGGGTGGCGCACCGGCCTGCCGGTCGATGCCACACTGCTCTCGGGTCGGCCGTTGTTTCTGGCCTACGAAATTGTCACCGGGGCCCTGCTGCTCGCCGCGGCCGTCATATGCGTCCTGGTCTGCCTGGCGGAGCTGTCCGGCCGTTGGCATCGCCTTATGACGCTGTTGGTGCTGGTCGGAAGCGAAATCGCAGTGATGCGCGGGTTGGCCGCCTCGATCTTCGACATGTCTGCGGTGGCCAGTGACGCGCACGTGCATCTGGCCGGCGTGCTGGCGAATGTGTCGTTCGTCGTGATCGGTATCTGCGGACTCGTGATCTGGCGGGTCATGGCAGGTGACCGTCGTTCGCTCGCATGCCGCTGACGACCCTTGTCGGGGTGGCAGGGCACCATGGGCACATGACCACTGGAATCACCGCCACCCGCGAGCAGGCTCAGACCATCCTCGAGCAACTGGCCGGACCGGGCGCCACGTTGCGCGACGACCAGTGGACCGCGATCGAGGCATTGGTTGTTCAACGACGACGGGCGCTGGTGGTACAGCGGACCGGCTGGGGCAAGTCGGCGGTGTATTTCATCGCCGCCAAGCTGCTGCGTGCCGAAGGTCGCGGCGCGACTGTCATCGTGTCGCCGCTGCTTGCGCTGATGCGCAACCAGGTCGCCTCGGCCGAACGGGCCGGGGTGAAGGCGGCGACCATCAACTCGGGAAATGTCACCGAGTGGGACGACATCCATGAGCGCGTGAACAGTGGCGATCTCGACGTTCTGCTCGTCAGCCCCGAGCGGCTCAACAATCCGGACTTCCGCGACAACGTACTGCCGGCACTGGCCGCGGATGCCGGTTTGGTGGTGGTCGATGAGGCGCACTGCGTATCCGATTGGGGTCACGACTTCCGCCCCGACTACCGCCGGATCCGGACGCTTGTCGCCGAACTCGGGACCGACGTGCCGGTGCTCGCCACCACGGCGACCGCCAATGACCGGGTTGTCGACGACGTGGCGGCGCAGCTCGGTGTCGGCGGCGGCGACACACTTGTGTTGCGCGGCGGACTCGATCGGGAATCGCTGCATCTGTCGGTGGTGAAGGTTCCGACGTCGGCTGAACGGGTGGCATGGCTTGCGGCCCATATCGATTCGATCGAGGGATCGGGCATCATCTATACCCTCACGGTGTCCGCGGCTCGTGACGTCGCGACCCTGCTCAACGATCTCGGACACAAGGTCGCCGCGTACACCGGCGCCACCGATTCGGGCGAGCGGGAACAGCTCGAAGCTGACCTGATGGCCAACCGGGTCAAGGCGCTGGTCGCGACCTCCGCGCTCGGTATGGGTTTTGACAAGCCCGACCTCGGCTTTGTCATCCATCTCGGGGCTCCGTCGTCGCCGATCGCCTATTACCAGCAGGTCGGCCGTGCCGGCCGCTCGACGGCCAGCGCCGAGGTGATCTTGCTGCCGGGAAGTGAGGACCAGGAGATCTGGCGATACTTCGCGTCGGTGGCCTTCCCTTCGGAAACGTTGGTACGCAGGGTGATCGAGGTTCTGGATTCCGATAGGGCGCAGTCCACCCAGGCACTCGAACCGCTGGTCGACCTCGGTCGCTCACGACTCGAGATGGTTCTCAAAGTGCTCGACGTCGATGGTGCGGTCAAGCGGGTCAAGGGTGGCTGGATCGGGACGGGTCAGCCATGGGCGTATGACGAGGCCCGCTACGAGAAGCTCGAGATGGCCCGAAAGCGCGAACAGCAGGCGATGCTCGACTACCAGAACACCCCCAACTGTCGGATGGTGTTCCTGCGTGCTCAGCTCGACGATCCCGATCTGATCCCCGACAGCAAATGCGGTCGATGCGACAACTGTGCGGGCCAACGGTATTCGGCAACGGTCGACGGCAAGTCGTTGGACGCGGCGCGCGAACAGTTGCAGCGTCCCGGTGTCGAGCTGGCACCCCGCAAGCAGTGGCCGACGGGTATGAAGAAGCTGGGTGTCGAACTGTCGGGCAAGATCTCGGATGGACCCTCGACGGGCCGCGTGATCGGTCGACTCAGTGACCTCGGATGGGGTACCCGATTGCGCCGATTGCTGGATGAGCCCGACGCGCCTGCTCCCGAAGAGGTTGTGCGCGCCGCGGTGGCGGTTCTCGCCGCGTGGCCGTGGCAGACGCGGCCGACTGCAATCATGGGGCTCGATTCGGACTCGCATCCGATCCTGATCGGGTCCGTGGTCGATCGGCTGTCCGAACTGGGACGTCTGACCAATCTCGGGACATTGCGTTACTCACCAGAACACCGACCGGTGACGGCTGCGAACTCGGCGTATCGGGTGGCCGGCCTGGCAAACGCATGGAGTGATCCCGACCCGGCGACCGTTGCCGCGCTCACCGGACCGGTGCTCCTGGTCGACGACCTTGCCGATACCGGTTGGACATTGACCATGGCGGCTCGGCAGCTACGCCGTGCCGGAGTCTCGGAGGTACTGCCGTTCGCGCTGGCGAGCACGAACTGAGGTCTGTCTGAGCGACTGCTTCGATCACTGACCACCGTCATGCCGGACGTCGAGTCGCCGGGCTGAGCTATCAGCGCAGGTCGAGCCGCATCAGGACTCTGGGGTGGCCGGCCAACACCGAGGTGGTGTCGGCGGCGTGGCTGAACCCGGCGCGCTCGAAGTTCTTCCGGATCCCGGCGTACGCCATCGTCAGGTCGACCTTGGCGCCACCGTTGTCGAGCGGGTATGCCTCGATCACCGGTGCGCCGTGGGCGCGGGCGAACTCGACCGCGCCGGCAATCAGGGCGTGAGAGATCCCCTTTTTGCGATGACCGGGACGGACGCGGATACACCACAGCGACCAGACCGGCAGGTCGTCAACGCAAGGGATCCTACGGCTGCGTGCGAAGGAGGTGTCCGAGCGTGGCGCCACGGCCGCCCAACCGACCGGCTCGTCACCGTCATAGGCGAGCACCCCGGGCGGGGGCTCGGCTCGGCACAGCTCGGCGACGTACTCACCGCGGGCAGACCCGCGAAGCTCGTTGTTGAGCTTGGACGGGATCCGGTAGCTCAGGCACCAGCAGACGTTGGCCCCCGGTGACTTCGGGCCGACCAGGGTACGGACATCGGAGAAGGCTGAAGCCGGACGAACTTCGATGGTCATGGTGCGCGGGCCTAGAGAGCTCGGTACGCAGTCGAGCGCTCCTGGTCTTGGATCCTGGCGAAGGGTTTGGCCGCTTCGAGTTCGAACGCGAGCTCGAGCAGGGTGCGCTCGTCGCCGTGTGCTGCCGAGAAGTGGACGCCGATGGGTAGTCCCGTCCGGGTGCGACCCATGGGCAGAGAGACCGCCGGGCTGCCGGCGGCATTGTTCAGTGGCGTGAAGCTGACGTAGTTGACCAGACGCGGGAACATCACGTCGAAACCCAGTGCGGGCGAGAGGAATCCGAGTTCAGGTGTGGTGTGGCCCAGCACGGGGGAGAGCACCACGTCGAGGTCGGAGAATGCCGCCCGGTATTGCTTCTCGCTGCGCTTGAGCCCGCGGATCGACGCCGGCGTCAGCCAGGGGCGTCGCAGGAAGTCTCGGGCCAATCCCGCCGTGAGTGGATCGAGCTCGCGTCTGTCGAACCTGTCACCGGTGACCTGTTTGCCGAAGTACTTCATGGAGAACGCCATCATTGCCCAGTAGTGCACGAAGTCGCGGACAAACGTCTGGTCGGTGGGCACGGCGATCTCCGAGACCTCATGGCCGAGTGACTCCAGCAGTTCCGCGGTCTGCACGACGGCAGTCTTGGTCTCGCTGTCGGTCGGATCCCCGACGATGGAGTTGAGGACCAGACCGACCCGCAGCCGACGGTCCGACGGGCCGTGGACGGACCCGATCGGGGGTAGTTTCTTTGCAGGCCGGTACTTCTCGATGGCGGCAACGAATGCGGCGGTATCACGCACCGTTCGGGTCAGGGCGCCGTTGGAAATGATGTCGATCGGCATCGCCTTGCCCTGTATCGACTGGACCTCGCGGCCGCGCGTCATCTTCAGGCCGACCAATCCGCAGGCCGCAGCCGGAATCCGGATCGAGCCGCCGCCGTCGTTGGCATGCGCGATCGGCACCACGCCCGCGGCCACGAGTGCCGCCGAACCACCGGACGACGCACCCGAGGAGTAGCCGGTGTGCCAAGGGTTCCGGGTGGGTGGCGCAGAGACGAATTCCGTGGTGGCGTTGAAGCCGAACTCGGGTAGACGCGTTTTGCCGAGCATCGTCATACCGGTCGACAGGTATTGGTCGACGTACGGTTCGTTGGCCGCTTTCGGTGTCGGTCGGACCGCTCGCGAGCCGGATGCGGTAGGCAGGCCGGCGACGTGACTGTTGTCCTTGATGGCCGTGGGGACACCGGCAAACACTCCGGTCGCCGGTGTTCTCGCTGCCGCCAAAGCCCGGTCGAAGTCCTTGATGACCAGCGCATTGAGGTCTGGTTCGACAGTTTCGGCGCGGGCGATCGCCGCGGCGGCGGCTTCGTCGGCGCTGATCTCACCGGCCGCGATGGCGGCCGCCAATGACACCGCATCGTGCTCGCCGAGTGCATCGTCGGTGAAAGCGTGGACGTGGGTGCGGTCGGCCATGCGCTTACGGTACTGCAGTTGATTGGTAAGACCACTTGACCTCTTACCGCTGACGGTTCTACCGTCGAAGCATGCCGTTCCAGCCGATCGAACACCGCAGCGTCCCCGAGGACGTTTTCGAGCAGATCATCGAAGGCGTTCTCAGTGGTGATCTGGCTCCCGGTCAGTCGTTGCCGAGCGAACGCGAACTCGCGCGGGTGCTCGGTGTATCGCGGCCTGCGGTGCGGGAGGCATTGAAGCGGGTGGCCGCTGCCGGCCTTGTCACGATCAGGCAGGGAGATGGCACCACGGTCCGGGATGTGCGGAAGTTCGGTGGCCTCGACCTGTTGCCCCGCCTGCTCATCAGGCAGGGCGAACTCGATGTGTCAGTGGCCCGTTCGGTCATCGAGGCCAGGGCGCACATCGGGCCCAAGGTGGCCGAGTTGGCGGCGCTACGTGCGAACGGCACTCAAATCGCTGCCGTGCGCGAGGCCGCGACCAGGCTCGCCGATCTGGTCGACCCCATCGAACAACAGGTTGTCGCGCTGGACTTCTGGGACGCGTTGGTGGACGGCGCGGATTCTATTGCGTTCCGTTTGATGTACAACACGATGCGGGCGGCGTACGAACCTGCGCTCCCGGCGCTGGCGGGTGCGTTGTCGGCGGAGGTGGGGAATTCCGATGGCTATCGCGCGATAGTCGCCGCCGTTGAACGACGCGATCCGAACGCGGCGGCCCGCGCCGCGACCGTTCTGCTCGAACCCGCCACCACAACTCTGATGTCGGCGTTCACCGAGATGGAAGACCTGCTCCGGGAGGCCCCCGATGGTGACTGAACAAGCGGCGCCGAGGCGCAGGGATCGCCGGAAGGTCTCGCTATGGAGCGCGTTTCGTGAGTTCGTCGGGTACCCGTCACCGTGGATGATCATCGTCGTCCTGGGTGCGTCGACTATCGCCCGCATTCTGGTCGGTGATTTCGCCTGGACCGATGCGCTCGTCCCGGTGGTGATGATCGTTTCATTCCCGTTTGCGGAGTGGGTGATTCACGTCTGCATCCTGCACTGGCGACCCCGGACCGTCGCCGGCCTGAAGATCGACACCCTCCTGTCGCGCAAACACCGCGAGCACCACAACAATCCGCGGGACGTCCCGCTGATCTTCATTCCCTGGCAAGTGCTCTGTCTCATATTGCCGGTGGCGATCGCGCTCGGCCTGTTTGCCTTCGGCAGAACGGGATTGGGTTTGACGTTCATGGTGACCCTCGGGTTTCTCGGGTTGATCTACGAGTGGACGCACTACCTGATCCACACCGACTACAAACCCAGGAGTCGCCTCTACCGGGCGACCTGGCGACATCACCGATTCCACCACTACAAAAACGAGCACTACTGGTTCACTGTGACCACCGCGGGAACCGCAGATCGACTTCTCGGTACGAATCCCGATCCGGAGTCCGTCGAGAAGTCGCCGACAGCGAAGGATCTTCACGCGACGAGTTGACCCCCATCACGGGAGACGGGGGCCGTCATGAGCGATATCCAGTGCGCGAAGGCGTTTGGCATCCTGGCCGGGTGGTGCACCGAACAATCGTCGGTACTCGCGGTTGAACTGCGTCGGGCTGTCATATCCGACGAGATGGGCTATCCCGGTGACGTCGCCGGCATCGGCGAGCAACAGGGTGCGCGCCTCCTGTAGGCGGATGTTCTTCTGGAACTGGAGCGGACTCATCGCCGTGATGGCCCGAAAGCGCCGATGAAACGTCGACGTGCTCATCCCGGCCATGCCTGCCAGGTCGCAGATGCGCACCGGTTCTGCATAGTTTCCGCGGATCCATCTGATGGCGTGGTTGATGTGGGCGAGGTCGCTGTCTGGCAACCCGATCTGGCGTACCGCATCGGCGTGCGGACCGGTGAGTAGGCGCCAGAGGATTTCCTGCTCTATCAATGGTGCCAGGACTTGGGCATCCGAAGGGCGATCGAGCAGTCGCAACATCCGGACCACCGCATCCAGCAACACCGGCTGGGCCTCGCTGGTGGTGATCGCCGGCCTGCCGGTCTTGTTGCGCCCCCAGGCCTCGGCCGGGGTCTGTAGCAACAGCGGGGCGATACTGCCCGGACGTAGCCTCAGCCCGACACCCAGCGCGGGTGTGCGCGCACTCGCGCCGATGAAGTGGCCCGTAACCGGAAGGTCTGCAGTCACGACCAGACACTGACCGGCGTGGTACTCGAATACCTTCTCGCCCAGCAGAAGTCGTTTGCCGCCCTGGGCCATCACCACCAAAAGCGGCTCGGTCAGTGAATGGTCCGGTGTGGCGGTGTCGACCCTGGACAGCAGCAACCCATCGATCGTGGTTCGCATGTCGGACCGCGCTGCCGCTTCAATGCGTTGGCAGATCTCGGCCAGGAGTCCGGCGGATTCGTCCATGCCCAACACAAGCATCCCGGAGGCGGCTCAGGCAACCTATTTCAGGCACATCCGGCAGGATTGGGCAAGACTGGGAGAGGATTGATCTACCGTCGCGGTGGCAATCGGAGTTCAGTGGAGAGTGACCGGATTGCAGCATTTCCAACAGGATTCAGGAGTCACCATGTCACTCGACCACTACGTCACACTAGGCCGCTCAGGGCTGCGCGTCAGCCCATTTGCGCTCGGAGCCATGACCTTCGGTGAGGATCCGGGAGGCGCCGGGTGCAGCGTCGAAGAGTCCGAGAAGATCCTCTCGACCTATCTGGACCTGGGCGGCAACTTCATCGACACCGCGAACTTCTACACCAATGGCCACTCGGAGGCGATACTCGGCGACTACTTCGCGTCCCGTCCCGGACAACGCGATCGGGTGGTGTTGGCGTCGAAGTTCTTCACCAATCTCCATCCCGGTGATCCCAACGGCGGGGGTGCCGGCCGCGCATCGATCATCGCCCAGCTCGATGAGAGCCTACGACGCATGAAGACCGATCGCCTCGACATGTACTGGTTGCACAATTGGGACCGGAACACTCCGATCGAGGAAACCCTGCGCACCCTCGACGACCTGGTGCGGGCCGGCAAGATCCGATACATCGGGTTCTCGAATACCCCGGCGTGGGTAACCGCTCAGGCGCAGGTGATGTCCATGCTCAAAGGTTGGACGCCCCTGATCGCGCTGCAGGTCGAGTACTCCTTGCTGGCGCGGACCGTAGAGGGTGAGATCGCGCCGCTCGCAGCGGATATGGGGATGGCACTGGTGCCGTGGAGCCTACTCGAAAACGGCTTTCTGTCCGGCAAATACCGCCGTGGCACGGAGGTCCTCGATTCGGTCCGCGCCGCCTTTGTCGGTGGTCCAAGCGAGGAGGAGTTCGAGGTGATCGACACCGTTGTTGCGGTCGCGGACGACTTGGGGACCAGTGCATCTGCCGTATCGCTGGCCTGGTTACGCGGGCGCATCGGCACCGTCGTGCCGATCATCGGTGCTCGGCGGATCGAGCACCTCACCGGCAACCTGGCCGCCCTCGAGTTGTCCCTGACAGCGGAGCAGATCCAGCGCCTCGATGCGGTGTCCGAGCCGATCTTGAATTACCCGGCCCAGGTGAACGGCGCGGTGCGGGCGATGCTCCAGTTCGGTGGCGCCACCGTGGACGGTGAGCCATCCACGGCCTACCCACCACTGGCGCTCAGCGATAGCAGCTACTGATGAAGTACTCAGAAGTCTCGTTGGATCCGCAGGGCTCCGATGGTGGTGGCGAGGGAATCGTATTGTCCGACAAGGAGGACGAACTCGATCAGCTGACGCTCGTCGAGGTGGGAGGTGAGGTCCTTCCAGGTGGCATCGCTCAGGTCCTTGGTGCCCACCAACTCGTCGACGCCGCGGAGCAAGGCCTCGTCAACCCCGGACCAGCCCGCCTCGGGGCCCTGAAGTAGCCGTGAGAACTCGGCCTCGTCGATACCGGCCCGCCGGCCGAGCCGCTTGTGATGGTCGAGCTCGTACTGACAGTTGCGCAGATGGGCGGTCCGGATGATCACCATTTCGGCGTGGTGCCGAGAAAGTCTGCCGAACGGCATCATCCGGCTCGAGAAATGCAGCCATCCCCGGAACAGGCCCTTGGCCCGCCCCAGCGTCGAAAAGATGTGCGCGTCCGGCACTCCGATGACGCGGGCGGCCCCGCGGCTGAACACCCAGTTGAAGGGCCCGAGCTGACGGAAATTCCCGGGGTCGATGCGTGGTGTGGTCACCTCTGCCAACCTAGCGGAAGGAGTGTTGAGTAACGCCGGATCACCACCGCTCGCCGTACCCGGGCGCCGACCGCACCCGCCTCAGTCCCGGCGCGTCGGTGGTGGCCTTCCCCGACCTGCTCGTTGGGGGACTAAAGTCCTATCAGTGCGTCGGATACTGATCGTGATCGTGGGTGTGCTCGCCGCGATGTCGGTGCTGGCGAGTTGCGGCGGTGACGACGGCACCGGGATTGACCGACTCAAGGAGTCGGGCGTGCTGCGGGTGGGGACCGAGGGTACGTACCCGCCGTTCAGCTACCACGACCCGGCCACCGGCCAACTCGTCGGCTACGACGTCGACGTGGCGAAGGCGGTCGCCGAGAAGATGGGTCTCCGGGTCGAATTCGTCGAGACCCCATGGGATTCCATTTTCGCGGCACTGGAATCCGACCGGTTCGACGTGGTCGCCAACCAGGTCACGATCACCGACGAACGCAAGGCGAAATACGATCTGTCGACGCCGTATGCGATCGGTGAAGGCGTGATCGTGACGAGGGCGGACGACAACTCGATCACCTCGCTTGCCGATCTCAAGGGCAAGACCACGGCACAGTCCGAGACCAGCAACTGGGCGCAGGTGGCGCGGGATGCCGGAGCCAACGTCGAGTCGGTCGAGGGTTTCACCCAGGCCATCAAGCTGCTCAACCAAGGGCGGATACAGGCAACGGTGAACGACAGCCTGTCCGTTCTCGCCTATCAGGCGACCACCGGTGACACCAGCATCAAGATCGCGGCGAACATCGGGGAGAAGAGCGAGCAGGCCTTCGCGGCACGCAAAGACAGTGGGCTGATCGACGAGATCGACGCGGCGCTCGAAGAGCTCAAGAGTGACGGCACCCTCGCGGCGATCTCCCAGGCCTATCTGGATGCCAATGCCGCAGGCACGTCGGAGCCGAAGACCGCGCCCAGTACGTGGGAACTGATTGCGGACAACCTGTGGCCGATGGCCAAGGCCACCATCACCGTGACCATCCCGTTGACCGCGATCAGCTTCTTCTTCGGTTTGATCATCGCGCTCGGTGTGGCGTTGGCACGGATGTCCAAGAATCGGGCGTTGTCGTCAGTCGCGCGGGTCTACATCTCGTTGATTCGCGGTACCCCGCTGTTGGTCCAGCTTTTCATCATCTTTTATGCGCTCCCGGAACTGAACATCCTCATCGATCCGTTCCCGGCAGCGGCAATCGCCTTCAGTCTCAACGTCGGTGGTTATGCCGCCGAGATCATCAGATCGGCCATCAGCAGTGTTCCGAAGGGGCAGTGGGAGGCCGCCGAGACGATCGGCATGAGCTATCCGGTCGCGTTGCGGCGCATCATCTTGCCGCAGGCGCTTCGCACCGCGGTCCCACCGCTGTCGAACACATTGATCTCGCTGGTCAAGGACACCTCGCTGGCCTCGACGATCCTGGTGACAGAACTGCTGCGCACCGCCCAGATCGCGGCAGCGCCGACCTTCGAGTTCTTCGCCCTGTACGGGACCGCGGCCCTGTACTACTGGGTTGTGTGCCTCGTATTGTCATCGGTACAGGGCCGCATCGAGATCCGACTGGATAGGTACGTGGCGAAATGACCGAAACTCCTGGACCCCCGCCGAAACCCACCGGCGAGACGGGCAACCTCGTGACCGTGACCGGTCTGCAGAAATCGTATGGCGACAACCACGTGTTGCGCGGCATCGACTTCACCGTCCGGGCCGGTTCGGTGACCACCATCATCGGTCCGTCTGGGTCGGGCAAGACAACGATCTTGCGCTCGCTCAATGCCCTCGACGTGCCGGATGGCGGGCAGATCATCATCGGCGACGTTTCCGTCGACTTCGACAAACCGGTACCCAAGGCGCAACTCGTCAAATACCGCGCGCAGTCGGGCATGGTCTTTCAGGGTCACAACCTGTTTCCACACAAGACGGTGCTGGAGAACGTCATCGAGGGTCCGGTGATCGTCCAGAAGCGACCACGCGCGGAGGCCGTCGCTGAAGCCGAGGCGCTACTGACCCAGGTCGGTCTGTCCGACAAACGGGACCAGTACCCGCATCAACTCTCCGGGGGACAACAACAGCGCGTGGGGATCGCCCGGGCGCTGGCGCTCAAACCCACGCTGATGCTGTTCGACGAACCGACGTCCGCGCTGGATCCGGAACTCGTCGGGGAGGTCCTCGGGGTCATGAAAGACCTTGCCACCCAGGGCTGGACGATGATCGTGGTGACTCACGAGATCCACTTCGCGCAGAAGGTCGCCGACCAGGTGTTGTTCGTCGACGGCGGCATCGTGCTGGAACAGGGTCCGCCGGCGGAGATCCTCGCCGAACCGAAACACCAACGGACAAAACAGTTTCTACGCCGGATCCTCGACCCGGTCTAGCCGCCTCACTGCACCAGATATGGCGACACTGTGCTGCGGTGCGCGTCGATGTCGAGTTTTGCCCCGAGTGCCGGGAACGCACGTTGCGGGCAGTTCATCCGTTCGCAGACGCGGCAACCCGCGCCGATGAGCGTCACATTGGCCTGTGGGCCGATCTCGAGACCGTCGGAGTAGACCAGTCGCGCGGCATGGCGCTGCTCGCAACCCAGTCCGATCGCAAAAGTCTTGCCGGGCTGGCCGTAGCGCGCTGCGCGGCGCTCGACGGTGCGCGCCACCCAGAGGTAGTTGCGGCCGTCGGGCATCTGTGCGATCTGGGTCTGGATCTTGCCTGGCGAGGCGAAGGTCTCGTACACATTCCACAGGGGACACGTGCCGCCGCTACTGGAGAAGTGGAAACCGGTGGCGGACTGCCGCTTTGACATGTTGCCCGCGCGGTCGACCCGGACGAAGGTGAACGGGACACCCCGCAGGTTGGGCCGTTGCAACGTCGAGAGCCGGTGGCAGATCGTCTCGTATGAGACCGCGTAGAACGCGGAGAGTCGTTCGATGTCGTAGCGGTAGTCCTCCGCCGCGCCGTGGAATTGGGAGTAGGGGAGGACCGCAGCGGCGGCGTAGTAGTTCGCCATCCCGAGCAGTGCCAGCGCGCGGGCCTCGTCGGACGTGAAGTTGCCCTCGTCGACCATCTCTCGCATGAGGTCACCGCATTCGAGGTGACCCAGTTCAGCGGCCATCTTGAACACCCGCTGACCCTGCGAGAGGTGGCCGGAGATGTCCAGGCGCCGGGTCTCGGGGTCGAAGTGGTGCAGGACCGTGTCGCCGAGGTCGACGCGTCGGACGATCTGGACGCCGTGGACGTTCTGCAAACGGTTCGCGATCTCGCTCCGGACGTCACCGGAATGCATCCGCATCCGGGACGTGAGCTCCTCGGCGGCGACATCGAGTTCGTGGAGGTAGTTGCGGCGCTGATAGAAGTAGTCCCGAACCTCCTCGTGGGGTGCACTGATGGAACCCCTCATGGTGCCGTCGCCGCGTTCGTCGGTGGCAGCAGCGAGCTGTTCGGTGGCGATCCGATACCGGCGATGCAGGTTGACCATGGCCTTGGCCATATCGGGATGAGTGGTCACCAGGTCGGTGATCTCCTGGGCGTCGGCATTCGCGTCGAGGTCCTCGTCCATCATCACCTCGCGCATCTCGGCGATGAGCCGGGCGTTGTCCTGAGAATTGAAGAACCCGGTGTCGACCCCGAAGACCTCGCTGATCTTGAGCAGGACCGGAACCGTCAACGGCCGGGCATCGTGCTCGATCTGGTTCAGATAGGACGGAGAGATCTCGAGTGACTGCGCCAGCGCAACCTGCGACATGCCGCGCTCGGAGCGCAACTGCCGGAGACGTGCGCCGACGTAGGTCTTGGACATTCTCCTAGGGTATGCGGCGCGGCGCGGGACCAGCGCAGGTTACCGATCGAACACCGCAGGCGGCGATGTCTAGGCTGTGGGAATGCGGGGGAAGCTGTCTGTGATGACGATTGTTTTCACATCTTTGTGTCTGCTCGGTACCGCATGTTCCGACGACGCCTCTCCGGCGTCCGAGTCGTCGGCACCGCCGGAGTCCTCGTCGAACACACCTGCCGCGTTCCTGTTACCCGCCCGCGAGTTTCCCAAGGGCTATCAACCCGCCGAACTGAGCATCATCGACCTGCAAAGGCAGAACGCGGCCGCCCTCGAGTCGGCGGGCTCGGCGCAGTTCGATCCGCCGCAGTGCCGCCCGACCGCCGATGCCGATCTGAACGACAAGCTCGACGTCTCCAACGCGGCGGTGTCGGCATGGCAATCACCGGCGGGCGGCACCATCACCGAATTGGTGACGACGGTGCCCCGGGATATCGACGCCGATGTGCGGGTCAGTGTCGGCGAATGCGCGCAGTTCACGATCACGATCACACAGGGCAGTACGGCCGGGACCACCGTGCTCAACCAGAACCGCCGACTGACGCCGCCGGCCCTGCCCACCTCACTGTCGCTGATGGTGAGTTCCGTGGCGACCACCACATATCCCGGGGGTCGGACGGCCGCGTCGCGCACGCTGGCGGGCTATGCCGTGGTCGACGGGATCACCGTGCAGCTGGTCGCCAACTCGACCGAAAAGGGCCTGAGCGAAGTCGAATTCGCCGATTTGTTCGCCGAAGCAGTCGGCCGGGTGGACGCTGCGAGCACGTGATCTGCGGGCGGATCGCTGTGATTCCGCTCACCACGGCAGGATCCGGGGTCGGAAACCCGGGTGTCGATGTGGACCGGCGCGGAGCGCCGCTTCGGGAGATGGCCGGCTCGCAAAGTTGCAGTACGCGCGTACTTTTTGGCGTACTCACCAGTAACTAATCGGAAGTTGTTTACACCGCAATATTCGCAACATTTGCAAAGCCTCGTGAAAACGTGGCCTGAATTCGCACTTGCGGGGTGTAGACCTGCGGCTTTGCCTGTGGCACTCTCGGTGAGGCAGACGCCCCTCGGGGGTTATGAAATTGCTAATTAGCCCCGAACGAGTTCAGCTCGATCAGAACTCGGGCGGACCGCCACACAGCACAAGCTCAACGAATATGGAGCGCGAGAATATGAGCACCGTCGGAAAACCAAGGACTGCCGCCGAGATCCAGCAGGACTGGGACACCAATCCTCGTTGGAAGGGCATCACCCGCGACTACACCGCTGAGTCGGTCGTCGAGTTGCAGGGCAGCGTTGTCGAGGAGCAGACCCTCGCACGTCGTGGCGCCGAGATCCTCTGGGAGGGTGTCACCAAGGGTGATGGCAGCTACATCAACGCGCTCGGTGCTCTCACCGGCAACCAGGCCGTGCAGCAGGTTCGCGCAGGCCTGAAGGCCGTGTACCTCTCCGGCTGGCAGGTCGCCGGTGACGCGAACCTGTCCGGACACACCTACCCGGACCAGTCGCTGTACCCCGCGAACTCGGTTCCCTCGGTTGTTCGCCGCATCAACAACGCTCTGCTGCGCGCCGACGAGATCGCTCACGTCGAGGGTGACAACACTGTCGACAACTGGGTTGTGCCGATCGTGGCCGACGGCGAAGCCGGCTTCGGTGGCGCACTGAACGTCTACGAACTGCAGAAGGCCATGATCGCCGCCGGTGCCGCCGGAACCCACTGGGAAGATCAGCTCGCCTCGGAGAAGAAGTGTGGCCACCTCGGTGGCAAGGTGCTGATCCCCACCCAGCAGCACATCCGCACCCTGAGCTCGGCTCGCCTGGCCGCTGACGTTGCCAACGTGCCGACCGTGGTCATCGCCCGGACCGACGCCGAGGCCGCCACCCTCATCACCTCCGACGTCGACGAGCGCGACCAGCCGTTCGTCACCGGTGAGCGCACTGCCGAGGGCTACTACCACGTGAAGAACGGCATCGAGCCGTGCATCGCTCGTGCAAAGTCCTACGCGCCGTACGCCGACATGATCTGGATGGAGACCGGTACCCCCGATCTCGAACTGGCTCGTAAGTTCGCCGAAGCCGTCAAGAGCGAGTTCCCGGACCAGCTGCTGTCTTACAACTGCAGCCCGTCGTTCAACTGGAGCCAGCACCTCGACGATTCCACCATCGCCAAGTTCCAGAACGAGCTCGGCGCAATGGGATTCACGTTCCAGTTCATCACCCTCGCCGGCTTCCACGCCCTCAACTACGGCATGTTCGACCTTGCCTACGGTTACGCACGCGAGCAGATGACCGCATTCGTCGACCTGCAGAACCGCGAGTTCAAGGCAGCCGACGAGCGCGGCTTCACCGCAGTCAAGCACCAGCGTGAGGTCGGCGCCGGCTACTTCGACCGCATCGCCACCACCGTTGATCCCAACAGCTCAACCACTGCGCTGAAGGGCTCCACCGAAGAAGGCCAGTTCCACTAGGCTGGACCGCCACTCCGGGGCCTTTACGAACTAGTCAGGCGGTCCGCAGCTACCGTTGCGGGCCGCCTGCTGGTTTTTAGGAGGCTTTTGGGCGTACCCATGCAGGGTTACCCTCATCTCGGCCTTCTGTGTTGGTTCCTTTTGGTTCAAAGATTTTGCGGTTTCGTAGTTTTCAAGGAGTTGTCATGGCAAGCGAGAAGATCACGCGGGTTGGTGTCATCGGTGCCGGGCAGATGGGTGCGGGCATCGCTGAGGTGTGTGCGCGTGCGCATGCGGATGTGCTCGTCTACGAGACCACTCGCGAGCTTGCCGCTGCCGGACGCTCGCGCATCCTGCGCTCGCTCGACCGCGGTGTGAGCAGCGGGAAGCTCACCGAGCGGGAACGTGAACAGGCTTCCTGGCGTTTGCGTTTCACCTCCGACCTCGGCGACTTCGCCGACCGGCAGATGGTGTGCGAAGCCGTCGTCGAGGACGAAGCGGTCAAGACCGAGATCTTCAAAGAGCTCGACAAGGTGGTCACCGATCCCAACGCGGTGCTCGCCTCCAACACTTCATCCATCCCGATCATGAAGCTCGGGATGGCCACCGCCAACGCACATCGCGTTGTCGGGATGCACTTCTTCAACCCGGTACCCGTGCTCCCTCTGGTCGAGCTGGTCACCACGTTGATGACCGCCCCGGAGATCACCGCCCGCGCCGAAGAGTTCGCCCGCGACATCCTCGGCAAGCAGGTCGTGCGGTCGTCCGACCGTTCCGGGTTTGTGGTGAACGCGCTGTTGGTTCCGTACCTGCTGTCGGCGATCCGCATGGTGGAGAGCGGCTTTGCCACCGTCGAGGACATCGACAAGGCCATGGTCCTGGGTTGCGCGCACCCGATGGGGCCGCTCAAGCTCACCGACCTGGTCGGCCTGGACACCGTCAAGGCCATCGCCGACAAGATGTACGAGGAGTTCAAGGAACCGCTCTACTCACCGCCGCCGCTATTGCTGCGCATGGTCGAGGCCGGCCGGCTCGGCAAGAAATCCGGCCACGGCTTCTACCAGTACGAAGCAGCAAAGACCGGCGTCAAGAACTAACGGGCGCGGACATGACCAGCCCCGCGGAGAAGATCGAATACGGATCCTCGATCCTGGGGTATCCGCGCATCGGCGCCCGGCGTGAACTCAAACGAGCGCTCGAAAGACATTGGCACAACGGCGGTTCGGTGGACGACCTGATCGTCGCCGGGCATCAGTTGCAAGACAGCATCTGGCAGGAGCTCGCGGCCACCGGGCTCGAGCAGGTCCCCGGGAACATCTTCTCCTTCTACGACCACGTGCTCGACAACGCGCTCATGTTCGGTGCCGTCCCCGATCGGTTCAAGCCGCTGGCCGGCGAGCTGCATCCGTTGGACTTCTATTTCACGATGGCCCGGGGCAAACCGGATATCCCGCCGCTGGAACTGGTGAAGTTCTTCGGAACCAACTACCACTACCGCCAGCCCGAGATCAGCGCCGACACCGAGTTCTCGCTGCACGCCGAATCGTTGCTGGCCGAGCACAAGCGGGCCAAGGAATACGGCATCGAACTGCGGCCGGTGGTCCTCGGACCCATCTCGCTGCTGCTGCTGTCGAAGGCTGGCCCTGATGCGCCCGAGGGTTTCTCGCCGATCGACAAGATCGAGGAGCTGCTCCCGGTCTATCTGAAGTTGTTCAAGGACCTGGCCGCGCAGGGCGCCAAATGTGTCCAGCTCGACGAGCCCGCTTTCACCGGCGACCGCTCCGACGAAGAGCTGGCACTGCTGGGGACCGTGTACAACGCGCTGTCCGCGGTGAGCCAGCGACCGCGTCTGCTCGTCACCGGCCAGTACGGCGATCTCGGTGCGGCCCTGCCGATCCTGGCGGCGACGAAGGTCGAGGCCATCGGTCTGGATCTGGTGTCGGAGCCGATCAGCGCCGCCGCTCTGGGCAAAATCCCGGGTCTGAAGCGCAAGCGCCTGTACGCGGGTGTGATCAACGGACGGAATGTGTGGAAGGCCGACAAAGCACAGGCACTCGACTACCTGTTGGCCATCAAAGCGGTGATCCCGGACGTGGTCGTGTCGACCTCGTGCAGTTTGATGCACGTCCCCGTCGACCTGCTCATCGAATATGACATCCCCGGTGACGTTGCCGACCGGTTGTCCTTCGCGAAGCAGAAGGTCGGTGAGGTGGTGGCGCTGGCCAAGGCGGTCACCCACGGTGCACCGGAACGCTGGTACAACCGGCCGACGTCGGTGCACTTCAAGCTCAAGCATGATGTGCGCCAACGGGTTGCGGCGATCCGCTCGGATCAGCGCGAGCGGGCGCCCTACGATGTCCGCCGGGCAGCCCAGCAACAGGCCATCGGACTTCCGCTGATCCCGACCACGACGCTGGGATCGTTTCCGCAGACCGCAGAGATCCGGCAGGCCCGCTACGACTACGGCCAGGGACGAGTGGCCTGGGACGAGTACAAGCAGCTGCTGCTCGACGAGATCAAACGCGTCATCGACCTGCAGGAGGACATCGGCCTCGATGTCCTTGTGCACGGTGAGGCCGAGCGCAACGACATGATCCAGTACTTTGCCGAATTGATGGACGGCTATGCCGCAACACATTTCGGTTGGGTTCAGGTCTACGGTTCGCGCTGTGTGCGGCCGCCGATCCTCTACGGCGACATCAAGCGTAGAGGCCCGATGACCGTCGAGTGGATCACCTATGCGCAGTCCCTGACCGACAAGCCGGTGAAGGGCATACTCACCGGACCGGTGACCATGTTGGCGAGATCGTTTGTGCGCCAGGACCAACCGCTCTATGAAACCGCCGAACAGCTGGCACTGGCTGTCCGCGATGAGATCGCCGACCTCGAGAAGGCCGGTGTCAAGATCATCCAGGTCGATGAGCCGTCGATCCGGGAGTTGTTACCGCTGCGCGAACGCGGTCGCGAGGGGTATCTCGACTGGGCGGTCGCGGCGTTCAAGCTGGCGGTCGGCGGTGCCGAGCCGCAGACCCAGATCCATACGCACATCGGCTATTCCAGTATCGCGAAAGTGGTGGACGCGTTCGACGCGCTCGATGCCGATGTCACCTCGATCGTGGCAACCCGGGCGATCGACTGGGTGCTGGATCAGATCGTGGCCTCGGGAACGTCCATCAAACGTGAGGTCGGCCCAGGTGTCTATGAGAGCCGCAGCGCGGCGATCCCGGACATCGACGAGATCGACGAACGGATCCAGCGAGCAGCACAGGCCATCGATCCCGATCGGCTCTGGGTGAATCCGGATGGCGGCCTCAAGACCAGGCACTACTGGCAACTGGAGCCGGCGTTGCGCAACATGGTCGCCGCGGCACGGCGCGAACGGCGCCGGGTCGAGGCCCGGCAGGCACAGGCCGCCGGCACCTCTTGATCCGTTTGGATGGGAACGATCAGTCGATCGTGATCTCGCCCATCTCTGACCAACCGTCGGCCTCGATCTGCTGACTGACGATCCTGGGTGTGGCCATCAGGGCCTGCGGCATCTCCTGCTGCGTGGCCTTCTTGAAATGGTCGCTGTTCACGTGGGCGCCGGCCGCATCGTCGTCGAATGCCTCCACCAGCACGAACTCGCTGGGATCATCGACGCTGCGCGACCACTCGAACCACTTGTTGCCGGGCTCATTCCGCGTTGCCTGGGTGAACGGACCGACCAGATCGAGCCACTTCTCGGTCCACTCGGGCTTCACCTGAAACTTCACCACGATGAAAATCACTTCGCCCTCCAAAAATATCGACTACGGGTGTGCCCTGCCAAATGCTAGTTGTGTAGGCCGGGGATCTGGCAGGTACCCGGGGAGTGGGCACTGTCGTCGCATATTGAGACACCGCAACGAGAAGTGCCCTTCCCATGATGGGAAGGGCACTCCTGAAGATGTTGCTGTTCGTGCGTAGAGGTTACGGGAACAGTCCGGGGATCAGGTTGCCCAATCCGAGACCGCCGAGTGAGCCGCCGCTGTCGCCGCCCGCAGAGCCGGTGGCCTTGAAGTTCGTGGTGCAACCGTTGAACGACACCGAGTCGACGTATACGGTTTCGCCGGGAGTGGCCGGTTGTGCGGAGACTCCATAATTCGTGACGACAGTTGCGTCGCCGGCGGCCGCGATCAGTGCATCGAGTGTCGACGGGGTGCCCTTGGGAATGCCGGGCAGATTCCGGGTCGACCACCAGTTCGTTGCGTCGGTGGCATCCTGGTCGCCACCTTTGCCGGGGCTCGCCCAGGCAAAGGTGGCGAAGCCGTTCTCGGACTCGGGAGCGCCTTGTGTGTCCGCGCCGGTGACCCGGATCTGCCAGTTGGCATTGCCTGCGGTCTGCTTGAACGTCAGTGACCCGCCGATGTCCGAGGCCTTCAGTTCACCCGCGGGGTGATACCACGCCTTCCGTGCCGAGGACGGCTCGGTGGCCAGCACAAGCGAACCGTCTGCATCGATAGCCGTGGTGTCGCTGTACGCGGCGCCGGCTTCTTCCGGGAACGGGTTACCCCAGCCGTTGGCGTCGGTTCCGGTGGATACGGTCGAGCAGTTGGAGCCCGTCACCGGCGCGGCGGAGGCCACGGCGGGGAAGAACAGAGCGACGGCGCTGACTGCGGCGGCAGCGGTGGTGGCGCGAACAAAAGTGCGGTTCATAGCTGTGAATCGACCCCCAGAAGGTTGGTTTGTTGCGTTGGTGTCACGTCAACTTAACAACTGTCGTATGGGTGAATGCAAACGGTGATGTCCTTGAATTATTCGACATTTAGCAAGGGTTTTAAATCTGGGAATGATCGGTATGTTAATCGGTAAGAACCGCTAATGGCTTCGAGAAACGGTGCGCCAGACCAGCTTTGAGCAGGCTATACGTCCGTATTTTGGTAGTGGAAAGCTGCCCTTTGAGGTTTGCTGTTCTGAATAAATTGATCCCTACCGATCCTCGTTGGTGCATTTAGGTGTCCATTAACTGGGGCTTGAAGGAGGTCAATTGACCTGTTATGGAAATTCGTTGAAATTGATACGATCCCATTACAGCGGGAGCTGGGTTGCCCACCGAAAATTCGCGCCACTTGCCTGCGTTCGCGCCCGTTGCAACTGGCGCGAACGCAGGCAAGTGGCGCGAATCTTCGTGGCTGGGTGGGGTGGGGGTCAGTGAGCGGGTGGGAACAGCGGGCCGCCGCCGAATGGGGCCCGGTGTGATTTCGGCACGACGCTGTCGTTGTTCGACAATCCGTAGTCGGCGCCGAGTTCGGCGGTCACCAGTGTGTGCCCGTTGTGGGTTCGCAGATCCGGGTCGTGCCAGAGCCGATCGATCACACGTCCGACGAACTCGGGGTGTTCGGCTTCGCTGATCTTGAAACCGGCGAACTCGTCGATACCGAACGACAGCAACAACTCGGTCTGAATCAGGCCCAGCCACAGGGAAATTGCGCTCACGCCGGTTCCGGCCAATTCGTGGCCCATGTCGAAGGCCATTTTGTCCAGCGCGGCTTTGCTCATCCCATAGAGCACCGAATGCAGGTGGCCGCGGGTTCCGAACGAGGAAATGTTGACCATCAGGCCCTGCCCTTGCGGCACCATGAGCTGCGCCGCGTGGACACACGCCACGTAGTGCGCTCGAAGGCCGACGGTGATCAGGGTGTCCCAGTCGCTGACCGGTCGTTCCCAGAACTTGTCACTGAACCCACCGAAACCCTTTGGTGCAGCCCAAGCGTTGTTGACGAGGAGGTCAAGCCGACCTTGTTCGGCCGAGATCGTCTCGAACAGGGAAGCCACCGCCGCGTCGTCGGTGTGGTCACAACGCACGCCGAACCCGGAGCCACCGGCGTCGTTGATGGCGGCAACGGTCTGGCCCAGCGGATCCTCGGGCCCGGTGCCCCCACGCGCGGTTACGTAGACCGTCCAGCCGGCCGCACCCAGTGCGGTCGCCACTCCTCTGCCGACCCCGCGGCTCGCCCCGGTCACCAGTGCGACCGGAGCCGCTGCCTTGTCCTCGCCCATGGGCGTCAATCTATCGGTGAAGGCGCCTCGGGGAGGGGATGTTCTTGCGCGTTGAAATACTCGCTGGAGCCGCCGGCCGCCGCGATCCCGGAGATCGCCGACCAGACCAGCATCGTCAGGTAGTTGATCAGCTCTTCTTTGCCGAGCCGCTGTTCGACCATCCACCAGTGCACCGCGAGCTGGATCGCGCCGACCAGGCTGTAGGCCCACGTTTCCACGCCTGCGGTCTCGGATCCCTGATCGACCATTCGGTTGATCATCACGAATGCGAGCATCTGCGCCACGAGCTTCTGCGAGTCGGCAAGAACCTGCGCGCCCGAACCACCCGCCGTCACAAACGAGTAGATCTGCGGTTCGTCGGCGACGGTCTGGACATAGACGGAAATGACCATCCGGGTGAGGTCGAACTCTTCGAGGTCCTCGTTGATCGCACTGCTCAGCCGAGGGACCAGCACCGTCTCGATGAAACGCATCATCGCGGCGGTGGTCAGGTCGCCCTTGTCGCTGAAGTATCGGTAGAGGACGGTCTTCGAGACACCGATCTCGGCGGCGATCTCGTCCATACCGGCGTCTGGCCCGAGTGCCCGGACCGCGGCGAGCGTGCCGTCGACCAGTTCGGTGCGGCGGGCCTCCTTGTGGCCCTCCCAGCGACGCTTTCGACCGTCTGTCTTGACCTCGTCGATGCCGACCTGGCCGCGGATGGCCTTGGGCAGCGACGCGCCCTTGGCGGCTGCCGTCGCAGCGGCTGCGACCGCAGCGCGCGCGGCTGCTGCCGGATTCGGTCGAGGGCACATCACACAAGTCTCTTCTTCGTTGCCGGTAGTTGCCCGTTCACCTTATGTTCCCCGGCACGCGGGCAGTGCATTGAGAGCAGGGTCGCTCACGCCAACCCGCTTGAAATCTCGACATTCGGTAACACTGGTTGAATGCAAACGACACAGGCGCCACCGGCAGTGCCTTCCGCACCCAAGCGGAACATCGCCGGGATCGGGGGTGCTGACGCGCAGCGTAAGGCCGCATTGCGACGGATGAAGATGGTCGCGACCGGATTTCTGCTGCTCGCGGCGGTGATCTACTTCTTCTGCCGCTGGCTCGAAGACCGCGACGGAGAGAACGTCGCTGCCTGGGTCGGCTATGTGCGGGCGGCGTCCGAGGCTGGCATGGTCGGTGCGCTCGCCGACTGGTTTGCTGTCACGGCATTGTTCAAGCACCCGTTGGGCATTCCGATCCCGCACACCGCACTGATCCGTAAGAAGAAGGATCAGATCGGCGATCAGTTGGGGGAGTTCATCGAAGAGAACTTCATGACACCGGACGTGATCGAGGACAAGGTCGCGCAGCTGGCCCTGCCGAAACGGGTGTCGTCGTGGCTCGCCGATCCGAAGAATGCGCCGCGTGTCGGCGCGGAGGCCGCGCGCGGGATCGCGTTTGCCGCAGAGATGCTCGATGACGAAGACATCGAACAGCTGATCCTGGCGGGGATGAAGTGGGTTGCCGAACCGGAATGGGGTCCCCCGGCCGGGCGCGTACTCGAACAACTCATCGCCGAGAACCGGCTCGAACCGGTGATCCAGCTCGTCTGCGATCGTGCGCATGACTTTGCCCTCGGTAGTGAGGAGCTGATCGACCGCGTGATCGACAAGGACGGGCCCGCGTGGGCGCCCAAGTTCGTCAATCACTTTGTGGGAGATCGGATCTACCGAGAGCTGGTCGAGTTCTCGTTCAAGGTCAAGACCGACCCGCACCATCAGGTGCGGACTGCCATGATGACGATGATGGTGCAACTCGCCGACGACCTCCAGCATGACCCGGCGACGATCGCGCGGCTCGAGGCGATCAAGTCGGAGATGCTCGAGCGCGACGAGGTGACTGGTGCGGCCTCGACGGCCTGGAATGCGGGCAAGGCCCTGATCGAACAACTGCTCGCCGACCCGAACGGAACCCTGCGCAAGACCCTGACCGATTCGGTCATCGGAATCGCCGTGCGGATCCGGGATGACCACGAACTGCAGGACAAGATGAACCTGCTGATGGTGCGGGTGGCGCGACACGTGTCGGAGAACTACTCGCAGGAGATCATCTCGGTCATCACCGAGACCGTCCGTGGGTGGGACGCCGACGACACCAGCAACAAGATCGAACTGCAGGTCGGACGCGATCTCCAGTTCATCCGCATCAACGGCACCGTTGTCGGTGCGCTGGCCGGGCTGGCGATATACACCGTGTCCGTGCTGCTTTTCCACTGAACAAACCACCTAAAAAGGACAGGTTGTTTGTGGCCTTCGTCACGAATTAGCACATTGCTTGCAATTGCTAGCAGAAGTGGCACTATGGGTCTCGAAACCTGAAGGAGTCACCGATGGTTCCAATGCCAACTGATCCAGAAGACGGGCCGGTGGCGGCCGCTGCAAACGCGGCCCAGGACATCAGTGCCAACGTTGCCACTGCAGCCCAAGACATCGGCAGCTTCATCAGGTCTCAGCGGATTGCCGCCGAGGTGTCACTACGCCAGCTCGCCGAGCGCGCAGGGGTGAGCAATCCGTACCTCAGTCAAATCGAACGAGGGTTGCGCAAGCCTTCGGCCGACGTGCTGGCCCAGATCGCCAAGGGCCTACGCGTGTCGGCGGAAGTGCTCTATGTGCGGGCCGGGATTCTCGAAGAGCGTCCTGCGAGCCCGGTGCGCGACGCGTTGATGGCCGACACCGTCATCAGCGAACGCCAAAAGCAAGTGTTGCTCGAGATCTACGAGTCGTTCTGTAAAGAGAACCGGGCCGAGGTCGAAAGTGGCACAACACAAAACACTTCAAAGTCCACGCTGGAGGGACATGATGACCAAAGCTGACCGCAATCTCGCAAACCCGCTGTACGCCGCTGTCGGTGCCGGAGATCTGGCACTGAAGCAGGTGAATGATGTGATCACGCAGTTGCGTGAACGCACCGAGACCGCAACGGGGACAGCGCAGGCTCGATTCGAAGAAACCCGCACCACCGCGCAGAGCCGTCTGGAAGAGACTCGTGAGCGGATTTCGGCTCTGCCGGAAGAGGTTCCGTCGAATATTGATGAACTGCGTTCGAAGTTCACCGCCGAAGAACTACGCAAGGTCGCCGAGGCCTACATCGAGGTCGCGACCAACATCTACAACTCGCTGGCCGAGCGTGGCGAAGAGACCGTGGAGCGCCTGCGTGCCACCCCCGCCGTCGACGAGCAGCTCAGCCGCGTCGAGAAGGCGTACGGCGACGCCGTCGACCTGACCGAGGACACCCTCGGCACCATCTCGTCGCAGACGCGGGCCGTCGGGCAGCGTGCGGCCAAGCTCGCGGGCATCGCCTCGACCAAGATCGACGAGGCTTCGGAGAAGATCGAGGACACCTCCGAGGAGGCTGCCGAACAGATCGCCGGCGCAGCCGGGACCGTGGAGGCGAAGGCGCGGACCGCAAGCGACTCCCCGGCCAAGAAGATCGCCGAGGCCAAGGCTCCGGCCGCGAAGGCCCCCGCGAAGAAGGCTCCGGCCAAGAAAGCGGCCCCCGCGAAGAAGGCTCCGGCCAAGAAGGCTCCGCCGAAGTAGGGACTCCGCCAGGTCGGGCTACGAGTTTCAAACCGGCCGCTGTGATGCGACGGCGCCACCGTCAGGTGAATTGGACAGTAAGGTGAACTTGTGGACATTCTATCTTTCATGGGTTACGCGCAGAGCTTTGTCCTTCTCGCTCTGACGGTTGTGGCCGGCATCGCGGCGGCGGTTTCGCTGGTGCATGCCGCGCTCCAGCGGCCGGATGCGTTTCCGGCGGTCGATCGCCAGAGCAAGGTGATCTGGGTGTCGATACTGGCCGCTGCAACGGTGTTCATCTGGCTGTTCGGTGCCATCGGCATCTTGGGGATCGTCGGTGTGGTCGCGACGCTGGTGTACATCGTGGATGTGCGGCCGCGGGTCGATTCGATCCAGAACAAGTCGTGGTTCCGTAAGGTCTGATCGGCGCCGTCGTCGCGGGGTCGACGTCGTCGAGACCCTGGGACGCCAAACCTTGACAATGCCGGGTGTCATATAGCACGCTGGTCCCATCGCCAAGAACCGCTGGTGGTCGACCTAGAATGAGCAGATGGCTGAATACCGGATCAATGAGCTCGCGGATGTCTCCGGCGTCAGCGTTCGCAACATCAGGGTGTATCAGGATCGCGGACTGTTGCCTCCGCCGAAGATCAAGGGACGCACGGGGTGGTACTCCTCCGAGCACCTGAGCCGCCTGAAGATGATCTCGCAGATGCTCGAGCGGGGCTACACGTTTGCGACCATCAGCGAATTGCTGATGGCGGCGCGATATGGGCTCAAGGTCGAGCACGTACTCGAAGGCGAGCCCAAACGTGGCAGCCGCTGGAAGAACTTTCGACGCGTCGCCACGATCACGATCTCGGAACTGCGCAAGGGTCTCGGTGCCACCGACAGCAGCATCGCGCTCGGACAGCGTCTGGGTCTGCTGGTCAAAGAAGGTGCCGGATATGCCGTCACCAACCCGGAGGTCCTGGCCGGCGCCGAGGTCCTCGTCAAAGCCGGGATCGACCTGGAAGTCCTGCTCGACCGCTGGGAACGCGTCCAGGATGACCTGCAGGACATCGCCGCGAGCTTCGTCTCGATCGTCACCGACAAATACCTCGTCGAAGGAGAACCCTTCGAACTCGAGGAGAGCGAAGTGATCCGGCTCGCCGAGTTGGTGCAGACCGTTCGCCCGATGGCGCACGACATCGTCGAAGTCGCCTTCAGCAAAGCCATGGATGCCGAGATCTCCAAGGCTCTTGATCGCGGTGCCGAGCTGATGATGGCCTCTGACGATGAAAAGCCGGTCGCCACAGGCGATGTGGAAAGTCACTAGACAGGCATGAGGGGGTACGCGTGAACGGAAAGAAGATCGCGCTCGGGGGCGCGATAGTCGGGGGCGGTGTGGTAGCGGCCGGTGCTGCGATCACCGGAACCTTCCTGGGATCGATCGTTCGCGCGGCGCTGCTGGCGCCGGATCCCATTGAGGACCAGCCGGATCCGCTCCTGGCCACACCCACTGCGCAACCTGACCGGATACCCGTTCGGGCCGGGGACGGTACCGAACTCAATGTGCTCGCCTACGGGCCGCCCGATGGTGAGTTGCTGGTGCTCGTGCATGGCTGGACCTGTAGCACCCAGTACTGGTACCCGCAGATCAACGCCTTCTCCGACCGATACCGCGTGGTCGCCTACGACCAGCGCGGGCATGGCAGTTCGCCGCGCGGAACCTCGAAGCTGACCGCTGAACTCCTGGGGCAGGATCTGCAGGCTGTGCTCAGTGCGGTTGTCCCGCAAGGCCGTAAAGCGCTGATAGCCGGACACAGCATGGGTGGCATGACGATTCTGTCGTGGGCCGAGCAGTTTCCGGGCAGCGTACCCGAGGTGGCGCGCGCGGTGGTGCTGACCTCCACCTGCGCCGAGCATCTGCTGCCCAATCTCGGTCTCATTCCGCTCGACTTGCCTGACGCACTCTCGCCAATCGAGTATTTGACGAGTCGTCTCGTCGCCGGCGCCACCATTCACCTGCCGCGAACCAAGGTGTCGCGCAAGGTCACCCAGTACATCGCGCTGAATACGACCTCACGTGGATCGCATGTCGACTTCTGCGACGAGATGGTGGCAGCCTGTCCGGGACGGTCGCGGGGCAAGTGGGGCAATGCACTGGTCAACCTGGACGTATCGGGTGGTCTGGACGCGCTGGTGGTGCCGACGCTCGTGGTGGTCGGCGCCGACGACAAACTCACACCGGCCGTGCATGCCGAATCGATGGCCACCGCGCTCCGCGGCCACGGCCATCTCGACGACCTGGTGGTGTGGCCGGGGATCGGGCACATGAGCAGTATCGAGAACTCGGTGGGCTACAACGCACTGCTGACCGACCTGCTGGATCGAACGGCCGGCTGATGTCTCGGGGGCAGCCGTTGATGCAGGCCCCGCAGATCGACATGCGGCACACCGTCATCGACCGCCCAGGGGGCGCTTCGATTGCCACGTACGAATATGGTCCGGTCGACGGCGATCCGGTGGTGCTCGTGCACGGTTTCGCCGTCAGTGCGCGCTATTGGCATCCGCAGGTCAATGGTCTGGCCGATCGATTCCGGGTGATCACCTATGACCAGCGCGGGCACGGCCGATCTGAACTCGGCAGCGGGTCGATGACCAACGATCACCTCGGGCAAGACCTGTCGGCAGTGCTCGAGCACACCGTCGCCGGCAGCCGGAAGGCTGTTGTCGTCGGACACAGCATGGGCGGGATGTCGGTGATGAGCTGGGCCACGCAGTACCCGGCCGAGGTCGGGAGCTACGCGAGGTCGATCGTGCTCGCCGGTACGGCGGCAACCTCACCGGTGACGAAAGGTCCTGTCCGTCTGGCCAGTCCGGTCACGTTCCTTCGGCGCGTCCAATACGAGATGGCGTGGCTGGCGTTCAGTGCCATCCACCGGCCCGGCGGTGACCTGTTGATGCGATCCGGCATGGTGGCCGCCGGTGCGCTGTTCCCTGGAGCGACCCGGGCGCAACTTGCCTTCCTCGGCGAGATCTTGCGTGACACCGATTGGCGTACGAGGGAAAAGGTCGGACGCTGTCTGGAGAACCTGGACGTGGCTCGGGGCCTGTCGGTGATGGCGGTCCCTGTCGCCGTTCTCGTCGGAGGTCGCGATCGGCTCACGCCTCTCCGGCTCGCGGTTCCACTCGCCGAGGCCCTGCGCTGTGCCGGATCGCTTGAGAGGTTCGAAACCTGGAGGAATGCAACACATTTGCTGAAATGGGAGCAACCGCACCGGTTCAACGCCGTCATCGCCGACCTGGTGGCGGAGAGTGCGCGATGACGGAGCCACGCGTGCTCTACGTGTCGGTCGGCAGCGTGCAGTCATTGCGATGGCATGGACGTGGTGTCCCGTCCGCGATCGCCAAGGTGCCGGTATCGGGCCCGGTCACCGTGGGCAAACGTGGCGTGGTTGGTGACGAACAAGGTGACCGAAGAAACCACGGCGGACCGGACAAAGCGATTTTGGCCTACCCCAACGAGCATTACGAAGCCTGGGGCGACGCGCTCGGGACGCTCGGGCTCCCCGCCTTCGGTGAGAACCTCACCATCACTGGGCTACTCGAAACCGATGCCCTGATCGGCTCGGTGTTCGATATCGGAAGTGTGACGGTACAGGTGAGCCAGCCCCGTCGCCCGTGCTTCAAACTCGCAGCCTTCCATGGCATCGACGACCTCGCAGTGGTGACCCAGCGCACGGGACGGACCGGCTTCTACCTGAGAGTACTTGTGCCTGGCCGTATTTCAGCTGGTGACAGCCTCGTCCTACAGCATGCTCCCAAGCATGGCATCACAGTCGCCGAGGTTCACCGCGTACTCAACATCGACCGCGGGGACGCGCCTGCCATTCGGCGACTGCTCGACGAACCCGGTGTGCTGCCCACGTCGTGGTCAACCCTTCTGCACAAGCGGCTTTCGGGACGGCGGGACAGTGACAGCCGACGCCTGCACGGACGCCCACCGGATGCGACAGGATGAATCACATCGCGCGGGCGACAGCCCCGTAACCCGGTTCAGGCTTCCGGGAAACCCTCGAGCACGGCCCGAGATCCGGACAAGCCGAGCCGGGTGGCGCCGGCGGCGATCAGTTCGGCGGCGAACTCCGCAGTCCGGATACCACCGCTGGCCTTGACGCCGACATGGTTGGGTACGGCTGCCGACATCAGTTGTACGGCTTCGACACTGGCGCCGCCTGCCGGATGGAAGCCGGTTGAGGTCTTGACCATCGTCGCACCGGCCTTGACCGCGACCTTGCAGACCGCCGTCACGGTTTCCGGTCCGGCGAGGGCAAGGAGCGCTGCCGATTCGATGATCACCTTCAAGGTGACCCCGGCGCCGATCCCTTCGCGGACGGTCAAGATGTCGGCGAACACCTCGTCGAGCTTGCCGTCGACCGCCGCGCCGACGTCGATCACCATGTCGATCTCCTGCGCACCGGAGTCGACGGCCAGCTTCGCTTCCGTGGCCTTGATCAGCGAATGGTGCTTACCCGACGGGAAGCCCACCACAACGCAGCTGCGCGCTGATCCGGTGTTGATGGGGAGCATCGACGGTGAGAGGCAGACGGCGAGCACACCGAGGTCGTTGGCCTCGGCGACTGTCGCCGCAGCGTCCGCGCGGGTCGCTTCGGGCTTGAGGAGTGTGTGGTCGACCATGGCGGCGACGACTGATCGGGTGAGCTGTGGACCGGTCGGGGTGTCGGGCATGAATCGAGCTTGGCACACTGGACAGTTGTGACCACATTCTCGCCGCCAGATGGCCATCGGTACGTGCTGACGCTCGGATGCCCCGACACCACGGGAATCGTCTCCCGCATTTCAGGTTTTCTGGCCGAGGTCGGTGCCTGGATCGTCGAGGCCGCCTATCACTCCGATCCCGATTCCGGCTGGTTCTTCACCCGCCAGGCCGTCCGTGCCGATTCGGTGGCGCTGACGTTCGAGGAACTGCGCGCCCGCTTCGAAGCAGAAGTGGTGGCGCAGCTGGGCCCCGAAACCGAGTGGCGCGTGAGCGATTCGTCCGTCCCCAAGAAGACCGTCCTGCTGGTGAGCAGAGAGGGTCATTGCCTGGGCGATCTGCTGGGCCGTTCGTATCGGGGTGAGCTGCCCGCGGACGTCAGCGCCGTGATCGGCAATCATCGAGACCTCGAGGACTTCAGCACCCGCTTGGGCGTGCCGTTCCATCACATCCCGTTCGACAAGGACAAGGCCGGCGCATTCGAAGAGTTGCAGGCTCTTGTCGACTCACACGATCCGGACGCCGTGGTGCTCGCGCGGTTCATGCAGATCCTGCCCGAAGGGCTGTGCGAGCACTGGGCAGGCAAGGCGATCAACATCCACCACAGTTTCCTGCCGTCGTTCATCGGAGCGCGGCCGTACCACCAGGCCTTCAAGCGGGGCGTCAAGCTGATCGGCGCCACCTGCCACTACGTGACCGGCGAACTCGACGCCGGACCGATCATCGAGCAGGACGTGATCCGCGTCGATCATTCGGACTCGGTGGCCGACATGGTGCGGCAGGGCCGCGACATCGAGAAGCTGGTGCTGGCTCGCGGACTGCGGTGGCACCTGGAAGACCGGGTGCTGGTGCACGGCCACAAGACGGTCGTCTTCAGCTGATCGAGCGTTCCCCGGTCGTCAGAGGACGGTGCAGCTCTCACCGGACTCGTTCGAGCCGGTGGTCTGGTTGTTCAGCGCGACATCGCTGCCGGAGACCGCGAACTCGACACCCTTGTCGGAGACGGTGAGCTGTTCGAAGGTGAGCTCGTTGAACAGCGGTGGGAACAGTCCCGCGCTGATCTGATCGACCAGGGCCTGGGCCCAGGAGTTCGGGATGCCCAGGGTGGCGGCGCTGGCCTGCACCACCTCGAACGTGAGTTTGCCGTTCTGGGTGACCGGCTTGAGCTCTGCTTCGGCCGGGATCGGCAGCATCAGCAGCTGGAAGTTGCCTTTGACGGTGACCGTGCCTGCGGCGGCATTGCCGGTGACGCTGTCCACGGTCATCCCGCCACCCATCGCGCTGAGGAGTCCGCTCAGACCGCCGCCGGAGGGTTCGGACGGCTCGGTGGGTTCTGCTTGGGGTGTCTGGCTCAGTTCCATGATGCGGGCGAACGGCACGTAGCCCGAGCCCTGGATTTCACCGATGGTGGTCTCGTTGTCGCCGCTCTGGATGTCGTCGCCGCGGGCGTGCAGGCGCATCGACGAGTCGCCTTCGTTGCTCGTGTCGACCTGGACGTAAGGAACCGTTCCGGAGGCCCACTGGAGCAACATCGGCCGCTTGCTCAACGAGACCGACGTCGAGGCGCCGGTGAGTTCACCGAACGACTGCTCGAGGCAGTCCTGGGCCTTGTTCCGGATGACCAGCTCACTGCCCACACCGATGATCACCAGCAGGAGCACGACACTGAGCGCGACAACACTCACGATCATGCCGGTCCGACGTTTGGGCCGTTCCGGCGATACCGGACCGTATGCCGGGCCTGCGGGCGGGGGCCCGCCAGAACCGGAGTACGGCTCGAACCCGTTCGGCGGCACCTCGAGCTGCGCGGTGTCCTGGCGACCGCTCGAATAGGCCTCGGGGGCAGGGCCGGACGGAACCGGTGGGAACTGGTCGGTGTCCGAGTTGAGGTCATCACTGGTTGCATTCTCGGACACAGCGGGCGACGGCGCACCCTCAGTGGAGGGCGCAGGCTGGGTTTCGTCGTCCGGTGTCGACTCGGCGTCGTCGCGATTGTTCATCACCAACGATGATGCATGGTCAGCGCGCAACCGCGCCTAAGAGTTTACTGTGTTTCGGTATCGACGCTGGTAGAGGCCAATGAATTGATGTCGCGACGATTCGGCAAAACGGCGATCGCACGACGGGCCCGGTCGACTTCGTCGAAGTCGAGGTCGATGACCGAAAGCTCGGGCGACTCACCGAGTTCGACGTGCACGTTTCCGAAAGGTCCGGCCAGGATCGAATGGCCGATGCCGGTCGGCGCCGTCGATTCGGCGACCGCGGGATCAGACGGAACCGCTTGTCCCACAGCGGCGACGAAGCAGCCGCTGTCGAGTGCGCGGGCCGCTGCGAGGGTCTGCCACTGCGTCAGCTTTCCCGGGCCGGCACCCCACGACGTGGGGACGACTATCAGGGTCGCACCGCGGTCGGCCAGCGTGGTGAACAGTTGTGGGAAACGGATGTCGTAGCAGGTGGCCGTGCCCACGGTGACCGCTCCGACGTCGAACGTGACCGTGTGGTCACCGGGTTCGACGGTCTTCGACTCGGTGAATCCGAACGCGTCGTACAGGTGGATTTTGTCGTACCCGGTGATCTGGCCGTCCGGGCCTGCGATGACCAGTGTGTTGCGTACCCGATCGGTGCTGCCGGGGGTGAACATCCCGGCGACCACGGTGATCTGGTGTTCGGCGGCGAGTTTGCCGACCGCGGTCGCCCACGGGCCGTCGAGAGGTTGCGCGACCGGACCGAGGGGCACCCCGAACCGGCACATCGTGGCTTCCGGGAAGATGACCAGTTCCGCGCCCTGCGCTGCGGCGGCCGCAGTCTGCTCCGAAACCGTCGCCAAGTTCTTGTCCGGGTCGGATCCGCTGCTGATCTGAGCGATGGCAATACGCATGACGTCCACCCTACGACCGGAGGTCAGATTCGGGGTGCGACCTGATCCCAGGGAACGGTGACGATGTTGTCGCGATGGCGCCGACGATCAGGTGTCGGGGCAAAACCGAAGCCGGACAACAACTCCAGCGTGCGATGCCAACGTTGGCGTGGACCGAAGGGTGCGAACGGCGCTGCGATGTCCCAGCAGCGATCCAGGCTGGCCAGCAGGTCGTGGATCCGTTCGCCGGGAACGTTGCGGTGGATGAGCGCCTTGGGCAGGCGTTCGGCCAGGTCTGAGGGACGAGCGCTGCGCGTGGGATCCCACGCCAGCGTGAAGGTCAGGGGGTGGTGCGCGTCGAGCAGGATCCAGCAGCACCGGCGACCGAGTTCGTCGCACGTTCCTTCGACGATGTAGCCACCCGGTGCAAGTTGTTGCTGCATGCGTGCCCAGGCCGCGTCGACCTGTGATTCGTCGTATTGCCGGAGCACGTTGAAGGCCCGGACCAGTTGAGGTCGCAGCCCGGCCAGTTCGAAACCCCCGACGGCAAATCGCACGCCGTCCTGCGGCGGCACCACGCGGGCCGGATCGATTTCGAGTCCGACGAGTTCGGTGGCGGGCACCACGGCACGGAGCCGTGCCGCGAATTCGAGTGCGGTGTCCGGGCGGGCGCCGTAGCCGAGGTCGACGGCCAGCGGTTGCCGCGCCGACTCCAGGGCAGCAAGTATCGGCCGGTGGTGGGCTATCCAGCGATCGACACGACGGAGCCGGTTGATACCGGTTGTACCGCGGGTGATCGTCCCTTCCGGCCGCCGCTCAGAGATTGGCGTCAATCCACCCCGAGGTGAATTCTGCTTCACCTCGGAACAGATCGGTCAGGTTGACCAGCATGAGCTGCTCTAGCTTGCCGTTGATGAACGGGATGTAGACCTTTACCTCGGTGGTCCGCCGGAGGGTGCAGCCGGTCTCGGTGGGGAACAGCTCCTGCACGCCGGTCAGGCTGCCCGGGCCAGCCGGGATCGACGCCGCATACGTGCCCTTGGTGCTGTCCGGGTCGAAGGGGCCGAGTGATTCGGTGCGGGTGATGATCATGTCCTTGGACATCACCGTCTGCGCGATCGGTGGCAGTTCTGTGCGCGGGAGGACCTGCTTGAGGACGACGTCGACCCCGTTGTCGCCGACGATGTGGGAATCGATCTCGGACTGCGGGGTGAGCTTGCGGAACTCTTCCATCTGCGCGTCCCAGAACTCCCGGAGGGTCAGGGCCTCATACACCTTCTTCGGGGCATGGTGGTACCGGGCGGAGTAGGACAGACGTCGTGCCATGGGCACAGGGTAACCCGCGGGGACGTCAGGCCTGTGCTCCGCCTTGCGGTCGGGGGTGTGCGGCGCCGGTCAGCGCGCGTTGATCCATTCGATCGTGTAGTCGTGCTCGGCCGAGATCAACTCGGTGATGTTCTCGATGATCGCCTTCTCGACCTTGCCGCCGACGAAGGGAATGGCCACGTCGGCGGTGCCGTCGAACGTGACCGTGCTGCCCGATGCGGTCGCGGCCAGGGTCTGGGTGCCGTGGACCTTGGCCGGTGCGCCCTCGACCACTGCGGCGAACGTGCCGGTGGAGATGGCGCCGTCGACGATCGACCAGACGACGGTGCGGGCGATGTGGAGGTCGCCGGGACGGACCTTGGTCACGATCGACGGCAGTTTGTCTTCTGGGACACGTTGTTGCAGGACCACGGTGACCTCGTCATCGGTGGCTTTGAACGATTCGAGCTCGGAGACGTCGGCTGCAACGTTGGCCACCAGGTCATTCCAGTATTGCTCGGACGTGACCGCCGCAGCGAAGTCGGCCGGGGGACACGGAAAGTCGATCGAATGCTGCAGCTTGGTCGCCATGAGTGCAGGCTACCGTTGCGGGGTGGCCGCACAAACACATGACCGCCTCTTGCTGTCCGAGATCACCACCCTGCGCGTTGGCGGTCCCGCCCGCGACGTCGTGAACTGCGAAGACTCCGAGTCGTTGATCGACGCGGTCGGGCGCCTCGATGCCGCGGGCACTCCGGTGCTGCTGGTGGGCGGCGGATCGAACCTGGTTGTCGGTGACGACGGATTCGACGGGACGGTGGTCCGGATCAACAACACCGAACTCGACTGGCGGTCCGACCATGTCGTCGCCGATGCCGGTGTGAACTGGGATGCGCTGGTGGCCGAGAGCGTCGGGCGTGGATTCGGCGGGCTCGAATGCCTGTCCGGGATTCCCGGCGCTGCCGGTGCCACACCGGTCCAGAACGTCGGTGCGTATGGGGTGGAGGTCGGTTCTCTGTTGCGGTCGGTGCAGATCCTCGATCGCCGTTCCGGCGCCCTCAACTGGGTCGACTCGGGTGACCTGGACCTGGGTTACCGCACCAGCCGACTCAAACATCGCAATGACGAACTGGTGGTCCGTGTTTCGTTCCGGCTCCGTGACGACGGGCAGAGTGAGCCGATACGATACGGAGAATTGGCTCGGGTTCTGGGTCTCGAGGACGGGGCGCGAGCCCCGGCGCCGAAGGTGCGCGAGGCCGTGCTGGCGTTGCGGGCGAGTAAGGGGATGGTCCTCGACCCCGACGACCACGACACCTGGAGTGTCGGCTCGTTCTTCACGAATCCGATTGTCCCGCACGAATATTTGCCCAGGGTCCTGACGCAGATCGTCCAGGAGCTGGGTTCGGAGGCGACCGTGCCACAGTTCCCTGCTGAGGGCGGGGTGAAACTCTCGGCCGGATGGTTGATCGAGCGGGCGGGCTTTGCGCGGGGTTATCCCGACGCCGATGCGCGCGCCCGCCTGTCCACCAAACATGCGTTGGCGTTGACCAATAGAGGGCAGGCCACCTGCGCAGACATCATCGATCTGGCTCACCAGGTGCGCGGCGGCGTGCGCGAGAAGTTCGGGCTGTGGCTCGAGCCGGAACCGGTGCTGGTCGGCTGTTCGTTGTAGTTCGTTCAGCCGACACTGTTGGCGCAGGTCATAGACGCGACAGATGGTGGCGACCAGCGACGCAGGTACTGTTTGGCGCATGACTGAATACCGTGACCGTCTGCTGCTGTCTCGGCGCGCGGCCCTCACGGCGATAGCCGTCGGTGCGGCCGGGGTGACTGCTGCGGCCTGCAGTACCGGCGACGACTCGACCGGCGGTGCCGGCGGGAGCAAGGCGCCGTCGGAGCCGAAAGCTGATATCTCGTACAGCCCCGCTCTTGACGTGCCCGACGCCTCACCCATCGAGGTGGTGTCGGTCAAGGTCTCCGACGGTGTGCTCAATCCCGATGTGCAACTGACCAATGCGAGCGGACGGGTGGTATCCGGCGAACTGTCGGCCGACCGCACCACCTTCACGATCACCGAACCGCTTGGCTACGGCGGCCAGTACACGTGGGCGGGTTCGGCGATGGGGGAGGACGGCAAGGCTGTCCCGATCAACGGTACTTTCGGCACCCTCACCCCGGACAGCCAGATCGGTCTGGTGATCAACATCGCCGACGGTCAGGAAGTCGGGATCGCGGCACCGCTGATGCTCAAGTTCGACGGCGTCGTGACTGACAAGGAAGCCGTCGAGAAGGCGCTGACGGTCACCACCACACCGGCGACCGAGGGTAGTTGGGGCTGGCTGGGCGAAGACGGTGGGTCCCGTGTGCACTGGCGCACCAAGGACTATTACCAACCGGGCACCACGGTGTCGATGGTCGGCAAACTCTACGGCGTGAACTACGGCGACGGCAGCTACGGCGAGGCCGACGTCACAAGCGACTTCGTGATCGGACGCAACCAGATCGTCAAGGCCGACGCCGACTCACATCAGATCGTTGTGCAGAACGACGGCAACACACTGATGACGTTGCCGTGTAGCTACGGCGAAGGTGACCTCGACCGCAACGTCACCCGCTCCGGCATCCATGTCGTCAGCGAAAAGCATGAGCAGTTCTACATGAGCAACCCGGCCGCCGGTTACTTCAACGTGCTCGAGCGCTTTGCGGTCCGGATCTCCAACAACGGTGAGTTCATCCACGCCAACCCGGCAACCCTTGGAGTCCAGGGATCTTCGAACGTCACCAACGGCTGCATCAACCTCTCGCTCGAAGACGCCGAGCAGTACTTCAGCACCGCGATGTACGGCGACCCGGTCGAGGTCATCAACACCCGGATCCCACTGTCCGAGGCCGATGGCGACATCTTCGACTGGATCTACGACTGGGAAACCTGGAAGTCGTTGTCGGCGATCGGTGGTACGCCCGACGTGCAGTCGGCGCCTGCGACACCGACGAATGCGCCGGACATATCAGGCATCCCGACGACGCCTGCGAACTCTGGGGCACCGCAAGCACCGGTCGGCTGATCTGGTCGGCCGCTATTGCCCTATGCTGCAGTCTTTCCCGGTGAAATCCACTCGGGGAAGGTTGCGGGTTGAGGTTGTGGCAGCTTCGTCTCAAATCCTTCGGGCGGCGCGGTGAAGTCTCCTGTGCCGTCGGGGACGATCGACGGGAAACGTTGCTTCCACCAGTCGGTGCAGCCGACAGGATTGCGGTCGGGAGAGTCCGGGCTGAGGATCTCGATGTCATGAATCGTCCACGAGCCATACACATTCCAGGTGGGAACACGGGGAGACTTTGACGTTTCTTCCGCGGGGTCCTCGTCACGGGTGCCGCTGGCTCCCGCGGGCTGATCGGCGGGTTTGGTCATGGTTATCCGGTATGCCGTCTGGTGGAACGCGGGTCCGAAGTTCTTTGGTTCGACGTAGGTCGAGGACGGTGGGGACGATGGTGGATTTGGACGGATCATGCTTTGCCGGATCGAGCAGACCTCGCCGGTGATGCTTCTGTCTGAGGTGTCGACGTTCAGTAGATGATATGAATACGCCCACGTTGGCACCGGGGTCGCCAAGTCGGTTGGCACAATCTGCCAGGCCATCGGTTCGAGCAGCCGTTCTTCAGATCCGGCTATCGCATCTGCGTAGCCCGGGAACGACCTCAGTGAGCCGTACCATTGCGTCATTTCCGCACCACCCAGCGCCGCGCGAATGAGTTCGGCGGTCCTGTCCTGGAGGTCGAGTCCAGGGGATGAAGACCAATTACTCGAATAGTTGATCGGGGTCGGTTCTATTGCTGTGGATGGGCTTGGGGCTTCTGGATCGGTTGTGCTGCATGCGAAGAGGCAGAGAATCGCGCCTAGGGCAATCGCGGAAAGAGGAAGCCTTTTCAACGTGGCTCCTGTTCTGAAGGTGTCTCGGCCCCTTGGTCTTTGACGATCTTATCGTAGGCGACATTCATGTCGGTGTTGTCGCGATGTGGCGATCGTTCGTATCGCGGCAGACAGGCCACTTGAGACATCTGAACCACACCGACGAATGCGCCGGACGTGTCCGGCATCCCGGCAATGCCGGGATGCCGGGGCACCGCAAGCACCGGTCGGCTGACCTGGTCGGCCGCTATTGCCCTATGCTGCAGTCTTTCCCGGTGAAATCCACTCGGGGAAGGTCGCGGGTTGGGGTTGGGGTAGCTTCATTTCAAAGCCTTCGGGCGGCGCGGTGAAGTCTCCTGCGCCGTCGGGGACGATCGACGGGAAACGTTGCTTCCACCAGTCGGTGCAGCCGACAGGATTGCGGTCGGGAGAGTCCGGGCCGAGGATCTCGATGTCATGAATCGTCCACGAGCCATACACATTCCAGGTGGGAACACGGGGAGACCTTGACGTTTCTTCGGCGGGGTCCTCGTCACGGGTGCCGCTGGCTCCCGCGGGCTGATCGGCGGGTTTGGTCATGGTTATCCGGTATGCCGTCTCGTGGAACGCGGATCTGAAGTTCTTCGGTGCGACGTAGGTCGAGGACGGTGGGGATGATGGTGGATTTGAACGGACCATACTTTGCCGGAACCCACATGTCGTGCCTGTGATCGTGTCGACGGACGCTTTTACATCGAGGAGATGATACGAATACACCACCGAGGGGACTGGTTTCCGTAAGTCGATCGGCACAATCTGCCGAGCCCACGGTTCAAGTAGTCGGCCTTCCGATCCGGTGATAGCAGCCGCATAGCCCGGAAATGACTTCAGCGATCCGTACCACTGCGTCATTTCGGCACCGCCAATGACTGCGCGGATTAGCTCGGCGGGGCGCGCCTGTAGGTCGACGCCGGGTGTTGTGGACCAGAGAATCGAATAGTTGACTGGTGTCGGTTCCGGTGGTGTCGATGAATTTGGTACTTCGTGATCAGTCGTGCTGCAAGCGAAGAGGCAGAGAATCGCACTCAGGACTAACGTGGAAAGAGGAGGCCTTTTCAACGTGGCTCCTGTTCCGAAGGTGTCTCGGACCCTTGGTCTTTGACGATCTTACCGTAGGCGATATTGATATCGGTGTTATCGCTATGTGGCGATGTGTCGATTGTTCGTATCGCGGTAGACAGTCCAGCGGAGACCTGGTTTGCAGAATAGGCTTTTTCGCCATTGACGTTTTTCAGTTCTCGAATATCGTCGAGTGGAAGAAGATGGCCGTCGGGGTCGAACCAGTCAGGGTAGGCCGTAGTGAAATCGGGTGCGATATCGCGAAACACCTCAGGGGGTATCTGTTGAGCGACGTTGTATCGGATCTCATCGAAATTGGGTCCGGAAAGTCCGGCCTCTTGGTGGGTCGGCGCGTCACCGATCAGGCTCGATTTCAGGAGCTCTCTCTCGTGGTTGATCCCCGGTTCTGCCAGTTCGCTGCCAGGAACTTTGTCGATCCCTATTCCGGCAATGTCGGCTGCAAAGTCGAATGCCTTCCCTTTCATCTCCCAGGCTTTGAGGTTTTCGTCGTATTCGTCGTCGTATGCGTCTTGTGTGGCCATCATTGTCGACTTGTCGATGAGACCATGCAGGTTTCCTATGTTTGTCAGGTGTGCGCCTGACCCCTTGGCGTTTGGATCCTCGCCGTACTTGCCCTCTTCATTCCACATGTCATCTATTGCGTGCCCCATGAAGTTGGTGCCCGCTTTCTCGTCAGTATTCATCGTGGCGAAGATATTTGCGGTGCCGGCGTAGTGGCCGGTGTTCGTGGTCTTGCCAGGATCTGTCCAGTTGTCATCGGGATCGAAGCCCGGTGTGTTCGGAGTGTTGCCGCCTGCCAGCTCAAGGATGTACGGGGACATCGAATCCGAGATTGTCCGGAGTAGCTCGGGATTGACTTGGCCGACCGATTGTCCACCCAAGCCGGGCATGTCGCTGAGTGTTGACCAACCGTCGTTGGATGCCATGTATTTTGCAACGGCTTCCATGGTCTCGCCCGTTTTTCTGGCGGTGAACGCGTCGTTGAGGTTCGATGGATCCTCGACCGTTGCGTCGTTGACGTCGGTGGTCAGAAGCGTCGCCGCGGCTTTTCCGTCGTCGGTCCACTCGTGAGTGAGCAGATCATGGATGAAGTCCTGGCCACTGTCTGGATTGGTCAGCGACGCATGGACCGCGATATCGTCGGGTCCGGCGCCGGCAAATATGTCCTCGGTGATGGTGCCCGGGTCTTCGACTTGCTTTCCGTCGACGAAGAAGTTGCGGAAACCGTCAGTTGTCTCCTGCTCGTACCTCGTTTGCAGGTCAAGATATTGGCGACCAACTTCGATCATGCGTTTGTCCAAATCCGTGCCGGTTTGGTAGCGGCTATCTCCAGCCTGGAGCAACCGGCCGATGGCTTGATTGTCGTTCACGCCGTTGAGCCAAAAGCGCCCGTAGTCACCGCTCTCAGCGAGGTCTTCCCTCGTGAGCGAATCCTTGATCGACTGCGGGAGGAGATCGAATCCACCCTTGTCGTACGGACAATTTCCGCTGGACTTCACATTTGGATTGGACAAGATCTGCAAACCATTGGCAAGCGATGTGCGGAGGCCCTCCTCCCCTGGCCGCGTACCGAACTGGTCGAAACTGCTGATGCCACTTACTCTTCCGTTGCCGACATCGATTGCACCTGTAGCGTGTGCAATGTACTGCAGTTGTGCTTCTGGAACGAAGATGGGCTCACCCCGGTTGAGTGCACTGAGTTGATCACGTGTCAGGGTCATCGCATTGTCGAACCGTGCGCGTTGCTCAGGCGTTGCGGTCCCATTCATGACGGCGATTGCGTCCGACTGTGCCTCTTGTGGGTCGATGGTCATCGAGTTCTGTGCGAGGGACGCCGGCGTCAGATTCGAGATGGAAGTCAGACCGCTGGCGATGGCCGTCCCGGCAGAAGTCACGGTGGTGTCCGCGTCGGTGGCTTGCGAGGAGAGTCGCCAATGCCAGTAGTCGGCCGAATCTTGGTCGAACTCGGCGCCTTCAGGCGCCAGCTCGCTGTCGAAGTCGACTGTGTAGCCGGGATCGTCAGTGCGGAGCACGTAGCCGGCTTCGTCGGCATCACCTTTGGTGGCTTTGAGCACATCGATCGCACTTCTGATGTCGGAAACCGCATCTTCCAGATTCGTGGCAAGATCTCCGAACTTGTCTGAGAGCGTTCGTAACCAACGGGTTTCATCCTGCGCGCGGATGTCGGCAGCTGAGCGTGTGTTCCCTGACCATTCTGTGTCGGTGAGGTTCAGGACCGGGTCGCCGATGTTGGCGGTCTCTGAGTTGAGTCCGTGTTGGATCTCGCGCACGGCGCTTGCTATTTCGGTCAGCATCTCTGGCTTCCAGGTAGAAATGCTGTTGTAGGTCGGTGTCATTCGTGCCCGTTACCGTTGGTTGTTCGGGTCGATGACGTAGGCCGTGGGCAGTGCGCCCGCGTTGTGAATCATTTGTGAATTTTCGAGGTCTTTGTCTTCAAAGGCCACTGCAGTGTTGGAGAGCAGTTCGAACCATGACTGGATCTGACCGGCCGCGTTGTCCAACGAAGTCTGTACCGCATCGTCGCCACTGACAGCGACATCTGTCAGTGATGCGGTGGCGCCGGTGAATGCTGAGGAGATCTCGCTGAATGTCGTACCGGTTCTGAGGTGGTACCTGTCGATTCGCTCCGCCAACTGCTGGATTGACGAGGTGACGCGCCCCAACGCATCAGAGTCCAGATTGAACTCACCCATGAGTGACCCCCCGGTCGTCCTGGAAATGTGCTCGCCAGTCTAGTACGACAGCCCATGATGGCAGCGGAGTGGCCGCACATCGATGCCCCGAAGGGTTTCGCTTCGGGGCATCGTTGTGTTCCGTGCTGGGTCAGCCCGCCGCAGGTGCCGATGATGCGGTGGCGGGCTCACTGGTGACCGTCGGGGCCTGCGTGGTCGGAGTCTCCGTCGCCGGTGCGACTTCGGGTTCCGGCGGGGCCACGGTGGCGGTCGGGAGGACGGTCCACGCCGCCTTGGTGATCGTCACCGTCTCGGTCGCCGGATTCTCCGGATCGGTGACGTCGGTCAGCTTGACCGTCCAGATCCCGAGGCTGTCCGTCGACGAGGTCACCGACGACTGTGTCAGCGAGCTCGTCGACACCGTTCGTTTCACATCGTCCGTACAGCTGAGTTCTGCTGTTGCCTGAGTCGGGTCGGGGACCGTGCAGGTGATCGATGCTTTTTCGGCGGTGAAGGTGAAACTCGAGATGATGTCACCGCTGCCGGTGAACACCGTCGGCGTCGGGGCCACGCTGGAGCTCTGCGCCGGTACTGCCGGAACCTCGTCGGCGGGCGGGTTGGCAGGTGCGCTGGAGGACGAAGGGGCCACGGGCACTGCCGGATCGGAAGGCACCGGAGCTGCCGGGACCGTTGATTCGCCGGGAACCTCAGCTTGTGGCGCCGGCACGTCGGTTGTCGACGACTCAGATGTTTCAGCTGCCGCGCGACGCTGGACCTCCGGATCCGGCTGCCCGTCGGCCTGGATTCCGTTGGCCGCCTGTTGTTCTGGATCGGCGGACGTGAACGGAGTATTGAGGGCTGCCGGTGACGGCAGTGGTTCGGCCAGTGGCGGAAGGCCTTCGAGGTTCAGGATGCCGCCGACCGCGCGGATCAGTGGTTGTAGTGTGTTCAGGTCCAGCAGGGTCAGTGCGACCGGTGTCGGTGCCGGGTTGGGTGCCGGGACGACGGTCGTGGTGTTGTTGACGATCGTCGTGTGCTCGTTGTTGTAGGTCACGTACACGACCTGCCGAGGTGCATAGCGCGGCCAAGGGTCACCGACGGTTCGATACCCGGCGACCGGTGTACTTGCCGGTGGCGCAAGAGGATTGCCGCACGAGCAGCGAACGCGTGGTACGCCGTAGGCGTCAACGAGTACCGAAGTGCCTGCCTCGAACACAGATTGGAATGCATACGCACCGGAACTCGAGTAGCTGTGGTTGGTGACCCAGGTGTCGCGGGTCAGGACAACCGGGGTGAGTGTGTCGAGGTAGTACGGGATCTGTTCGGTGCTGATCCCGAATACGCTCGCCCAGGCTTTGGCCTTGGCCGGATTGTCGGCCAGGTGGTTGGCCAGAGCTGCTGTGTCGCAGACCGCGTCACCATCGGCGCCGTAGAGACCGCCGGTGGTGCCGTCGATCCCTTCGACACCGCGGACGGTGGGCGCTCCCACGGGAGCGAGTCCGGTCACGGCCGAGTCCAGAGGGCGGTTGCTGACTGCGACCGACGGTGTGAACGGGTCGGTGCCGGTGCTGTTGGCCGCCTCCAATACGAGCTCTGGCGCAGTCGTTGCCTTGACCTTGCTTTCGGAGTCCGTGAACAGGTATGCCGCACCGATGCCCAGGAACGCCAGCAGCAATGCCGCAACGACCGCAAGCACGATGACGATCTGCTTGCGGTCGTTGGGTGGAGTCGAGATCGGTCCGGTGGGTGCAGCATCGTACGGATAGCTCACTCGAGTCTCCAAGGTCCGGTGCGGACCCTGGCCCGCCATGGTGGGGGACCGGTTACCCGCTCAAGGATTATGTCTGGACTTCGACCGGGGTGCGCGATGTGTTACCGAACCTTGGGATGTTCATACGAACATACGAAAACCCCTAGCCCGTCTTGATGTTTCGGCGGGCGGAGGCCTGGTCTCGGGGCATCAGCAGGATCGTGTCGAGATTGACGTGAGGCGGACGGCTGGCGACGAAGCCGATCACCTCGGCCACATCCTCGGCGGTGAGTGGCGTCAGTCCCTCGTAGACCTTGTCGGCCTTCTCGGCGTCGCCGTCGAAGCGAACAAGTGAGAACTCGGTCTCGACCATGCCCGGCTGGATCTCGGTCAGCCGGACCGGCTTGCCGAGAAGCTCGGGCCGCAACGTCCGGTGCAGAACCGCTTGAGCATGTTTGGCCGTCGTGTAGCCGGCCCCGTTGTCGTAGGCCTCGATGGCGGCGATCGAGCTGATGGTGACGATCAGTCCGTCGCCGGAGTCGATGAGTTTCGGCAGCAGCGCCTTGGTCACCCGCAGGGTTCCCAGGACGTTGGTCTCCCACATCCAGCGCCAGTCGTCGAGGTTCGCCTCGGCGACGGTGGCAAGACCCTTCGCACCCCCGGCGTTGTTGATCAGGACGTCGACCGCCGGGATCTGTGCGCAGAATTTCTGCACGGATTCCTCGTCGGTGACATCGAGGGGAAGCGCCGTTCCATCGATCTCGTCGGCAAGCTTCTCGAGGCGGTCGATGCGGCGGGCGCCGACCACCACGTGATAGCCCTGCGCAGCAAGAACTCTGGCTGTGGCCTCGCCGATGCCCGAACTGGCTCCGGTTACAACGGCGACCTTGCGATCACCAGTATTGGACGCGGTGCTGGCTGCAATTGTCATGGTGTGCAGTCTAGGTGCGCTGCGACCGGTAGATTTTTCCACCATGGGGTCTGACGAAGCGGAAGGCGGATCTCGCACACGAGCCCGAACCGGTGAATCACGGACCGTGTCTTTTGAGCGGGGTGATGGCGCTGCCGCGGTGGTGTTCCGGGCTGTCCGCACGCAGGGACCCGTGACGCGGGACCGGCTGCCTGCGGCAACAGGCTTGTCGCCGGCGACGGTCAACAGGCAATTGCAGGCACTCGACCGGCTAGGACTCGTACGGGAACGTCCGGACCTGGTTGCGTCCGGCGCGATCGGGCGACCGAAGGTGCCGTTGACTCTCGATCGGGATCGATTCTGTGTGATCGCGGTGCACATCGGTGCGCGTTCGACCCTGCTGATGGTTGCGGACCTGGGTGGCCGACCACTGCAGACGGTCGCGATGTCGACGCCGGTCGGCCCGGCAAAGCAGGCTCTCCGGCTGATCGCGCGGCGGGCGGCGTTGGTTGCCGGATCTTTCACCCAGCGGGTACCGCTGTGGGCCGGTGCCGCTATTGGTGGCACGGTCCACGAGGACGGCAGCGTCGACCATGCTCAACTCGGGTGGCGGCGGGCGCCGGTCGGTGAAGCCCTGGAGAACGAGTTGGGGTTGCCGGTATCGGTGAGTCAGCACGTTCAGGCAATGGCGGCGGCCGAGTTGCTCCTGGCCGGTGCCGACAACACCACCGGCACCGATCTGCTCTTCTACGTTCGTGAGACGGTCGGCCTGGCAATCACGATCGACGGCAGAGTCCAGGAGCGTCCCGGCAACATCGGCCATCTGCCGGTGCACGCGCCGCTGTTGACGGGGCAGGCGCAATCGGTCTTGCAGGATGTTGTCGGCCGCAAGGTGTTCGACGACGCGGTGGCCGCCGGGGGCGATGCGGGTGCGTTGCACGACGAACGAGCACGAGTGCTCGGCGAGATGGTGGCTCTGGTGCGCGACCTGATCAATCCCGATCGGGTGGTCCTGGCCGGCCATGTCTTTGCCGAACATCGCCATGGTCTGGCTCCGGTGCAGGCGGCGTTCGATGCGGCCAGCGGGCTGGGGCCGATGGAACTGTCGCCGCCGCGGTTCGGTGCGCGCGTCCAGGAGGGTGCAGCCGTGGTGGTATCGCTCGGAGCGCTCTACGCTGATCCCATCGGGGCCTTGCAGAACTCGAGTTCCTGACTCGGCAGACCATTCGGGGAAGGGATCATCCAATCCATGTCAGGTGACTTCGGGCAAACCGCTCAACGTGACGTTTCGGCTGTACTCGACGTACTGGTGAACAAGGCCACCGATATCGAATTGCAGATCGCAGTGGCCCGGCTCCCCGGCACGGAGGTCAACGAGAATCTGTCAATTCGGTTGGATGGCAACCGAATTGTCCCGGATGAGATCGTGACGGCCAGCGGTAGTCGTATCCACTGGCTGCAGGTGGAGTCCGGTGAGCTCTACGTCGAATACTCGGCGAGTGTCCTGACACCGGCCGATCCGCCGCAAGTGGCCGAATTCGACCGTTCGCTCTACCTTCGGCCGAGCCGGTATGCCGAGGCCGACAAGTTCTTCGGCTTCGCCGCGGGTCAATTCGATACGAGTATGCCGGCGGCCGACCAATTGGTGGCGGTCACGAACTTTGTCCGGCAGCGACTTTCGTACATCTTCGGTGCCAGCGATCCGATCGACGGCGCAGTCGACACATTGCTGTCGGGGGCCGGTGTCTGCCGGGACTTCGCGCATCTGGTGGTTGCACTGTTGCGGGCCTTGGGAATTCCGGCCCGCCTGGTGTCGGTGTACGCCCCGGGTCTGTACCCGATGGACTTTCATGCCGTCGCCGAGGCGTTGATCGACGGCCGGTGGGTGGTCGTGGACGCCACGGGGCTCGCGCCACGTCAATCGCTGGTCCGGATAGCCTCTGGTCGCGATGCCGCCGACACCGCCTTCCTCGACAGCCACGGCGGCGACGTCGTGTTGCGCAGCTATCAGGTGGGGGCGATCGTGGCCGGCTATCTACCGATCGACGATCCGTCGTTACAGGTCCAGTTGCGCTAGCTGATCACAGGCTGTGACGACGGACCGACGAACGCCAGGGCCGTGGGGTGGTGCATCGTTGCGGCGCGGCAGATCGTTGCGGGGGCAGCGGCGTTTCCGGGTTCGGTGTACAGGTTGAGCAGATCCACGTAAAGCTCTTCCCGCGCCGTGGTTGGTAGTTCATGTGAACACTGTCCACGGCGGCCCTTGGTGTCCACTTGGAGAGGGCTTGGTGCCCCGGTGCTACTCGCTCAGCAACCGGGCACAGCGGAGCAGGCCGATGTGGCTGTAGGCCTGAGGGTGATTGCCAAGGGCCCGTTCGGCGATGGGGTCGTATTCTTCCGAGATCAGTCCGGTCGGACCGGTGACCTTGACCATCTGGTCGAACAGCGCTTCTGCATCGCTGCGCCGGTCGATGAGGAGGTAGGCCTCGATGAGCCAGGCGGCGCAGAGGTGGAAGCCGCCTTCGTCGCCGGGCAGACCGTCGTCGTGGTGATACCGATACACCGTTGAGCCGCTGCGGAGTTCGGCCTCTGTCGCGACGACAGTGGCGGTGAACCGCGGATCGGACGGGTCGATGAGTCCTGACAACCCGATTTGCAGGGTCGCGGCATCGAGGTCGACGCCGTCGTAGGCGGCGGTGTAGGAGTTGGCCGCCTCGCTCCAGCCCTGGCTCAGGACCTGGCGTGCGATGGTGTCCCGAAGCACCGGCCATCCGAGTTCGGTGTCGCGGCCGAACTCCTTGCCGAGCTTGAGAGCCCGGTCAACGGTCAGCCAACACATCACCTTGGAGTACACGTGATGGCGGGGGTTGCCGCGAATCTCCCAGATACCGTGGTCGGGCTCGGTCCAGCGGCGCTCCACCGCGTAGACCATGTCCTGCACCAGTTCCCAGTCTGCGGCCGACAGCGGATCCGGGTGGTCGGCGGCGGCGCGGGCATGGGACAGGGTCGAGATCAGGTCGACGATGGGTCCGAAGACGTCGAGCTGGACCTGCTGGTTGGCCGCGTTTCCGACCCGGACCGGACGCGAACCGGCATATCCGGGCAGTGAATCGATGACCGCTTCGGGCGGAAGCCCGCCGCCTGCCAGTGTGTACAGCGGATGCAGCCACTCGGGGCCGGTGACGGTGCCGAGCACTCGGTGCAGCCAGCCCAGGTAGTCTTCGGCCTCTTTGAACGAGCCGACGGACACCAGCGCCGACGCGGTCATGGCCGCATCGCGCAGCCAGCAATAGCGGTAGTCCCAGTTGCGGACTCCGCCGATTTCCTCGGGCAACGAGGTCGTGGCCGCGGCCATGATCGAACCCGTGTCGCTGTGGACGAGTCCGCGCAGCGTCAGCGCCGACCTCTTCATCAGGTCGCGTTTGATGCCGGGGAGATCCAGCGTCGCGGCCCATTCACTCCAATACCGTTCTGCCTCCGCGCGGCGCTCGGGTTCCGGGACCGACGAGGGCTCGAGGTCTTCGGAACCGCAGCGCAGTTCGAGCACCAACGGTTCTTCGGAGAGCTGGATCACCGCGGTGGCGATCTGGTGCTGGCGGTCGGTTTCGATCTCCCACTCGACCCCCGGAGCGCGCAGAACGAACGGCTCGTTGGAGCCGGACACCCGTAGCCCGTCGTCGGACACCTCGATGCGAACGGCGGCCTGGCCGAACTCTGGGCGTGGTGAGAACCGCACCCGAGCCTTCACACTTCCGCGGATCACGCGGGTCAGGTCGGTGCGGCCGACGTTGACGTCGTGCGGCAGGTAGTCGGTGACCTCGAGTCCGGCCCACCGGGTCCGGACGGTCATCGTTCCGTCGATGTAGCGCTGGCTCAGCGGGAGTGGCTTCTTGTCTCCCTCGACGATCGGGCTGATCGAGAACTCGCCTGCCTCGTCGGTGCCGAGGAGGTTCGCGAACAGTGCCGCGGAGTCGGGCTCGGGATGGCACATCCAGCAGATGTCGGCTTCCGGGGTGACCAGTGCGACGGTGCGCGGGGACGCGAGCATTGTCAGCCGCTCGATGGGGACGGCGGCGTCGCCGCTCAGCCAGGTGCGACGTTCCTCGACGAGGAAAGCCAATGCGGCGGCAACCTGTTCGGTGTCGTCGACTCGATAGGTCGCCAGGGTGTCGCCCTCGCCGACCTTGATACCGAAGTCGGGTCCGTGCAGGCGTTGGAAGGCTTTTTCGTCGGTGACGTCGTCGCCGAAGAAGATGGCGGCGCTGGCCCCGGCCTCGTGGCGCAGGATGTCGAGTGCCTGGCCCTTGTCGGTCTTGATGATCGCGAGCTCGATGACGGACTTGCCCTCGGTCACCTGCACGCCATCCCAGGTTGCCGGCCCGTTGCGAACCCGGTGCAGGGCTGCGTCGGCGTCGGCCGGGGTGGCGTTCCGGACGTGCAGCGCGGTGCTGGCCGGTTTGGTCTCCACGGTCACGTTGTCGAAGTCGGAGGCGATGGCGCGCAGTTCGACGATCAAAGTTTCGAGGAGTTCGGTGGCCTCGGGGGTGATCTCGTGGACGAAGCCCACGTCGAACTCGCTGCCATGGCTTCCGACGAGGTGGACCTCGGCCGGGAGACGCGACAGGGTTGCCAGATCGCGCAGTGCGCGTCCCGAGATCACTGCCGCGGTGGTGGAGTCGAGTTCGGCCAGGGCCCGCATGGCCCGAACCGAATCGACATTGGGTCGTGCATCTTGGGGTCGGGACACGATGGGGGCCATGCAGCCGTCGTAGTCCGAGGCAACGAGCAGCCTGGGCATACGAGCGATGGCTTTGAGGGCGCGCCGCAGTTCCGGAGCCAGGTCTTGTGCACTCACTACGCGAGTCTAAGTCTGTGCACCCCGGCCAAGTCCAATCCACTGCGCAAGGCGGGTGTAATTGCAGTGCTCGTCACAAATTTGTGGTCCGAACTCGGCGGCCCACCGGCCCGCCGACACTCACACGAGGTCAAGTCCACGGTTTTCGCTCGGCATGGTTTCGGTTTCGCCGCCCAGGGCACCGAGGAAGCTCTTCGCCCAGCGCTGCACGTCGTGGGTGAGGACCTGCCGCCGCAGGGCCCGCATCCGGCGCTTGCCCTCGTCGGGATCCTGTTCGAGGGCATCGGCGATGGCCTGCTTCACCCCGTCGGTGTCGTACGGATTGGCCTGGAATGCCTGCCGGAGTTCGGCTGCCGCGCCGGTGAACTCGCTCAGGACCAATGCGCCACCGAGGTCGCTGCGGCAGGCGACATACTCCTTGGCCACCAGGTTCATGCCGTCTCGCAACGGCGTGACCAGCATGACGTCGGCCGCGACGAAGAACGCGATGAGGTCGTCGCGGGGGACGGGGCGGTGCAGATACTGCACCACCGGATGCCCGACTTCGCTGAAGTTGCCGTTGATGTTGCCGACAAGCTGTTCGATGTCGCCGCGCATTTTGATGTAGCTGTCGACCCGTTCACGGCTGGGCGTGGCCAGCTGCACCATCGTGATGTCGTCGGGATTGACCCGACCCTCTTCGAGGAGTTCGGCGAGCGCCTGCAACCGGACGTCGATGCCCTTGGTGTAGTCGAGGCGGTCGACACCCAGAAGGATCTTCTTCGGGTTGCCGAGTTCTTCGCGGATCTCGGCGGCCCGCTTGCGGATCTCCTTGGATTTCGAGCGCGCATCGAGTTCGCCTGAGTCGATGGAGATGGGGAAGGCGCCGACACGGACCGTGCGGAAGCCGACCTGGACGACACCGAACTTTGCGCGGACGCCGACCTGTCCCTTGGACGTGGCCTGGCCTGCGAGCCTGCGGGCGAGGTACAGGAAGTTCTGGGCACCACCGGGCAGGTGGAATCCGATCAGATCGGCACCGAGTAGACCCTCGATGATCTCCGTCCGCCACGGCATCTGCATGAACAGCTCAACAGGGGGGAACGGGATGTGGAGGAAGAACCCGATCTTCAGGTCGGGCCGCAACATCCGGAGCATCTTCGGTACCAGTTGCAGTTGGTAGTCCTGGATCCAGACCACCGCGCCCTCGGCGGCTGCCTCCGATGCCGCTTCGGCAAACCGTCGATTGACGGCCACATAGGTGTTCCACCACTCGCGGTGATACTCGGGTTTGACGATCACGTCGTGGTAGAGCGGCCAGAGGGTGGCGTTGGAGAAACCCTCGTAGTATTCGGCGATCTCATCGGCCGACAACGGCACCGAAAAGAGTTGCAGCCCTTCTACCTCGGGATGCTCTGCCGAATCCGGCAGGCCGGACCATCCGACCCAGGCGCCGGTCTGTGACCGGAGAATGGGTTCGAGGGCGGTGACCAATCCGCCGGGGCTCTGCTGCCAGTGGACGCTGCCGTCGGGGAGTACCTGCTTGTCAACCGGTAGCCGGTTGGCGACCACAACAAAATCGGCGCGCGGGTCGGACTCATTCGATCGCTTGGTTGCCACAGATCAGGCTTCGCCCGGAGCAATTCCCAGCATTGCGAGCAACATCCGGCATTCGTCGGCATCGACTGCATAAGCAGCGACAACCCGGCGCGCGGAGGTTGCTGTCTCGTCGGCCACTGGTTCCAGATCTTCGTCGGCGATATCTGTTTTGTCACTGGTCTTGGCAGGCATGGCGAATATTCTACCTGCTCATACTCGTCTATCGGTGAGGCCCGCGCGCAGGTCCGACTTACGCAGCGGCTGTGTCTCCGCCTCGGAGTCGACCTCGGGTTCGCTTGTCATGCGACCAGGGCGGATTGCCGAGCGTGCGGTCAGGAGCGCTCGCGTCGGCTTTGTCGCAATCCGGGGGCGGCGCAGCGTTCGGGCGACGAACTCGCCGAGGGTGACACCGGCTGCGAGTGAGCAGCCGACGCCGAGTGCTGATCCGATGGCGGTAAGACCGTCGACGGTCTGACCACCGATCAACCCGTAGAGCCCTCGATAGATGGCAAGACCGGGCAGCAGCGGCGTGATGCCCGCGACCGCGACAACAAGTGGCGGTGTCAGCGCCCGCCGGGCGAGCAGACCGCCGACGAGGCCGACCATGGAGGCCGCGATCCCGGCCGAGATGATCTGCCCGAAGTTGTAGTGGCCGGCCGTTGCGACGATGGCGGCGCCCATCGCGCCTCCGATGAATGCTGTCGGCAGAGCCCGGAACTCCGCGTAGCTCGCGACGGCAAACGCTGCGGCGGCGGCGCCACCGGCGATCACCCGTACCGGCGTGTTGGCGAGGTCGAATGCGGTGGTCGAGGTGATCGTCGGCATATAGACGCCTGCGGCCTCCGTCAACTGGATGGCGATACCCACGCCGCTGATGATGCCGCCGGTCATGATGAGCAACTCGAAGAACCGTGCGCCGCCGGTGATCGGGGCTCCGGTGATCGCGTCCTGCACCGAACCGACCAGCGAGAGCCCGGACAACAGCACCACGACGCCGGCCGCGATGACCAGTGACGGTTTGATGTCGACCCCGAGGGCCTCACTGTTCTGGTAGACGATCGCCGCAGGTATCACCGCGATGAAACCGCCGGTCATGTGCTGGAAGAACAGCGGGGTGCCGATCTTGTTGAGCAGCCGGTTGGTTCGGTCGATCACCGCGGTCGTGAAGAAGGCAACCACCGCGACCAGCCAGCCGCCACCGAGCAGAACAGACAATGCGCCGGCCATCGTCGACCACGCGAGCGTCGCGATCCATCGCCGATAGGGGTGAGGTGCGGCGATGATGGCGTCGATGACGGTATGGGCTTCGCCGGGGTCGATCGCGAGGTTGCGGATCTTCCGGACCAATCGGTCGACGGCCGCCAGGCGGGTGAAGTCGTGCGATCGGTAGTGCACGGCCTTCATGGCGGTGACCGGGGTCATCGAGGTACCGCGACGTGCACTCACCCAGATGGTGTTATACGTCACATCGACGTCGCAGTTCTCGACGCCGTACATGCTTGCCACGAACCGCACCTGCGTTTGTGTGTCGATCGCACCGGTGCCCGAGTCGAGCAACACCGCGCCTACCTGGATCGCAAGGTCGAGAACCTCGGTCACCGCGGCATCGTCGGTGAGGTCGATCGGCTGTCTGGGGGACACCGCCGGTTCGAACGGTTCAATGGTGTCGATCGTCGCTCGACGACTGCCGGCGAGGAGCCGGGGAAGTCTCGCGATATACTCACGCACGCAGTTGCCTCCTTAGCTCAGTGGTAGAGCACTCGCCTTGTAAGCGAGCGGTCGTCAGTTCAATCCTGACAGGGGGCTCCACAGAGTTCAGGGTCAACTCGCCGGTTTCGCCGGGTTGACTCAGTGCTAAAGATCAGGCCAAGAGCCCGGTGCATGCGGGCACATCGCACGTTATGAGCGGGGAGCCTTCGGGGCGAGGAGACCGTTCTCCCACAGCACGTGGTGCAGACGCTGCCGCAGTTCCTTGGTCGGCGGATCCGTATTGGGAGGCGCGACCAGCGCCTTGATCGTGAAAAGTTCGACGATGCTCTGGTCGAGTTTGATGCGCTTCTCGCGCGCTGCCGGCGTCATTTGATTGGGCGCGTACGTCATGGTCGCCTGCAGCGCGTCCAGTCGCTCCCTGAGCGCGTGGATCGCGTTGTCGATCTCATCCATGAATTGGGTCACATATCCATCATCGACGATGTCCATCTTCGGTGTAGGCGTTATGTGCAGGATCGGCCGCGTCAGGTTTCGGGTCGATGATCGCGGACCTGGCAGAGTATCTATGCCACTACGCCGATCTACAAGGGCGGTAAGGCATTTGGAACGATCGAGTTGACGATTCCAGCATGAGTCGTGTGGCTGGGTTCGCGCTCGGCTTTCATTCGGTCACGCCGGGGTACACCCGCTGCGCCATCACCGGTGCAAACCAGACCCGTGAGAGGTCGATGCCCGCGTCGCGGGTTGTTTCGAAGGGCACAAGGTGTTCGTCGACCCCACCCGGCGACCAGTGTTCGTGCAGGTCTTCGACGGCAAAGATGAACGGCAACCAGTCCGTCATCTCCTCGGCGCGGGTGAAGCCACCTGCGATTGCCCATGGCCGGTCGTCTTCGTCGTAGGCAAAGAAGTGATCACCGTAGGCCGGGCTGACGCCATCGCCGACCAGTGCGGTCAGGACAAACCAATCGGTTGATGCCAGAACCTTCTCGGACGCGATATCGCGGGCGAGCGTGTAGTGGTGATCAACCGAGGCGAGCGCGGCTTCTTCCTCGAAGAACACCTCGGCCTGGCTGATGTCGAGTCCGGCGCCGACCAGTGCATGGTCGGGCATACCGAGAACAAAATAGGCGCTTTGCGGTATGACACCAGGTCCCATGACGGCATTGTGCCAGTGCTGCCGGTCGAGTGCGGGAAACCGCGCGGGGTCAGGTGGAGTCGATGTCGAAACACCTAGGATCGATTCATGTCACCAGTGCAGATCAACCGACCGGAAAACAGTCACACGCGCAGCGCAATAATCGCCCCCGGGAGTTTTGTCTTCACCGCAGGGGCCGCTCCGCTCGACGGGGACGGGGTGACGGTCGCGCCGGGAAACGTCAGTGAACAGACCCGCCAGTGCATGGCAAACCTGGAACTCTCGCTGACCGAGGCGGGTGCGTCACTGTCCGATGTCGCCAAGGTCACCGTGTACGTCGCCGAGCACCTGCAGGCCGATCTGGTGGTCGCGTGGGACGTGGTGACCGAGGTCTTCGGCGACCACAAGCCGGCCGGCACCCTGCTGGGTGTCTCGGTGCTGGCTTACGACGACCAGCTGGTCGAAATCGAAGCAGTGGCGGCCATTCCCGCATCATGACCAAGCCGGCGATCAGCAGTGAACAACGTCGCGCGAGGCTGCTCAGACGTCACCGGCTGATCGCCGACTCCGCGGCTGCAACTCCGGTGGAAGCCGCCGAAGCGGTGGTCGCGCTTCATGCGACCACCCCGGCGACGGTCTATCTGTCGGTATGGGCGCGCATGCCGGGCTTTGATGTTCCCGACATGGATCGGGCGCTGTACGACGACCGAACACTGGTCAAGCAGCTCGCGATGCGGCGCACGCTGTTCGCGTTTCCCCGCCCCGCGCTGGCCGATGCGGTCAGTGCGGTGGGGCAGCGGGTCGCAGCCAGTGAACGCACCAACATGTTGCGCGATTTGCGTCGCAGCGATGACTTCCCGGATCCGGAAGGCTGGATCGACAAGGCGCGGGCAGCCGTGGACAGAGCTCTGGTCGACGGTCGAACGGCGACGTCCACTGAACTGCGTAAAGAATTGCCTGAACTGGCGGGCGCCATCAGCCACGGCGAGGGTAAGTCGTGGGGCGGTGTCGCTCAGATGGGGCCGCGGGTGCTGAACCACATGAGCGCCGCCGGTGAAATCGTCCGCGGACCCAACGACGGTAACTGGATGCGTTCGCGGCCCAGATGGACAGCGATGTCGGATTGGCTCGGCGAGCCGCTGCCGGTCGAAGATCCCGCGACCGGGCACCGAGAACTGATCCGGCGATGGCTGCGTCAGTTCGGGCCCGGCACCGAAACCGACATCGTTTGGTGGTTGGGGTCCACAAAAACCGCTGTGAGAAATGCTCTTTCAGCTCTCGAGGTGGTCGAGGTGGACCTTGACGACGGATCGATCGGGTACGTCCTGCCCGATGATCTCGACGACGTGGAGGCCGTGCCGCCAACAGCCCTGCTGTTGCCCGAACTTGATCCGACGCTGATGGGCTGGAAGCAGCGGGACTGGTATCTGGGTCCCCATGGCCCGCACCTGTTCGATTCGAACGGCAATGGTGGGCAAACCGTTTGGTGGGACGGACGGATCGTGGGCGGATGGCATCAGCGGGCGGATGGGTCGATCGGCACGCATCTGTTGGAGGACCTGAATCGCGCCGCCACCGCCGCGATTACGCGTCGAGCCGCTGAACTCGGTGACTGGCTGGGTGATCACCGACCCAAGCCTGGGTATCCGGCGCCATTTCATCGCACACTCGACGGCTGACCAGTATCGGTCGCTTCTCGGAATCAACAGTGTCGGACCCCTCGTTTAGACTCAAATGTATGTTCGAGGGGGAGATCGAAGATGCAGGTGGGGACGATGAAATCGGTCCTGTCGAGTCGCTGGGTGTCAACGAGTTGTTGCGTAACACTGAACTCGCGATGGCCCAGCAGTCGCGGATGGAGTGGGAGCGATATGCCGCTGCGGCGATGTTGCACCGGCATTTGGTAGAGCCGACCGCCGGGTCCGAGGCGGAGATGCGGGCGCTGGATCCGTTCGCGCAGTGTGCGGCGAGATTGTCTGCCGCACAAGGCCTGACGCAGCGGGCCGCGGAGCTGCAGATCTGCCGCGGGGTGGCGTTGCGGGACCGTCTGCCTGCGGTGAATGCGTTGTTGAAGGCCGGTCGCATCGCCGCGCACCATATCCCTGACATCATCGCGCGGACCGAGTTGATCGAAGGCTCAGCCCACGTGGCCGATATCGATCGCGGCATCGCCGAAGCACTGGGTCGGCGGGGGTCGTGGTCGAAGGGCCGGATGCGAGACATGGTCGATGCCATCATCTTTCGCCGCGATCCCGATCTGGTTCGTAAGAACCGGGAGGACGCGAAAAACAATCGCGGCGTGTGGGCCAACAACGCCGACCACGGCATGGCGGTGCTGGATGCGCATTCCACCGCTGAGGAATTGACGTTGATCATGGCGCGGCTCGAAAAGCTGGCGATGGCCACGTGTAAGGCTGATCCGCGGAAGAAGTCTGATCGGATGGCCGATGCGTTGTTTGCCACCGTGATGGGCCGCGAGCTCCTCTGCGAATGCCCGAACGACCCCAAACACCCCTGTACCGCCGAGATCGTCACTGTCCCTGCCGGACAAGTCATCTCAGGCGTGGACGTGAAGATCGTGCTGCACGTGATCACCGACCAGCCGACCTTGGAAGGAACCGCAACCAATCCCGGATTCATGGATGGTCACGGTGTCATCTCCGG
>NZ_JCASNH010000005.1:0-579765 GCF_059683565.1 Williamsia sp. Y721 | reverse complement strand
GTCAGAGATGAAGACGCTGTGCCGTTTTCACCACCTGCTCAAGACCTACTCCGACTGGCTTGATGATCAGTACCCCGACCCCGAGACCGGGCGGACCCGGTTGATCTTCACCACACCCGAACGCCACCACTATCACGGTCCGGGGTGGACCGGCGACGATTTGTTCCCGACGTTGCGGTTGATCGTCTTCGACAACCAGCGCGGCTCACCGAAAACATCGCCGCCAACATCACCGGCGAGATCACAGCCACGTACCGCTGCCAAACACGCACGCCGTCAGCAGGAACGACTTGCCAACCGCCGACGACGCGAGCGAGAAGCCGCCCGCCGCCTGGCAGTCGGCGAAGAACGAGGAAGGAACGAACCACCACCGACCTTCTAGAAGCCCGGGGCGATCACAGCTTCGCGGTTTACCGGCGGAGTGCTCTGACCACCAGGTCTGCCACGGATCTCGGCCCGCCTGATTCGAACGTCATTCACAGGAACCTCCCAGGTTGCTGGCAGACTCTGGATAAGACGGTCAGGCAGGGTGTGAGACATGAGTGATCAGAGTGCGCGGGTGCTGGTGGTCGACGATGAGCCGAACATTCGCGAGCTCTTGTCGGTCTCGCTGAAGTTCCAAGGGTTCGAGGTGCAGACGGCACCGGACGGTCCCAGTGCTCTCGACATCGCTCGTACGTTCCGCCCGGACGCATTGATCATCGACGTGATGATGCCAGGGATGGACGGTTTCGGGCTGCTTCGTCGTCTGCGCGCAGACGGCGTGGAAGCTCCGGCATTGTTCCTCACCGCCCGGGACTCGGTGGAGGACAAGGTCACCGGACTGACCATCGGCGGCGACGACTATGTGACCAAGCCGTTCAGCCTCGAGGAGGTTGTCGCCCGGTTACGGGTGCTGTTGCGGCGCGGTGGATTCGGCGAGAAGCCAGAGGCCAGTTCTCGAATCAAGTTCGCCGACATCGAACTCGACGACGACACCCACGAAGTGTGGAAGAACGGCGAGCTCGTGTCGCTCTCGCCCACCGAGTTCACCCTTCTGCGTTATTTCATGATCAACGCCGGCACCGTGCTGTCGAAGCCCCGGATCCTGGACCACGTCTGGAATTACGACTTCGGCGGCGAGGTCAACGTCGTCGAATCGTATGTGTCCTACTTGCGGCGCAAGGTCGACACCGGCGAGAAGCGGCTCATCCACACCCTGCGCGGTGTCGGATATGTGATGCGCGAGCCTCGGTGACAAAGGCTACCGAGGTCACCACCGCAGCGAAGCAACGCCGGGGCGTCCCGCTTCGGGTGTCGTTGGTGGCGCTGACGCTGGTCCTGGTCACCATGGGGCTGCTGGTGTCGGGTGTCGCCGTCACGTCGGCCATGCGGGACAACTTGATGGACCGTACCGACAATTCGTTGCGGGAGGCTGCCGCGGGGTGGGCGAGACCGCGGGCTCTGCCGCCGCCACAAATGGACCCCCAAGATGTCGAAAGCGGCCGTCCGCCAACGCCGTATTACGTTCAGATCCAGCGGTTCGACGGCAGCACGATGATCATCAACGACAACGAAGCAGAGCCGGATCTGTCCGACGCCAACGGTTTTGGCACTGACCCGGTGACGGTGAAGTCGGTCGGCGACGGACCGCGATGGCGGGTTGTCGAGACGACCTCATCGTTCGGCAGCGCGATCGTCGCGGTGGAACTGACCGATGTCGATGACACCGTCACCCGGTTGATCTGGCTACAGCTCGGCATCGGCGCCGGTGTGATAGTGGTGATCGGGGCACTCGGATATCTGTTGGTGCGCACCAGCTTACGACCGCTGGAACGGGTCGAGCAGACAGCGCAGGCGATTGCGGCGGGTGATCTGGACCAACGAGTTCCCCCGGCGGCACCCAACACCGAGGTCGGTCGGCTCGCGGAGTCGCTCAACTCGATGCTGCATCAGATTCAGGGTGCCTTCGCCGCGACTGCGGCCTCGGAGGAGCAGGCTCGCCGTTCCGAAGAGAACATGCGCCGGTTCGTGGCCGACGCCAGTCACGAATTACGAACACCGCTGACGTCGATCATGGGATTCGCCGAGCTGTACCGACAGGGTGCGATGACCGACACCGAGGTACTGATGTCGCGGGTCGAAACCGAGGCCAAGCGGATGGGATTACTGGTCGAAGACCTGTTGATGCTCGCCAGGCTCGATGCCCAGCGACCACTCGAACGGGCGCCGGTCGATCTGTTGGCGCTGGCATCCGACGTGGTGCACAGCGCCAGGGCGGCGGCCCCGGACCGGGATATCTCGGTGGAGGTGTTCGACGGACCGGGCATTCCCGAGGTCTCCGGCGATGCCGCCCGGCTCGCGCAGGTGTTGAGCAACCTCGTCGGCAATGCCATCTTGCACACGCCCGACGACGCGTCGATCACCGTTCGCGTCGGCACCGTCGACAACGATGCGGTCTTGTCGGTGTCCGACACCGGCCCAGGGCTGAGCGAGGAGGACCGGGCTCGGGTGTTCGAGCGGTTCTACCGCGCCGATTCATCGCGTCATCGCACCGACAGTTCCTCGGGCAGTGGCCTGGGCCTGTCGATCGTCGCGGCCTTGGTCGCCGCGCACGGAGGCACCGTTGGCGTCGAGTCGGAGCCCGGCGCCGGTGCGACGTTCTGGGTGCGGATTCCGCGGGACCAGATCAGTCGCTGACGTACTCACCGTGACCGAGGGCGCGTAGTTGCTCCCGGATCTTGTCGGCGGCGGCGTCGAGTGCCGCCGGATCGGGTTCTTTCTGCGCGTTTGCCAGGTCGAAGGTTTCCAGCTGCCAGGCCGGGAACACGTGGACGTGCAGGTGAGGAACCTCGAGTCCGGCGATCAGCAGGCCCATCCGCGGAGCGTCGAATGCCGCCTTGACGGCCAGCCCGAGGGTCTGCGCGACGGAACTGATCTTGCCGAAGAGTGCGGGATCGACACTTTCCCAGTGATCGACCTCCTGCCGCGGGACAACCAGCAGGTGCCCGTCGGTGACCGGGTTGATGGTCAGGAACGACACGACGTCGTCGTCCTTCCACACAAATCGTCCGGGGATGTCGCCGTTGATGATCATTGTGAAAACCGATGCCATGCCTCGACCTTATCCCCGTCCGCTGGTCGCAGCGCTTACAGGAACCTGACAGCGGCGATGCAGCTCTGCGACAGGCTGGGATTCCACAGTGACGGCATGAGCGCAGACACCATTGACGAGGTCCCGGCCGAGGTTGCCGCCATCGTCGTCGATCTCACACCCGCGGCACCGGTGATCGACATCGTTGTCCCGGTCTACAACGAGGAAGCAGATCTGGCGTCGTGTATCCACCGGCTCACCGCACATCTGAGTGCGCACATGCCGTACTCGGCACGGATCACCATCGCCGACAACGCCAGCACCGACGGCACATTGGCGATCGCGCGGGAACTCGCCGCATCGATTGAGAACGGCCGCCTTGTTCGGGTCGCCCATCTCGATGCGAAGGGGCGTGGCCGCGCGCTCAAGTGCATCTGGCGTGACAGCGACGCCGCGGTGGTCGCCTACATGGATGTGGATCTCTCGACCGATCTGAACGCACTACTGCCGTTGGTGGCCCCGCTGGTGTCCGGACATTCCGACCTTGCGATCGGTAGCCGGCTCACCCGGTCGTCGCGGGTTGTCCGCGGTGGCAAGCGGGAGTTCATCTCACGTGGCTACAACCTGATGCTCCGCACCACCATGGGTGCAAGCTTCTCCGACGCGCAGTGCGGTTTCAAGGCTGTTCGGGCGGATGTCGCCCGCCGGCTGCTGCCGATGATCGACGACACCGGCTGGTTCTTCGATACCGAGATGCTGGTGATCGCTCAGCGGGCGGGGCTGCGGATCGCGGAGGTTCCGGTCGATTGGATCGACGATCCCCACAGCAAGGTGGACATCGTCGCGACCGCGACGGAAGACATCAAGGGGTGCTGGCGCGTTGGCCGGGCACTGGCCTCCGGACGTCTGCCGGTTGCTGAGCTCAGAGAAAGCCTGGGCCGCAGCGAAATCGGTCCGCAGGTGGCCGGTGTCCCGCGCGGCCTGGCCGGCCAGTTGGTTCGATTCTGTCTGGTCGGCGTGGCCTCCACGGTCGCCTACGCGGGGCTCTATCTCGCGCTGCATTCCATTGTCGGCGCGCAGATCTCCAATTTTCTCGCGCTACTCATCACCGCCGTGTTCAACACAGCCGCCAACCGGGCGTTCACATTTCGTGTGCGCGGTCGCGATGGCGCCGGCAAGCATCAGCTGCAGGGCATCGCGATATTTGTACTCGGATGGGTGCTGACCGCCGGATCGTTGATGCTGCTGCACCTTTGGGCTCCGGATGTGTCCAAGCACGTCGAGCTGACCGTGCTGGTGGTGGCCAACCTGATCTCCACGGTCCTTCGTTTTGTCGGGTTTCGCCTGGTATTTCGCACGTCTCATCACAACAAGGAGGTATCGGCATGACGGTGCTGGTCGATCGTCTACCGGCCGAGCCGGAGCCGGCATCGCCGGAACCCGCCCCGATGTCAGCGCCCCGGCCGCGCTGGGAGTGGCCGGCCTTTGCCGTACTCATGGTCGCCACCGTGGGACTGTATCTGTGGAACCTGAGTGTCAACGGGTGGGCGAACTCGTTCTACTCGGCGGCAATTCAGGCCGGGTCCCAGTCGTGGAAGGCGTGGTTCTTCGGGTCCTCGGATGCAGCGAACTCGATCACGGTGGACAAACCACCTATGTCGCTGTGGATTCCGGGGCTCTCGGTACGACTCTTCGGTCTCAACTCGTGGGCGATCCTGGTACCGCAGGCCTTGATGGGTGCGGCGTCGGTAGCGTTGCTCTACTGGATTGTCCGTAAACGTTTTGGTCCCGTCGCCGGACTCATCGCCGGTGTCGGGCTGGCACTCACCCCGGTCGCGGTATTGATGTTCCGTTTCAACAATCCCGATGCGTTGCTGGTGTTGTTGATGATCGCCGCCGTCTGGGCGACGCTCAAGGCCATCGACGACGGCAGGATCCGGTGGATGATCCTTACGGGCGTGTTTGTCGGACTGGGGTTTCTGACGAAACAGATGCAGGTGTTCTTGGTCATCCCCCCGCTGGCGTTGACCTACATCGCGTTTGGACAGAGAACCTGGATCACCCGACTGGGGCATCTGTTCGCTGCGCTCGGAGCGATGATCGTCTCCGCGGGTTGGTGGGTTCTGGCCGTCGAAGTGTGGCCGTCCGGCTCGCGCCCGTACATCGGTGGATCACAGGACAACTCGATTCTCGAACTGACATTGGGCTACAACGGATTCGGTCGACTCAGTGGCAACGAGACGGGCAGCGTCACACCGGGGGGTGGCGGAACCGGTGGCGAGGGCGTCGGAGGATTTGGCGCTGAGGGATTCCCCGCCGGTCCCGGTGGCGGGGGCGGAGGTGGTATGTGGGGCGAAACCGGCTGGACGCGCATGTTCGACGCATCGCAGGGTGGTCAGATCGCGTGGCTGATCCCCGCCGCGTTCATCTTGGGTGTCGCCGCAATCATTCTGCGCGGCAAGTCGGTACGGACCGACAGCAAACGTGCGCTGCTGGTGGTCTGGGGACTGTGGCTGGTCACGACGATGGCTGTGTTCAGTTTCATGGCGGGGATCTTCCACGCCTATTACACGGTGGCGCTGGCGCCGGCGATCGCCGCACTGGTGGGTGCCGGGGCGGTTCAGTGCTGGCAACGCCGTGATCGGTTGTGGCCGCGTATGGTTTTGGCTGGTGCGATTCTGGCAACGGGCACAATGGCTTACGTACTCCTGAGTCGTTCACCGGACTTCGTGCCGTGGTTGCGCTACGTCGTGTTGATCGGCTCGGTCGTTGCCGCGGTCGTTGTGGCATTCTCACAGCTGACCAGACCGGCGCTGCGGCGTGTCGCACCCGTCGCAGCGTTTGTGGCACTGACCCTGGGACTGGTGGGTCCGGCCGCATATGCGATCGAGACGGTCTCGTCCACCAGATCGGGATCGATTCCCACTGCCGGGCCTTCCTCCGACGGCGGTTTCGGGCCGGGCGGTGGGATGCGTCGGATGACCGCCGGCGCCGGCGACATGGTGCCGCCCGGGATGACCGGACAGCAAGGCATGCCCGGCATGACCGACGGGCGAGGTGCACCGGGTGGTCAAGGTGCGATGCCGGGGCCGGGTGGCGGCACAGATGGCCGGGCGCAGTTGGGGGAAGCAGGTCAGATGGGTGGTGCCGGTGGCGGACTACTCTCCGGATCGACGCCAACCGGCGAGATGGTTGCGACCTTGAACGAGGACGCCGACCAGTTCACCTGGGTGGCGGCCGCCATCGGCTCGAACAGTGCGTCGGGCTATCAGCTGGCCACCGAGCATTCGGTGATGCCGATCGGTGGGTTCAACGGGAGTGATCCGTCGCCGACTTTGACCGAGTTCCAGGTGTATGTGCACGAGGGAAAGATCCACTACTTCATCGCCGGTGGCGGCCAGATGGGGGGCGGTGGCAGCGGCACCGCGTCTGAGATCACCGAGTGGGTCGAGGCCAACTTCTCCAGTACGACGGTGGGTTCGGTAACGCTGTACGACCTCACCGAACCCACCTGATCCACGCTCCTTCACGTGCTGACTTAGCCTGGGTCGGGGCCGATCCTTGGTTTCAGGCAAGCGATCGTCAATGGAGAAGGGCTGGGGCTCTACATGACCGACACACAGGGTGGCGGACCGTCGGCCGTGGCCGCAGTGAGCGAACTCAAACATCGGGTGACCCGCATGGTCGGCCGCGACCCGCACGAGGACGATCGGGCCGCGACCAACCTGGAGTTGTTCTTCGACCTCACGTTCGTGGTCGCCTTCTCGTTCGCGGGTCTGCAGGTCTCGCACTATGTGGCCGAGGGGCACTACAAGACGGCTGTGTTCGGGTTCGTCTTCACGACATTCGCCGCGATCTGGGCGTGGATCAATTTCACCTGGTTCGCCTCGGCCTTCGACACCGACGACTGGGTGTACCGCCTGACCACGATGGTGCAGATGATCGGCGTGCTGATCCTGTCGCTGGGCATCGAGCCGGTCTTCGAGTCCATCGATGCAGGCGGCGTGGTCAACAACCGCGTGATGGTTCTCGGATATGTGGTGATGCGGCTGGCGATGGTTGTGCAATGGCTTCGCGCGGCACTGGGCAGTTCGGGCTACCGCCACACGTGTCTGGTCTATGTGGTCGGCATCAGCATTGTGCAGATCGCCTGGGTGGCAGCGATATTCCTCGACACCGGCCTCTACCAGACGATGGCGGTGATCGGGCTGCTCGCGGCCGCCGAGATGTGTGTCCCGGTGATCGCCGAGAAAGTGGGCAAAGAAGGACCGACGCCGTGGCATGCGCACCACATCGCCGAGCGGTACGGCCTGCTGGCGATCATCACCCTCGGCGAGGGCATCCTCGGGACAGCCGTGGCGCTCCAGGCCGTGGTGCACCTCCAGGGCTGGACGGTCGAGACCGCCGTCGTCGGTCTGGCGGGTGTGGGGATCACCTTCGGCATGTGGTGGATCTACTTCGTGGTCCCTTCCGGGCGGGCACTGCATGCGCGCCGTGGCCGTGCGTTCACGTTCGGCTACTTCCACATCCTGATCTTCATGTCCATTGCGATGATGGGCGCCGGGCTCCATGTGGCGGCGCTCTACCTCGAGCACGAGGCGACGATCAGCGAGACAGCCGCGGTGGTCGCCGTGATCGTCCCGGTGGGGACCTACCTTGCGTGCATCTACTCGCTCTATGGTTTTCTACTCGGCTTCAACCGCGTCCACCTGGTCGAACTGTGCGGGATGGCGGTGGTACTCGCGGTGGCGGTTGTGCTTGCCGCGGCAGGGGTTTCGGTGGCGACCTGTCTGATCGTCGTGGCACTGGCACCCGCTCTGGGGATTGTGGTCGATGAGGTCGTGGGCAGCGAGCACAGACGTCAGGCACTGGAAGTGCTGGAGGCGTAGGTATGTGCCCCGTGCGGTGGGCGGTAGGGTCAGGCACGTGCGAGTACTCGTCATCGGATCGGGCGGCCGTGAACACGCCCTCGTCCTGGGTCTGAACCGCGACCCGTCCGTCACCGACCTACATGTGGCTCCGGGTAACCCCGGCACCGCGGCGTTGGCCACCAACCATGTGGTCGATATGGTGTCGACCGATGCCGTAGTGGCCCTGGCCACATCGATCGCCGCAGACCTGGTGGTCATCGGCCCCGAGGTACCCCTGGTACTCGGAGTTGCCGACGCGCTGCGGGCAGCAGGCATCGCCACGTTCGGCCCCGGCGCCGAAGCGGCAAAGATCGAGGGCTCCAAGGCATTTGCCAAAGATGTGATGGCTGCGGCGAACGTCCGGACCGCGCACAGCGAGATCGTCGACAACCCGGCCCACCTCGACGCCGCACTCGACCGTTTCGGGCCGACCTGGGTCGTCAAGGACGACGGGCTGGCTGCAGGCAAGGGTGTGGTTGTCACCGCCGACCGCGACGCCGCCCGGATCCACGCCGCCGACCTCCTCGAGAGTGGACATCCGGTGTTGCTGGAGTCCTTCCTCGACGGTCCCGAGGTGTCGCTCTTCTGCCTGGTCGACGGTGACACCGTCGTCCCGCTGCTGCCTGCGCAGGACCACAAGCGGGTCGGCGACGGCGACGCCGGACCCAACACCGGCGGCATGGGTGCGTACACACCGTTGCCCTGGCTGTCCGATGAGATGGTCGCGCGGATCGTCGACGAGGTCGTCAAGCCGGTCGCGGCCGAGCTCGTGGCCCGCGGAATCCCGTTCTCCGGCCTGCTCTACGCCGGACTCGCGATCGGCGCCGAAGGCCCCGCTGTTGTCGAATTCAACTGTCGCTTCGGTGATCCGGAGACCCAGGCCGTGCTCGCGCTGCTCAAGTCGCCGCTCGGTGTGGCACTGCACGCCACGGCCACCGGAACCCTCGAACAGCTTCCGCCCCTGGAATGGGAAGAGGGCGCTGCCGTGACCGTGGTCGTGGCCGCCGAGAACTACCCGGGACGGCCGCGTACCGGCGATCCGATCATCGGCTCCGACGCCGAAGGTGTGCTGCATGCCGGGACCGCGATCGCTGATGGTGCTGTGGTCTCCAACGGTGGCCGCGTGCTCAGCGTTGTCGGCGTCGGCGCAGATCTTGCCGCCGCCCGCGCCCAGGCCTACAGCCGGCTCGAGACCGTCAAACTGACCGGTTCGCACTTCCGCACCGATATCGGGCTGGCCGCCGAAGAGGGTCGCATCAGTATCTGAGGCCGCCCATCAGCTCCTCGGCATGGTTCCAGAGTTCGTCCTCGCGCAGCGGGTCATACGACTCGTCCGACGACCGGACCACCCGACCGCGGTCGATGTAGTCGCCGGAGGTCGCCGCGACGACACCCAGCGCGGTGTCGGTGAGGTGACGGGCCGCAGCGCGCTTCGTGGTGGCGATCGGGGTCAGGGTCAGCGCAGGCATCACTCGGCCGACGAGGAACCGTTCGAACCCATTCGCGTCGCGCGCCAGGCCGGTACCCGGGACGAAGCCGGGGTTGTAGGAGACGATCTGCAGCCCGTCGGGTAGCCGGCGCGCGAAGGCGTGGACGAGGTGCACAACCGCCAATTTGCTTGTGGAATAGGCAGTTCGGCCCGCCGCGGCCGACTCGGGATTCGGGAACGCGCCCGGTGCCGCCAGTCTGGCGGGGTGACTCCACGCCGGTGCCGGGATCATCCCGAGATTGTGCCGCAGGTCGCCGAAGTGGGTGTCGCTCGAGGTGACGGTGATGCGTGCGCCGGACTGAAGGCTGCCGGCAAGACTTCGGATCAAGACATGGTTGGCCAGTACGTTCACCGCGAACGTTTCCTCGTGGCCGTCCGGGGTGACGGTCAGGGCGTTGGTGAACTGGACTCCGGCGTTGGCGACGATTCCGGCCAGCGGTGGCAGTTGCCCCGCGGCGAGCAAAGACCTCACCCGATCGGCGGCCGCATGAACATCAGCAGGCGATGAGAGGTCTGTGGTGATGACGGTGACGGTGCCACCGCCGCTCCGCAGTTCGGAGGCAACGTCGTCGGCCGCGCCGCGGGCGAGCAGCACCAGATGGACGTCGGGGTCGTCGGACACGATGTTCGCGGCGGCAAGGCGGCCGATTCCGCGGGTGGCGCCGGTCATCACAAAAGTTCGGGTGGGGGTCAAGACGATCTCCTCGGATTTGAAACGGTACGTACCCGAAGAATCGTCTGCCGCGATCGGTACTGCCAGATCACCGGTGAACATGGGGTCTGGCAGTACCAGGCTCGATGAGGCGGGGTGTCGCACAATGGACCGGTGACAACATCACGAGCGGACGCGGGGGAGCTGATCCGGCGGTGGCGGGATCGGCTCGATCCGGCCGACGCCGGAATAACCACAGGAACCAGGCGGCGCGTCCCGGGGATGCGTCGTGAGGAACTCGCGCAGCTCGCCGGGGTGTCGGTCGACTACCTGGTCCGGCTCGAACAGGGGCGGGCCACCCGTCCCACCGATTCGGTGATCGGTTCGCTGTCGCGAGCATTGCAGCTCAGTCGAGCCGAACGCGACCATTTGTTCCGGGCCGCGGGGCTACTGCCGCCGGGAGATCGTCTCGTCGACGATCACATCTCGCCCGGAGTGGCACGGATCCTGGCCCGGCTTGGCGATCAACCGCTGGCGGTCTATGCCGCCGATTGGCAGCTCATCCGCTGGACGAACCCCTGGTCGGCACTGCTCGGCGACCCCAGCGCGACCTCGGCCGCCGACCGCAACCTCGTCCGGGTCATCTTCGCCTGCGACGCAGGCAAATACGTCCGATCCGAGCGTGATGCCCACCATTTCGAAGCGGCTCTGGTGGCCGATCTGCGTGAGGCCGCCGCCCGGTACCCGGCAGATCCCCGGGTGAGTGGTCTGATCGACGAGATGAACGCACACCATCCACGGTTTGCCGAACTCTGGCAGCGCGCCGAGGTCGGCGTGCACGCGTCCGACCGCAAGACCATCAGCCATCCGACGGTCGGCGACATCACCCTCGACTGCGATGTCCTACTGGTCCCCGGCTCCGACCTGAAGCTGGTCCTGTACTCGGCAACACCGGGCAGCGCAGACGCCGAGCTACTCGATTTCCTGCGAGTTGTCGAACCGGTGACGAGGCGGGACTGAGCAGAGCGCCGGTTCTCGGAGCTCATCAGCAGAGGAATCTGATCTACGTCCGTCAGTCCGCGAGGTTGCGGCCGAGGAATGCGATCTGTCCGGGCAGGACGCCCCGCCAGTAGCGGTTGGTGTGCCCACCCGGCGATGTCCCGAATGCCGGCGGCGGCCGCAGGCCTGCCATCCACTGGCGGGTGTAGGTGAAGAACTGGTCACTGGATCCGCACTCGATCAACAGTGGTATCTGGGTGAACGAATTCTGTTGTCCGAACAGGGAATTGGCTTGGTAGTCGGCAGTGCTGTCGAACGCGCGGGGCGGAAAGTTCGCGGGGTCGCCCCACAATGCGGGTGAGCTGACGGCGATCGCAGCAACGCGGGGAGCGCCGAGCATCGCGCCCAGACGTAGTGCGCCGTATCCACCCATCGACCAGCCGAACAAGCCGATGCGATCGGTGCGCAGACCCAGCCCAGGATCGCCTTCGAGTATCGGGAGGAATTCGTCGAGCACCATCGCACCGCCGTCGGTGCCGTCGGTCCGTGGGTGGTAGTAGCTGCGGGCGGCGTCCACCGCGGCCAGTGCAAACGGGGCGTTGCCCTGGCTTGCCCAATCCTGCATCAGGGTCTGCATCTCGAGCCCGCCCATGAACGCAGCGCGGTGATCGGTGTTCAGCGCGTGGAGGACCACAACAACCGGGAGTTCGCCGGTCACCCCGGCCGGTCGGGCCACCATCCAGTTCGTCTGGCGGCCGAGCATCTTCGCGGATTCGAAACTGCCGGTGAAGATCTCCGCCGTGCCGACGGGGGCGGTGGCCTCCTGGGGCCGGGTCGAAGGTTGATCCGCGCGCACCGCTTGCGGGGCGACCCGCTTCGGCTCGTCGTCAGCGCATGCCGCCAGCAATCCGAGGGCGCCGACCGCGAGCCCGGCACCGAGCACGGCACGACGGCCGGTCACGGGGCCGCCGTGGGTGGGAGGGTTGCCGGAGGTTCGGGGTGAGGGCGCCCGGTTGGCGGAGGTAGTCATCGCAGGACAACGGTACCTGTGAGTGGCGGGTGAATGTCAGTCGATGCGGGTGATCGATCAGGGCCGACCGGGAGCAGATAGTTTCGGGGTATGCGTTCGCAATCTCAACGATCTCAGGTCGACATGTTTCACGTGATGGACGTGCAGGCCGCGATTGCTGCGCGGCGGGCCCGTGGCCTCGACGTCATCTCGCTGGCCGCCGGTCAGCCGTCGACGTCGGCCCCGGTCCCGGTCCTCGCCGCCACCAAGAAGGCGCTGGACGAATCGTTGCTCGGCTACACCGAGTCGCTGGGGATCGCGCCGTTGCGCGAAGCAATCGCCGGCCACTATCGCGAGCGCTACGACGTTCCGGTGGAACCCGATGACGTGGTGGTGACCACCGGATCGTCGGGTGCGTTCACGCTGATCTTCCTGGCCGCGTTCGACGCCGGGGACACCGTCGCGATGGCTCGCCCTGGCTACCCCGCCTACCGAAATACGTTGGCGGCCCTGGGTTGTGAGGTCGTCGAACTCGATTGTGGGCCGCAGACGAGATTTCAGCCGACGGTGGCGATGCTCGAAGCGCTGGACCGACCGCCCGCGGGTTTGATCGTCGCGAGTCCGGCCAATCCGACCGGGACGATCCTGGATCCGGCCGAGTTGGCGGACCTCGCGCGCTGGTGCGATGCGCACGGCACACTGCTGATCTCGGACGAGATCTACCACGGCATCAGCTACGGCCGTGAGACATCGTGTGCGTGGAACACGTCGCGGCAATCGGTCGTCATGGGATCGGTGTCGAAGTACTTCAGCATGACCGGATGGCGCCTCGGCTGGATGCTGGTTCCCGAGCCGCTCCGCCGCCCGGTCGAACGGCTGACGGCCAATCTGACGATCTGCGCGCCTGCCATCAGTCAGTACGCAGCGGTTGCCGCATTCGGTCCGGAGTCGAAGGTCGAACTCGACGGTCACGTCACCCGGTATGCCAGGAATCGGGAGCTTTTGCTCGGGGGGCTGGCCGATCTGGGTATCGACGACATCGCCCCGCCGGACGGCGCGTTCTATGTGTACGCCGACCTCGGCGATCGCACCGACGATTCGCTGGGCTGGTGTGAGGGAGTGCTCGAACAGACCGGAGTGGCGATGGCACCCGGGCTGGATTTCGATACTCGCCACGGAAATCGGACTGTCCGGATGAGTTTCGCAGGCGCCACAGACGACATCGCGTTGGCCTTGGAGCGCCTCGCTCCGGTGTTTTAGCGCAAACGCCTGCCTGCAGCCGGTATTTGGCCGAAATGACCCATGGTCGCGCGGCCTTTGCCACCATGGCGGGGTGAACTCCGCAGGAACTCCAAAAGGCGCGCGTCGCAGGGCGCTGCTGATCGCCGCCGCGGGAGAGTTGCTATTGGAGGGTGGGTTTGACTCGGTCCGGCATCGTGCGGTCGCGGATCGGGCGGGGTTGCCGCTGGCGTCGACAACCTATTATTTTGCCTGCCTTGAGGATCTGGTGGCCGAAGCCGTCGAGCATGTCTGCGACGACGACCAGACCGCAATTGCCAAGCGGAGTCGGGCGCTCCCGCGCCGGCGTCGGGGTGCCGAGGCGACCGCTGAAGCGCTCGCCGAGGTGTTCGTCGGGGACAACACGCCACGGGCCACACTGACCTGCCGCTACGAAACAGTGATCCTGTGTGCACGGATGCCGCGGCTGCACCAGATACTCGCCGATCACCGGAACCGGATCCGGAACGTCCACTTCGACGTCCTGGAGAAGTCCGGGCGCAGCACCGACCTGTCCGGGATCGCGCAACTGATGGCCGTCGAGGACGGTGTGGTGATCGGGGCGTTGGCCGATTCCGTCGCAGATGTTGTGTCCGCGGCGAAGTTTGCACTGTCCGAGGTGATCGACCATGTCGCGCCGGTGACACCGGTCGCGGTGGGCTGACCTGCAGTGGCTGCGGAGGGCGTTTCGCGGCGGGGCATAATGTACCGGTGTCTGATACCGAGCAAAACCTGACGAAGCCCCGCGTATCCAACGTTCTGGCCGCGCGTTATGCGTCCGCCGACCTGGTGAGGCTGTGGTCGGCGGAGTACAAGATCGTGCTGGAGCGCCAGCTCTGGGTTGCGGTCCTGAAGGCGCAGCGCGAACTCGGTATCCACGTTCCGCCCGAGGCCATCGCCGACTACGAACGGGTGCTCGACCAGATCGACCTGGCGTCGATCGCGGATCGTGAACGGGTCACCCGGCACGACGTGAAGGCGCGGATCGAGGAGTTCAACGCGCTGGCCGGGCACGAACAGATCCACAAGGGCATGACCAGCCGCGACCTCACCGAGAACGTCGAACAGCTGCAGATCCTGCGCTCCCTCGAACACGTCCACGCCCATGGTGTGGCCACCGCGGCCCGGCTGGCCGATCGCGCCGCGGAGTACTCGTCGGTGGTGATGGCCGGACGCAGCCACAACGTCGCTGCGCAGGCGACGACGTTGGGCAAGCGTTTTGCTTCTGCCGCCGATGAATTGCTGATCGCCCTGACCCGGCTGCGCGAGTTGATCAACCGCTACCCCCTGCGTGGCATCAAGGGCCCGATGGGCACCAGCCAGGACATGCTCGACCTCCTCGACGGCGACGTGGAGAAGTTGTCGGCGTTGGAGTCGAAAGTTGCTGAGCATCTTGGCTTTTCGAAGTCGCTGACGTCGGTGGGGCAGGTCTACCCGCGCTCGCTGGACCACGATGTGGTCTCGGCGCTGGTGCAGGTGGCGGCCGGACCGTCGTCGCTGGCGCAGACGATCCGGCTGATGGCCGGGCACGAGCTGGTGACGGAGGGCTTCCAGCCAGGACAGGTCGGCAGTTCGGCGATGCCGCACAAGATGAACACCCGTAGCTGTGAACGGGTCAACGGCCTACAGGTCATCCTGCGCGGATACGGGTCGATGGCCGCCGAGCTCGCGGGCGCGCAGTGGAACGAGGGCGACGTGTTCTGCTCCGTGATCCGCCGCGTCGCACTGCCGGATGCGTTCTTTGCCATCGACGGTCTGATGGAAACGTTCCTGACCGTTCTCGCCGAGTTCGGTGCGTACCCCGCGGTGATCTCCAAGGAACTCGACCGCTATCTGCCGTTCCTCGCCACCACCAAGGTGTTGATGGCGGCAGTGCGTGCGGGGGTCGGACGCGAGGTCGCCCATGAGGCGATCAAGGAGAACGCGGTGGCCGTTGCGCTCGCGATGCGGGAAGACGGCCGCGAGCCCGACCTGCTCGACCGGCTTGCCGCCGACGATCGTCTGCCGCTGGATCGGGCAGCACTCGACGCCGCACTCGCCGACAAGTCGGCGTTCATCGGTGCTGCCGAACATCAGGTGGCCGAAGTGGTGGCGCAGGTCGCGGAGCTGGTCGCCAAGTACCCCGACGCCGCCGGATACGCGCCGGCGCCGATTCTCTGACGTCCCCCAAAACTGTCCTATAGCGAGGCGCCGAGGGTGAATAGCCCTCGGCGCCTTCTTATTTGACAGTTTTCAGGGTGTTCGCGGCGCGGGCGAGGCAAGTAGCGCGTCGACGCTCTGGCTGACGACGTAGGCGGCGTCCTGCGCGGCCAGGCGGCCGACGCGGACTTCGGTGGCCGCGCCGTGCAACAGGTAGTGCACGGCGTTCACCAGCCACGACACCGGCAGATCGGTACGGAAAGCGCCGGTGTCCTGCCCGCGCCGGATCAGGCCTTCGAGACGCTGCGCCGGCGCCTCATGGAGCTCGCGGATGCGTTCTTCGCCGAGGGTTCCCTCTGCAGCGGCCAGTAACGCCGACGACTGCCAGACCAATGACCAGCTCGACAATAGGAGCTCGCGCATCACCTCGCGGGGATCGCCGGTCAGATCCACCTCTTTCAGGACCTCCTCACCGGACCCCAGCGCATCGGCCAGGGTCGCCTCGATGAGGTCGGCCCGCGTCCGGAAGTGCCCGTACAGGGTCATGCGTCCCACACCGGCTGCGGTGGCGATGTCTTCGATGCTGGCCCGCGGGTTGGTTGCGAACTGTTCGCGCGCCGCAGCGAGGATGCGGTCGATGCTGCGGCGGGCATCAGCCCGCCGCCTGGGACGCGCCGCCGAATTGCTCACGGCAAAACCCTAGCTCGTACATGGCTGTACGTGTTAGCGTCGAACTAACTCGTACACAACCATACGACTTAGATCCTTAGGGGGTCGCCATGTCTGATTCGAGTAGAGAACCGATTGCCTTCGATCCTGAGCCTCACCCGGCCCGGTGGCGCATCCTGGGATTTCTGGGTGTGGCTCAACTGATGCTGATACTCGATGTCACGGTTGTCGCGATTGCGTTGCCGCACATTGGTTCTGATCTCGATGTCGGTCGCGAGGCGGTCACCTGGACCGTCAGCGCCTACACGCTGACCTTCGGTGGCCTGATGCTCCTGGGCGGTCGGATCGTCGATCTGGTCGGAGCCAAACGCGTTGTTCTCACCGGGCTCGGGGTCTTCGTGGCTGCCTCCCTGGGCACCGGACTCGCCGGCTCCGCCGAGGTTTTGATCGGTGGTCGGATTGCGCAGGGGGTCGGCGCGGCGCTGCTGTCCCCGGCGGCGTTGTCACTGGTGGTGACCCTGTTCGCGGGGGATGAGCGCAACAAGGCGTTGGGCGTGTGGTCGGCACTCGGGGGTGGCGGCGCCGCGCTCGGGGTGCTCGTGGGCGGCGTGCTCACCGCCGGACCCGGCTGGCCGTGGGTTTTCTTCGTCAACGTGCCGATCGGCCTGGTGATCATGGTGGCGCTCGCGCTGATGCTGCCTGCGCTACCCGCGGGCGCCGGCCCTGCTCGCCTCGACGTACTCGGTGCCGCGCTGGTGACCGCTTCGTCGGTGTTCTTGATCTATGCGCTGATCGAGGCCGGCGACGAAGGGTGGCTGACGGTTACTTCGGCAGTGCTGGTTCTTGTTGCGGCACTTGGGTTCGGGCTGTTCGTGTGGCGCCAACGCACTTCCGCATCCCCGTTGATGGATCTGGGTCTCTTGGCCCGGCGGCCGGTGGCAACAGGTGTGTTCTTGATCGTCATGGCAACGGCGCTGATGGTTGCGGTGTTCTTCCTCGGAACCTTCTATTTCCAGCACTCGCTGGGCTATGGCGCCCTGCACACCGGGCTGCTCTTCTTGCCCGTTGCGATCGCAACCATGGTGGGCGCCAACACAACCGGTCAACTCATCGGACGGCTCGGAGTCAGGGCGATGTCGGTGGCGGGGCTGCTCGTCGCCGCGGTCGGCATGATCGTTCCCGCCATCGAGCTGCATCCGGTGGCCGTCACCATCGGCGTGAGCATCGCCGGAGCCGGCACCGGGGCGCTGTTCGTCACCGCCTCGGCGACCGCTCTGGGGCAGATCGCTCCGCAGGAGGCGGGTATCGCGGCCGGCATCGTCAGTACGTTCCACGAGTTCGGTGCATCGATCGGGGCGGCCGCGATGTCGAGCACCGCGGCGGCCAGCATCGTCGGGGTCACGCTTGCCGGGTTCACTCGCAGCTTTGTCGCGGCGGGGGTGGCCGCCGTGGTTGCAGCACTCATCGTGTTGATCATCGCGCCCGGAAAGCCGTCTGTCGTGGCCCACGGGTGATGGCAAATCAGGGGTTGACGAATCGCCGACTCGGACTAATATTCAACTCATTGGTTGATAACCTATTAGTTGAATAACCCGGCAGGGTGGAAAGCCGAGGCGTGTACAAGTGGCCGATCAACTCAGCGCCGTGTTCTCAGCGCTCGCCGATCCGACGCGGCGGGCAATGCTGGAGCGACTGGCCGACGGCCCGGCCACGGTGTCCGCGCTTGCCGAGCCGTTCGACATGAGCCTGGCCGCGGTGTCCAAGCATCTGAAGGTTTTGGAACGGGCCGGCCTCATCTCGCGGGGGCGTGACGCCCAGTGGCGTCCGTGTTCGCTCGAAGCTCGCCCGCTCGAACAGGCCAGTGATTGGCTGGGCGAATACCGACGTTTTTGGGACGCGAAGTTCGATCAACTCGAAGAGCACATCAACCGGATCACCGGGGTCGGCAACCAGGAGGAAGAACCATGAGCGAGACAGCCAATCGAGAGTTCACAATCGTCCGCGAGTTCGCAGCACCGCCCGAGGTGGTCTTCGATGCCTGGGTCGATCTGGACCAGTCGTCCCAGTGGATGGCGCCTGAGGGCATGACCACACCACGCGAGCGCATGTACGGGGATGTTCGACCCGGCGGTGGTTACGGCGCGGTGATGGTGCTCCCGGATGGACTCGAAGCGCACATCGATGGCGTCTACCAAGAGGTCGACCGGCCGGACCGCTTGGTGTTCACGTGGTCGGATCCGACCATGCCGGAGAGCGTTTCGGTGTGCACGGTGACGTTTGTCGAATCGGCGCCCGGCGCGACCACCATGACTTTTCACCTGCTGGCACCGGGGCCCATCAGCAGCGATGACGGCGCGAAACTCGGCTGGGACAGCTGCTTCAACAAACTCTCGCGGCACGTGGAGACGGCGCCGTGATCACCGCCGACTCTCTGCCGCAGGGTGACCTCGCGCTACTCGAGACCGATGTTGCGCAGGAGCTGTTGCACACGGATATCCCGGCCCGACTCGCGTACGTCGTCGCCGATGGCACACCCCGGGTACTGCCGATCAACTTCTGGTGGAACGGCACCGAGCTGGTGATGGCCACCTTCGCAGGCGCCGCCAAGGTTCCGGCTCTCCGACGCCGTCCGGTGGTCGCCCTGACGATCGACACCGACCAGGCCCCGCCGCATGTACTGCAGATCCGCGGGAAGGCCGTCATCACCGACGTCGACGGGATCGTCGAGGAGTATGAGCTGATGATGCGTCGCGGTATGCCCGCTGACGTTGCCGACGGCTACTTCGCCGACCTGCGGGCAAGCGGGGCGAAGATGCACCGGATCGCCGTGATCCCGGCCTGGGTCGGGGTGCTCGACTTCGAGACGCGCTTTCCGGGTGCTGCGCCCGCGGCGCTGACAGACCGCGACTGAAGGGTCAGTCGGTCACCGAGTCCGCGTGGCCGAGGTTCCAATCGGGCACCGCGATATTCCGGACGAGTTTCTTGAGGGTGACGATGTCGGGGAAGCCGTTGTCACGCTTGCGCTCCCAGATCAGCGTGCCGTCGACCTCGATGTGGAAGACACCGCCCGTGCCTGGAACCAGCGTGACCGAACCGAGTTCGGTGCCGAAGGTGTTGAGCAGTTCGGTGGCCATCCACGAGGCCCGCAGGACCCAGTTGCACTGTGTGCAGTAGGTGATGGTGACGGCAGCTTTCGATTCACTCACCGGGTCATTGTCGCAGCAGGGGCCGGGAACGGGGTGGATGCGCCAATGGGCGATCGCGCCCTGATGACGGCATCGCCCGGGCACCTGGCAACGGCGGGCGATGCTCGGGCCACTAACCTCTACAGGTATGCGCCCTGCTCTGGACTCCTACGAACATCTCGCGGCCGGCAAGGTGCGGGATCTCTATTCGATCGATGAGGGCACCATGCTGATGGTCGCCTCGGACCGGATCTCGGCCTTCGATCACATCTTGTCGACGCCGATCCCTGACAAAGGTCGCATCCTGACCGCGATGAGCGTCTACTACTTCGGTGCACTGGGCGTTCCGCATCACCTCGCGGGTGGTCCTGAGGATCCCCGGATCCCGGCGGAGCTGCTCGGCCGGGCGCTGGTGGTCAAGAAGCTCGACATGTTGCCCGTCGAATGCGTCGCCCGTGGATATCTGACCGGGTCGGGATTGCTCGACTACAACGCCACCGGATCGGTTTGCGGGATCGAACTCCCCGCCGGACTGGGGGAGTCCAGCAAGCTGCCCGAACCCATTTTCACACCTGCATCCAAGGCGGACATCGGCGAGCACGATGAGAACGTCAGCTTCGACGCAGTCGTGGCCACCGTCGGTGAAGAGTTGGCGGTCCGTTTGCGGGACCTGACCCTCGACATCTATTCGTGCGGCTCGGAATTGGCGGCGCAGCGCGGAATCATCCTGGCCGACACCAAGTTCGAGTTCGGTCTGGACGCCGACGGCGCCGTGGTACTCGCCGACGAGGTGCTCACCCCGGACAGCTCGCGCTATTGGGATGCGAAGACCTACACCCCGGGCCGGGTGCAGCCGAGTTTCGACAAGCAGATCGTCCGCAACTGGCTCCTGAGCCCCGATTCCGGTTGGGACCGAGCGGTCGATGCGCCACCACCGGCACTGCCCGACGACATCGCGCAACGCACTCGCGCCCGCTACATCGAAGCGTACGAACGTATTTCAGGCCTGTCATTCGATGACTGGCCGAAGGGAGAGCAGTGACCGACACCTCGCAGGATTCCGAAGCCATCGTGCCGCCCGTCGCGAAACAGATTCCATTCGAGCGCACCCATCACGGTGAGACCGTGATCGACCAGTACGAGTGGTTGCGTGACAAAGAGGATCCCGAGGTCATCGCGTTTCTCGAGCAACAGAACGAGTACACCGCTGCCCAAACGGCTGAACTCGCCGATCTGCGGACCGACATCTACTCCGAGATCAAAAGTCGCACACAGGAAACCGATATGTCGGTGCCGACGCGGCGGGGCCAGTACTGGTATTACGCCCGCACCGAAGAGGGCAAGCAGTATTCACTGAGTGCCCGGTGCCCGATCAGTGGTCCGGACGACTGGACGCCGCCGAAAGTCGAGCCCGGACAGCCCGTTCCCGGTGAAGAGATCCTGCTCGACTCGAACGTCGAGGCCGAGGGCACCGACTTCTTCAGTCTGGGCGCGTTGTCGGTCAGTGAGGACGGCACGCTGCTGGCCTACAGCGTCGACAGCACCGGCGACGAGCGGTACACGATGCGGTTCAAGGACCTTCGTACCGGTGACCTGCTCGCCGATGAGATCACCGACACAGCGCCCGGTGCACTGTGGTCGCTCGACGGCCGTCACGTTTTTTATCAGACTGTCGACGAGGCCTGGCGCCCCGATACGGTCTGGCGGCACGATCTGGGTGCAGGCACCCCCGACGTCAAGGTGTTCCACGAACCGGACGAGCAGTACTGGGTGGGTATCGGCGGCACCCGCAGCGACAAGTACCTGATGATCACGGTCGGGTCGAAGATCACGTCGGAGGTCTGGGTCCTCGACGCCGGAGATCCCACCGGTGAGTTCACGGTGGTATGGCCGCGCGAAGAGGGCGTCGAGTACGGCGTCGAACATGCCGTCATCGAGGACCAGGATCGATTCCTGATCCTGCACAACGCAAACGCCGAGAACTTCGAACTGCTCGAAGCCCCGATCAGTGACCCCACGGCAACACGCACCCTGGTGCCACACGACGCCGAGGTACGCCTCGAGGATGTCGACGCCTTTGCCGGACAACTGGTCCTGAGCTACCGCCGCGAAGCGCTGCCGCGACTTTCGATCGCTCCGCTGACCACCGGCGAACCCGTGTTCACCGAGGTCACTTTTGACGAGGAGCTGTACTCGGCCGGGCTCGGGGCCAACCCTGAGTGGGCGGCCCCGCGCCTTCGCATCGGCTACACGAGTTTCATCAACCCCACCGAGATCTTCGATCTCGACGTCGCAACCGGTGAGCGGACGCTGCTCAAGCGGCAGCAAGTGCTTGGCGACTTCGATCCGGCCGACTACGAGCAACGCCGGGACTGGGCCACCGCACCGGATGGCACCAAGATCCCGTTGTCGGTGATCCGCAGGCGAGGCGCTGATTCCGGGCCCGCCCCGACGCTGCTGTACGGCTACGGCTCGTACGAATCGAGTAACGACCCGGGCTTCTCGATCTCGCGTCTGTCACTGCTCGATCGCGGCGTCGTATTCGTGGTCGCCCATATTCGTGGCGGTGGTGAGATGGGACGCCACTGGTACGACAACGGCAAGACCCTGACGAAGAAGAACACCTTCACCGATTTCGTCGCCGCGGCACAGCATCTCATCGACACCGGTGTGACCGACGCCGATCATCTCGTTGGCGAGGGTGGCAGTGCCGGCGGGCTGCTGGTCGGTGCGGTCGCCAACATGGCACCGGAACTGTTCAACGGAATCCTGGCCGTGGTGCCGTTTGTGGATCCGCTGACGTCCATCCTCGATCCGTCGCTCCCGTTGACGGTCATCGAATGGGATGAATGGGGAAATCCACTCGCCGACAAAGAGGTCTACGACTACATGCGGTCGTATTCGCCGTATGAGAACGTCGAAGCGTTGCCATATCCCGAGATCCTGGTGGTCACCTCGCTCAACGACACCCGGGTTCTGTTCACCGAGGCTGCCAAATGGGTTGCCCGACTTCAGGCCAACACGACCGGCGATGCCCCGATCCTGCTGAAGACGGAGATGAAGGCCGGTCACGGAGGGGTCAGCGGACGCTACAAGCAGTGGGAAGAGGTTGCTTTCGAGTACGCCTGGGTCCTGCGGCAGACCGGCGCCGTCTGACCTGCGCCACCACCTGACAAAGCAGCAGCGCCGCCCGGGAGAATCTCTCGGGCGGCGCTGCTGTTGTCGAACCGGATAATCGCTAGTGCATCATCACCGGCACCGGCTGCCCTTCGGCATCGGTGGGCTTGGCGATCGCCTTGCGGGGCAAGAAGAACGCCGGGATGAAGCAGAGTGCGATCAGGACAGTGACCACGATGAAGGTGCTGGCGAAGCCATCTGCCGCCTCGCTCAGAGTCTCTGCGTCCTTGAGGTTGTTGACCAGGAGCACCGAAGTGATCGCGGTGCCGATTGAACCGGCAGCCTGCTGAACCACATTCATCAGCGTTGAACCGTCGGGAACCTGCTTGTCCGACAGTGTTGCCAGCGCGGCCGACATGATCGGCATCATCGTCATACCCATACCGAGACCCTGAACGAACAGAGCGATACTCAGCAGCCAGAACGAGGTGTCCGCGCCAAGGAAGATGAAGAAGCCCATACCCAGTGTGATCAGGACGATGCCACCCATGACCAGCTTGCCCGGTCCCTGACGGTCGGTCAGTTTGCCGGACATCGGCATGGTCAGCATCGCGCCCAGACCCTGTGGTGCCAGCAACAACCCGGTCATCAGAGTCGACTCGCCGCGCACGCCGATGTAGTACTGCGGGAACAGCAGAGCGGCGCCGAGGAACGCGATCATGAAGAACGTCATGGTGACCACGGCCATCGACAGCTTGCTGTTCTTGAACAGACGCAGATCGAGCAGCGGGTTCTTGTGCCGCAGCGCGTGGAAGACGAACGCGATCATCAGGAGCAGGCCGACGGTGGCGGAGAGCCAGACCGGGGTATCGGTGAAGTTGCCGTGTTCAGCGCTCAGTGAGATGCCGTAGAGGAACAGGGCCAGGCCTGGCGAGAGCAGGAGCAGTCCGAGGAAATCGAATGTCGGCCGGGCCTTTTCGTCTTGCGCGGGCAGTACTGCCATCGCGTAGAAGAACGCAATGATGCCGATCGGCACGTTGATGAGGAAGATCCAGTGCCAGCTGGCGTATTCAATCAGTGCGCCACCGATGATCGGGCCCATGATCGGACCGAGCAGCATCGGAATACCGAGCATGGCCATCACGGATCCGACGCGAGCAGGCCCTGCGGCCTTGGTCAGGATCATCATTCCGACGGGCATGAGCATGCCGCCGCCGAGGCCCTGGAGCACGCGGAACACGGTCAGGGACGTGATATCCCAGGCCAGCGCACACAGTGCCGAACCCAAGACGAAGAGCACCAGCGACGTCAGGTAGACGTTCTTGGTGCCGAATCGTGCTGCAGCCCAACTGGACAGCGGGATCACGGCGGCCAGCGCCAGGGTGTAACCGGTGATGGTCCAGGCGGCTCCGGCCTGGTCGGTACTGAACTCATCCTGGAATGTGTTCTGTGCCACCGACACAACGGTGGTGTCGAGGATCGCCATGATGGCGCCGAGTACAACGACCACGGCAATTTTCAGAATCGCCGGATCGAGTTTCTGACTCGGCGGTGCGGCCTTGTCGGTAGAGGTCATAGAGTTGCTTTCTGGAAAAGGTTGGACATGCTGTCGTCTGGTCCGTCGGCGATGCCGACGCGGTTGCTTACATGGACGCCCGGTCATCGGCGCAAGGTGAGGGAGCGAGGTAGTCGCCGGACAATACCGGCACGAGTGCGTTGTTCAGATTGGTCCGCAGGTCGCCGGGCAGTGAGGTGACCAGACTGCGGATCGCGTCCTGCCCACGGTCGATTGCGACGGCAACTGCTTTTTCGCCGGCTTGGGCCAGGGATACCCGTTTGATGCGGCGGTCGAACTGGTCCTCACGACGGACGACCAACTCGAGGCCGACCAACTTGTCGACAGCTCGTCCGGTGGCAGCAAGTGAAAGGCGCAGCTCGTCGGAGAGTTCGTTGACCGAGAGCGGCCGGCAGTGTCGGCTGAGGATCAGCAGTGCCTTGAAGTGACTGAATCCGAGTTCGGTGTCGATGATGTCGTCCATCGTGTCGACGTCCATCGCCGCCATCAGGCGGGACATGAAGTCGTGGACGGTCTGGAAGGCCTCGTCGACTTCCACACGCTCCGAAGAGGGTTGCTCGACCACACCTGTTGTTGACACTGGCCAACGGTAACGCCGACGCAACTATTGGTGCCAACGCAAGCAATGTGTGTTCCGTTACAGCAAATTACAGAAGTGAGTTCTGTCACCGAAGATGCTGTCCGCGTGAAGACTTTGCCTACCATCCACTTCGGTGCAACCGTCTGACCATGTGTGACGGCGATACTGATGGCTGTGACAGGACAACTCATCGTGTCCATCTCGGGCATCAGGACGGAAACGTTGGTGACGGCCGCGGCCTTCACCGAGCGGCTTGCCGCGCGAGATGTACCGGTGTCGCTGCTGGTCGCCCCGCGTCTGGCGGGCGGGTTCCGGCTGGTCGACGACGCCGCGACCTGCGAATGGCTCCGTGAGCGACGGGCAGGCGACGACGCGATCGTGCTCCACGGATATGACCAGGCCCCGGTTCGCAGGCGTCGCGCCGAGTTCGCAGTGCTGGGAGCGCATGAGGCTGACCTGCGACTACTTGCCGCGGACCGAGTTCTCGAACGAATGGGATTGCGCACGCGGATATTTGCCGCACCCCGATGGAACTCCTCGCCGGGTGCCCGCCAGGCGCTGCCCGGCCGCGGTTTTCGGACCGATCTGGGCCCGGGCTCGATCGACGACCTGGTCACCGGGCATCGCCTCCGGGCCCGGGTCCTCGGCATCGGCGACGGATTCGGGACCGATGCCTGGTGGTGCAGGCTGCTGATCGCGAACACCGTGCGCGTGGCTCGCCGCGGCGGAATCGTCCGGCTCTCGGTCGCAGCCAAGCACCTCGACAACCCGATCGCGGCCAATGCGCTGATCAATTGCGTGGATCTAGCGTTGCTGCAAGGAGCTTGGCCGACGACCTACCGGATGCTGGAGCCGCCCCTTGCCCGGAGCGTTGCCTGATCGGAGGTCCTCCCGCCGGGAAGCCCGCACTCAGCCGGTAGAGTTACGTCCAGCAAACCGCAGCTGAAGAGGAGTTCCGAAGTGGCTCGAGTCGTAGTGGACGTCATGCCCAAAGCCGAGATCCTGGACCCGCAGGGGCAGGCCATCAGTGGCGCCCTGGGTCGACTCGGATTCGCCGGTGTCGCCGATGTCCGACAGGGCAAGCGATTTGAACTCGAGGTCGATGATTCCATCGACGACGAGGCCCTGGACCGGATCGCCTCCGAGCTCCTGGCCAACACCGTCATCGAGGACTACTCGGTGACCCGGGTGCAGGGCGCATCGTCGTGACCGGAGCGCGGATCGGGGTCATCACGTTCCCCGGAACACTCGACGACGTCGACGCCGCCCGGGCGGTCCGCATCGCCGGTGGCGAAGCGGTTGACCTGTGGCACGGTGACGGCGACCTCAAGGGTGTCGACGCGGTGATCGTGCCCGGCGGATTCTCCTACGGTGACTACCTGCGGGCCGGTGCCATCGCCCGATTTGCCCCCGTGATGGGTTCGCTCGTCGAGGCAGCGGGCAAGGGTATGCCGGTCCTGGGTATCTGCAATGGTTTTCAGGTGCTGTGTGAGGCCGGGCTGCTGCCGGGTGCGCTCACGCGCAACCAGGGCCTGCACTTCATGTGCCGCGACCAGTGGCTGCGCGTGGAGTCCAACACCTCGGCCTGGAGCTCGCGCTTCGAGCAGGGTGCCGAGATCTTGGTCCCCCTGAAGTCGGGCGAGGGACGTTACGTCGCCTCTGAAGCTGTGCTCGACGAACTCGAGGGTGAGGGCCGGGTGGTCTTCCGCTACGCCGGTGACAACCCCAATGGTTCGATGCGGTCCATCGCCGGTATCTCCAGTGCCGACGGCAGGGTCGTCGGACTGATGCCACATCCCGAGCACGCGACAGAAGCGTTGACCGGTCCCAGCGACGACGGTCTGGGCCTGTTCTACTCGGCCCTCGACGCCGTCCTCGCCAACGCCTGAGGCGCACATGGTGACAACGTCCGCCGAAGCAGTCGGCCTTTGCAGTTTCATCGATGACTCCCCGTCGCCGTTCCATGTCTGTGAATCGGTGGCAAAAGTTCTGGAAGCAAACGACTTTCGGCAACTGAAGGAAGAGCATCAGTGGCCATCGCAGCCGGGTCGGCACTATGTGATCCGAGGCGGATCGCTTGTCGCGTGGGATAGCACTGCTCGTGGCCGTAGTTTCCGGATCGTCGGTGGACACACCGACAGTCCCAACCTGCGGGTCAAGCAGAACCCCGACCTCCGGTCGGCCGGACTGCGGATGGTCGGGCTGGAGAAGTACGGCGGTGCCTGGCTCAACAGCTGGCTCGATCGTGACCTCGGGATCTCCGGACGGCTGGCCATCCGTGAGCCCGACGGTCTGCGCGAACATCTGATCCGTATCGACGAACCGATACTGCGGGTTCCTCAGCTGGCGATCCACCTCTCGGAGGATCGCGGCGGGGTGTCGCTCGATCCGCAGCGCCATGTCAATGCCGTCTGGGGTGTCGGCACCGACGGTCCGGGATTCATGGAATGGATTGCCGCCCGCGCCGGCGTCGCACCGGATCAGGTCCTCGGCTGGGAACTGATGACCCACGACCTGGCCCCCAGTCGAGTCGTCGGGGTCGACGGTGATCTCGTCAGCGCACCGCGGCTGGACAATCAGGGCACCTGTTACGCCGGTACCCGCGCGCTCATCGACGCCATCGAATCCGAATCCTCGGCGGCCATCCCCGTGCTCGCGCTCTTCGACCACGAAGAGGTCGGCAGCGGTTCGGACCGGGGTGCTTCGTCGGATCTGCTCGGTACCGTTCTCGAACGAATTGTGCTGGCAGGCGGCGGTTCTCGAGAAGATTACCTGCGGTCGATGGCGATGAGTGCCTGCGCGTCGGGCGACATGGCCCACGCGACGCATCCGAACTATCCCGAACGTCACGAGCCGTCACATCAGATCGCCATCAACGGCGGGCCGGTACTGAAGGTGAACCAGAACCTGCGGTACGCCAGCGATGCGGCAGGCGAAGCCCTGTTCGCGGTTGCGGCCGACAAGGCCGGGGTCCCGCTCCAGCGTTACGTCCACCGGGCCGATCTGCCGTGTGGCTCGACGATCGGTCCGCTGACCGCAACCCGCACCGGACTCAACACGGTTGATGTCGGGGCGCCGCAGTTGGCGATGCACAGTGCCCGTGAGGTCATGGGCAGCGCCGACGTCGGTATGTACTCCGCCGCCCTCGCCGCATTCCTCGCTCCCTGACCCCCCGATTTTGGTGGGTTTTGGCGAGCATTTGCCCAGGTGGGCGTCACCAAAACCCACCAAGATGGGGTCAGTACTGGCCGAGGTAGAAGCGCGCGCCCTGATCGTCGAGGCATTCGGCGGAGATGGCGTACGACTGCTGTGACGGTCCACTGATTACGGTGCCGCCGCCGTCGCGTACTCGCTGCACCGCGACCTCGATGTCGTCGACGACCCACATCGGGACCGCCACCGAACGATCCTGGCCGCCTGCGATACCGGTCATCGGATGCATGCCGTCCACCTCCCAGCCGTCGTCGACGCGCCCGGCGTTGAACGTCCATCCCAATACTCGGCCGTAGAAGTCGCGAAGCCGTTCACTGTCCGGTGTGTACAGGGTCATGTACGTGAGCTCGCCGTGGCCGGTGGCGTTGAGTGGCGGCCGCGGATCCTGCGCCGTCGGCCGGTACACCGAAAATGCCACACCCTGGCTGTCAACGGCGTCGAGTAGCTCGCCGAAGCCGAACTGCTGCACCTGATTTGGCGTACCGCCGGCCTCCACAATGGCGGAACGGGCGGCATCGATGTCGTCGACGGCGTATACGCACAGCATGGTCGGATCGCCGGGGGCCGAGTAGATCCCGAGGCGATGGGACAGGTTGGTGACCTGGCTGGTGGCAGCGTTGAACTCCCAGCCCAGGACCGACCCGTAGAACTTGGCGGCGCGGTCGACGTCCGTGGTCCACAGTGAGCAGTAACCGATGTCGCCGCGGTGGATCTGTTCGATCTTCACCCCGGACACCGGTCCGGTGATCATCCATCGATGTCCGAACGGATCGACGATCACACCGGTTCGAGCGCCGTGGTCTTCATAGGGCTCACGCTGGACCGTCGCACCGCCGTCGCGGGCGCGGGTGAAAACCGCGTCGGTGTCGGAGACCGGCAGCATCAGTGATACCGAGACTGCTTGTGGCGCGGGGGCTTTGAGTCCCAGGTCGGGGAACTCGCCGGCGAGGTATATCACGCCGCCGCCGATCAGGAGTTCGGCGTGCCCGATGGTGCCGTCGTCCATCACGATCGGTTCGCCGCGCAGTCGGGCGCCGAGATTGGCGACGTACCAGTCGATGGCCGCGGCCGGGTCGGCGACGGTGAGATAGGGCAGTGCCCCTGGACGTTCCACGGTGGTGAGGATCTGCGACGAGAGGTTCTCGGCCGACGGCGCAGAGCCGATGTCGGTGCTCATGGTGACTCCTTCGGGTAGTTCGAGTCCACGCTCCAGGCGGGTACGCAGTCGACGTGCGAAGTCGGCGTCGGGGGACACCGGCACATCGGCTGTGGCCAGCACGGTGAACGGGTCAAATGAGTTAGGAGCGTTCATGACTGGCCTCCCTTCGCGATGGGCATCGTGTTGTCGGGGTAGGCCGCGCGGAAAGCCCGTTTGGCCCGGGTGAGCAGTGCTTCGGTGGCCATGACCGTGCGCCCGAGCAATTCGGCGCACTGCGGCACGGTGCAGTCATCGACATACCGCAGCGTCAGTACGGCGCGGTGGGTGCTCGACAGCCGGGCCAGGGTGAACTCGGCGAGCATCCGGTCGAGGTGGACATCCCATTCGTCGCCGGCCGGATGGTCCGGGACCTCTTCCACCGGGGTCGGGGTGCGTTGCATCCTGCGCCAGTGGTCGGCCAGTTTGTGTCGGGCGATACCGATGAGCCACGGGATCGACGGTTCGACGGGATCGTCGCTTCGCGCCCGGTCCATGGCGGCCAGGAACGTGTCGGAGGTGACGTCCTCGGCGACGTTCTTGTCACCGGCCCGCCGGATCAGGTACCCGTACACCGCAGGCAAGGCCTCGTCGTACAGAGCGAGCAGCGCTGTACCGGCCGGCGCGGGGCCGGACGGGTCGTGGGGGTTGCCACCCGCTGAGCTGCTCACATTCTCATAGTCGTCGGTAGCGGCCGTTTTCCGACGCCCAACCAGAGAACTTCTTTATGAAGGCGCGAGCAGCGAGAGTGTGGTGCCCTCCTCGAGCACGATGTATCCGTCGACAACAGCGGGCTGTCCACCGACCACCGACCGTTGCCACGCGATGGCTCCGGTGGTGAAGTCGTAGGCAGTCAGCGCGGAGTTGCCACCGAACACGATGATGTTCCCGCCCTGTCCGATGCAGCCGAGGATGTCGATGTTGGCGGATGGATCCATCGCGTCGCCGCGGGGGAGTTCCCCCAATTTGTCTGCCGAGACGAGATCGAGGACCGACCGGGTGCCGTCCTTGCGGGCAAAGGAGACCGTTGTACCGCAGGGCCGGGCGCCGACCTTCGACAGCTCAGGGTCGGTGACCTGCCAGAGCCTCGTCTTCTGTTGTGGATCGAACGCGGCGTACGTGCCCTGGGTCTGGAAGACCTGCTCGCTGCCTGCGCCCGTGGTGACCGGAAGGGTCGACGGACCCGGCACCAGTTGCTGTTTGTCGTTGTTCGACGTCTGTGTGCCGTCGGTGCGGAGGAACTCGACGCGCTGGGCGCCGCGCTCGGTGAACTGGGCTGCGATACCGGTCGGATAGACCACCAGATCGCATGCGCATCCGAACCTGTCGTCGCCGGTATCCGGATCGATGAGATGCTGTGTGCCGTCCGACGCCCGCACGATGGCGACGGTGCCGTTCACCTCGACCGCTGCGGCGCCGGCAAAGGTGCGGGCCCAGATCTCTGTGCCGTCCGGCGCATTGCGGCTCACCTGATAGCCGGAGCTGTTGACCCGTAGATAGTCGGGTCCGTATCCGGTGACGGCCTGGGTGTTGTCGAGATCTGAGACGGAGCCGAGTTCTCCGGTGTCCAGATCTGCGATGTAGAAGCCGTCCGGCTGATCTGCCAGACGCACCGCGCAGCCGACCTCACCTTTGTCGTTGAGTGCACAGCTCCCGAGTCCGGCGTCGATCGGCTTCGCCCAGAGCCGTTCTCCATTGCCGCGATTGATGGCGAGGTAGGTGGTGCCGTCGCCCGATGGGTAGGAGATCAGCCAGGTGTCCCGGTAGGTGCCTGCCACCAGCGGTGTGGCGCCGGAACCATACGTGCGCATGTCGCTGAGGTCGAGGCTCCAACGCTCCTGCGGTTCGCTCGGATACGACCGGAGCGTGCCACCTTCGTATTCGGACGTGTCTTCGGATGGCGTATCCATCGCCAACACCGCTCCGACCGTGACCACCATGATGATCGACAGCAGGAAGACGACGAATCCGATTCCCGGAGCGGGCCGGCCTTTGAGCATGAGGCCCATCCAATCACGGGCTTCAGCTCGCCAGGGACCTGCGGTAGTCGCGGGGGCTGATACCCCGAACTCGTTTGAATGCGGCACTCAATGCGTAGGCGCCGCCATAGCCGACCTGCGCCGCAACGGCATCGAGCGTGAGGTCCCCGCCGGCCAGCAGGTCGGCCGCCATCGACAGCCGCCATTCGGTGAGATACGCCATCGGCGATTCACCGACGAGCTCGGTGAACCGCTTGGCCAACACGGCCCGCGACACCGCGCACTGTCCCGCGAGCCCGGCGACGGTCCATGGATGTTGTGGATTGTTGTGGATCAGGGTCAGTGCCCGTCCCACCACCGGATCCGACTCGGCGGCAATCCAATTCGACCCTGACGACTCGGTTGAGGAAAACCAGGACCGTAGTGAGTCGATCAAGACCAGGTCGAGGAGTCGATCCAGCATCACCTCTTGTCCTGGGGCGTCACGCACCATCTCGGCCGCGAGGAGTTCGACAAGTGGAGAACTGTTGTCATGCAGGGTGATCAGCCGAGGGAGTGCGTTCAGAAGCCGGCCGGACACCTCGCCTGCCACGCCATAGGAACCGACCAGCGAGACGGACTCGCCGTCGGCGCTGTTGCCCCAACTACGGACGCCGAGGCACATTTCGTCGGCCAGTTCTGCGCCGTCGTCGCTGACGCAGTGCTGGCCTTCTTCGATGATCGCGGTGGTCGCGGAACTGCCGTCTCCGAAGGTGTACGGGTCAGGGCCGCGGATGATCGCGATGTCGCCGGGATGCAGGTTCGCTTGTTCACCGTCGTCGAAGGCGACGGCCGCGGTCCCGGATACGGTCACCACCACCGTCAGTGGAGCCTTGTCCTCGATCCGGACAGACCACGGCGGCGACATCACCACCCGTAACAGGAACGCATCCTTTGCACGGGGTCCATTGAGCACACTGCCAAGCGCATCCACAAGACGATTACACATGAAATCAAGCGGATAAGCCATGGAAACGCTCGTTTCGCTCCCCTGTACTGGTCTACATGACAAACACAACAACACCCCAACATCAACGTCCCGTCCTGGTGGTCGGCGCAACCGGCAAAACCGGTGGGCGCGTGGCAGATCGACTCGAACGATCGGGTCTGCCGGTCCGGCGGGCCAGTCGCACATCGACCACACATTTCGATTGGACCGACCGCGGTACCTGGAAGGCCGCGCTCGAAGGTGCAGGCGCGGTCTACATCACCTACCAGCCGGATCTGATCGTGCCTGCCTCGGTCGACGACATCGCCGCCTTCGTTGCTGCGGCCGGCGAGGCCGGTGTCGACCGCCTCGTCCTGTTGTCCGGGCGTGGCGAGCCCGAGGCGCGGGCCTGTGAACAAATCGTCCTGCGCGCCGGTGTCCCCGCAACAGTGTTGCGGTGCAGCTGGTTTGCGCAGAACTTCAGCGAAGCGTTCCTCGTGGACGGTATCCGCGATGGTGCGGTGGTGCTGCCCGTCGGACCGGTGGGTGAGCCGTTCATCGACGCCGACGACATCGCCGACGCCGCCGTCGAAGCACTGACCGGCACCGGCCACGCCGGACATGTTTATGAGCTCACCGGCCCGCGATTGCTCAGCTTTGCCGACGCCACCGCGGAGATCGGTGAAATACTCGGCCGCGACATCGCATTCGTGACGGTCCCCGATGGCGACTATCGTGCCGCGATGCTGGCCGAAGGCGTCGGCTCGGAGTACGCAGACATGGTGATGGCACTGTTCGGAACGTTGTTCGACGGTCGCAATGAATCGGTGACCGGCGGCGTCCGCGAGATCCTCGGACGCGAACCCGGTGATTTCTTTGATGTGATCAAAAGGGCGTCCGCACAGGGAGTCTGGTCATGACGGTGTTCCGGGAATCGGTGCTGGTCCTCGGAGTGGTGACGGTGGGCCTGATGGCCGGGCTGTATTCGGCGTTCGCCTACGCCGTGATGCCAGGTCTCCGGCGCGTCGATGACAAGTCCTTTGTCGCGGTCATGCAACGGATCAACGTGGCCATCGTCAATCCGATCTTCCTGCTGGTCTTCTTCGGTGGCCTCGGCTTCACGGTCCTGGCTGCGGTGCTCTACCGCGACCACCGGCTCTTGTGGTGGATCGTTGCAGGCGCGGTCCTGTACGGATTGACGCTGATCACCACCATCGCCTTCAACATCCCGCTCAACAATCAGATCGCCGCAGCCGGGGATCCCGATCGGATCAGCGACCTGCGCGCGGTCCGGGAGGCGTTCGAGGAACCCTGGGTGCGGTGGAACATCGTCCGGGCAGTGGTGAGCACCGGCGCTCTGGCAGTGCTCGTCACCGGTGCGACTTCGTTGAGATTCTCGTGATCTCGTCGATCACCGCGGCTGGATTATCCAGGGACACAAACGTTCTCGCGCCTGGCACCTCGGCGAATCGTGCGTCGGGGAACTGGGCGGCCAAGCGTCGGCCGAGTTTTGGTGTGAAACATTTGTCCGCGGTGCCCCAGGCCAGCGTCACCGGTTTGTCGAAGGCGCCCAGCCGCCCGGTGACCTCATTCAGCTCGGATGGGCTGATGGTCGCGAACAATCTCCTGATGTCACGCCGGATCTGCGCCGATTCGCGGGCCGGTGCCACCCAGCGTTCGGTGAGGTCGGGCGGGAGGTCCTTCGCCAACAGGCCGAACCCCGCAGGCGAGTGGCGAATTGCCTTGGTCCGCATGAGATTCAATGCGGGGGACAGGGCACCGGGCATCTTCAAGAGCGAGAAGATGGCATTGAAGGGAAACGGCGGGAAGGTGTCGAAGGCGTCGCAATTGGTGAGTACCATCCGCCCGATGTCCTTCCCGTGGGCGTCAACGGTGAACTGGCACAGTGCGCCTCCGGTGTCATTGCCGACGAGCGTCACATCGTCGAGGTCGAGGCCGATGATCAATTCGCGGATCAGGCCCGCGATTCCGGCGGGGCTCAAGTCCGCATCGGGTTTCATCGGTATTCGATGTGAACCGAGGGGGAGGGTCGGCAGATAGCACCGGAACCCTGCGGCAGCCAGGCCGGTGGCGACGTCGCGCCACAGCTCGGCGTCGACGAGTGCGCCGTGGATGAAGAGAACCGGCGGTGACGTGGAGTCCTCGGGGCCGACGGACGTGTACTCGATGGTCCCGAGGGTGGTCTCGATGGTCGCCATGATGGGTATCCTCCGTAAGAAACTTACGTACACCTGGCATGAAAGTTACATACACCCTGCATGGAAGTCAATCGTCGTACCCAGGCCGATCGCACGGCCGCAACGCGGGCCGCGCTGATCGGTGCCGCTCGCGTCCTCTTTGCCGAACACGGATTCAGCTCGGTCGGCACCCAGGCGATCGCTGCGCAGGCGGGCGTGACCCGCGGAGCGCTCTATCACCAGTTCGCCGACAAGGCCGAGTTGTTTGCCGCAGTCTTCGAGCAGGTCGAGGAAGGGGTGATGGCAGCTGTTGCCGTCGCGGTCGCGGACGCCGCCGCCGACGGGCCGATCGAGGCCTTGGAGGTCGGGGCCGCGGCGTGGCTCGAGCTCTGCGCCGACCCGCAGGTTCATCGCATCGTGCTCATCGAGGCCCCCGCGGTACTCGGTTGGGAGCGGTGGCGAGAGGCCGGACAGCGATACGCGCTGGGGATGGTCGAGGCGCTGATCGCCGAGGCCGTCTCGACCGGGGCCGTTCCGGAGCAGCCGGTACGTCCGCTGGCGCACGTGATGATCGGCGCGATCGACGAGGCAGCGATGTATGTGGCGCGCTCTGCTGAACCCGGCCAGGCGCGTCGCGAGATGCTCGATATCACCCGCCGGTTGATTAAGTCCATGACGATCGAATGACCTGCACCGCGTTCGCTGACGGCGTATCGAAGGGCGAATACCCGCCCGAGCTGCAGTGTTGATGAATTGAAGGTTCCGAAACCGGGCCCGCCGGGGGCGCAGGCCGACACATCTGCGGTGCCGGTGACCTGCGGCCATTAGACTGAGACCAAGGCCGCTGAGGGTGACGTTTCCATGTTGCTGTCGGCATAGGCCCACCCTGGGAAGATCGAGGCCTGCGGACCAGTCAGACTGGACCCGAAGCCGAAGGCCGAGCTCGACCCATTGAAACGTAAGGGAGAACAATGTTCGAACGGTTCACCGACCGCGCTCGTCGGGTTGTAGTCCTGGCTCAAGAAGAAGCGCGGATGCTCAATCACAACTACATCGGTACCGAGCACATCCTGCTGGGTCTGATCCACGAGGGCGAAGGCGTTGCCGCCAAGTCGCTCGAGTCGTTGGGGATCTCGCTCGAAGGCGTACGCAGCCAGGTCGAGGAAATCATCGGCCAGGGTCAGCAGGCACCGTCCGGTCACATTCCTTTCACTCCCCGCGCGAAGAAGGTCCTAGAGCTCTCGCTGCGTGAGGCGCTGCAGCTCGGCCACAACTACATCGGCACCGAGCACATCCTGCTCGGCCTCATCCGCGAGGGCGAGGGCGTAGCCGCCCAGGTGCTGGTCAAGCTCGGCGCCGACCTCAACCGGGTGCGCCAGCAGGTCATCCAGCTCCTCTCGGGCTACCAGGGCAAAGAGCCTCAGGAAGCCGGCACGGGCGGTCGCAGCACGGAGGCAGGCACGCCGTCGACCTCGCTGGTCCTCGATCAGTTCGGTCGCAACCTGACCGCGGCTGCTGCCGAGGGCAAGCTCGACCCGGTCATCGGGCGCGAGAAGGAAATCGAACGCGTCATGCAGGTGCTGAGCCGCCGCACCAAGAACAACCCGGTGCTCATCGGTGAACCCGGCGTCGGTAAGACCGCCGTCGTCGAGGGCCTGGCCCAGGCGATCGTGAACGGCAACGTTCCCGAGACGCTCAAGGACAAGCAGCTCTACACCCTCGACCTCGGGTCGCTGGTTGCCGGTAGCCGCTACCGCGGTGATTTCGAAGAGCGCCTGAAGAAGGTTCTCAAGGAGATCAACACCCGCGGCGACATCATCCTGTTCATCGACGAGCTGCACACGCTCGTCGGCGCAGGTGCTGCCGAAGGTGCCATCGACGCCGCCAGCATCCTCAAGCCGAAGCTGGCCCGCGGTGAGCTGCAGACCATCGGTGCGACCACCCTCGACGAGTACCGCAAGTACATCGAGAAGGACGCCGCACTCGAGCGCCGGTTCCAGCCGGTGCAGGTCGGCGAGCCGAGTGTGGAGCACACCATCCAGATTCTTCGGGGTCTGCGGGACCGCTACGAGTCGCATCACCGCGTCTCGATCACCGACGGTGCACTGACGGCCGCGGCAACCCTGGCGGACCGGTACATCAACGACCGCTTCCTGCCGGACAAGGCGATCGACCTGATCGACGAGGCCGGCGCCCGGATGCGTATCCGCCGGATGACCGCACCGCCAGACCTGCGCGAGTTCGACGACCGTATCGCCGACGCCCGCAAAGAGAAGGAATCGGCGATCGACGCCCAGGACTTCGAGAAGGCCGCGAACCTGCGCGACAAGGAGAAGCAGCTCGTCACCGAGCGCGCCGAGCGTGAAAAGCAGTGGCGCAGTGGCGACATGGACATCGTTGCCGAGGTCGATGACAACGAGATCGCCGAGGTCCTCGGTAACTGGACCGGTATCCCGGTGTTCAAGCTGACCGAGGAAGAGACCACGCGTCTGCTCCGTATGGAAGATGAGCTGCACAAGCGGATCATCGGCCAGACCGAAGCGGTCAAGGCGGTCTCCAAGGCGATCCGTCGTACCCGCGCCGGTCTGAAGGATCCCAAGCGCCCGTCCGGCTCGTTCATCTTCGCCGGTCCGTCCGGTGTCGGTAAGACCGAGCTGTCCAAGGCGCTGGCGAACTTCCTGTTCGGCGAAGACGACGCGCTCATCCAGATCGACATGGGCGAGTTCCACGACCGGTTCACCGCGTCGCGGCTCTTCGGTGCCCCTCCCGGCTACGTCGGCTACGAAGAGGGCGGCCAGCTCACCGAGAAGGTGCGCCGCAAGCCGTTCTCCGTCGTGCTGTTCGACGAGATCGAGAAGGCACACCAGGAGATCTACAACACGCTCCTGCAAGTGCTCGAGGACGGCCGTCTCACCGACGGTCAGGGTCGTACGGTCGACTTCAAGAACACCGTCCTGATCTTCACCTCGAACCTCGGTACCAGCGACATCTCCAAGGCCGTGGGTCTGGGCTTCTCCCAGTCCGGCGCCGAGGGCTCGAACTACGAGCGGATGAAGCAGAAGGTCAACGACGAGCTCAAGAAGCATTTCCGGCCTGAGTTCCTCAACCGTATCGATGACATCGTGGTGTTCCATCAGCTCACCAAGGACGAGATCATCAAGATGGTCGACCTGATGATCGCCCGTGTCGAGAAGCAGCTGAAGAACAAGGACATGGACATCGAGCTGACGGACAAGGCCAAGAGCCTGCTCGCCAAGCGCGGGTTCGATCCCGTCCTGGGTGCGCGGCCGCTGCGTCGCACCATCCAGCGTGAGATCGAGGATCAGCTGTCCGAGAAGATCCTGTTCAACGAGATCGGTGCCGGCGAGATCATCCTCGTCGACGTCGAGAACTGGGATGGCGAAGACGACGGCGAAGACGTCAAGTTCACCTTCAAGGGTTCGAAGAGGCCGATCGAGCTTCCCGACACCCCGGTGGAGCTGGCCAAGACCGGCGACTCCGAGAAGTAGTCGATACAAAGTAAGGGGCGCAACCACGAAAGTGGTTGCGCCCCTTCTTTGTTTGCAGGCACAGACAGAAACACCCGTTCCGGTCAAAAGCACATGTTGCAACGTGTGGTTTTGACTGGAACGGGTGTTTTTGCGGCTATTGCGCTGCGGCGTCCTTGTTGTCGCGGCCGGCGAGCAGGAGCGTGATCGTCAACTCCAGGCGGTTGGTGACGTCGGTGGCCGAGGCCCGCCGGGTCAGCCACTGCACCAGATTCGACATCCAGACGTCGGAGACGACGCGGGCGATCTTGAGGTCGAGATCGCCGGGCTCGCCTTCCACCATGGCGTTGGCGAGCAGGCGGTCGATGATGTTCGCGACCTTGTCGACCTCGGCGGAGGCAGATGCGTCGGCGAACATGAATGCGCGGGTCATCGCTTCGGTCAGCAGCGGATCCCGTTGCATGGCAAGGGTGATCATGTCCAGGACGTGGCGTAGACGCTCGAGCGGGGTATCGCCGCGGAGGCGGGTCTTGTCGGCGCGGGCTTCAACGCCTTCGAACTCGCGGGCCAGGGCGGTGACGAGCAGATGCACCTTCGACGGGAAGTAGCGGTAGAGGGTTCCGACGGCAACGTCGGCACGATCGGCCACGGCGCGCATCTGTACGGCGTCGTAGCCACCCTTGGATGCGAGGGCAAGCGTCGCGTCGAGGATGCGGCGCCTGCGTTCACGCTGGGCGTTGGAGCCGAGGTCGACCTCGGTACCGACGGCAGCATCGCTGACCGAACCGCCGGTGGGATTCGGGCTTGCCATCAGTGGACGACCTCTTTCGTTTTCTGCGCCCGGTGGGCCCTTGTTTCTGCTGTTGACCGTTTTTGCAGTTGGTCAACTACACGTTAATCGCTGGCACCGAAAATGCGATTTGGGAGCCGCGTGCCGCAGCCCCTTTCATTCTGCCGCCTCGAACGTGCAATATTAGAACAGGTTCTACCACGCACCGACAACTCCGAGTAGTCAGGATGTCCAGGCCTATGACGATCGCTACCACTCAAGAACATACCGCTGTGGCCGATGCAATTGGTCAATGGTCCAAAAAGGTGTCGGCGATCACCTCGGTCCGCGCGGCCGAGCCCGGATCCAATCTGCAGGCCGATGCCTGGCCTGCACTGTTCCCCGAACTCGCGGGTCTCGGGGTGTTCGCGGCCGCGGTACCGGAGAGCAAGGGCGGAATGGACGCGATGTTCATCGACCTCGCCGTCATGCTCGAGCAAACGGGCTACGGTCTCGTTCCCGGTCCGGTGGCCGGAACGGCCGTGGGTGCCCTGCTGGCCGCGGTGACAGGCGCGCCGAATGAGAACGCGTTACTCGGGCAGCTGCTGGCCGGTGAAGTCGGCGTCGCGATCGCAACGGCTGTGCTGACGGGCGGTGGCGTGGTCCTGTCGACCGAAACCGAACGCGGCGTCCTGTCAGCTGACGGTGATCTCGGACTGGTCGCCGGCTATGCCGACGGTGTCGCACTGCTGGCGCCGGTGGACATCGCGGGTAGCCGTCGGTGGGTGCTGTTGGAACCGAAAACGCCGGGGGTCGTCGCCGACAAAGTCGAGGGCGTCGACTTCTCGATGGACCTGGCGCGGGTCCGCTTCGAACAGGTCCGGATCCCCGCTCATGAGGTTCTGCACGTCTCGGACTCATTTGTGCAGGCAACGGTTATCGCCGGGATCGCCGCTCAGGCGGCCGGAGTTGCCCGCTGGTGCCTCGATACCGCCGTCGAGTACGCGAAGGTGCGGGAACAGTTCGGGGCGCCGATCGGGAGCTTTCAGGCCGTCAAACACATCTGCGCGGAAATGCTCTGTCGCAGCGAACTGGTCGGCGCCGCGGCCTGGGACCTCGCCGAGGCCATCGACGAACTCACCGAAGCCGACAGTGCCGACCGCGAGGCGGCGACGGCGCAGCTGGAGATCAGCGCCGCAGCGGCAGCCGCGGTGGTCGCCGAATTGACCGTGGCGAACGCCAAGGATTGCATCCAGGTGCTCGGCGGGATCGGGTTCACCTTCGAGCACGATGCGCACCTCTACCTGCGTCGGGCGTTGGCCTGGCAGGCCCAGCTCGGGGGTCCGGGGCAGTGGCGCAAGCGGGTCGCCGAACTGAACCGGTCCGGGGTGCGTCGAACGTTCACGATTGATCTGGGGGAGGCCGAGCGCGACCGCCCGCAGGTCCGAAAGCAGGCGGAGTCCATTGCGGCCGCACCGGATCTGCGCCGGGCACTCGCTTCCACCGGATATCTGACCCCGCATTGGCCCACGCCGTACGGACTAGGCGCCGACGCGTCGCACCAGGTGCTCATCGATTCCGAACTGGAACGAGCGGGCGTTCGTCGTCCGGACCTCGTGATCGCGGGGTGGGCGATCCCGACGATCGTCGCGCACGGCACCGACACGCAGCGTGAGCGGTTTGTGCGGGCGACACTCGACGGCGAGTTGTTGTGGTGTCAGCTGTTTTCCGAGCCGGGGGCGGGCTCGGACCTCGCCTCGCTGCGTACCAAGGCCACGAAGGTCGACGGCGGCTGGCGGCTGCAGGGGCAGAAGGTGTGGTCGTCGCACGCACACGAGGCCGATTGGGCCATCTGCCTGGCCCGGACGAATCCGGATGTCCCCAAGCACAAGGGGATCACCTACTTCCTCGTCGACATGAAGTCGGCAGGCATCCAAACACGGCCACTGCGCGAGTTGACCGGGCGGTCCCTGTTCAACGAGGTCTTTCTCGATGACGTGTTCGTCCCCGACGACTGTGTGGTCGGGGAGGTGGACAACGGCTGGAGGCTGGCACGCACCACGCTGGCCAACGAGCGCGTGGCGATGGGTGGCTCGGCGCTGGGCAAAGAGATGGAAGCGCTTCTGGATCAGGTCGGCGACTCGGTGCTGACCGATGCGCAGACCGAAGGTCTCGGCGACCTCATCGTGCAGGCACAGCTCGGGCAGGTCCTGGATCTGCGGACGGTGCTCGGGTCGATCAACGGGACAGATCCGGGGGCGGTGGCCGGTGTCCGCAAGCTCATCGGGGTTCGGCATCGCCAATCGGTGCCGGAGTTCGCCCAGCAGTTGCATGGCACCGAAGGCCTCGCGTTGTCCGCGGCTGCCGACACGTTCCTGCTGAACCGGTGCCTGTCCATCGCGGGTGGCACCACCCAGATCCTGCTGACGGCCACGGCCGAGAGGCTGTTGGGTCTGCCTCGGTGACGTCGCGCCGCAGCTTGGCGCAAGTCGAAACGGACACCGTGTTCGTCTGATACAACTAGAACAAGTTCTAATTCTTTGGAGGGGTGTAGAACGTGGATTTCACGCTGGATTCCACCGCCCAAACTGTGAGCGATGTCATGGACTCGGTGCTGGAACGGCACGAGACGGTCTGGGACGCGGATCTGACAGATCGCGGGGGGTTCGAGACAACGTTGTGGTCGGCACTGGCCGGTGGCGGTGTTCTGGCGCTGCCATTGCCGGAGAGCCTGGGTGGTGATGACGTCGGTGTCGGTGCGCTGATCCCCGTCGCCACCGCGTTGGGACGGGCCGCGGCCGTGACACCCGCGATCGGGACCCTGATCTCGGGTCTTGCGCCACTGGCGACCCGGGCTCCCGACGTGGCGGTCGAACTTGGTGCCGCGGTGCAATCGGGTGGCTGGTTGGCGGCCGCCATCAACGAACCGGGCGCGGCGATGACGGCCACGCCGCACACATCGGTATCGGGCGGGAAGCTGACCGGGACCAAAACCGGTGTGCTGCACGCCGAGGGCGCGAGCGCCCTACTCGTCGCCGCCGATGCGGGTGTCGCGGTCGTCGCCGGTGATGACCCGGGCGTGACCATCACCCGGACCACCTCGTCGTGCGGGTGGGGCGAATACACGGTCGAGTTCGACAACGTGCCGGTCCGGACCATCGTCGAGGGCGATCCGGATTGGCTCATCGAGCATCACGCGCTCGGCATCGCGGCCTACGCCGACGGATTGGTCGCCGGTGCGATGAAGCTGACGGCCACCCATGTCACCGAGCGAGTCCAGTTCGACAAGCCGATCGGCACATTCCAGGCCGTACAGCAGCAACTCGCAGACATCTACGTGGTGGCCCGGTCGATGACACTGGCGACAACGGCGGCCGGCTGGCGTTTGTCCGAAGGTCTTGATGCGGGGTCGGATCTGGCGGTGGCCACCTATTGGCTGGCGCAGGAGGTCCCGGCCACGATGCGGACGATGGTCCACCTACACGGCGGCATCGGCGTCGACCTCACGTACCCGTTGCACCGATACTTCTCGATCGCCAAGGATCTCTCGCGCCTGGTCGGTGGACCCACGAGCCGCCTCGATGCATTGGCCGAGCAGGTAGAGGCAGGAGCGTAAACCCGATGTTCATCGATCTCACCCCAGAGCAGCGCAGCCTGAAAGCAGAGCTGCGCGAATACTTTTCGACGCTGATTTCCGAAACCGATGCCAAGGTGATGCTCACCGAGCGCCACGGGCCCACCTACCGCAAGGTGATCCGGCAGATGGGCAAGGACGGCTGGCTCGGTGTCGGATGGCCAAAGGAGTACGGCGGCCGCGGCTTCGGCCACATCGAACAGCAGATCTTTGTCAACGAGGCCGCCCGCGCCGATGTGCCCTTGCCTTCGGTGACGCTGCAGACGGTCGGACCGACGCTGCAGCTCTACGGCAACGAGGAGCAGAAGCAACGGTTCTTGCCCGCGATCCTCGCCGGTGAGGTCCACTTCGCGATCGGCTACACCGAACCCGATGCCGGCACTGACCTCGCGTCGCTCAAGACCACCGCGGTACGTCGCGGCGACGAGTTCATCGTCAACGGGCAGAAGATCTTCACCACCGGTGGGCATGACGCCGATTTCGTCTGGCTCGCGTGCCGGACCGACAAGGATGTCGCCAAGCACAAGGGCATCTCGATCCTGATCGTCGACACCACCGACCCCGGATACAGCTGGACCCCGATCATCACCGCCGACCATGCACATCACGTCAACGCCACGTACTACTCGGACGTTGTGGTGCCTGCCAACATGGTGGTTGGTGAGGTCAACGGCGGCTGGCGGCTGATCACCACACAGCTCAACCACGAGCGGGTCATGCTCGGTCCCGCCGGACGACTCGACGGACTCCTCGCCCGGATCACCGAGTGGGCGGAGCGTCCGGGCCCCGACGGCACAGTTCCGGCAAAGCACGCGGACGTGAAACGTGCTCTGGCAGAACTGCATGCCTACTACCGGATCAACGAGTTGCTCAACTGGCAGGTGGCAGCAGGCGGCGATTCGATCTCGATGGCCGATGCCGCGGCGACCAAGGTCTTCGCCACCGAACGGCTACAGCACGTTCACCGATTGATCGACGAGATCCTGGGCAGGCACGGAGATTTCTCCGACCCGCAGACCGCGGCGCTCGCCGACTGGTTCGACGTCCAGGCCAAACGCAACGTCGTGATCACTTTCGGTGGCGGTGTGAACGAGGTGATGCGCGAGATGATCGCCACTGCCGGGCTCGGGCTGCCCCGTGGAAAGCGCTGAGAGGAGCCATTCCATGACAACCGTTGACACGTCAGCGATCATCGCGGCCACCGACAGGGTCCGGGCCGCGGGCACCAGTGCGCCGGTGGCCGGCCGCGACCCCATCAACACGGCCATGATCAACAACTGGACCGAGGCCATCGGGGACAACAACCCGATCTACGTCGACGACGATGCCGCCCGCGCTGCGGGATACGACGGCATCGTGGCTCCGCCTGCGATGGCGCAGGTGTGGACGATGCGGGGACTGACCCGGGTGCGTGCGGATGATGATCCACTCGGTCGGGTGACACAGATTCTCGACGACGCGGGTTACACGTCAGTCGTTGCGACCAACTGTGATTCGACCTACCACCGGTACACGAAGCCTGGTGAAGAGGTGACCATCGAGGCCGCACTGACAGATGTGGTGGGGCCCAAGCAGACCGGGCTCGGCGAAGGATGGTTCTTCACCACCAGGAACACCTGGAAGGTCGGGGACGAAGTGGTCGCCGAGATGGACTTCCGGATCCTCAAGTTCCGGCCACCGGCCAAAGACCCGGAGCCATCTTCGGCGGACACACCGGTGATCTCATCACTCGGTTCACCGTCCGACGATTTCGATCCGGCAAAGATGATGCGCCCCACCCCCTCTCTGGACACGCTGTTCTTCTGGGACGGTGTGCGCGAGCACGAGTTGCGGATCCAGAAACTCGAGGACGGATCGCTGCGGCATCCGCCGGTGCCGGCGATCTGGAAGGCCAAGGGCGAGGACACCGACTACGTGGTGTCATCCGGCCTGGGCAGTGTCTACAGCTATGTGGTGCACCATGCCCCCAAGGTTCCGGGCCGAAAGGTGCCTTTCGTCATCGCGCTCGTCGAAATCGACGAAGGTGTGCGGCTTTTGGGTGAGCTCCGCGGGGTCGAACCCGAGCAGGTCGAGATCGGGCTTCCGGTACGTGTCGAATTCCTTGACTTCCCGGCGGTCGACGGTGCCGCCGCCTGGACGCTGTACGCGTGGCAGCCCGCCGGAACAGGAGTGCAGCAATGAATGTTCCCCCCGCAGTGCCCACAGTTGTCCCTCCCACCAACCCTCCCGCGGCGGCGGTCGGTCTCGAACTACCGACTCTCACGGTGACTGCGACGCCGACGTTCGTGGTGTCGACGGCCCTGGCCACCAGGGACTTTCAGGACGTCCACCACGACCGCGACCTCGCGCACCAGAAGGGGTCGAAGGACATCTTTGTCAACATCCTCACCGACACCGGACTGGTGCAGCGGTACATCACCGACTGGGCAGGTCAGCGCGCGCAGATCCGGTCGATCAAGCTACGACTCGGTGTGCCCTGGTACGCCTACGACACGTTGACGCTCAACGGCACCGTGAGTGCGGTGGATGACGGTCTGGTGACGGTCGACGTGGTCGGCAAAGACAGCCTCGGAAACCACGTGACGTCGGTGGTGACCCTGGTGATGGACCATACGGAAGTCAGTGCACCGGCAGGAAAAAGTGAAGCGGGAGTGAGCCGATGAGCGGGTTGTCCGGCAAGGCGGCCATCGTCGGTATCGGCGCCACCGACTTCTCCAAGAACTCGGGACGCAGCGAATTGCGGCTCGCCGCCGAAGCGGTCACCGCGGCGCTCGCCGATGCCGGATTGACGCCGGCAGACGTGGATGGACTGGTCTCGTTCACCATGGACACCAACACCGAGATCGCGGTCGCCCGCGCCTCTGGCATCGGTGAGTTGAAGTACTTCTCTCGCATCCACTTCGGTGGGGGAGCAGCGTGCTCCACCGTGCAGCAGGCGGCGATGGCGGTGGCGACCGGGGTTGCCGATGTGGTGGTGGCCTACCGGGCCTTCAATGAGCGGTCGGGCATGCGGTTCGGGCAGGTGAACACCTCGCTGGTCGCGCAGGACAACTCGTCGGGCACCGACAACGCCTTCAGTTACCCACATGGGCTCAGTACCCCCGCTGCGTTCGTGGCCATGGTGGCCCAGCGTTACATGTACGAATATGGCGCCACCAGTGCAGATTTCGGACAGATCGCGGTGGTGGATCGCAAGCATGCAGCGGTCAATCCGGAAGCCTTCTTCTACGGCAAGCCCATCACGCTCGACGATCACCAGAACTCGCGGTACATCGCCGAACCCCTACACCTTCTTGATTGCTGCCAAGAATCCGATGGTGGAGTGGCGATTGTGGTGGTGTCGGCCGAGCGCGCCAAGGACCTCCCGCATACGCCGGTCGTCATCGCGGGTGCCGCATCGGGCAGTGGCGAAAACCAATACATCATGACCAGTTACTACCGCGACGACATCGCCGGACTTCCCGAGATGGGATTGGTGGGCAGGCAGTTGTGGGAGCAGTCGGAGCTTCGCCCCGACGACATGGATGTGGCGATCCTCTACGACCACTTCACCCCGTACACGTTGATGCAGCTCGAGGAGCTCGGATTCTGCGGTCGCGGCGAAGCGAAAGATCTTGTCCGCGAACCCGGTGCACTCGAAGTGGGTGGCCGGCTTCCGCTCAACACCCACGGGGGACAACTCGGGGAGGCGTACATCCACGGAATGAACGGCATCGCCGAAGCTGTCCGACAGCTTCGTGGTGACTCGGTCAACCAGGTCGACGGGGCAGGTGCGGTGGTGGTCACCGCCGGCACCGGAGTCCCCACCAGCGGTCTTGTCCTGACCGCATAGTTCGTGCCAAGTTCTCTCGCAAAGGAGATTTCTCAGATGGCCTTCAACCTTGCCGATGTATTCGAGACCGTCGCCGACTCGGTTCCCGACCGGATTGCGTTGACCTACGAGGGTGTTGATCACAGCTACCGCCTACTCGAGCGTGAGTCGAATCAGGTGGCACACATGTTGTCGGCCGCGGGAATCGGTGCCGGCGACCATGTCTCACTGTTCCTCAAGAACAGCCTCGAGCACGTCACCACCATCCTCGGCGTCATCAAGCTGCGTGCCGTCCCCATCAACATCAACTATCGCTACACCCCGGCAGAGCTGCTCTACATCTTCGAGAACTCCGACTCGGTGGCGATAGTTGTCGAAGAACTCGAACATCAGGAGAACCTGGCACAGATCGTCGGACAGATCCCGACCTTGCGGACGGTGCTGGTCATCGGGGAGATCTCGGGGGCGCTGGCCGACGCCGCAACGGAGGCCGGTGTCAGTGTCCTTCCCTTTGCACCGGAAGGGTATTCGGATGCGCGGGACTTCGAACCCCGGACGGGTGATGAGCTGTGGGTGCTCTACACCGGCGGCACCACCGGGTACCCCAAGGGGGTGATGTGGCGCCACGACGACTTCTTCCACAAGCCGTTGTCGGGCGGTAACCCATACGAGGACAACAACCCGCGCAAGAACCTCGGCGAAGTTGCCGCAGCGGCTAAGGAGTTCCCCGATCTGGCCTTCTTGATCGCGGCACCGCTGATGCATGGCGCGGCGCTGTATTCGCTGTTCACGTTCTTGACCCTGGGTGCGCGCCTGGTGTTGATGCGGGCGTTTGATCCCGAAAAAGTCGTGCGGTCCATCGAGTCCGACAAGGTCAACGTGATCCTGATCGTCGGCGACGGCATGGGTTCGCCACTTGCCGATGCGATGAACAAGCTGAAGGACGAGGTCGACATGTCGGCGCTGTTCTCGATCACCTCGGGCGGTGCGATCTGGTCGGTCGGTGTGCGAGATCGGATGGTCGCGGCGAAGCCTGATTTGTTGCTGCGCGACAACTTCGGGGCCTCTGAATCCGGCAACGACGGTGCCTTCGAAGTCCGGGAGGACGGCACGTTGGCAATGCCACCGTCTTCGAAGATGACGGTGCTCGACGAAAAACTGGAGCCGATCGAACCGGGCTCCGGCGAGGTGGGGATGATCGCGCGGATCGGGAACGTGCCCCTGGGCTATTACGGGGACGAGGAGAAGTCGGCGCGAACATTCCCCACGTTGCCCGACGGCACCCGCGTATCGGTGCTCGGCGATATGGCGCACGTCGAGGCCGACGGCACCATCGTCTTCCTCGGACGCGGTTCGCAGTGCATCAACACCGGTGGCGAGAAGGTGTTTGCCGAAGAGGTCGAGGCCTGCCTGCACGCTCACCCCGCGGTCGCCGATGCATTGGTGGTCGGCGCCCCCGACGAACGTATGGGGCAGAAGGTCTCGGCCGTGGTTGCGGTCCGCCCGGACCAGACCGCGCCTACGCTCGACGAAATCCAGGAACACTGCCGAACGATGCTGGCGGGTTACAAGATTCCCCGTCTACTGGTGTTGGTGGACGAGATCAAACGGACCCCGGCAGGCAAGGCTGACTACCGGTGGGCCAAGGACGCCGCACTCGGCACATCGGTTTCGGGCGCGGTGAGCAGCTGAGGTAGCCCGGGGGCGTTGTGCCGCATGCGATCAGGCAATGCCGCCGTTGGCGTACAAAGTCTGTCCGTTGACCCATCGTCCCGGGCCTGCCAGGAACGCGACGACTTCTGCGATGTCCTCGGGCTCGCCCAGTCGCTCCAGTGGGGCGGCGCTTGCCAGCTGGTCGATCAGTTCGCTGGGTTTGCCGTCGAGGAACAATGGTGTTGCGGTTGGGCCCGGCGCGACGACGTTGACGGTGATGTCGCGCCCACGTAGTTCGCGCGCGAGTATCAGCGTCAACGCCTCGACAGCTCCTTTCGTTGCGGCATACGCGGCGTAATTCGGTTGTTGCAGACGGGTTATCGAGGTGGAGAAGTTGATCAGCGCGCCGCCCGGGCGCAGTTTCTGGGCCGCGAGCTGGGACACGACAAACGTCCCTCGGACATTGGTCCGGTGCATTCGGTCGAAGTCGTCGAGATTCATGTCGGCGACAGGTGCGAGCAGCATGATGCCCGCAGTGTTGACAACGATGTCGACACCACCGAATTGGTCGGCGGTCTGATCGAAAACACGCTCCATCTGGGTGTCGTCCGCAACGTCACCGCCGGCAGTGATGGCCGTCCCGCCGCTTGCAGTGATGCCGTTGGCCACCGCTTCGGCTGCCGCTGCCCGTCCGGCGTAGTGGACCACCACGTTGTTGCCGTCGGCAGCGAGGCGTTCGGCGACCGCCTTTCCGATTCCGCCGGAGCCGCCGAAGACGATCGCGGAACGGGCATTGTGATTGTTGCTGACCATGGCCAGTTCCCTCCATAAGTGGACTAGTTGTACATAAACTGAAATGTAGACTACTTGTACATATGAGGCAAGGGGTGAGGCCATTGACGACGGACGGGTTGCCCGCCGAGAAGGACATCAAGTTGCGCGCCGGAAGAGGGCGCCGCGCGGCAGCGGACGTGCACCAGGCTGTTCTTGCCGCGACGACGGAGCTGCTGTTCACCGGCGGAATCAAAGCCGTGACCTTCGACAAGGTCGCAACTTATGCCGGCGTCAGCAAGATGACCTTGTACAAGTGGTGGCCGTCGCCGGGGGCGCTTGCGCTCGAGGCGTACTTCTCCGCCGTCGAGGTGGAGCTGGGTTTCCAGAACACTGGCGACCTCGGCCGCGACCTCAAGGCGCAGTTGCATTCCTTCATCCACCTGCTCGTCGACACCCCTCGAGGTCGCGTGATCGCAGAGTTGGTGGGGCTTTCCCAATCGGATCGCGCACTCGCCGCAACGATCGAGACGACGTACACGCGACCGCGCCGCCAACTCGCGGTCGACCGCCTTCGGCTGGCGCAGGAGGCGGGTGAGGTTCGCGATGATGTCGACCTCGAAGTGGTGGTCGACCAGTTGTGGGGTGCGGCCTACCACCGGCTGTTGCTCCCGGCGCAACCGTTGACCGCCGCCTTCGCGGACGCTCTGGTCGACAATATTCTCCGCGGCATCGGCACTCCCTCCGCGCACAGCGACTGACTCCGCGGGCTCATTCGTCAGTTGTTTGTCTGTCTACCGAAAGACGTTGCGGTGGAGTCAGATACACCACTTTCTACCTTGCGAACATGCGTTCGACTCGGTATGGTGGAGTCAGTCGACCACAAGCACGACGTATCTGACGCCTTCCTCGCAGAGACACTCCGGTCGACGCCCCCCGGTTTGCTCTCTCCTTGGAAGGTGCTGTGCTATGCGACTTCTCGAGATGGTCGACGATCTCGTCGACCTGGTCTTACCCGATGATCCAACTGCCACGTTGGGCATGGCGAAGGATCTGATCACCCTACGCAACGCCACCGAGCATCAGCTCGCGGTGTGCGCCGCGGTGATCGACGAGTCGGGTATCGCCCGTAAGGCGGGGTCTACCACGTCAAAGTTGTTGCAGGCCAATGGTGCGGTACCAGCATCGGCGTATCGGTGGTTGCGCATCGGTCCGGGCCTCGCCGGTCTGGATCGTACTGCCGGGTATTCACGGGACGGGTTTTTGTCGTCCGAGCATGTCGATGCGGTGGTCAAAGGGGTTGCGCATATTGTTGGCCGGTCCGAGGTTCCTATAACTTCCGAACAGCAGGTTGGCTTTGAGCGGAAACTGTTGAACCAAGCCATCTCCGGAGCCGCACCAGCTGAGATCAGCGCGGCCGCTCGATTGCTGGGGAACGAGGTGGCGAAAGACACGGGTGGTCCTCCGCCGGCTGAAGACCGGTCGCTGAACAGTCTCGAATACAAGGTTCACGAGGGCCGTTGTGTCGGCACATTCGATCTTGATGCGGTGATTGGGGAGAAGTTGCACTCGGCGTTGGACCTGTGGTCAAGGGCGCGTCCTGAACCCGACGGCTCCGATGATCCGCGTTCCCCAACCCAGCGTCGCGCTGACGCGTTGCATCAACTCTTGGATTGCGGTGGTGGCGGACAAACGTTGGTGTCGGCGCCGCGGACCGAGGTGATGGTGACCGTGCCCGCCGACCATCCCGAGGCTGCCACACTGCCCTGGATGGGTCCGGTCACCGAATCGACCGCCGCGATGTTGGCGTGCGATTCGTCGATCACCTCGATCACCCTTGACGGGCAGCAGGTGCCGGTCGATTTGAGTCCGCCGAAACGTCTGTTCAAGGGTTTGGTCCGTAAGGCGAGCATCATCCGCGACACCTGCTGCGTGAAATGCGGGGCCAAGGCCGGTTGGTCGGACTGTCACCACATCGTGCACTTTGTCGACGGCGGCCTGACCACCCTCGAAAACGGGTGCTTGCTGTGCCGCACCTGCCATATGGCGGTGCACAACACCGACTGGGACGTGATCATGGGTTCCGACGGCCATCCGTGGCTGATCCCACCCGCCGGTATCGATCCGCAGCGAAAACCGTTACCGGCCTACAACCGGCGAACCCTGACCCTCGCCGCCTGAACCAACTTCCGCCACCGTCACCACTTCTCCCTCCACTGGCGCACCCGAGATCTTGTCGGGACCGCGCACGCATCTTTGACAACTTCATAGCGTGAAACGCGTGGTGCTGCCGTCCAGACGAGCTGGGCGGCAGCACCGAGTGGGGGACGTTCGCCGACATTTCCAAGCGGTGCAACGCCTCTGCTGACGTCAGTCTCTGATGCCCGCTTCGGCTTTGGCGGCGGCACGCTCTGCCGCACCGTCGTCGATCTGTTTGGGCGTGAGGAAGACAAGGCCGATGGCCGTTGCCAGGCATACGCCGCCCAAAGCGAGGCATGAGGTTCCCATCGGTCCTTCGAAGGCCTCGATGGCGCCCTTGCTGATCCGTGCGGCGAGCTCTGGTTGGACGGGGGACAGTTGGCCTGCCACCTGAAGCGCTTCGGCAAGAGTGTTGGTGATGTGCTCGCTGATGGAGTCGGCAGCGGTCGCGGCTTCTTGCGCTCGCTCCGTTTGTCCGGCGGCTTCGAGCTGTTTGGACAACTGTTGCATCGACGCCTCGGCGTCCGCGGCGACAGGTTCGATGTTCCGGGTGTAGCCGGCGGCCAACAAGCTGCCGCCGACAGCGATTCCGATCGCTGAACCGAGCTCGCGGGCGGTGTCGTTCACCGCTGACCCGACGCCCTGATTGTCGGTGGGTGTGTTGACCATGATCGCGGTGGTCGAGGGTGCCGTGGCGATACCCAAACCGATTGCCAGGATGATCATTGCGACGACGATGGTCTGATAGCTGTCGAGGCTGACCGCGCCGAGATAGATCGAACCGACGCCCATCGCGGCCATGCCGAACACCAGGATGGTCCGCAAACTCGTTCGGGTGGCGAGCCAGTTTCCGATCAGCGAGAACACCATCACCAGACCAACCATCGGCATCAGGGCGACTGCGGCCTTGAGCGGTGAGTATCCGAAGACCAGCTGCAGCTGTTGCAGTAGCACCAGGAAGATCCCGAAGACCACAAGGAACTGCACCGTGATGCTCAATGTGCCGGCGGAGAATGCGCGGTTGTTGAACAGACGTACGTCGAGCAGCGGTTCCGGGTTCTTGAGCTGCCAGAACCAGAATGCCCCGATGAGCAGGAGACCGCCGATCAGCGCCAGCAGCGACAGCGGGTCGAGCCAGCCGCGATGCGGTGCCTCGATGAGGCCGTAGACAAGTAGGCCGATCCCGCACGCCGAGGTGATCGATCCGATCCAGTCGAATCGGTGCGTGGTCGAGTCCTTGGATGTCGGGATCGTGCAGGCCAGTACCGCGGTGACGGCCGCAGAAATGCCGAATGTGACGAATATGGAGTGCCAACTGAAGAACTCGAGAAGCACGCCGGTCACGAAAAAGCCTGCAATGCCGCCGGATCCACCAACGCCGGCCCAGATACTCACGGCAAGATGGCGTTTGGATTCGGGTACACCGGCGGTGATGACTGACAGCGTCGCCGGCATGACAAACGCCGCGCCCACGCCCGTCAGTGCGCGGGCGGCGATGAACTGATCGGGGTTGGACACCCAGATCGGGAGCAATGAGCCGATGGTGAAGACGATGAGCCCGCCGATCAGTACCTCACGGCGCCCATATCGGTCGCCGATGGCCCCGGCCGGAAGCAGGAGGGCGGCGATGGTGAGTGTGTAGCCGTCGATCAGCCAGGTCACCTGATTGGAGGTGGCTCCGACGGCAGGGGCTATTTCGGGAATCGCGGTGTTGAGGGAAGCCATCGCGGCGATGACCAGGCTCAGTGCGGCGCAGGCGACCACGATGAGCCAAATCGCGCGGAAACCAAGCTTGTCGCGCGTCGGGGTGCCCCCGGAAGAGTCCATTTATCTAATTTAGGCGAGTGAAACGTGTTCTAGGCAACTGTTCGCGTTGTGTAATCGTTATCACTGGCAGCAGTGTCGACCGCGAGTATCACCTGTCCCGTGTGTCACATTAGTCACACTGGTAACGGAAATTGTTGAAGTTGCTGGTGACGACCGACCCAGCCGGGCTGGCCCTATTCACAAGAGAGGGAATCTGATGACCTCACTGCATGTCCACACAACTCCGGTTATCAAACTGCGTATCTGGCGGCTTCTCGCGCTGCTTGGCTCTTTGGCCGCAATTTTCGTCGGCCTGGTTGCCATCTTCATGAGTGCCGCCTGACCCCAGTTCGGGCCGGGCTTCGTCAGTCCTGGTGACGAAACGTGGTCAGCACTACATTTCCGAGCGCTGGTGCGTCATCACGTTCGGCGACCGATGCCGTGATGAGGAAGCGGGATCCGTCCTCCCACACCCTGATTCGTAGCGTCTCTCCGGGAAAGACGACTCCGGCGAACTTGGCGCCAAACCGTTCGACCCGATCCACGTCTCCATCGAGCAGTGTGTCCACAACAGCGCGGCACACCGTCCCGTAGGTGCACAGTCCGTGCAGGATCGGCCTCGGGAAACCCGACTTCTCGGCGAACTCCGGATCGGAATGCAGCGGATTGCGGTCACCGCACAGCCGGTAGAGCAAGGCCTGCTGCGGAAGTGTCTTTGCCTCGATGACGTGATCTGGTTCGCGATCGGGATAGGCGACTTTGTCTGAATTACCCCGTTCGCCACCGAAACCGCCCTCGCCCTTGGCGAAGATCGACGAACGCGCGGTCCACAGGGGCTCGCCCGCATCGTCGACGGTGGTGAACTCCTCGATGATCACCGCGGCCGAACCCTTGTCCTGCAGCTCGATGATCCTGACCGTGGTGGTTGCCGATCCCGATGCGGGAATGGGCTTGTGCACCAGTACTTCCTGCGAACCGTGCACAACGTTGGCGAGATCGATCTCGACGCCGGGCTTGGAGACCTTCGGCGGTTCGGTGTCATGGAAATGTGCGGCCACGGTCGCGAATGTGGGCAACACCTTCGGGTGGTTGTCGTCGAAATAGCCCAGGGCTGCGCGGTCCAGCGGATCGGCGCCTGCACCAACCCCGAGGTTGTAGAGCGCGACATCTGAGGCGTTCCAGCTGTAGGTTTCTTTCGAGACCACCGCGCCCAGCGCGATATCCGGGTCGATCGCCATCAGCTCGCCTTCTCCTTCTTAACTCGTTCCTGTTGCGCATGTGCGGTGATGTCGAGAGCCGCGAGGTAACCGAAAACCATTGCCGGACCGATCGTTGCGCCGGGACCCGCGTAAGTGTGGCCCATCACCGGCGCGCTGGTGTTGCCCGCGGCGTACAAGCCGTTGATGGCAGAACCGTCCGGGCGAAGTGCGCGTCCGGCAGCGTCGGTGTTGATGCCACCTTTGGTGCCGAGGTCGCCTGGCACCATCTTGACCGCGTAGAACGGGCCTTTCTTCAGCGGGCCGAGGCTCGGGTTCGGCTTGTTGGTGATGTCGCCGTAGTAGTGGTCGTACTTGCTGACCCCCCGGCCGTAGTCGGCGTCGACGCCCTTCGCCGCAAACTCGTTGAACCGCTTGGTGGTCTGGGCGAGGCCCTCGGCCGGAACGCCGATCTTCTCCGCAAGTGCCTCGATGGTGTCGGCCTTGGTGATCACACCCGACTTGTACCAGTTGCCGGGCAGCGGTTGCCGTCCGGACACCGAGGCGAACATGTACCGGTTGCGGTAGGTCTGGTCGAAGACCAGCCAGCACGGCAGATTCTCTCCGGGACCTTCACCCTGGCCGAACTCGCCGCCGTACATCTGATGCACCGCTTCGACATACGGCAGTGATTCGTTCATGAATCGTTGGCCGCGGTCGTTGATCATCATGCTTCCCGGCAGCGCGCGCTCCGACAGTGCGAACCAGGGTCCGCGGGGGAGTGGGATGGTCGGGCCCCACCACGCATCGTCCATAAAGCTCACGCCGGCACCGATTTTGAGCCCGGCGTTGATTCCATCACCGGTGTTGGATTCGGCACCTGTGGTCCATTGGGATCCGATCGGCTGACGCTGGTACTTGTGCCGCATCTCGGTGTTGTGCTCGAAACCGCCGCAGGCCAGCACCACACCGTGACGGGCATGGAGTGTGCGCCTTGTTCCGTCGGATTCGACCTCGATGCCGACAACCCGGTCGCCCTCGGTCACCAGCTCGACGAGTCCGGTGTTCAGCTGCAACGGAATACCGGCTTGCCGGACACCGAGCAACAGTTCTGACATCAGGGCGGCGCCCATTGCGATCAGCTTCTTGCCGGTGAGCTTGGCCCAGGTGAACCGCATTCCGACCTTCATGAACCGGAGCGGGCCCTTCCAGTGCCGCAGACCGGTGCTCAGCCAGCGGTAGTCCGACTGCATCACCACCACGTTCAACGGGGACTTCGTGTACGGCGGGTGAAGTGTCTTGAAGTCGTCGCCGAGTTTGCGTGAATCGAAGGGCCTGGGTTCGCAGGATCGTCCGTGGACGCGCCCACCCGGTGCCTCCGGGTAGTAGTCGGAGTAGTTCTTGACCCATTCGAGGTCGAGTGGGGAGTGTTCCATCAAGAATTCGAGGGCTTCGGGGCCTCGATCGATGTAGGCGTCGATCCGATCCGGCGAGACCACATCTCCGACGATCGATCGGACGTAGGTGCGGGCGGCCTCGCGGTCGTCCTTCACGCCGTCGCGCTTGAGGAGTCGATTGTCCGGAATCCACACGCCGCCGCCCGAGCGGGACGTCGACCCACCCCAGTAGGCGGACTTCTCGACGATGATCGTGCTCAGACCGTGCGCCGCGGCGGTGATGGCGGCGCTCATGCCGGCACCTCCGGCGCCGACAACGATCACGTCATACGTTTCGTCTCCCCGATTCGGCACGCTGCCGTCACCCTGTCCGCTGTCCGGACCACTCATGATTCGCCCCTTCGCGCATCGCCGACTTCCACCCGCAAGGTAGAACACGTTATAAACTGCCTCAAGAGGCAGGCTATACCAGCCCGGAACGGGTTGGCGAGGCCTTCAGAGGGTCAAAACAGAAACACGTTCTATTTCGCTCGAACCGAGAAGTGAGGCAAGTGGTGACGATCTCCGACCGGCTGCGCCGGCAGATTGCCGACGATCTGGCGTCCGCCGAGCTACATGCCGCCGCCATCGATCCGCCGGCTGCGGCGTACCCGGATCTCGACGTGACCGATGCCTACGAGATCCAGCTGATCAACATCCGGAAACGGCTGGCCGCCGGTGCCACGATCGCCGGCCACAAGGTGGGTCTGGCGTCCGAGGCGATGCAAAAGATGATGGGCGTCGACGAGCCCGACTACGGACATCTGCTCGACGTGATGGAGTACCACGAACACACGCCGATCGACGCGACGAAGTTCTGCTACCCCCGTGTCGAGGTGGAGGTGGGGTTCATTCTGGGAGAAGATCTGCCCGGCGCCGGATGTACCAATGAAGACGTGATCGCGGCGGTGGAGTGGGTGGTTCCCTCCATCGAGCTCATCGACAGCCGAATCCGGGACTGGAAGATCTCCCTACCCGACACCATCGCCGACAACGCCTCCTCTTGCGGTTGGGTGCTCGGTGAGCAGCGGGTTCGGATCGCGGACATCGACACCGGCAATATCGACGCCACCCTGCACCGCAACGACGAGCTTATCGCCGAAGGCAATTCCAGTGCAGTCCTGGGACACCCGCTCAACGCGGTGTCGTGGCTGGCCAGGAAGGTCGAGAGTTTTGGGGTCAGGCTGCGCAAAGGCGACGTGATCCTGCCCGGAACCGCGACTCGTGCGATCGATATTCGTTCCGGGGATCACTTTGTTGCCGACTTTGTCGGGTTGGGAAGTGTCACTTTGGATTTCAGCTAGACAGAGGCGTCATTACCGATTGATTTTCGCCACCGGAACAGTCCAACGTTAGGAGTACACGTGGCTGACAAGATCACCGCCGCAATCATCGGATCGGGCAATATCGGCACCGATCTCATGTACAAACTCGCACGCTCAGAGGTCATCTCACCCAGATGGATGGTGGGTATCGACGCCGAGTCCGAAGGTATGAAGCGGGCCGCCGACCGCGGGCTGATCACCATGTCGGGGGGCGCCGACGAACTACTGGCGTCGGCCGAGAAGCCGAATCTCATCTTCGAGGCCACGTCTGCGTACGTGCACCGCGAGTACGCGCCCAAGTACGAGGCCGCCGGTATCACCGCCATCGACCTGACGCCCGCGGCCGTGGGACCCGCGGTGGTGCCGCCCGCCAACCTGCGCGAGCACCTCGATGCACCGAACACCAACATGATCACCTGCGGCGGGCAGGCCACCATCCCGATGGTGCACGCCGTCTCGTCGGTGGTTCCGGTGGTCTACGCGGAGATCGTCGCGTCGGTGTCGTCGAAGTCTGCAGGCCCGGGTACCCGTGCCAACATCGACGAGTTCACCAAGACCACCTCCCGCGGCATCGAGACGATCGGTGGTGCCGAGCGCGGCAAGGCCATCATCATCCTCAACCCGGCCGATCCGCCGATGATCATGCGCGACACCATCTTCTGTGCCATCCCTGAAGACGCCGACATCGACGCGATCGCCGAGGCGATTCACAAGCGCGAGAAGGAGATCCAGGAGTACGTGCCGGGATATCGGCTGTTGCAGGATCCACAGTTCGATCCGCCGAGCGTCGGCAATGGCGGGATGGCCCGGGTGTCGATCTTCGTCGAGGTCGAAGGTGCGGGCGACTTCCTGCCCCCGTACGCAGGGAACCTCGACATCATGACCGCCGCCGCCACCAAGGTGGGCGAAGAGATCGCGAAATTGAAACTGGCCGCAGCACAGAAAAAGGTAGGGGTCTGAGTAATGTTCGGTATCAACGATCCTCGCAAGTACAGCGACACACTAGACATCCGCATCACGGACTCTTCCTTGCGTGACGGTAGCCACCACAAGCGGCACCAGTTCACCGAGCAGGAGGTCCGTGACATCGTTGGAGCCCTCGACGGCGCCGGGGTCCCGGTCATCGAGGTGACGCACGGTGACGGCCTGGGCGGCTCTTCCTTCAACTACGGCTTCTCGAAAACACCTGAGCAGCAACTCATCAAGGCTGCGGTGGAGACGGCGCGCTCCGCCAAGATCGCGTTCCTGATGCTGCCGGGCCTGGGCATCAAAGACGACATCCGCGCCGCGCAGGACAACGGTGCACAGATCTGCCGGATCGCCACCCATTGCACCGAGGCCGATGTGTCGATTCAGCACTTCGGCCTCGCCCGTGAGCTCGGTCTGGAGACCGTCGGCTTCTTGATGATGTCGCACAGTCAGCCACCGGAAGTGCTCGCCAAACAGGCACGGATCATGGCCGACGCCGGTTGCCAGTGTGTCTACGTGGTCGATTCAGCAGGCGCCCTAGTACTCGAGCAGGTGTCGGACCGGGTCTCGGCGCTGCGGGCAGAGCTCGGCGACGACGCGCAGATCGGATTCCACGGACACGAGAATCTCGACATCGCGGTGGCCAATTCGGTTGCGGCCGTGCGGGCCGGCGCTCAGCAGATCGACGGTTCGGTCCGCCGTTTCGGCGCGGGCGCAGGCAACACCCCGGTGGAAGCATTTGTCGGGGTCTGCGACAAACTCGGTATCACCACCGGCATCGACTTCATGAAGATCGCGGATGCCGCGCAGGACGTTGTCCGGCCGGTGATGCCCACCGAGTGTCTGGTCGATCGTCCGGCGATGATGATGGGCTACGCCGGTTGCTACAGCTCCTTCCTCAAACACGCTGAAGGGCATGCCGACAAATACGGCGTCAGCGCCGCCGACATCCTGATCGAGGCCGGAAGTCGCAAACTCGTGGGCGGTCAGGAAGACCAACTGATCGATATCGCCCTGGAACTGAAGAAGAAGCAGGACGCCAACGCCGGAATCTGACCGCACGCGGCGCGCTGATCAGCATCGTCGGCGGGCTTGCGGGTTACGATCTGTCCGAATTGGCGACTCCGGGTGGGTCGGCTGCAGTGCGAGCTGATCACGAGGGCGCAGATGACGTACGACCGAACACGTGCTGATGTCGGTGGAAGGGCGTCGTCGACGCCTCGTTCTCGGTCGGCCCCGGTCGAGGTGGGGCAGACGCGCGGACGCGCTGCGAAAGGCAGGCAACCGAGCGGCGGTGGGTTGTTCGCGGCGAGGTCGAACGACTGGCGCCTGCGGGTTGCGGGCATCGCGCTTGCTGCTGCCGGGTTGCTGATGGTGGTCTTCAGTTTCTTCACCTGGACGGCTGCCTCTGACGACGGTCTCAGCATTTCTGTGACCGGCATGGGCTCGGTGACGCTCGAGATCTCCGAAGTCCGGGCTCAGGCGCTGGGCGGGGAGGCCGACGCGGCAGCGGAACTGGACAAACGGAGTAATTCGCCCGGCATCATCACTGCGGGCCTCGGAGCGCTGCTTGTTGTATCGGGGGCGATGTTGCTGATCAAACGCTACCCCGGAATCGGGGCCCTGGCGGGTGCCGTGCCGGCATTGATCGGATTGTTCATGTCCCTTGAATACCTGTTCGCCCCGGGCGCTGCGGTACTGGAGGGCACCGGCGACGCCGGGATCGGCTTCGCCGCACTCGGACTCTGGCTGGTCACGCTCGGTGCGTCTGCGGCGGTGGTGGTGTCCTGTTTTGCCGTTGTTGTCGCGATGCGCGGCACGCGACGGCCGCTCGCGCACAACACATCCGAGGGAACAAGCAAATCAGCTCGGCGGCAGTCTACGAATTCGCCTGTGCACGCGGGCCCTCGCGCCACCGGTCCCCGCTACCGCGACCACGGACCGGCCGCTCCGCGTCCGAACCACAACGCCGGGCCGGCCGCTCCGCGTCCGAACCACAACGCCGGGCCGGCCGCTCCGCGTCCGAACCATGGCCCTCGACCGGAACCCGGCCAGCGGGCGCGCCCGGCAGGTTCGACAGACCGGATGGGTCGTCGTCCGTCCGAGAGTCGCCTGCCGCCCCCAGGGGTCGAGGTGTACCGACCGTCGTCGACGCCAACCCCGCGTTACCGTCCGAACCAGCGTGCATCCCAGGATGATTCGCGAGGGCTTCCCCCGGTTCGGCAACCGCTTCCTAATGCAGGTGTCGATCGTGGGCTGCCGCCGATCCGGCGCAGTCGTCAACCACCGCCGCCACCGCCGCCTCGCCGCCCGCCGCCGGATCCCCGAGAGCCAATAACCAAGACCTGACGCCCTTCTCGTTTCGGGAAACCGCATGACCCTTTAACGATCTGTCGTGGAGCGTTACGATCAGTATTCGCGTCTTCGCATATTGTGCTCGCGAGCCGGCGGGCGGACGACAGATCAGGGGTACACCATGACGTACGGACCGCCACCCGGAGACAGCGGTGGATTTCCACCCAACGAACCCGGCGGGCAGCCGAATCAGGGGCAGCCAGGCGGTTATCAACCCGGCGGATATCAGTCGCCGCAGCAACCGGCTCACCAGCCGCCGTTTGGTGCTCCGACAGGTCAGAAATCCTCGACGACTGCGTTGCTGGCGCCGTCGTCCGGTAACCCGACCTTGAGGTTCGCCGGGATCGCGTTGGTGATCGCGGGGGTGGCGATGGTGGTGTTCAGCTTCTTCAGCTGGGCATCGCAGGATCTGGGGGACGGTGGAATCTCCATCAGCGGAACCGGTTCGGTGTCAATCGATGCCGGTGGCAGCGATGCCGGCTCGGACCAGATCGAAGAGGCCGAAGCCCGAGCCGAGAACGACACGAGTGCCCCGGGCCTCTTCACCATGATTCTCGGTGTGCTTGTTGTCGGCGCGGGCGCTGCGCTGATCGTCAACCTGTTCCCGGGGATCGCGGCGATCGCCGGTGCCGTGCTCGGGTTGATCGCGGTGATCATGGCTGTGATTTTCATATCTGATCCGGGTAGCGCTGTGATCAGCGGTGACGCCGGTGATACATCCGAAGTCAGTGCCGGATGGGGGTTGTGGTTGGTCACCCTCGGCGCATTTGTCGCGCTTGTTGTTGCCTGCCTCGCCACCTACCTTGCGCTGACCGGCAAGCCCGGCACGTCTGCGGGCCCCGGTTATGGTCAGCCTCAGCCGGATTACGGTCCGCCGCAGCAACCCGGCGGCTATGGTCAGGCGCCGCAACAGGGTTACCCGCAGCAGCAGCCCGGTGGATACGGTCCGCCACAACGGGGTTACGGTCCGCCGCAGCAGTCCGGCGGGTATGGTCAAGCGCCGCAACAGGGTTACGGTCAGCCGCCTGCCGGTGGCCATGGGCAGCAACCCGGTGATCAAGGTCAGCCGCCCGCGGGCCCGCAATCCGGTCGGCCGCAGGACCCCGGCCGGGGGCCTGCCCAGAACCCGGGCCAGGATCCCGAAGGTCAGCAGCCGGGACCAGACGAGCAGCGGTGACCTTCAGAACAGTCTGAAAAACTCCGTCCCCGCAACCAGATTGCGGGGACGGAGTTTGTTGTCCGAGGTGGGGGTCAGTAGTATCCGTCGGGGTCGACGTCGGGTGACTCCTTTGCGACGATGCCTTCGCTGACGCCGTGATCGATACTCGCGGACAGTCGCGGGCATGTCGGTTGCATCGCCGGGTTGCCGCCCTTGGCGCGAATGGCCTCGAGTTCAGGGCATTGTTCGCGTGCCTGCGCGGTCCATTGCACACTGGTGTGATGGGGGCTGTACTTCTTCACAAGAACGTGAGCATGGCATGTGCGGCACTCGATTTCGGTCAGGCCACCGCGTAGGTAGTGCTCCTTGTCGCGGGAGGTGGCGGCGCGAACCGCAGCCTTACGTCCCGGATCGCTGAAATCCGGGGCTTTGGACCAGTTCGCAGTCATGACCGATCGGACATCAGGTCGCCGATACCGTATCCGCGGCATCCTGGCCGGCAATTGATGCCGTCGACTCGCGCTCTGCCTTGAGTCGCAGATTCTCCTCGACTTCGAGATTCCAGTTCTCGACAGCCTTGGTGGTATCGATCTCGTACTCGTAGCGCTGGGTCATCTCTTCGGTCACATCGGCGACGTCGACGTAGAACTGTTCGTACCAGCGGCGCAACTGGTAGACCGGACCGTCCTCTTCGACGAGCAGCGGATTGTCGATGCGGCTCTTGTGCTTCCAGATCTCGACGTCTTGCAGAAAGCCGACTTCGATGCCCGCGGTGATCTTTGCAGCCATCTTGCTCGCCTGCTCGGAGGTGAGACCCTCGGGGATCTTGGCGATCACGCCGTACATCAGCACGAACGAATTGTTGTCGATCGGGTAATGGCAGTTGGTCAGGATCGTCTCGATGGCGTAACCGCCGTAGTACTGCACCATCGGATTCAACATGTAGGCCGGACCGTAGTAGGCGGCAATGGATTCGAGCTTGGTGTCGCCGTACGCGGTCATGATGTCGACATCCGGACGGCCGTGCGAGTTCATGTACTGTGCTGCGGTCTCGCCCTCGAAGACGTTCTTGAAGTAGTCCGGCAACGAGTAGTGCACGTAGAAGAAGTGCGCCATGTCGACGACATTGTCGATGATCTCGCGGCAGTTCGAACCTTCGATGATCACCTTGTTCCAGGTCCAGCCGGTCCACTGGTCGCTGTTCAGTTCGTCGAGTTCGGGGATGACGACGGTGTCTGGTGGCGGATTGCCCTCGGGGTCGTTGTAGACGAAAATCTGTCCGTTACGGATCATGCCCGGCCAGGAACGCGTCTTGGCGAGCTTGGGCGCGCGTTTCGCATAGGGAACGCCGGCGCAGCGGCCGTTGCCCTTCCATCGCCAGTCATGGAACGGGCAGGCGACATTGCCGTCTTTGATCGAACCCTGCGACAGGTCGCCGCCCATGTGCCGGCAGTACGCGTCGAGGATCTTCAGTTCGCCTTCGGATACCCAAACCACCAGTTTTGTGCCGAAGACCTGGACCGAGTGCGGCTCTCCGTCGTCGTAGTCGGACAGCAGACCCAGGCAGTGCCAACCCCTCGCAAAGCGGGTCGGTGGGGTTCCGGTGTCGATTTCGCGGATCGTGCCGCCATCGATGTCGGTCATCTGCTGCTCCCTCGTACTTTTGCTTGCCCGCCCTGTTCGGTACATCCACAGGCTTCTCGCCCTTAAGCGCAGGCGCTTAGTAGAACATGTTACAAAAAAGTGCGGTTCGATGCCAGGGGAATCGACGAAACGGCGCAGGAAAGCAAGGTAAACGCGCAGTACTCGACATAAATGAGAACGTGTTCTAGTCTCGTTTGAGTAGACGTGGAACGACAGCGAGGAGTTGCTCGATGGGTGACGGCAGGCAGGCAGGGGCAGAGGTACTGGAGAAGATCAGTGCCCTGCTGCCCGAGATCGCGCAACGCGCACAAGAGGCAGAGGATCTACGCCAGATCCCGGATGAGACGATCGCATCGTTGGTCGACATCGGCTTCTTCAAGCTGTTGCAGCCCGAACAGTGGGGTGGCTATCAGGCTGATCCGGTGACGTTCTACGAGGCTGTGCGCCGCCTCGGGTCCGCGTGCGGATCCACCGGTTGGGTTGCGGGCATCATCGGCGTCCACAACTGGCATCTGGCGCTGTTCCCGCAACAGGCGCAAGAAGACGTCTGGGGCCAGGACCCTTCGGTCCGGATCTCGTCGTCGTATGCGCCGATGGGCATGGGCGAGGTGGTCGAGGGTGGCTACAAGGTCAACGGGTCCTGGGCGTGGTCGTCCGGATCGGGCCACGCCAGCTGGGTGGTGCTCGGTGGGCCGGTGATCAAGAACGGCAAGCCGGTGGACTTTGTCAGCTTCCTCATCCCGCGATCCGACTACGAGATCCGGGACGTTTGGAATGTGGTGGGCCTCAAGGGCACCGGCTCGAACACGATCGACGTCAAGGATGTCTTCGTGCCCAGCCATCGGATGCTCAGCTTCCGGGCGATGAGTACCGGGGCGGCCCCGGGCCTGGAGCAGAACACCGCGCCGGTCTACAAGATGCCCTGGGGAACAATCCATCCCAGCACCATTTCGGCCCCGATCGTCGGCATGGCCTACGGCGCATACGAAGCACACGTCGAACATCAGGGCAAGCGGGTGCGCGCCGCGTATGCGGGGGAGAAGGCCAAGGACGATCCGTTCGCCAAGATTCGGATCGCCGAGGCCGCCAGTGACATCGACGCGGCGTGGACGCAACTGTCGGGCAACCTCCAGGCCGAGTACAACCTACTGGTGGCCGGCGAAGAGGTCCCGATGGAATTGCGGCTCAAGGCCCGTCGCGATCAGGTACGGGCCACCGGTCGGTCCGTAGCCTCGATCGACAGGCTCTTCGAGAACTCGGGTGCACATGCACTCGACCTCGACACACCCATCCAGCGGTTCTGGCGCGATGCCCATGCCGGACGCGTGCACGCCGCCAACGATGCCGAAAGGGCTTATGTCGCATTCGGAAACGGAGAGTTCGGCATCCCGATCGGCGACACGATGGTCTGATGCGCCACCCCAATTCGGCAACTCTCGCACAAGGAGCAGATCGACGATGACGCAAGACTTCGGCCCCATTCGTTCGCTGGGGTACATGCGTATCGAGGCCACCGACGTGGCCGCCTGGCGTGACTACGGACTCAAGGTCCTTGGCATGTCGGAGGGCAGCGGGCTCACCGAAGGTGCGGTGTACCTGCGGATGGACGATTTCCCGGCGCGGTTGGTGATCGTGCCGGGCGATCGCGACCATCTGTCCAGTTCTGGCTGGGAGTGCGCCAATGCTGCTGCATTGCAGGATGTTCGGGATCGGTTGTCGGCGGCAGGCGTCATATTCCGAGAGGCAAAGGACTTCGAACTCGCCGACCGGCAGGTGGTCGATATGATCGTCTTCTCTGATCCGTCGGGCAACGTACTCGAAGCGTTTCATGGTGTCGCACTGCAACACCGCCGGATCGTGAGTCCGTACGGCCACAAGTTTGTCACCGGCGAACAGGGTCTGGGCCACGTGGTGCTCACCACCGACGACGACAATGCGTCGCTCGAGTTCTATCGCGACGTACTCGGTTTCCGGCTACGCGATTCGATGCGGCTGCCGCCGGAGATCGCCGGTCGTGAACCGGGCAGCCCGCCCGTGTGGCTGCGTTTCTTCGGCTGTAACCCGCGTCATCACAGCCTGGCATTCATGCCCTTCCCGAATGACACCGGGATTGTGCACCTGATGATCGAGGTGGAGAACTCCGACGACGTGGGCTTGGCGCACGACCGGGCTCTTCGCAAGAAGGTGCCGATGTCGGCAACGCTCGGCCGTCATGTCAACGACCTGATGTACTCGTTCTACATGAAGACCCCGGGCGGTTTCGACATCGAATTCGGTTGTGAGGGACGCCAGGTCGACGATCACGATTGGATTGCGCGGGAGAGTACCGCGGTCAGTCTGTGGGGCCACGATTTCTCCATCGGATTCAAGAACGCCTGACATGGCTGGAGACGGAGCCGAAGGCGGAGCTCGACCGATCATTCGTCACCCTCGAGGTACAGACGATTTCGATGCGCGGCAGTTCCGGACCGCCATGGGGCAGTTCTGTACCGGGGTCACGGTGATCACCACGGTGACCGACGATGGCACACCGGTTGGCTTCGCCTGCCAGTCCTTTGCCGCATTGTCGCTTGATCCGCCGCTGGTGCTGTTCTGCCCGATGAAGACGTCGCGCAGCTGGAAGGTCATCGAGCAGAGCAAGAAGTTCTGTGTCAATGTGCTCTCCAACAGTCAGCAGGCCGTCAGCGCCGCGTTCGGTGCACCCGGCGACGACAAGTTCACCGGCATCGAATGGGAGCATTCGCCGCTGGGATTGCCGGTCATCAAACACTCTTTGTCCTGGGTTGATTGCACCCTCGACCGTGTCGACGACGGCGGCGACCATTACATCGCGATCGGGCGGGTGCAGACTTTGGGAGAAGTGCTGCAGGACAAGCCCTTGTTGTTCTACCGTGGCGGATACTTGTCCACGGAGCACCCGCGGGTCACCCCCGCGCAGGCCGAACTCGAGAACTTCCTGACCTGGAACGGTGGCGACACCTGGTTGTAGGTGCCGCGGGTTTCTCAAAGGAGAGAGATGACACAACCTTTCGCCCCCGACGTGACGGGTCCCTTCCGGGAGGCGATCACCGAGGCCGAGAAGATGATTGCCGGAGCCGAATTCATCCGGAATGAACAGGATCTGGCCGAGGGGTTCGACTATCTGTCCGGCAGTATCAAGGCGAGCCTGCAGATGGCCTGGGCGCACGCGAAGAGTCATCCATATCTGGTCACCTCCACCGGTCCCTACGCGAAGATGGGGCTCGACAATCCGGATACGCTGTACTACCACGCCAATGTGGTGCCTGACGCCGAGTACGTGATCACCGGAACGCGCGGTAACACAGTGGATCTGAGCTTCCAGGTCCTCAAGGGTGACTACACCTCGACCAACGTTCCCGGCGGTGACGACGCTTTTGATGACCGGCGTCTGCAGATCGACCCCGACGGTTCCTTCGAATTGCGTTTCGGGCCACCGAAAGCGGATGCCGGCCCCAACTATTTCGTTCTCGGCGAGGGTTCGTCGATGTTGGCGGTCCGTGAGGTGTACAACCGCTGGGATCAGCGCAAGGGTTCCATCAGGATCGAACGGGTCGACACCGTCGGTACTGCACCGGACGAGCCCGGTCTGGCGCAGATCACGCGCCGCTATGAGATCGCAGGCAAGATGTTGTTGTCGCGGATCAACACCTGGTTCAACTTTCCCAAGTGGTTTTACCTCGACCTCCCCGTCAACACACTCACCGAGCCCCGGCTCACCCCCGGTGGACTGAGCACGCAGTTCTCATCGGTGGGGCACTACGAACTCGCCGACGACGAGGCCATGCTCATCACCGTGCCGAAATCCGATGCGCCGTACCAGGGATTTCAGCTCGGCAGTATGTGGTACATCTCGCTCGACTATGTCAACCATCAGACCAGCCTGAATGCCTCGCAGGCCCAGGTCGACCCCGACGGGATGATCCGGCTTGTCGTGAGCGCGAAGAGTCCGGGTGTGGCGAACTGGATCGAGACGACCGGGCGGCAGCGGGGGATCGCGCAGTTCCGGTGGCAGCGGGTCAGCCGCGCGCTGACAGCTTCCGACGGTCCGTCGGTGGCGATCATCGACATCGCTGATGTGCCTGCGCATCTGCCGTATCACGAATCGAACGTCGTGACGGACGAGCAATGGCGAGAACGGATCGCGGAGCGGCAGCGAGGGTTTGGACAAAGGATGCTGGGATGACAACTGTGGACATGGCCGGTGCGGGAATGACCTCTGCGGGGACCGGATTGCTGGACGGCAAGGTTGTCGTCGTGGGTGGTGTCGGACCGGGGTTGGGCCGATCGATCTGCCTGCAGGCGGCCGCGGCCGGCGCCAAGGTTGTCCTCGCGGCCCGCACGGCGTCGCGACTCGAAGAGATCGCGAAGGAGATCGTCGCGGCCGGTGGGGTCACCTTGCAGGTCCCGACGGACATCACAGACGATGACGCGGTGACCGGTCTTGTCGACGCGACCGTCTCCGAGTTCGGAAAAGTCGATGTGCTCGTCAACAATGCATTCGCACTGCCATCGATGAAACCGTTGGCCCGCACCGACTTCGATCACATCCGGGCCAGCCTGGATCTGACGATCCTGGGCGGGCTGAGAATGACCAAGGCATTCACCGACGAACTCGAGAAGACCTCGGGGGCGGTGGTGATGATCAACTCGATGGTGATCCGTCATTCCGAGCCCCGGTACGGCAGCTACAAGCTGGCCAAATCGGCGTTGCTGGCAATGTCTCAAACGCTGGCCACGGAACTGGGTGACAAGGGCATTCGGGTGAACACCGTTGCACCGGGCTACATCTGGGACGACCAGCTGAAGTGGTACTTCGGTGAGGTCGCGAAGAAGTACGGCATCACCCCCGAGCAGGTCTATGAGCAGACAGCGTCGAAGTCTGATCTCAAACGGCTCCCGGAACCCGATGAGATCGCCCGGGCCGCAGTATTTTTGGCGTCCGACTGGGCCAGTGCGATCACCGGCCAGACGCTCGACGTCAATTGCGGCGAGTACCACGTGTAGGGAGTTGTTGTGACCACGAGAACTGATGTCGGAACCGTCGAAGATCTCAAGGCTTCGGCGACCAAGGCCTGTGGTCTCGAGGACTTCGGTGAGGACGACTACACCGAGGCGCTCGGAGTGCTGCTCGAATCGTATGTCCGCGACGCCGGGCTGACCGAGCTCGGGAGCAAGATGAATCGGTTCTTCCTGCGCGGAGCACTGGTCGCCCGGCTGCTCAGCGAGGCATCGTGGAAGGCGAACCCGCAGTACAGCTCTGTCGTCGTGGACCGGCCGATCTTCGTGACCGGACTGCCGCGTACCGGCACCACCGCGCTGCATCGGATGCTGACCGCTGATCCGGGTCATCAGGGACTCGAGATGTGGCTCGCCGAGTTCCCGCAACCGCGACCCCCGCGCGAGACCTGGGAGTCGAATCCGGTTTTCCAGCAGATCCAGTCGGGACTCGAGCAGCATCACGTCGAGAATCCGGAGTTCATGGGCCTGCACTACATGAGTGCCTCCGACGTGGAGGAATGCTGGCAGTTGCTCCGGCAGACGATGAAGTCGATCTCGTATGAGTCGTTGGCGTACCTGCCGACGTATTCGCATTGGCTGCAGCAGCAGGACTGGATCAACGCCTATGCCAGGCACAAGAAGAACTTGCAGTTGGTCGGTGTGAACGAGCCCGGGCATCGATGGATCCTGAAGAACCCCAGCCACTTGTTCGCGCTCGACGAATTGATGTCGGTCTATCCCGACGCGCTCATCATCCAGACGCATCGTCCGCCGGCGACGATCATCCCGTCGATGTGCAGTCTGGCCGACGCCGCCGGTGATGGCTGGTCGACCGTGTTCAAGGGTGAGTTGATCGGCCAGACCCAGCTGGAGTTGTGGTCGCGCGGGTTGCGCCAATTCAACACCGCACGTGCCAAATACAATCCGGCCCAGTTCATCGACGTCGACTTCCGCGATTTCCGAACAGATCCGCTGGGAACGATGGAAGACATCTACCGGACATTCGGACTGGACTTCACGGATGCGGCGTCCGCGGCGATGCGAGCCCTTGACGAAGAAAGTCAGTCCGGCGACCGCCGGCCGGTGCACAAATACTCGCTGGCGGACTATGGCCTGACCGAGGCGCAGGTCAACGCCGCTTTCGCCTGACCACTCCCTGGTGCGGGGCCATCTGGCCATCGATCTTGCCCATTTGCGATCCTTTGATTCGACGTTATGCGGAGCGACCTCTCCGCTTCGGGTGCTAGGTTCATTCCAGTATCCGGAGCGCAGTCTCCGCTTTCGTCTTCAGGAGAATGAATGGAAACCGCACCCGCCCGGGCGCATCATCAAGTGACTTTTGCCGTCCTCACTGTTGGAGTATCGGCCTTCGCCCTCCTGCAATCGCTGGTGATGCCGGTCCTGCCGACCGTTGAGGCGGCGTTGGGAACCAACCAGACCGATGTCACGTGGGTACTGACGGCGTACCTGCTGTCGGCATCGATCTTCACACCGATCCTGGGTCGACTCGGTGACATGCACGGCAAGAAGCGCATGTTCGTGATCGCGATGGTCGCGTTGGCGCTCGGTTCGATGCTGGCAGCGTTGGCCACGTCGTTGTCGATGATGATCATTGCGCGGGCCATTCAGGGGATCGGCGGCGGAGTCCTGCCCCTGGCGTTCGGCATCATCCGTGACGAGTTCCCCAAAGAGAAGGTGCCCGGAGCGGTTGGTCTGATCGCTGCACTGGTGTCCGTCGGGGCAGGCATCGGTATCGTGCTGGCCGGGCCGATCGTCGACCTGCTCGGCTATCATTGGCTCTTCTGGATTCCGCTGATCATCACCAGCCTCGCCGGTGTGGCGGCGTTCTTCCTGATACCGGAATCGCCGATCCGGTCGGCCGGAAAGATCAACTGGTTCACCGCGTTTCTGTTGTCGGCATGGCTTGTTGCGCTTCTGCTCGCCGTGAGTCAGGCGCCCTCGTGGGGTTGGGGCTCGGCAAAGGTGATCGGCATGCTGTTGGCCGCGGCCGTTGTGCTGGCCGGTTGGATCATCGCCGAATCCCGCTCGTCGAATCCGCTGATCGACATGACGATGATGCGAATCCGCAGTGTGTGGGCTGCGAACCTGATCGCACTGCTGATGGGCATCGGGATGTACGCAGGACTCGGCTTCCTACCGCAGTTCCTGCAGGCACCCAGCTCGGCGGGCTATGGATTCGGTGCGACCGTCACGGAGTCGGGATTGATGTTGCTGCCCAACGCGGTTGGCATGTTCACCGTCGGACTCTTCTCAGGCCGTCTGGCAGCCCGTTTCGGCTCCAAGAATCTACTGATCGTCGGATCGCTGATCAGCGCGTCGTCCTACTTCATCATCGCCTTTCTTCATTCGGCCGAAATTGACATCTACGTGGCGATGGCAGTCAACGGGATCGGGTTCGGACTGGCCTTTGCGGCGATGTCGAATGTTGTTGTCGCCGCTGTACCGCCGCACCAAACCGGCGTCGCCAGCGGAATGAACGCGAACATCCGCACCATCGGCGGGTCACTCGGCGCAGCGTTCATGGCCAGCGTTGTCGCTGCGGGCGCATCGTCGGCGGGCGTCCCGACCGAATCCGGTTATACGAACGGGTTTGTCATGTTGGGCATCGCAGGCGGTCTGGCGGCTGTTGCCGCCCTGTTCATCCCGGCGGTGAACCGCAACAAGACGACCCATCGCGAAGACGTTGCCGAACTCTCGCATCCCGAGCTTGCAATGGTTGCCGGCGGTACTCTGGCGGGCGACGAATCCGAGTGAGGTCCATGTGAGTGTTCGTGAGGCACCCAGCGGTGACAAAGTGCTCAGGCGCGACGCTGCCGAGAACAGGCAACGGTTGCTGGACGCGGCGGCCACCGTCTTCAGCGAACGCGGCCTCGACGCGAGCGTCGACGAGATCGCACGGGTTGCCGGAGTCGGAACCGGCACGCTCTATCGCCGGTTTCCCACCAAGGATGCACTGATCAGCGAACTCGTTCGACAGCTGTTGAGCGATCTGGTCGCGATCGCCACCAAGGCCCTCGACGTGACCGACGGCTCGGGTCTCGAACAGGTCATGTACGGGACCGGCGAGATCCAGGCATCGCACAGGGGTTGCATCTCGCGCATGTGGAACGACGACGAGACCACGGCGCTCAAGAACGAGTACCGGCGGATCGCGTCGGAGTTGCTCGTATCGGCGAAAGAACACGGACGTATCCGCGAGGACGCCGCGGAGTCGGACGTGGACGTCATCTTCTGGGCGCTGCGTGGAGTCATCGAAACCACCAGGGGCGTCAGCGATACCGCGTGGCGGCGGCACCTTGCGCTCGCCATCGCCGGCCTACGTCCCGGCGCCGAGCAGATCGTCGAACCGCCGATGGACGAGCAGCACGTTCAACGCGCCAAGGTGCGTCTACAGTCCCGCTGACCCCGGGCCCCTGACCACCGCCGGTCGGAAGAGCTCGGCAGGCGGTGGCGGCAGGGATGTCAGAGGCCGGCTGCGGTGGCCAAACGGGGTAGGGACTCATGCGGCAGACCAAAGAGTTGGGCACTGCCGTGTGCTCGCTTGAAGTAGAGATGGGCATCGTGTTCCCACGTGATGCCGATCCCGCCGTGTAGCTGAATGGTCTCGCCTGCGATGTGTGAGAACGCATCCGAGCAGTACACGCGTGCCGCTGCGGCCAGGTCGAGGGCTTCGTCGGAGCCGGATGACAGTGCGTCGACAGCTGCGTACGAGATCGAATGGGCGATCTCGGTGAGCGCATACATGTCGGCCATCCGGTGCTTCAGCGCCTGGAAGGATCCGATGACACGGCCGAACTGCTTGCGGGACTTGGTGTATTCCACCGTCAGATCCAGCGCTGCGCGAGAAGCGCCGACCTGTTCGGCACTCAGCGCGACGTATGCGATCGCGCGTAGCCTGTCCACCAGATCAGCCGGTGTTGGTATGGCGGTCGAGTCGACGTCGTCAAAGGTGATGCTGGTCAACGGCCGAGTGGGATCCATCGTCGGGCGCGGCGAACGGCTGATGCCGTCCGCGGTGGCATCGACGACATGCAGCGTGACGACACCGCCGCTGCGCGCCAGAACCACCAGCACGTCGGCTGTTTCACCGTCGAGTACGTAGTGGGCGGTGCCGGACAAAATACCGGCGTTCGCCTCGACGCCCGGGCGTTTCCACCCGTCGGCATCGGCCCAGCACAGTGCCGCGGTCTTCTCGCCTGACGCGAGGGCAGGCAGCGTGGCGGCGCAGGCGTCGGTGTCTTTACTGAGGAGCAGGGCCTGGGTGGCCAGAACCGCCGACCCGAGCATCGGAACCGGAGACAGTGTGCGACCAAGCTCTTCGAGCACCACATGGGTCTCGGTCAGTGAGGCACCGATACCGTCGAACTCTTCGGGGATCGACAGTGCGGCAACGCCGATCTGCTCACAGAGTGTGGCCCACAGGGCCCGATCGGTTCGGCCTTCGGATTCCATCGCCGACCGTACCGCGGCGGAATCACCGCTCCGCCGCAGTAGGCTGGCGACCGAATCGCGCAGTGCTGCCTGTTCTTCGGTGTCGACACCGGGGGAGTAGATGCTCATGCGGTGATCGCCTCCAGTACCCGCGCGCGATGAACGGCCGGTGTGCCCCAGGCCGTGATCAGCGCACGTGTTTTTGTGAGATACAACGACAGGTCGTGTTCCTGGGTGTAACCGATCGCACCGAGGACCTGCAGTCCGACCCGCGAGGCGAGGTAGGCAGCCTCGCCGGCAGCAACTTTCGCCGCCGAGACGTCCCGGGAGGCGAACTGCGGCTCGGGAACCTGACCGTCAAGCGACAGCGCGGCGCCGTGGATCAACGGCCGGGCCATCTCCACTGCAACAGCGACGTTGGCCAGGTGGTGTTTGACCGCCTGGAACGAGCCGATCTCCCGGCCGAACTGCTTGCGGGTCTTGGCGTACTCGCCGGCGAGTTCGAGCATCGTGTCGGCCAACCCGATCAGCTGGGCGGCAGTGGCCAGAGCGCCGAAGTCGAAGGCACGACTGGGATCGACCGGGCCGATCGCCGTGTCGACATCGACGGACGAGAGTGTGCGAGCGAGATCAACCGACGGCCGTGGGTTGGCGGCGACGCCGGAACTGAGGGTGCCGTCGCGGACCACGTAGACCTGACCGGCCATGGCGGCATCGACCGCGTACGGCACCAGCGGCGGAAAGGCGACGGTGGCGAGTTCACCTTCGGCCAAGGCTGCCAACCGGTCGACGGCGCCGGCATCAGTCAACAGAATCGGCACGGCAGCAATGGTTTCGGCAACCGGGCCGGGTACGGCATGGCGGCCGAGTTGCTGCGCCGCGACGACCATCTCGACGGCGCCTGCGCCCATTCCGCCGTGTTCGTCACCGATCAGCAGGGCATTGACACCGGTCTCGGCCAGCTTGGACCACACGACCTCACCGGGCTTGGTGTCGCCGTCATTCCACGACCGGATGACGCCGGGAAGGTCGGCCTTGGCCAGCATGGAGTCGATGGACGCGGCCAGGTCTTGGTGCTCTTCTTCGAGGAGGAACCTCATGTCAGCGATCTCCTCGTGGTAGTCCGAGTAGGCGTTCGGCGATCACATTGCGCTGAATCTCGTTGGTGCCGGCGTAAATAGGTCCTGACAACGAGAACAGGTATCCATCCATCCAGGCCCCCGACGGTTGCCGCTGCGCGAGCTCGGCATCGGCGCCCAGCAGATCGAGTGCGGTCTCGTGCGTGGTGATGTCCCACTGCGACCAGAACACCTTGTTGATGGACGACTCGATCCCGAGCTGGCCACCTTCGGCGAGACGGCTCACCGTGGCATACGTCGAGAGCTCGTAGGCACGGGCGCCGATCCAGGCATCGGCGACCTGATCGCCGTATCCGGTGCGGGCGTCGGCGTCGGTGTCGTTCCACAGAGCCAGGAGTCGATCGGTGGTGGCCAGGAACCGGCCGGGAGAACGCAGCGACAGGCCGCGTTCGTTGGCGGCCGTGCTCATCGCCACCTTCCAGCCGTTGTTCACCGTTCCGATCACACCGGACTCGCCGGGTGACTCGGGGTCATCGGGGACAAAGACGTTCTCCAGGAACAGTTCTGCGAAGCCGGGTTCACCGTCGAGCTGATTGATCGGTCGTACCGTCACGCCGTCGGCGCGGAGGTCGAACATGAAGTACGTGATGCCCTTGTGGCGCGACGAATCCGGGTCGGACCGGAACAGGCCGAAACCCCAATCGGCAAAACTCGAGCGGGAACTCCAGGTCTTCTGACCGTTGAGAAGCCAGCCACCGTCGGTGCGGGTGGCGGTCGACCGTAGCGACGCGAGGTCGCTGCCGGCCTCGGGCTCACTCCAGGCCTGACCCCAGATGTCTTCGGACCGGGCCATCCGCGGCATGATCCGCGCCAGCTGATCGGGATGTGCATGTTCGAAAAGGGTTGGTGCAAGAAGGAATATGCCGTTCTGGCTGACCCGACCGGGTGCGCCGCTGCGGTAATACTCCTCTTCGAAGATGATCCAGTGCAGCAGCGGTGCGTCGCGGCCACCGAACTCGACCGGCCAGCTCACCACCGACATGCGGGCATCGGCCATCTGCCGTTCCCACTGTCGATGCTGTTCGAATCCTTCGGCACTGTCCATCGATGCGAGTGGTTCCGACGGCACGTTCTCGTTGAGCCAGCCACGGACCTCGGCACGGAATTCGTCGGCTGCTGAATCGAAGAGTAGATCCATCAGGAGCTCTTCTTCTCTGCGCTGGACTTCATCGACTTGGCATCCATACCGCCGAGCGAATCACCATCGGATGCTTCGGCATTGGCGCTGTGTGCGAAGTGGTGCCAGCCGAAGACCGAATCCATCGCGTTGCGCAGACCCATCTGGTCTTCGCAGATGTTGACGGCCTTCTTGCTCAACGCGAGCCCGAGCTGGGGCATCTCCGAGATGCGTCCGGCGATGTCGTCGACCTTGGCTTCGAGCTGATCGCGGGGGACAACGTGGTTGACCATGCCCCACTCGAGGGCTTCGGCTGCACCGAATCGTTCCCCGGTGAACAGGATCTCCTTGGCGCGGCGCGGCCCGAGCACAAAGGCGTGGGCGAAGTACTCGACGCCGGGGATGCCCATCCGGGCCACCGGGTCGGAGAAGAAGGCGTCGTCGGAGGCGACGATGAAGTCGCAGATCCAGGCGAGCATCAACCCGCCTGCAATGCACGCACCGTGGATCTGGGCGATCACCGGCTTGGGGATCTCCCGCCAGCGCCGGCACATCCCCATGTAGACCTCGGTCTCGCGGGCCAGTCGCTGGTCGCCGCCGACGCGGTCGGTGTGGTCCCAGTAGAGGGACGCGGTGTTGGGGTACTTGACGTGCACATCACGCTCGGGCGTACCGATGTCGTGGCCGGCCGAGAAGTGCTTGCCCGCTCCGCGTAGGACGATGACCTTGACGCTTGCGTCATCGACCGCGCGCCCGAAGGCGGCGTCGAGGGAGTAGGTCATCACCGAGTTCTGGGAATTGCGGAACTCGGGTCGATTGAGGGTGATGTATGCCGTGGCGCCAACAACGTCGTAGGCCACCGGTGAGGTGTCGGGACCTAGTTCGGCGGCGCTCAGGGGGCTCGGGATCGTCACATCCGACACCCTACCTAGCAAGTGCTTGGTTGGTAAACCCGGCTCGTGGTCACGGCCGGTTTTCACGCACTGACCGGCTTCGATCGGGTACCGACTGCGGGTCGAGTCAGATGGCTCCCATTTCTCGGGCGCGCGCCACTGCTGAGGTCCGAGAATTGACGCCGAGTTTCGCGTAGATGTGGACCAGGTGGGTTTTGATGGTCGTCTCGCTGAGATACAGCGATTTACCGATGGCCCGGTTCGACATCCCCGACTCGACGAGTCGGAGGACTTCGATCTCCCTGGGACTCAACGACGACTCGGGTTTGCGAACCCGCGTCATGAGTTTGGATGCGACGGCGGGCGACAAGACACTCTGGCCAACCGCAGCGGTCCGAACCGCAGCGAGTAGTTCAGCAGGCGGGGTGTCTTTGAGAAGATAGCCGCAGGCACCGGCTTCGATGGCGTTGAGGATGTCGCTGTCGGTGTCATAGTTGGTCACCACCAACACATGTGGCGCGTTCGGCAGCCTGCGGAGGGCTGCGGTGGCTTCAACGCCCGACGTGCCGGCGCCGAATCTCAGATCCATCAGGACCAGATTGACGTCGGTGGTGGTGCAGTAGGCGATCGCGGCCTCTGCAGTGGCCACCTCACCCACGACGTCGATGTCATCGCTGTCTTCGAGGATCGCGCGCAGACCTGCCCGCACGATCGCGTGGTCGTCGGCCAACAACAATCGGATCATCGCGTCATCTTGACCGAGGCAATCGGAAACGAGACCGCCAGTGCGGTGTGCCCAGGCTCGGACTCCAGATCGAGTGAACCGTGAAGCTGCTGCACTCGACGCCGTATTGCATTGAGACCAAACGATTCTGACGGGTCCTGATCGAGTATTCGCACATCGAATCCGATCCCGTCGTCCACGACGTCGAGTGACACCACGTCGTCACTGTAGGTCAGCGTGACCTGGACCCTTCTCGCCTGCGCGTGCTGCACCACGTTTGCCATCGCGCTCTGAGTGATCCGCACCAGCGCTGCCTCGATCGGCATCGGTAATTGCACGGCCTCGCCTTCGACGAGGGTGTGCACATCAAGGGTCTCCGACTGTGCTCCGGCACAGATCCGCCGCACTGCCGACCCCAATGACTGCCCCTCCAGCGCTGCCGGAGTGAGTTCGGCGATGAGCTGACGGGTTTCGGCGAGACTGTCGGCAGCGACCTCGCGGGCCATCTGGATTTTTTGGACCGCAGGGTGCTGCGGGTCGGCCCGTTCGGCGGCGTGTAGCAGCAATTGGATGCTGCTCAGCCCCTGCGCGACGGTGTCGTGGATGTCTTGGGCCAACCGCTCACGTTCTGCCAGCGTTCCGGAGGCGCGTTCCTGGGCGGCGAGAACTTCCCGAGTGGCGACGAGTTCGTCGATCAGTCGTTGCCGTTCCTTGGCCTCGCGATACAGCGTCCGGTAGGCCACGCCGATGACAACGGCGACGCAGGCCCCGATCACCGGACCGACAACACCGGCAACAGACCAGCCCCGATGCACCCCGGTGCTGATGATCGCCAGGGCAGTGGCCGCGGCGACCGCGAGCAGATTCCACCGCGGGGGCAGGACCCGCAGATACAGGAAGAACAGTCCGAACACGATGTAGGCGGCATCGGGTGTCAGCACGATCAGGACCAGCCACAACAGCGTCAGGATGGCGATCCACACCCCTCGTCCCCGTCGCTGCAACCGGACCACGACGCCGACGAGATACGTACCGAGGAACCCGAGCGTGAGGACGATCACCGCCACCGGATGCGGCTCGTCGAGGAGCAGCGCGCGCAGAACGACCACCATGCTCAGCGCGACGATCAGCGCATGCAGCGAGGTCTGCAGGCCCGCGAACACCGGGGTCAGGGACGAATGACGCACGTCTTCGAGCGTAAACAACCAGCACCCCTGCGCATCCATCAAAAGAAGTAGCCGCGGTCGATCGTTCGACGTGCGCGGACCGGCGCTTCCGTGCGATGGCGGCGGTGCCCACCGCGGCCACGATGAGTTCAAGGCCGCAACAAGGTGGCGTCGATGAAAGGAATGCTCGTGTTCGTCGCTCTACGGGACCTGCGCGCCGCGCGCGGCAGGTTCGTGCTGATCACCCTCGTCGTCCTGATGGTGGCCGTGCTGACCAGTTTTCTCAGCGGCCTGACTGCCGGGCTACGCCATCAGAACGTATCGGCCATCGAGGCGATCACCGCTCAAACGGTGGTCTTCGCAGGCGGTGAAACGGATCCGTCTTTCGACGATTCCAGCGTGTCCACTGATCAGATCGCCGCCTGGGAACGGGCCGGTGGTGAGGTAGACCCGATCGGGATCAGTCGCGCCAAGGCAATGTCCGACGGCGGATCGACGGCAACCGTGGCATTGATCGGTGCCGACTCCGGATTCACCGGCCGCGCGCCGACCACGCCCCACACCGTGGCCCTGAGCGAACCCGCGGCGTCAGACCTCGACGCCGAAGTCGGGGACACGGTCACGTTTGGCGGCGAGGACTTCGTCGTCAGCGCGGTCCGCGGCGACGACTGGTTCAGCCACAGCCCGGTGATCTGGATCGGTCTGGCCGAGTGGCAGGCGTTGAACCAAACCGCAGGCGCCACGGTTCTCGCGGTGTCGGGGATCTCGAATACCGACGCAGTGGACCGGGTCGCCGGAACGACGTCCACGAGTGTGTCGGATTCACTGCAGGCGATTGGTTCGTACAAATCCGAGAACATGTCCTTGACGTTGATGACCGTGATGCTCTTTGCGATCTCAGCCCTGGTGATCGGTGCGTTCTTCACGGTCTGGACCATTCAGCGGACCCCGGACATCGCAATTCTCAAAGCACTGGGTGCCAGTACCGGTTCCCTCGTTCGCGATGCACTGGGCCAGGCGTTGATCGTCCTCGTCGTGGGGGTCGGCGCAGGACTGGCCATCACGGTGGCGGCCGGTCAGGTCATGGGCGACGCGGTCCCGTTTGTCGTCGACATGTCCACCACCGTCGTGCCGGCGGCGGCCCTCGTCGGACTCGGACTGATCGGCGCCGGGTTTGCGCTCCGTTTCGTGTCCACCACCGATCCACTCACTGCCCTGGGGAGTACCCGATGAACATCGCACTCGACATCGAACACGTCACGCTCACCTTCGCTGACGGACAAAATCACCGAGTCACCGCGCTCGACGACGTATCGCTCCGTCTAAACCGCGGCGAGATAGCCGCCGTCACCGGTCCCTCGGGCTCAGGAAAATCGAGTCTGCTGGCGGTGGCCTCGACACTCATCCGCCCTGACCGTGGTCGCGTCCTCCTGCGTACCGGTGAAAGCCGGACCGATGTCACCGAGCTCTCCCGTCGAGATGCTGCGGTGGTGCGGCGCAACGAGATCGGATTCGTGTTCCAGCAGCCGAACCTGGTGTCGTCGCTGACCGCACTCGAACAGCTCGAGGTGACCGCGCATCTGGGACAGAGCCTGGTGGTGCCCCGTGGTCGCCGGCGGGAGACGCGGGATCGTGCGATGGAATTGCTGGACGCGGTCGGGCTGGCCGACCACCGAAACAAGAAGCCCGGACAGCTATCCGGTGGCCAGCGGCAGCGCGTCAATCTCGCCCGAGCCCTGATGAACAACCCTGGGCTGCTCATGGTGGACGAACCCACCAGTGCCCTGGACCAAGAACGCGGCGCCGCCATCATCGACCTGATCGTGGATGTGGTCCGCGACCACCAGGCGGCCACACTGCTGGTCACTCACGATCGAACCCACTTCGCGAAGATGGATTCGGTCTATCAGGTGGTCGACGGTGTGCTCACCGATGCATCGGCGTCGATGGGTGCCGGTGCAAGTGGTGACACCCTTCTCAGGCCCTGTTGAGGCCGTGACGGGTGTGCGCTTCCCCGACGCGGCCGGCGGCGCAGGTGACCGCTTTTCCGATCTGCTGCAGTTCTTCGGCAGACATCTCACGGTCGGGCACGGCGACGATCGACGCGACCACGGCGCCGGTCTCGTCGAAGATGGGTGCGCCGATGGTGACCACGGCAACCTGTCCGACCGTTTCGTCTGCCAGGTAGTCGATGGTGGTCAGTTCGGTGAGAAGGCCGTCGACCCGTGACCGCAACGAGTCGGACACCGGCGAATTGCGCAGGGATGCAAGGGTGTCGACCATCTGCGCGTGGTCCGGTGTCAAACGTTCGACCGCGTAACCGCGATCGCGGATGGTGTCGAGGACGTCGCGAAGTCGGCCCCGGGCCTGCGCGGGTGCGGCGTCGAGCCAACGCTGGACCTCATCTTCAGGTGACCATGCGACGAACTCCCGGCAGACGGTGGGGCGCAGGGTGATGCGACGGCCGGGCCGGATCCACTCGAGTCCAGGGGTGCCGACAACGTCGGTCACCGTGATCGATTCGCCGGTGCGCTCGGCAACGAAGGCCGGCATGTCGAGAGCCTCGGCCATGTCGCGGGCCGCGGAGGCCGCGAGCCGTCGCATCGGGAATCCGCGTTCGGTATGCCGGACGAGCGCCACGAATCCGGCACTGATGCTGAAATTGCCGTCCTGGCGGGTCACCCAGCCGTCGTTGGTGAGCTGCGCGAGAACCGCGTGGGAGGTGGCCCGCGAAAACCCGGTGCGCCGGACGATCTCGGCCAGCGAAAGGGGCGTGTCGATGCTGTCCGCCAGCACTTCGATGGTTCGCACCACGCGCTGTGTCGGTGGAGAGGGTTGACCGGCGCCCTTGCCGTCACCTACCGTCGATGTCATATTGTCGGACGTTAGTGTCGAATATTCGACAAGTCAAGTTCTCGGAGCACCTCGACGAAGGGTCATCCTGATGGTGAGCACGAGGTACGAACTCACACACCTCGCCGCGCTCGAAGCGGAGTCGGTCCACATCTTCCGCGAGGTCGCGGCCACCGCGCAGCGCCCGGTCTTGCTGTTCTCCGCGGGCAAGGACTCGGTGGTGATGTTCCACCTCGCCCGCAAAGCCTTCTGGCCGGCGCCGGTTCCGTTCCCGTTGATGCATGTCGACACCGGCCACAACTTCGATGAGGTGATCGACTACCGGGATCGAGTGGTCGAAGAAACCGGCGTCCGGCTGATTGTTTCGCGCGTGCAGGACGACATCGATTCCGGACGGGTGGTCGAAGCGACGGGCCCGGGCGCCAGTCGTAACCGGCTGCAGACCGCCGCGTTGCTCCGCGGTATCGGAGAAAACAAGTTCGACACCGTCTTCGGTGGGGCACGTCGAGACGAAGAGAAGGCCCGCGCCAAGGAGCGGGTGTTCAGTTTCCGTGACGAATTCGGTGCGTGGGATCCGCGCGCCCAGCGGCCCGAGTTGTGGAACCTCTACAACGGTCGCCATCACAAGGGTGAGCACATCCGGATCTTCCCGCTGAGCAACTGGACCGAACTCGACATCTGGCAGTACATCGCCGCCGAGGAGATCGAGCTGCCGAGTATCTACTACTCGCATCGGCGCGACGTGGTGTCCCGAGATGGAATGCTCTTGGCCAGAACGCAATTCTTGGAATTGGGACCGGGGGAAAAGGTTCACACCGAGCAGGTGCGATTCCGGACCGTCGGAGATGCCACCTGTACCGGTTGCGTACTCAGTGATGCGGCAACGGTCCACCAGGTCATCGACGAGATCGCCGCGACCAGGCTGACCGAGCGCGGTGCGACCCGGGCCGATGACCGCATTTCTGAATCCGGCATGGAAGATCGCAAAAGGGAGGGTTACTTCTGATGACTGTCGACCAGGAGGCGCTTGCCGCCGGAACCGCAGTCGGCGGTCGAAAAGCATTGCTGCGCTTGGCTACCGCCGGCAGTGTAGATGACGGGAAGTCGACCCTCATCGGGCGATTGCTCTACGATTCCAAGAGCATCTTCACCGATCAGATGGAGTCCATCGAACGGACCAGCGCTGCGCGCGGTGACGAATACGCGGATCTGGCGCTGCTGACCGACGGGCTGCGTGCCGAGCGTGAGCAGGGCATCACGATCGACGTCGCCTACCGCTACTTCGCAACGCCCAAGCGGAAATTCATCATCGCCGACACGCCGGGACACGTGCAGTACACCCGGAACATGGTGACCGGGGCGTCCAACGCGGATGTGGCCTTGATCCTCATCGACGCCCGTAAGGGTGTTCTCGAACAGACCCGCCGCCACGCGTTCTTGTCATCGTTGCTCGGCGTCGCGCATGTGGTGCTGTGCGTGAACAAGATGGACCTGGTCGATTGGTCCGAAGAGCGGTTCGCGACGATCCGTGACGAGTTCTCCGCGTTTGCCACCAAGCTCGACGTCACCGACCTCAGCTTCATCCCGGTCTCGGCGCTCCGCGGTGACAACGTGGTCGATGCGTCCACGAATATGCCCTGGTACCAGGGTGGTTCACTGCTCTCGCATCTCGAGGACGTCCACGTCGCCTCCGATCACAACCTCATCGACGCGCGCTTTCCCGTGCAATACGTCATCCGGCCACAACTCGGTGACGGCACGGACCATCGCAGCTACGCGGGCACGATCGCCAGCGGTACTTTCAAACCCGGCGACGAGGTCGTGGCACTGCCCGGTGGGTTCACCACCACGGTGTCGGAGATCTGGGGTCCGGGTGGAACAAAGATCGATGAGGCTTTCGCGCCGATGGCGGTGTCGATCTCGCTGGCCGACGACATCGACATCAGCCGCGGCGAGATGTTGGCCCGCCCGGGCAACCGGCCTCACGTCGGCCGCGACATCGACGCGATGGTCTGTTGGTTCTCGGAGGACACCACACTGAAACCCGGTAACCGATACACGCTGCAGAGCGCCACACGTGAGACGAAAGCGGTCATCGGTGATCTCACGTACCGCCTCGATGTGAACTCGCTGCATCGAGACGGAAACGCGCAAGCGCTGCAGCTCAACGAGATAGGGCGGATCACGGTGCGCATTGCGCAACCGATGATGTTCGACGCCTATCGTCAGCATCGCGACACCGGTAACTTCATCCTGGTGGATGAGGCGACGAACAAGACGGTCGGCGCCGGAATGATCAACGGTCCGGTGAGCCGTGATTCCCATGTGGTCTGGCACAGTTCATCGGTCACGCGGCAGCAGCGGGCCCACCAGGGTGCCACGCTCTGGCTGACCGGCCTCTCTGGTGCCGGCAAATCGTCCATAGCAGTGGAATTGGAGCGATCCATGGTCGCCGAGGGCCGGCCCGCCTATCTGATGGACGGGGACAATCTGCGCCACGGTCTCAACTCCGACCTCGGTTTCGGCGACGACGATCGCCGGGAGAACATCCGCCGGACCGCAGAGGTTGCCGCGCTGTTCGCCGACTCCGGAGCGGTGGCCATCGTGTCATTGATCAGTCCGTTTTCGGCGGAACGGCAGCGGGCCAAAGAGATTCACGCGCAGCGCGGGATCCCGTTCTACGAGGTGTTCATCGATACACCCCTCGATCTGTGCGAGCAACGTGATCCCAAGGGTTTGTACGCCAAGGCGCGGCGCGGTGAGGTGCCGCATTTCACCGGGATCAGCTCACCGTACGAGCGTCCGGCCGATCCGGATGTGGTCATCACCCCGACCGACGGTGCGCCAAGGGACGTTGCCGAGTCGATTCGCCGTAGCCTGGGCGTGTGACTGTGAACCCGAAGGACCTGGAGTTGGCCGGTCGGTTGGCCACTGCCGCCGGCGAGTTGTTGCTCGACCTGCGTGCCACATCGGGATTGACCGGCAAAGAGCTCGGCAACGCCGGCGATTTCCAGGCGAATGTGCTCTTGCTGAAACAGTTGGCACACGAACGTCCCGGCGACGCGGTGCTGTCCGAAGAATCGTTCGATGACCTGGCCCGTCTCGACGCCGACCGGGTGTGGATCATCGATCCGGTCGACGGCACCCGCGAGTACGGCACCGAGGGCCATAACGACTGGGCCGTACATGTTGCGCTCTGGGAGCGCGGAGATGGAGCCGGAGGCGGAACTCGACCGTCAGACAGTCTGGGCCTGACCGTGGGCGCGGTGGCGTTGCCTGCGCTGGGGGTGACGTACGTCAACGACGGTCAGCCCATCGCGCCTGTGGTCGGCCTGGCCGCGACGCCGCGTGGGGATGTCCCGCGAGTGGTGGTGAGCGGGTCGCGTCCGCCGGCTTTCTCGGAGGATGTCGCAGCGGCCGTTGGTGGTGAACTTCTGTCGATGGGTTCTGCCGGCGCCAAGGCGATGGCGGTGGTCCGGGGTGAGGCCGATGCGTACGTTCACGCCGGTGGCCAGTACGAGTGGGATTCGGCGGCTCCGGTGGCGGTGGCGAAGTCGCAGGGGCTGTGGTGCAGCAGGACCGATGGGCTTGCCCTGCAGTACAACCAGCGCGACGTCTATCTGCCGGACCTGGTGATCTGTCGGCCCGAGCTGGCCGAGGCAATCCTCGAGGTCACCCGCCGGGGCTGAGCACTCAGCCCGGCCTGCGCTGGAGGGAGCGCAGCACGTTCTCCAGCGCGGCCTGGATGTCGGCGACCTCGATCCGCATGAGCGCATCGTCGTCGAGGTCGGCCAGGTCGATCTCGCCGCTGGTCAGGCGATGTTCGCGTTCTTCCTCGGCGCTCTCCACGACGTTGCGCACAAACCGGCCGTTGCCTGCCAGGTCGATGGAACGGCGTCCGGCCCCGGATTGGTCTGTTTGGATCTGGTGATAGAGCGGGCCGCAGGCGAACTCGAGTTCCTGCAGTGCCTCCGGGCTGAGCAGCGAATCCCGCTTCCGGGCAAGCAATTCGGCGATGCCGGCCAGTTCGGTCGGGCTGTAGGAGTCGAACCGGATGCGTTTGGCGAAGCGGGACGACATGCCCTCGTTGGCGTTCAGCAGTCGATCGATCTCGGCGTCGTAGCCGGCGATGATGACAACGAGCCGGTCGCGGTCGTCTTCCATCCGGGCGAGCAAGGTGTCGACGGCTTCACGTCCGAACGCGTCACCGCCGGACAGGCCGCTCTGGACCAAGGTGTAGGCCTCGTCGATGAACAGGACACCGTCCATCGCCCGATCGATCACCTCCGAGGTTTTGATCGCCGTGCTGCCGAGATGTTCGCCGACCAGATCGCGCCGTGAAACCTGCACCACCGCATCAGTTTTGATCAAGCCGAGTCCGCAGTAGATCTTCGCCACGATGCGGGCGATGGTGGTCTTGCCGGTTCCGGGTGGACCGGTGAATGCCAGATGCAGGCTGCGAGGTCCGGTCGCGAGTCCTTTGTCGGCGCGGATCTTGGCCAGCTTTGCAGCGGACTTGAGTTTGGCGACTTGGGTTTTGACGGACTCCAGTCCGATCTGTTCGTCGAGTTCGGCCTGGGCGGTCGCCAGCAATCCCGGGTCGCCGCCGCCGCCGGAGCCGGGGACCGGTGAGTCGGGCACAGACGCCGGATCCCACTTGTCGGTGCGTGCGTCGATCTCTTCGGCAGTGTTGATCACCAGCCGGAATCGTGGATCGGACAGGGCCTTGGTGTTGGCCGCGAACGACGGGTCGCGGGAGTAGACGGCCTCGAACCGTTCGCGCGCGGCTGTTTCGGAGCCCTGCTCACGCAGTGCCAGGCCGTGGGTGAACATCGCCGCGGTGGCCGCCGATGGGATCGGGCCTTCCTGGGCGGCCTCGAGCCGCCGGACACCTTCGGTGAACAAACCCATCTGCACGCACGCCGAACCGGCCATGAGATCGGCTCCGGCGTTCATGTAGGCGTCGGACCACGAGGCCGACTCGGACAGCGACGTCAGGACGTCGGGCCACCGCTGGGTCTTGAAGTGCAGGCTGGCCCGGAGGTAGTCGATGATGGGCGCGCGGCCGGCCACGGTGGCGGCCGCCTCGTCGAGCGCGTCCTCGGCGCCTTGATGGTCGGCGCCCGCGATGAGGGTGGCGGCGTAGGCGGTGATGGCCTCGGTCCGGTCGGCCAGTGGATAGTCGATGTACAAGCCGGTCGAAAAGCGTCCCGACAGTGTGCGGGCGGGCAGGCCGAGTCGTCGCTGCTGCGCACCGAGAGTCGCGCGGGTCCGGTACAGCTGCAAGATCACGGCGGGGGAGTTGTCCCCGCAGGCGAGCCGTCCGAGCCAGGCGTCGGCGAGTGTCGGGTCCCATTCGGTGGCCCGGGTGAACGCGAGTGTGGCCTTGTCCCGGTCGGGCGGGTACTGCTCGGTGTCGACGGGGATGCCGAGGCTGAGCACCCCGAAGTCGAACAAATGGCGTGCTTTGGCGACGGCCGAGCGAGAGCCCGGTGTAGTTGCCCTGTCAGTCATGATGACCCCCGTGTCCCCCCGGCGCGCCACCCCCGGCGCGCGAGGCACAGACTACCCGGCGCCCGGCTGGTTCGGGTCCGCCAGACCACCGGGAACCGTGCCGACGGCAGGCCCTCGGAGGCGGCGTGGTCAGCGGCCGGTCCGGCACCACCTAGACTGTTCTCGTGAGTGCAGACCTAGATACCGTTTCTGTCGCCGCCGATACCCCCGATCAGTCGCAGCCATATCGTGAGCTGGGCTTGAAGGATGATGAGTATCAGCGGATCCGCGAAATCCTTGGTCGCCGTCCGACCGCCGCCGAATTGGCGATGTACTCGGTGATGTGGTCCGAGCATTGCTCGTACAAGTCATCCAAGGTGCACCTGCGCTACTTCGGCGAGACCACGACCGACGAGATGCGGTCGTCGATGCTCGCCGGGATCGGTGAGAACGCCGGTGTTGTCGACATCGGTGACGGCTGGGCGGTCACGTTCAAGGTCGAATCGCACAACCATCCGTCGTACGTCGAGCCGTATCAGGGTGCCGCGACCGGTGTCGGTGGCATCGTCCGCGACATCATGGCGATGGGTGCCCGTCCGATCGCGGTCATGGATCAGCTCCGCTTCGGTGCGGCCGATGCCCCCGACACCCGCCGGGTGGTCGACGGTGTGGTCCGCGGTGTCGGTGGTTACGGCAACTCCCTCGGCCTCCCCAACATCGGCGGCGAGACGGTCTTCGACGCGTCGTACGCGGGCAACCCGTTGGTCAACGCACTCTGTGCCGGCGTCATGCGCGTCGAAGATCTACACCTGGCGTTCGCGTCGGGTGCAGGCAACCGGATCATCCTGTTCGGCGCCCGGACCGGTCTCGACGGCATCGGCGGTGTGTCCGTCCTTGCGTCGGAGACGTTCGACGACAGTGCTGGTGGCCGACCGAAGAAGCTTCCCGCGGTCCAGGTGGGCGACCCGTTCACCGAGAAGGTGCTGATCGAGTGCTGCCTCGACCTCTACAAGGCCGGCATCGTCATCGGTATCCAGGATCTCGGTGGCGCCGGACTGTCCTGCGCGACCTCGGAATTGGCTGCGGCCGGCGACGGTGGCATGCACATCGAACTCGAAAAGGTGCCCATGCGGGCCACCGGCATGACCCCGGCCGAGGTCCTCTCCAGCGAATCGCAGGAGCGGATGTGCGCGGTGGTCGCCCCCGAGAACGTCGCGGCGTTCATGGAGGTCTGCCGTAAGTGGGACGTGTTGGCCACCGATATCGGTCACGTCACCGACGGCGAACATCTCGAGATCACCTGGCACGGCGAAACCGTGGTCGACGTGCCGCCGCGCACCGTGGCACACGACGGACCGGTCTACGAGCGTCCGGTTACCCGTCCGGATTGGCAAGACGATGTGATCGCTTCGAGCACAAAAGACCTCAAGCGTCCGGTCTCGCCGGATGAGTTGCGGGCCACCCTGCTGGAGATGATCTCGTCACCGGCTCTGTGTAGTCGCCGGTTCATCACCGAGCAGTACGACCGCTACGTCCGCGGCAACACCGTGCTGGCCGAGAATGCCGACTCCGGAATGATTCGCATCGACGAATCCACCGGTCGCGGAATCGCTTTGGCAACCGACGCCTCCGGTCGGTACACCTACCTCGATCCGTACCGCGGTGCGCAGCTGGCGCTGGCCGAGGCCTACCGCAACGTCGTGGTCAGTGGCGCCACCCCCAAGGCCGTCACCAACTGCCTCAACTTCGGTTCGCCCGAGGACCCGGCGGTGATGTGGCAGTTCCAGCAGGCCGTCCGCGGTTTGGCCGACGGCTGTGCGCAACTGGGCATCCCGGTCTGCGGTGGCAACGTCAGCTTCTACAACCAGACCGGTGCCACGGCGATCCTGCCCACCCCGGTTGTCGGTGTCCTGGGAGTGATCGACGATGTCCGTCGGCGGATCCCGACCGGCTTCGGAACCGAAATCGGCGAGACGCTGATCCTGCTGGGTGACACGCACGACGAGTTCGACGGATCGATCTGGTCGCAGGTCGCGCACGATCATCTGGGTGGCACGCCGCCGGCCGTCGACCTCGAACGTGAGCGACTGCTGGGCGAAATCCTCACCGCCGCATCGCGCGACGGCCTGGTGTCGGCCGCGCATGACCTGTCCGAGGGTGGCCTCGCCCAGACCGTGATCGAGGCCGCGCTGGCGGGCGAGACCGGATGCCGGATCGTGTTGCCCGAGGGTGCCGATCCGTTTGTCTGGCTGTTCTCCGAGTCGACCGGCCGAGTGCTGGTCGCTGTGCCGCGCTCCGAAGAGGTCCGCTTCTGCGGCATGCTCGATGCCCGGCAGATGCCGTGGACCCGCATCGGTGTCGTCGATCAGGGCAGCGACTCCGTCGAGGTCCAGGATGCCTTCACCGTGCCGCTCACCGAGCTGCGTGAGGCCTTCGAGGGAACCCTCCCCAAGCTCTTCTCCTGACCCGATAGTGTGCCCTTTTGGCGGTCCCCACCTGGGGTTTTGTTCGCCAAAAGGGCACATTTTCGGTTGTGGGCAGGCTAGGGTGAACGCGTTCTAGTTCCTGCGTTCGGAGGTCTGTGGTGTCGTTGCGTGTTGTGGTGTGGTCCACCGGAACCATCGGAAAGCTGGCGATAGCGGGGGTTCTGGCCCGCCCTGAGCTCGAATTGGTCGGGGTATGGGTGTCGAACCCGGACAAGGTCGGCAAGGACGTCGGCGAACTGGCCGGACTCGGCCGAGACCTCGGTATCGCGGCCACTGATGACAAAGAAGCGCTGCTGGCGCTGCGGCCCGATTGCATCGTGCATGGCGCGATGACCGACGACCGCATCATGGAAGCGATCGACGATCTGATCGGGTTCCTCGACGCCGGGATCAATGTGGTCTCCTCCGGTCCGGTTGCGTTGGTGTACCCCGACGGTGTGCTGCCGGCCGAGCTCAACGAGCGCATCCGCAGTGCGGCCCGCGGTGGCAATGCCACTTTGCACGTAAACGGCATCGATCCGGGTTTCGCCAATGATGTTCTGCCACTGGCGATGACGTCGCTCTCGAAGCGGATCGACGAGCTGCGCGTTGCCGAGATCGCCGACTATGCGACGTACTACCAGCCGATGACCATGACCGAGCTGTTTGGCTTCGGCAAACCGATGGACACCCAGTCGATGCTGTGGATGCCGGGAGTTCTGTCGCTGGCCTGGGGGCCGGTTGTGCGACAACTCGCGGCCGGCCTCGACGTCACCCTCGACGAGCCGCTGGTGGAGAAGATCGACCGTCGTCCGGCGGAGAGTGACTACGACATCGCCTCGTGCCACATCGCCAAAGACACCATGGCCGCAGTGCGTTTCGAGGTGATCGGGACGGTGAACGGAGTGCCGCGCATCGTCCTCGAACACGTCACCCGGACACAGCGCGATGCTCAGCCCGAATGGCCGAGCCCGGGCAACGGCGATGGCTGCTACCGCATCGAGATCAAAGGCGACCCGGTGATGACCGTCGACTTCGTGCACCACGGTGAGAACGGTGATCACAACGATTCCGGAATGCTGGTCACCGCAATGCGTTTGGTGAACGCGGTGGAAGCCGTGGTGAACGCTCCGCCCGGACTTCTCACCGCGATCGACCTCCCGCAGATCACCGGTCGCGGATTGGTGACCAAGGACTGAATGACCGGGGTGTCAGGCGAAGGCTTTCGTCCGTCGCGGCACCGCGATCGGCCGGCGCCGCTGGAGTTGTCCGGCGCTGACGAGGAAGTCGGCGTAGTCGCGCATCGTTGTGGCGACAGTTCTTGGTGCATAACCCAATTCGGAGCGAGCCTTCGTTCCGTCGACCACGGGCTGAGCCTCCAGTGAACCAAGTGCAGCCTTGGATACGAGGTCCGAGCCGAACAGTTTGCAGATCGGTTCGGCCACGGGCAGGATCGCCTGCACCCAGCCCATCGGGAACGCGAGAGCCGGACCACGGCGCCCGGCTTCGCGAGCCACCATCCGAAATGCTTCGATCATCTCGACCATTTCGCCGGTCAGCAGGTAGTTTTCGCCGCAGACACCGCGTTCGCCGGCCAGGATCAGCCCGGCAGCGACATCTCGGACGTCGACCAGATCGAAGCCACCGGTGATGAGTGCGGGAACACGGCCACGCGCAGAGTCGCGGAGCATCCCGTTGATTCGTGAATACGGCGCATGATCGGTGGGACCGTACACCGCGGTGGGGTTGCAGATGACGGCGTCGAGACCGCGGGCGATGACCCGGTGCAATTCCTGTTCGCCTGCCCACTTGGAGCGGTCGTACACCGGCAGTGCCGGATCGTTGGAGCGGCCGGACGACTCGTTGATCTGTCCACCGCAGAGGTATTGGTCGAACGAATGGATCGAACTGCAGTGCACCATCCGCCGAACTCCGGCTTCGAGCGCGGCTTCGGCGACATTGCGGACGCCCTCGGTGTTGATGCGCCAGGCGTTTTCGTCGTTGTGGCGCAGGGTGATGACCGCAACCAGGTGGTAGACGACGTCGACACCGTCGAACGCGGTGGTCAAGGCCTCTGGATCGAGGATGTCGGCGCTGACCCATTCGACGCCTGCGATGTCCGGAGCTGTGGCCGGGCGGTGTCGATCGACGGCCACCACGGTGTCGCCGCGGGTGACCAACTGGTCGAGGAGATTACGACCAACAAACCCGGCGGCGCCGGTCACAGCAACTTTCATCAGGATCACTTTCGCTTGAGTGGCTACAAGTCGCCGACTTCGACAGGTAGAACGTGTTCTACTTTCAGAGTAGAACACGTTCTAGATTTGAGGAAGGTGGTGTCAGCCGATGGCGACATACGGCCGGGATCGGATGCTCGCACTTGTTGAACGTTCGCCGGCCGCTGCTGGTGCCCACGACCGTGACGAGTGGGTCGGCTTGTTCGTCGATGGTGGCATCGTCAACGATCCGGTTGGGTCGCGGATTCATGCGGGCGGCTCCGAGATCCGGCGCTTTTACGACACTTTCATCGGTCCGCGGAACATCACCTTTCATCGCGATGCCGACTTCGTGGGTGAGCGCACCGTCATTCGTGACCTCGAACTCGAAGTCGAGATGTCGCCGAAGGTGACGTTGCGGGTGCCGGTCTTCATTCGGTACGACCTGTACGAGTGCGGGGGCGACCTGCACATCACGCGGCTCGCCGCCTATTGGGAACTGCCGGGGATGATCAGGCAGTTCGCGCACTGTGGTGTGGCCGCGGTGCCGGTTGGGGCGCGGCTGGCCGTGGCATTGCTTCGGAATCAAGGGATCCGGGGCGCAATTGGATTTGCCGAGGGGTTTCGGCGGGTTGGTACGCAGGCAAAGGCGACCGTCGAGAACTTCCTCGACGCCGCCTCACGTGGGGATGTACCGGCCGCTCGTGGGCATCTGGATCCCAACGCGCCCGTTGTGGTGTTCGATGGTGACGCCATCGGCGTTGATCACGTCATCGGATCGCTCCGGGGTGTCCGGTCGCACAAGCTGCTGGCGGCAGGTAACACGGTTGCCGTCGCTCTGGTCATCGGTGATCGGAAGGGTGTCGGCCTCTTTGTGTTTGGGGCCGATCGTGCACGGATATCGGCCGTCGAGCTGATGTTCGACGAGTGATCGAAGGCACTTGCGCTGACGGATTGCCGTCGCGGGCCTAAAGTCTGCTTCATGGCTGCACCGCTTTCCACACCCGGCGTCTTCGGTCCCGACGATCTCGAGGGCCTGGTCTGGTTCTATGACATGTATGGATACGCCACCCTGCGGGGTGCGTTGAGTGCGTCCGACGTCGACGCCATCGAGTCGGAATGTGTTGCCGCGCAACAGGGTGTGATCGCCGGGGAATTGGATGCCCGATACGGGTCGACCATTTTCCTCGACGAGGCCGCCAAGGCGGAGAAGTTCGCCAACTATGTCGAATACGTCAGCGAGGTATCGCCCGCTGTTGATTCCGCGATCACCGGTCCGGTGATGCGGGACGTCATGAATCGATTACTCGGCCCCGATTCCTGGCTGCGGGATCATGAGCAATACGGCGTTGTCTATCAGGATGCCCGTCCAGGAAAGGAATCCGGATACACCCGGATCGGATGGCATTCGGATTGGCAGTCCAGCCCCAGCCTGGATGTGTGGCCCGGTACGGCATTCACCCTGCACGTCGACGGAACCAGTCCGGCCAACGGCTTCCTGCGGGTGGTGCCGGGCAGTCATCTCTGGGATACCCCGGCCCCGTACCGCAACGTCAACGGCGTACCTGTTCCGGATACCGCCCGGCCTTCCGGCGGGCGGACCGGCCGCAAGCCACCTTTCGAGATGCCGTTGGGCTTCGAGAAGATCCGGGGTGAAGTCGGGATCTACGCCGAACGCGGCGACATCATCTTCCACGACGCCTACCTCTGGCACTCCGCGGCCAGGGCCACCGACGACAACACCCAACGTCGCCATGTTCGCGGCGGCTACTTCGGCGGCACCAAACCTGCTGCGGGAGTGGAAGAATTCATCAAGAACGCGGCCCGGTAGCCGACCTGGCCGAGAATCACTCCGGTGCGATGTTCTGGTTGATCCGAAAGAGGTTGTGCGGGTCGTACTTCTGCTTGATCCGGGCGAGCCGGTCGTAGTTGCCGCGGTAGGCGGCCTGAACGCGCTCGCGACCTTCGTCCATCATCATGTTCACATAGCCGCCGCCTGCAGAGGTCGGGTGCAGCTCCTCCCAGTAGTTCTTGGCCCACTCGGTGATGCGTCCCAGATTGGTGGGATCGGGATCGATACCGGCGATGACTCCGTTCCATCCGCCGTTGCGGTAGGGGAAGGCGGTTGCGTCCGCGGCGACACGCTCGGCAGCGCCGCTGATCGGATACAGGTGCATGGTCGACAGAGGCGACGGGAGGGCCTCGCCGTACCGACGGTGAAGTTCGATCGCGGTATCGGTGATCTCCTCGAAGATGTCGGCCTTCCAATACCACTGCAGGCCCGTGGGCAGCAGCCCGTCGAACGCGCTCTGAAGCACGGGAAACGGCATCGGCGCCAGTCCGACCAAGAGCGGTGAGCCGAAATCCCGAACGGGCGCCATGACCTGGTCGGCTTGCTGATGTGGCCCCGAATAGCACCACACGATCCCGCAGACCTTTCGGCCCCACAATTCCTCGGGGAAGGGTGGCCCGCCGGGGACCTCCAGGACGCCGATCCAGCCGTTCAACTCGTCGGGCAGCGTCGGGACCAGATCGCGATACCACCGGAAGACCTCTTCGGCGTCGGCAATGTCGTAGAGGACCGGCCCGCCGATGATCTCACCGGCTTCACCGACGGGATGAGATCGAAATGTGAATGAGGTGACCACGCCGAAGTTGCCGCCACCGCCGCGCAGCGCCCAGAACAGGTCCGGCTGGCTCTCGGCGCTCGCGGTCACAAACGATCCGTCGGCCAACACGACGTCTGCGGAGAGCAGATTGTCGATGGTCAGCCCCAAATGTCTTGTGAGATAGCCGGTACCACCACCTAGTGTCAGTCCTGCAACTCCGGTCGTTGAGACGAATCCGGATGGGGTGGCCATACCGAAGGCCCCGTTGGCATGATCCACGTCGCCCCAGGTGCATCCGGCGTCCACGCGTATGGTGCCTGCCTTCGGGTCGACGGTGGTGGAACGCTGCGTGCGGAAGTCGATCACCAGGGCGTCATCCCACACGCTGAACCCGGCACCGTGGTGACCGCCGCCGCGTACCGCGATGGGGATCTGATGGCGACGCGCAAAGTTGACGCAGGTGATCACGTCGGCAACATCCGCGACGCACGCGACAGCCGCCGGATGGCGGTCGATCGCCCCGTTGTAAACCTTTCGCACCTCGTCGTAGTCGGGGTCTTCGGGACCGATCAACCGGCCGCGAACGGTCTGGCGTAACTCGGAGAGAACGGCATCCGGGGTGGCTTCGATAGCGGACATTTGGTGTGCTCCTTCTGTACGGACTCACATGGTGGGAGACTGGGTAGTTGAACGGTACGAAGCAGCGGTGACGTGCGGGAATGACCAATACGCCGAAGGACTTGCCCGTACGTCCACGTAGAGGCTCGGTCTTTGCCGCACGTCCGGGAGAGTTGACTGATCGTCCGGGAGTTACGCCATGGACGTCCTATCCGACGTTTTGCTCGCTGTCCGGTTGACCGGTGCGGTGTACTTCGACATCGATGCCCGCTCGCCCTTTGTTCTCGAGAGTCCGCCCACCGACGTGATCGCTGCCAAGATCGCCGCGGACGCCGAACACCTGATCGCCTTCCACGTCCTGACTCTTGGTTCTTGTTGGGTCGAGACGGTCGACGCGCCCGAACCCGCGCAGTTGCTGCGGGCCGGTGAGATGGTGATCGTCTCCAGCGGTGAGGCACACCTCCTCGCGTCGGCTCAAGGCCTCAGTGGGCAGCCTGACCTGTCTCGGTACTACCGGCCGTTGACTGAAGCCTTGCCGTTCGTGATCGACATCAACGGCGATACGAACGCTGATCGCTGTCGGATCGTGTGCGGCTACTTCGCCTGTGACCGGCATCCGTTCAACCCGTTGCTCGAATCGTTGCCGAGAATGGTCCACGCCCCGGTGTCGAGCCGTAGCTGGGGTTGGATGTCGCGGTTGCTCGACGCGGCCATCGAGGCGAGTGACGGTCGCAACGCCGGGCAGGAGGCGATGCTGGCGAAACTGTCGGAACTGATGTTTGTGGAAGCTCTCCGTGCCCACATCGATGGGTTGTCCCCGGACGCTCGCAACTGGGCGGCCGGCATTCGCGACCCCGACGTCGGCTCAGCACTGCGGCTCATCCACGGTCGGTTCGCCGAGCCGTGGACGCTGGAAGGACTGGCCCACGAGGTGGCCATGTCCCGCTCGTCTTTTGCCGATCGGTTCACCGCCTACGTGGGGGTGCCGCCGATGACCTACCTTGCCAGATGGCGATTCCAGCTTGCTGCACGACTGCTGCAGAACGGTTCACTCAGTGTTGCCCAAGCCGCGAATGCCGTTGGATATCAATCAGAATCGGCCTTCAACCGGGCCTTCAAACGTTCTGTCGGAGAAGCGCCGGGTGCTTGGCGACGAAAGGGCGCGGCGGATGTGGGCGCTGCGCACGGATGATCGGCACGGCGGCGAGTCGTGGCCTTTTGGTTCAGTGACCAGTTACGGGCGTCGAACGGGTATCCGGAGCGGTAAAGACTTGGTGCTTGTTGCGCCATTTCCTGCGTTGTTACCGAGTGTCTGATTTTCGGGGAACCACGTGCTGCGATAAGGGGATCAAATCGCCATGGTGGGTTACGCGGTACATCGCGGTGGGGCGATCAGAAGTAACGCAAAAGAAACCACCGGGCAGCAGATTGTATGCAAGACTCACTAACGGCAACCTGTCCAGCATCGTTATGGCCCCAGAAGGTATGCAACGGGGACTCCAGAGAGGATTCGATTAGATGGCGCTTTTTTTGCCGGCCTTGAATATGCCATCTATTCCTAACTGAAGACACTCACTACCTCTTTGCCGATTCTTTACTTTCATGAAGATGCGGAGTGGCTGATGCATGTCTGAAACCGATCTATCCGGGTGGTATTCCGCTACCCATCAAATGTCCGCTACTGGTTGAGGAAACGGAAATGGCAAACAAGCAGCAGGTCGGCGTGAAGCCTGGGGGACAGGCCGACGCTGAAATCGACGTACTCGGCGAGCGCGTGATGCGAAAAGTGTCGCGCCGGTTGATCCCGTTCATCGCGGTTCTGTTCTTCATCAACTATGTCGACCGAACGAATATCGCGTTCGCAAAGCTGGAGATGAGTTCGGATCTGGGTCTCAGTGAAGCTGCCTACGGCCTTGCCGCGGGTCTGTTCTTCATCGGATATTTCCTGTTCGAGATCCCGAGCAACCTGGCCTTGCACAAGTTCGGTGCGCGCCGATGGGTGGCCCGAATCATGGTGACCTGGGGCATCGTGGCCATGGCAATGGCCTTCGTGAACAGTGCCGGTGCGCTGTACGTCGTGCGAATCCTCCTCGGCATCGCGGAGGCGGGCTTCTATCCGGGTGTCATCTTGTACTTGACGTTCTGGTTCCCGCGCCGCCAGCGGGCCAAGGCGATTGGACTGTTCGCGCTCGCGGTTCCGGTGTCCGCGGTTGTCGGTGCCCCGGTGTCCACGGCAATCATGCAGTACAGCCATGACTTCATGGGATTCTCGGGTTGGCGCATCATGTTCCTGGTCGAGGGTCTGCCCGCGGTGATCCTGGGAATCGTGTGCTGGTTCTATCTGACCGATCGGCCGGCCGATGCGAAGTGGCTCGACACAGAAGAGCGTGCGTGGCTGAGCGCCACGATGGACGCGGATGCAGAGGAAACCGAAGCGGGCGATCCGTGGACCCTCCGACGCGTCTTGACCAGTCCACTCGTACTCGGACTCGCGCTCGTGGAATTCGGTGTCGGCTATGGGATTTACGCACTCAGCTTCTTTCTGCCGTCGATCATCGCTGGATTCTCGGAGACGTTCGGGACCGACTTCAACCTGTTTCAGACCGGCCTCATCACGGCCGTCCCGTTCTTCTTCGGAGCGCTGGCGATGGTGTACTGGACGCGACATTCGGATCGGAAGTATGAGAGGGCGTGGCACGTTGCGGCCCCGGTATTCCTTGCCGGACTCACTGTTCCGATCGCTCTCTATCTGGGATCGCCGATCGCTGTCATGGTCGTGATCTCCCTGACCGCAATCGGAGTGTTTGCGGCCTACCCGGTCTTCTGGACGATCCCCGGCGAGTTTCTGACCGGAGTCGGAGCGGCCGCCGGCATTGCATTGATCAATTCGCTCGCGAACCTATCCGGTTTCGCTGCGCCCTACATAACCGGTGGACTCACCGACGCCACTGGTTCGGAGAACAGCGGAATGTGGGTGGCCGGAGGCGTTCTGATCTTTGCCGGCTTGATGATGGTCGGGCTCAAGGTGAGCGGGTTGCTGGATCCGAGTAAGCATGCGCAATCGTTCGAGGCGGTTCCGGTGGTCACCCGGTAGGGGTCCGCTGTGGTGGGCCAGACGTGACAGAAGGTCACGTGCAGGTGCACCGGGTGCGGCCGGGCAGATCGAAGGATTTCAGAGATCCCAGGTGTGCACGGCCGCACCGTCGTGCATGCGTTCGATGTACTCACTGAGCATGCCGCTCAGTGCGACGTCGCGGCTGTCGCCTGCCTTTTCTCTGGCGGCCACAGACGCACGTTGCCACACCGAACCGGTTTGCCCGGTGATCGCCCGGCCCTCGATGATCGCCAGGTAGCGGTCGCGGACGTCGGCCGCGACACCGAATGCCCGCAAACCTTCTTCGGCGAGTGGCAGCATTCGGCGCAACACCAACTCGTCAGGTTGTACCCATCCGACTGTCGGCCAATACAATTGGCAATCCATCCCATCGCGGGCCGCGGTGTGGAGATTCTCCGCTGCCGCATTGAACGTCATCTGTGACCAGATCGGACGATCGGCGTCGACGAGTCCGCGCAGCGCCCCGTAGTAGAACGCTGTGTTTGCCATGATGTCGAGTACGGTCGGCCCGGCGGGTAGGACACGATTTTCGATGCGTAGATGCGCCTGCCCGTCGATGACGTCGTAGACCGGCCGATTCCACCGGTACACGGTCCCGTTGTGCATTCGGAGTTCGGTCAGTTCAGGTATCTCACCGGCCTCCAACTGTGCCAGTGGATCGTCGTCGGACACCACCGGAAGCAAGGCCGGAAAATATCGGGTGTTCTCCTCGAACAAATCGAATATGGTTGTGATCCAACGTTCTCCGAACCAGACCCGCGGCCGGACGCCCTGGTTGATGAGCTCCTGTGGGCGGGTGTCGGTGGCTTGTTCGAAAACCGGGATGCGACTCTCGTGCCACAGGGCCTTGCCGGCCAGGAACGGTGAGTTGCCTGCCAGTGCGACCTGTATTCCGGAGAGTGCCTGCGCGGCATTCCAGTGGTCGGCAAAGCTCTCGGGCGCAACGCGCAGATGTAGTTGTAGCGACGTGCATGCGGCTTCGGGCAGGATCGAATCGATCGACGTCTGCAGACGGTCGGGATGATCCCCGGGCACGAGCGGGACTCCGGTGATGTCGAGTTCGATGTCTTCGCCCCGCGCAGCAAAGATCTGCTGGTTCAACAGGTCATACCGTGGGTTCGCCGAAATCCACTGGTGGGCAAAGTGCTCTTGCCGCAGGGTGGGCAGCATGCCGATCAGCACGAGATGGTTGTCCGTGGTCGCGGCCCTTGCCTCGGCCTGATTGAGGGAATCTCGCAGGCTTGATTCCAGTGAGACGGTGTCGGCGCCGACGAAGGGTCTCGGTGCCACATTGATCTCGATGTTGAACTGACCGAGCTCGGTCTGATAGTCGGGATCGGCGATGGCCTCGAGCACTGTTGCATTCGACATCGCCGGATTCATCGCACGGTCAACCAGATTGAGCTCGACTTCCATGCCGAGCAAGGGTTCCGGCGGATTTCCCTGGTCGGTGAACAGTCCGTCCGAGAGCATGCGGGCGACCGCCTCGGTGCACCGTCCCACCTGCTCACGGAACTGCCGCCTGTCTTCGCGGCTGAATTCGCGCTTGCCGACATCCGTGCCCATCGTCCCATCGTGCCACGGAATGCCGGGTGCACGTAGACGTCCGGTTGCCGGTGGGCGTCAGCCGCCGCCGAGTACTGTCGCGAGGCGCTGTGCACAGATGTCGGCGAGATCGATACCGTCGAGTTCGAGTTTCGTGTTGAGCCTGATCAGGGGAACGGCCAGGAGTAGCGCAGCGGTGACATCGTTGAAGAGCATGTTGGTCGGCCGCGTTCCGGTCAGTCTCTCGTATCGTTCGAGTGTCGCTTCGCGTGAGGGCGTTCCGCTCACCGAACTGTGGTTCTCCAGCGGACTGCTGACCCAGTCGGTGAGGAACATCCAGGCAAGGTCGGCACCTGGGTCCCCGAGGTAGGCGATCTCCCAGTCGAGGGCGGCGACAGGATGGTGGTCGGTGTTGGCGTAGAGAACGTTGGACATCCGGGAATCGCCCCAGCACAACGTGACTCGAGACGGTTCGTACAGATGGTTGTCAGCCCAATCGAGCGCATGCGCCAAACCCGGGTGTAAGGGACCGCCGTCGCCGGCCCAATGGAGCGCGTATCTCAGGAAGTTGACCAGACGCTGGGGTGGCGTCGTGCCGAACTTGCCGAGATCCAGGAAACCCAGGCGTCTTTCAGTGGTGTCGATCTGGTGGACCCGGGCGATCAGATCGACGCATCCGTTCCACAGCAGAGCCCGGCCCGCATCGTCGGTGTCGGCATAGATGCCCTGCTGGTGGTATGCGGGAACGTCACTGACGGTGACGACGTCATCGATGCGGTCCATCACGAAGTAGGGCGTTCCCAAATCGATTCCCTCTGCGTCGATCCACCGCATCCTCGGTACCGGGACCGCAGAATCGGCGAGTCGTTCCATCACCAGGTATTGCCGCCGGAGGTCGAAGTCCGGCAGGACCGCGAAGTCGGGCGGTCGCCGGAACACCAGTCCCTGAGATTCCGGGTGCGTGGTCGCCGTCGGGTCGACGTCAAGCAGATCGAACAGGTATGTCTCGGTGGAGAATCCCTGCTGCGCAACTCGCCAGTTGGCGATGGTCGCGTTATGGGCAAACGGAAACCGTTGTCGTAGTACGGCTTCGAGTGCGGTCGGCAGCTCATCGGCCGACAGCCGTGATGGTGAGACCGGAGTCATGGTCTCACCAGCCCGTGTATCCGTAGCGCGGGTAGGCGCCCATGAAGACCATCTCGACCAATCCGTGCCCGACCTTGCCATCCATCCGGACCTCGCACAAAGTCTCGCTGAGCATCCGAACAGGCGCCAGCGCCTCTGCATCGTTGGTGTTCACCGTGAAACCGTCGAGGAAGTCGTCTCCGCGGTAGTAGCCGCTGGCGTAGTCGTTGTAATGGTCGTAACCGGCCAGCCCGGGCCAGAAGTCGGTCATCGGGCGCACCTCGATGGTGCTGGTCGAACGGTCCCCGCGGGTGATCGTGAACGTTCCCCCGGACACAACGCGTGCATCATCACGGAACTTGAGGTCGTGCTCGACATCGATGATCGCCTGGTGTGGACGACCGGAATCGATGGGGTAGAGCAGTTCACCCTCGAACTGCCATCTCGACCCATCGCTGTTCTCGCGCTGCGCGAAATGCACGAGCTCGTCGTCGAATTGGAAGATCCCCATGTAGTAGAGGACACCTTCGGGCAGATCGGTGGGCTGGAGTTCGGTCCCATCGGGGAGGCTGCCGCCGCCACCGCCTCTGCGGATCCCCCATGAGTGGTCGCGGCCGAACCACCAGCGCTGCGGATCGATGTCGATGCGCTCGCCGTCGATGTCGATCCAGCCTTCGACCAGACCGTTTTGATAGAATCGGCGAGCATCCTCCGAGACGCGCCCGCGGACCCGATGAAACGCGGCGGTTTGCTCGTAGGGGTCGAATTGCCCGGTCATGCTCAGATCCAGGCTCAATCCCTGGCTGTTGGGGGCGACCTGAGTTCGCACCCGGCGCAACGGTTCTTCGATCGTGTAGGTGTACGGGCCGATCGTGTATTCCCCGAGTCCGCCGGTCTGAGGATTGAGCGTGGTGGACATCCGGATCACCTTGGCCGGGCCGTTGCGTTTGGTGACCATCGCGTAGGCATCGGTCACGTTGCGGTTGGGGTAGCGGGCCATTCCGGTCATCACATTGATGTCGCCGGATTTGTCGAATCCGTACATCACAACGCGTTCCACCCAACGCAGATCACTCTGCGACACGTGGTCGAACGTGGTCGGCAATTGGTGAGCCAAGATCTCGTCGTTGGGTGTCAACACGGCGCAGTCTCCTTTTTCGGGGCGAGCTCTGGGGCGACGGACAATACGTTAGGGCATGGAACGTAATTGAATGGTCGCTTTGCGGTACTTTCGTCGGGTGACCACTTCTGCCCAGCCGCAACCCGGTCGTCCACGTGATCCTCAGAAGGACATCGATGTCCTCCAGGCCGCGCGGGACCTGCTGGTCGAGGGGGGCTTTCAATCGGCGACGATCGCCGCGATAGCCCGGCGCTCCGGCGTGGGGGCGCCGACCATCTACCGCCGGTGGGCACGCCGAGAGGCGCTGATCGAGGACGCCGCATTCGGCACTGCCGAATCGGGTGTGGTCCCACAGGCCACCGGTGACCTGTGGGACGACCTGCGGACCTGGGCATTGCTGTTCCTGCAGCATTTCGCAAATCCTGTTGCGCGAGCGGCGATTCCAGGCCTCATGCTGGCCTACCAGCATGAGGAGGATCTCTACGAGCGTCTCGTCAACCGATCCGAGCGCGACGTCCGGATCATGATGCGGGATCTGCTGCGTGGCGACCTACCCGAGATGCCCACGAAGGAGCTGGAGAAGCGGGCGGACGCGGTTTTCGATCTTCTTGTTGCCACAACCGCCATCCGGGCGCTGACGGTTGGTCTGACCGGGCAGGAGGCGTTCTGTGACCAGACAGCGGACGCGCTCGCGGCGCTGGCCTACTCGACCTGGAAGCCGCGGACCCGGCGTCGTCGAACCTAGGGCCCGGTATCTCGCCTTCGGTTCAGGCCAGCGTCTCGGTCAACTGGCCGCCCGCCAGTTGCCAGCGCCGCGTGGCCCGGACGGTGGCCAGCATTCGCCGGTCGTGGGTCACCAACAGGACTGTGCCGGAGAAGGATTCAACCGCCTGCTCCAGTTGCTCGATGGCAGGCAGGTCCAGGTGATTGGTGGGTTCGTCGAGCACAAGCAGGTTGACACCGCGTGCCTGCAACAGTGCCAGCGCCGCGCGCGTCCGTTCACCTGGCGACAGTGAGTCTGCCGAGCGGGTGACGTGATGGCCCTTCAATCCGAACTTGGCCAACAGGGTCCGGATGTCCGCGTCGGTCTGATCGGGGATCTGGGCGCCGAACGCTTCGGCGAGTGGGGTGTCACCGGTGAACAATCCGCGAGCCTGATCGACCTCACCGATCTGCACGCCCGAGCCCAGCGACGCCGAACCCGAGTCGGGTGCCTGCGCGCCGAGGAGCAACGACAGCAGCGTCGACTTACCGGATCCGTTGGCGCCGGTGATGACAATCCGATCGCCGGCGTCAACCTGGGTGCTGATCGGTCCCAGCGTGAACTCACCACGGGTGAGCGTCGCGTCGTTGAGGGTGGCGACCACGGTGCCCGAACGAGGTGCGGCCGCGATCTCCATGCGCAGCTCCCACTCCTTGCGGGGCTCTGCGACCTCTTCGAGCCGCTCGATGCGACGTTGGGTCTGGCGGGCCTTCGACGCCTGCTTCTCGGTTGACTCCAGCCGCAGGCCCTTGCCGACCTTGTCGTTGTCCTTGGATTTGCGCCGCGCGTTGCGGACACCGTGTTCCATCCAATTGCGTTGCATCTGAGCGCGATCGGTCAGCGCGTCCTTGGTGTCGGAATACTCGTCGTATGCTTCGCGGGCATGGCGACGGGCGACTTCACGTTCGACCAGAAACGCTTCATAGCCACCGGAATACACCGACACCTGCTGTTGGGCGAGATCGAGCTCGACGATTCCGGTGACCGTGCGTGCCAGAAACTCGCGATCATGACTGACGACGACCATCGGCGTCCGCGAGCTCGACACGAACTCCTCGAGCTGCGCGAGGCCATCGAGGTCGAGGTCGTTGGTCGGTTCATCGAGCAGGAGAATGTCGTAGCGCGACAGCAGAAGTGCGGCCAGACCGGCCCGCGCCACCTGACCACCGGACAACGCCGACATCGGCAGATCGAGGTCGACGGTCAAGCCCAGGTTTGCCGCGACCTGATCGGCCCGTTCATCGAAGTCGGCCCCGCCCAGGTGCAGCCAGCGGTCCAGCGCGGGGGAGTAGAGGTCGTCGCCGCCCTCGCCCAATGCCTCGGCCGCGGCGTCCATCGTCGACTGTGCCTGTGCGACGCCCGTCCGTCGGGCCAGGAACTGGCGGACGGTCTCGCCCGGCGTCGGTTCCGCTTCCTGCGCGAGGTAGCCGACCTCGGCGTCCGGCGGGCTCAGCGTGATGGTGCCGTCGAAGTCCGCTGATCCGACGCCGGCGAGCAGTGTCAGCAGCGTTGATTTACCGGCGCCATTCGCGCCGACCAGACCGAAGACGTCGCCGTCGGCCACCGTGAGGTCGAGATCGGAGAACAACGTTCGTTCGCCGTGACCGGCTGTGAGTCCGGTGGTGTGCAGGGTGGCGCTGATGGTGGTGACGCTCCTTCGAAGTGCAGGTTCTCTTCAGGAGGATAGTCGGTGCGCCATTGCAGGCCGGCAACGTCGGGCCAGGCCGTGGTTCCGTGCGGCGGTGAGTGGGTGCCACGATGTGTTTGTGGCACCTCATAAGTCGGTAGACCCGGCCGCAATGCGAACAGCCGTCGAAACCGTGGCGCCGTGGCTTCGTGATCCCGAAGCCGTCGAGCCGACGAGAAAAGAGATCGCCGATGCTGTCCGGATGACCGCGCGAACCCTCGCGCAACTCGCGCCGGGTGGATCGGTAGAGGTGCGGGTGCCGCCGTTCGTGGCGGTCCAGTGCATCGAAGGACTTCGCCATACGCGCGGCACCCCACCGAACGTTGTCGAGACCGATCCCCGCACCTGGTTGCTGCTGGCAACCGGGCAACTGGATCTCTCCGGAGCGCTTGCGGACGGCAGGGTTTCCGCGTCCGGAAGCCGCGCAACCGAGATCGTTCATTGGCTGCCATTGCTGCGCGTGTGACATCGACACCCGACCAGTCCGGGCAACGACACGCCGTGGCGATTCGCAATGGCGAATCTCGTGCCCGTAGACTCGCTCGTACGCCCTCCAACAGCCCACCAATGGGAGTGCCAGTGACCGAGCTGTCGTTAAACAGCAAGAATCTGCTTGATGCCGACCAGCCAGAGAACGAACCGCGTGAGGAATGCGGAGTTTTCGGTGTCTGGGCACCTGGTGAGGATGTGGCGAAACTCACCTATTACGGCCTATATGCCTTGCAGCACAGGGGACAAGAGGCTGCCGGCATCGCGACGGCCGACGGATCTCAAGTGCTTGTCTTCAAAGACCTCGGTCTGGTTTCCCAGGTATTTGACGAGCAGACGCTCGGCGCCATGCAGGGCCACGTTGCAATCGGGCATTGCCGGTACAGCACCACTGGGTCGACCACGTGGGAGAACTCGCAGCCGATTTTCCGCACCACCGCTGCCGGGACCGGTGTTGCGTTGGGACACAACGGAAATCTCGTCAACACCGCCGACCTGGCCAGTAAGGCACGCGATCTCGGCTTGATGGATTCTCGTCGGGCCGGCGGCGCGACCTCGGATTCCGACGTGGTGGGAGCGTTGCTCGCGCACGGCGCCGCGGACGCAACCCTCGAGCAGGCTGCGATGGAATTGCTGCCGACGCTGCGCGGAGCCTTCTGCCTCACCTTCATGGACGAGCACACGCTGTACGCCGCGCGTGATCCGCACGGCGTGCGCCCGCTTTGTCTGGGACGCCTTGATCGCGGTTGGGTGGTGGCGTCCGAAACCGCCGCACTCGACATCGTCGGTGCCTCTTACGTCCGCGAGATCGAACCCGGTGAACTCCTGGCCATCGATGCCGATGGAGTCCGGAGCAGTCGTTTCGCCGAGGCCACGCCCAAGGGCTGTGTCTTCGAGTTCGTGTACCTGGCCCGCCCCGACAGCGTCATCAGTGGACGGTCGGTGCACACCACCCGCGTCGAGATCGGTCGTCGCCTCGCTCGCGAGTTCCCGGCCGATGGCGACCTGGTGATCCCGGTTCCGGAATCAGGTACCCCGGCGGCGGTTGGATACGCCCAGGAGTCGGGTATCCCGTACGGCCAGGGTCTGATGAAGAACGCCTATGTCGGCCGGACGTTCATCCAGCCCTCGCAGACCATTCGCCAGCTGGGTATCCGGCTGAAGCTCAATCCGCTCAAAGAGGTCATCCGGGGTAAGCGCCTGGTTGTGGTGGACGATTCGATCGTCCGCGGTAACACCCAGCGCGCGCTCGTCCGGATGCTCCGGGAGGCAGGGGCGGCCGAAGTGCACGTGCGGATCGCCTCGAGCCCGGTGCGCTGGCCGTGCTTCTATGGCATCGACTTCGCGTCTCCGGCCGAACTGATCGCCAACGGCACCGACTCCGAAGAGCACCTCGTCGAGGGTGTTCGCCAGGCGATCGGTGCCGATTCACTCGCGTACATCAGCACCGAAGAGATGATCGCGGCCACCGAGCAACCTGCCTCGAATCTGTGTGCTGCCTGCTTCGACGGCAAGTACCCGATCGAATTGCCGCGCGAGACATCGATGGGTAAGGCGGTCCTCGAGACCATGCTCAAGAAGACGGCAACGGATCAGGAAGTCATCGCCGAGAACGACAACGCCAGCGCTGTCCGCCGCCCCTGAGGGCTGGTTCACCAGCGCAAACCGTGCTGGTTCGCCAGTTCGACACCGGGTGTCATCAGGATCGGCGAAGATCGGCTGCGGGTACATGCATGTCCGCACCCGCAGATTTCGAACCGCCCATCAGTAGTGGCCTGACCACGCTCGGGTAGCGTGAAGCCGGATTATTCACCGCCCCGGCAGGACTTTCCTGCCAACCTTTCGAGAACGGGAACCTGACGCAAGATGACCGACAACGAGCCCGGCGGCGCCTCTTACGCTGCGGCGGGAGTGGACATCGATGCCGGCGAGCGGGCAGTACAGCTGTTCGCCCCGCATGCCAAGCGCACCCTGCGTCCCGAAGTCATGGGCGGCCTCGGCGGATTCGCCGGACTGTTCAAACTCAAGGGTGACTACCGCGAGCCGGTGCTGGCATCGTCCACCGACGGTGTGGGCACCAAGATCGCAGTCGCCCAGGCGATGGGCAAGCACGACACCGTGGGACGCGATCTGGTCGCCATGGTCGTCGACGACCTGGTGGTCTGTGGCGCCGAACCGCTGTTCCTGCAGGACTACATCGCGGTCGGCAAAGTCGTCCCCGAAGTGGTGGCAGAACTGGTGAAGGGCATCGCCGACGGCTGCGTCGAAGCCGGCTGCACGCTGCTCGGTGGCGAGACGGCTGAACATCCGGGCCTGATGGGCGAGTCGGACTACGATTTGTCGGCCACGGGCGTCGGAATCGTCGAGGCCGACTCCGTGCTGTCCCCGGACCGTGTTCGGCCCGGCGACGTCGTCATTGCGATGGGTAGCTCGGGTCTGCACTCCAACGGCTATTCGCTCGCCCGCAAGGTCCTGCTCGAGTGGGGCCACATGGATCTCGGCGGTCATGTCGAGGAGTTCGAACGGACCCTCGGTGAGGAACTGCTCGAGCCAACGCGCATCTACGCCAAGGACTGCCTCGCGCTTGCGGCCGAAACCGACGTACGTACGTTCTCACACGTCACCGGTGGTGGCCTGGCGGAGAACCTCGCCCGCGTCATGCCCGGCGGTCTGGTGGCCGAGCTGGACCGCGGTACGTGGTCACCGGCACCGATCTTCCAGATGATCGCGCAGCGTGGCCGCGTGGAACGCGCCGAGATGGAACGCACCTTCAACATGGGGGTCGGAATGGTCGCGGTTGTCGCACCCGAAGACACCGATCGTGCGCTGGCGGTACTGACCGCACGGCACCTGGATTGCTGGGTGCTCGGCTCGGTCAAGAAGTCGCACTCGACCAAGACCGAGCAGGTCAAGAGCGCAAAGAACGGTATCGCGGAACTGATGGGTGAGCACCCGCGGTTCTGACATACCCCTGACAAACGAAGAGGTTCGGTCGACGTTCGCGTCGGCCGAACCTTTTTGCGTTGGGGGCCGGAGTTCGTATCCGACCCCGATTGAATATGTCGTCGGCGAGTGAGCGGTGTCCGCTCGAACGTCGCCTTGGTGGGGATATGCCAACAGCCCACCTGAGGTCTAGCGCTTCAGGGGGCTGTTGAAAAAGGTATCGGGTCCCGGGTTCAATCCGGGCCCACGACGGCCATCAGGCCCGCCGCCACCCTTCTTCATCGGACCACCGATCATCAGTGATCCCATCGTTCGGATCAACTGATTCGCTGCCCGACAGCTCTCGCTGCAAGCTGTCGAAGTCGGTGTTCGGTGAGCTGTACTTCAGTTCACGAGCAACCTTGGTCTGCTTCGCCTTCGCCCGGCCGCGGCCCATTGGGGACCCCCTCGCGCAATGAAGGGGCGGCCAAACGTGTGGCGGCCCCATTCTGTGTTTACAAATATGGTCGTGGAAGTCAGTCTACCGTGCCCGAAGGGGTGATGCGGACCAGCTCGTCCGCCGGTGGCGAAAATTAACAAACCGGGCACCGGATCTCAGGTCGGGAATCGGCCGGCAGGCTGCCTCGCGATCACCTCTTCGCCAGCCGGTGCCAGCGGTTGGCATCCCGGACCACTTTCGCCGGAAGGTCGGTGATCGCGAGCAGTTTCGTCAGCGAATCGGTGTCGGGCCCGGTGATCAGATGCCGTACCAGCACGCCGTGGTCTGGCCGTGAGACGACCGTGACCCGGTCCCCGGCCCGGACTTGGCCACCCTTGACGACACGGAGATAACAACCCACATCTGCCTGTGCGTAGAAACGCTTGACCCACTGGTCTTCCTGCGCCCAATCAGCGAATGTGCGGCATGGAGTACGGGCGATGGTCACCTCGAGCAGCACGTGCTCGCCGACCTGCCACCGCTCGCCGATGGTGGCGTCGGTGGTCGCGATTCCGGAGATACGCAGGTTCTCACCGAACCATCCAAAGGGGAGTTCACGCCCGAGTTCACGAGCCCAGCGCTGCGCCTCGTCGTCGCCGTAGGCGTACACCGCCTGATCGATTCCGCCGTGGTGTTTGGTGTCGCAGACATGGTCGATCGTGAGACCGAACTCGTCGACGTCGACGGGGCCCTCGACGGCTCGCTTGTCGATCGCACTGTGTCCGACTTCACCGGCGAGCGCATGTTCTTCGTGCACGGCGCAGACAGCGAGCACCGTGCCCGTCGCCAGGCTCAACGGCCCTTCAACCGATCGATGGCGGCCCGTCCGGCCTGGACGCGGTCGTCGGCCGGTACCGAGGACGGGTCGATCGCGGCGCTGGCGCCGTTGATATCGAGCTGGGTGTCGGCCGGGATGCCCCGTTTGATGAGCGCCAAGGCGATCGGGCCGTACTCGAAGTGGTCGACGACGGTGCCGACGCGGCCGACGGCACGGCCCCCGACGGTGACCGGATCGCCGGTGGCCGGTCGGTGCTCCGCGCTGCCGTCGAGGTGCAGCAACACCATCTGTCGTGGCGGCTTGCCGAGGTTGTGGACCCGGGCGACCGTCTCTTGGCCCCGGTAGCAACCCTTGTTCAGGTGCACCGCACCCAACTCGTCCGGAGAGCCGATCCAATTGACCTCGTGCGGGATCGTGCGTTCGTCACTGTCGATCCCCAGGCGGGGACGCAATGCCGACACACGCAGCGCCTCGTACGTCCACATCCCGGCAGGACGCGCGCCGGCTGCGGTCAGGCTCTTCCACCATGCGATGAGCTGGTCGGCGGGGACGATCAGATCGATCGATTCGACCGAAGCGTGATCGCCGACGGCGGGCATCACCCGCCAGAAACCGCCTTCAGGTAACCGTCCGGCGTCATAAACCGTTGCTGCACCCGGAATCTGCAGTAGCTGCGCAATCGCCCCGGTGCGGGTGTCGGGACCGAGCAGCGTCAGTACCGCCATGTCGGGGCGGGGAGCGACTTCGACCTTCGCCCAGAAGACCATTTTCTGCAAGAAGGCGGCCAGCGGCCCGGACCGCGATGCCTCGGTGTCGATCCAGGTCGTCCCATCGAGGTCGGTGAGTACGAAGTGGTCCTCAACCCTGCCGTTGCCGTCGAGGTTCAGGTTTTCGGCACTGCGCCCGTCCGCGAGATCGGTGACGAATTGGCTCGAGATCGTGTTGAGCCAGCTCAATCGCTCCTCCCCGGTCAGGGCGATCACACCGCGATGGGAACGGTCGATGACGGCCGCGGAGGTGACCGCAGCGCGCTGCTCACCGAACGGGTCGCCGAAATGCCAGGCCACGGCTTCATCCGGTGTATTTTCCAGGCCGCCGACGGCTCCTGAGGGGCGCAATGATTCCAACAGTTCAGTCACCTTCCCAATGGTACGAGTGTGGTCGCTACCCTTGCCGCTATGGCTCAACCCATTCTGGTGACTGTTGACGGTGCTGTTCTCGACCCGGACGTGCCGATCCTGCATGCCGACGACCTCGCCGCCGTGCGCGGCGACGGTGTTTTCGAGACGCTGCTGGTGCGTGACGGCACGGCTCGCTGTGTCGATCTGCACCTGCAGCGTTTCGCTCGCAGTGCGAAGGCCCTCGATCTGCCCGCCCCGGACGAAGAGCAGTGGGCCGAGGCGATCGCCACCGGCGCCCGTGTCTGGGCCAAGGAGAACGACGCGGCCGAGGGGCTGATGCGCCTGGTCTACTCGCGTGGACGTGAATCGGCACCGGTGGATGCGGTGGCGGCGAAGGAAAGCGGCAAGACCGGGTTGACCCGAGACGGTGGCGGCGCCACCGAGTACCTGACCGTCGGGCCGGTGCCCGAGCGGGCGTCGAAGGTGCGTGAACACGGGGTCAAGGTGATCACCGCTTCCCGCGGCTACTCCGTCGACCTCGCCGCCACAGCACCGTGGCAGCTGTTGGGTGCCAAGACGTTGAGTTACGCCACCAACATGGCGGCCCTGCGTTACGCCAAAGAGCAGGGCGCCGATGATGTGATCTACACCAGCAGCGAGGGGCTCGTGCTCGAAAGCCCCCGCTCGACCGTGATCGTGGTCAACGGCAAGACGTTGACCACTCCGCCTGCGGAATCCGGCATCTTGGAAGGCACCACCCAACAGGCCTTGTTCGCCCAGGCCGAAAAGGAGGGGTGGGAGACCAAGATCGCGCCATTGAGTCCGGCGGATCTGGTGTGCGCCGAGGCGGTCTGGTTGGTTTCGAGCATCACGCTGGCCACCAGGGTCATCGAACTGAACGGCTACACGATGGTGACGCCGGATCGCCCGGAAGATTTTTCCGCGCTGGTCGATCGCGCCGTCGACTGACGCCTGCAGAGCGCCGCAGCGTCCCCTGTTTCGAGGGGGCGCCGCCTTTTCGCGTTATTTCATTGACGTCGCACGATTCCTTTGGGTGTTCTATTTTTTAGTTGTGCGTACCGTCGCCATGGACAGGCGATCGAGGCGTCGCGGTGTAGAGCGGCACGGCCCGGGTCGAGCGTCCCGGCCGGTGCGGGACCTTGTGCCCCATTCTGTCGAAAGTGGCCATCAGCACAGCAAAAGGGCGCTAATCACCTTGTTCCACTCCAGTTCCGAGGCGTAATCTGCAGCTACTACCGACCGTAGTAGACCTCCGGCGATTGAGAAAACATGGACGCACTCGACGTCTCCCGATGGCAGTTCGGCATCACCACCGTCTACCACTTCATACTGGTCCCGCTGACGATCGGCCTGGCGCCGATGGTGGCGATCATGCAGACCGTCTGGGTGGTGACAGGCAAGGAACAGTGGCTACGGGCCACCAAATTCTTCGGCAAACTGCTGTTGATCAACTTCGCGCTCGGCGTGGCCACCGGCATCGTGCAGGAATTCCAGTTCGGGATGAACTGGAGTGAGTACAGCCGATTTGTCGGGGACGTCTTCGGCGGACCACTGGCGTTGGAAGGGCTGGTGGCGTTCTTCCTCGAGTCGACGTTCCTGGGCCTGTGGATCTTCGGCTGGGATCGGCTGCCGAAAAAGGTGCACCTGATGACGATCTGGATGGTCGCCATCGGTGTCAACGCGTCGGCCTGGTTCATCATCGCGGCGAACTCGTGGATGCAACATCCGGTGGGTGCGCAGTGGAATGAGGAGAAGCAGCGGCCGGAGCTCAAGAGCTTGTGGGACGTGATGACCAACAGCACCACACTGGCTGCCTTCCCACACACGATCGCGGGTGCATTCCTGACCGCCGGAACATTTGTTGCGGGCATCGGGATCTGGTGGATGGTCCGAAATATGAGGCGGGCCAAGAAGCTTCGGGAGAATGTCCCGGTCGGTAAGAGCAGCGCGGGCGAGGGTGCGGTCGCCGTCGCGGACGATCCGGAACCGTCGATGCACGGTAAGACCGCCGACCAACTCGAGCATGATGCGCGAACGCTGTACCGCCCGGTGACGCGCCTGGCGTTGTGGATCATGATCGTCAGTGGTGTGGCCCTGGCCATCACCGGTGATCAGCAGGCCAAGCTGATGTTCGAGCAGCAGCCGATGAAGATGGCTTCGGCGGAATCGTTGTGTACCACCGAAACCGGGGCAAGTTTCTCAATTCTGGCAATCGGGACCCAGAACAACTGTGAATCGGTGACCCATCTCATCGAGGTTCCCAACATGCTCTCGTTCCTGGCCAACAACAACTTCAACTCCACGTTGCAAGGCGTCGAGGAGTTGCAGGCCGAGCATGTCGCCAACTTCGGGCCCGGCAACTACAAACCGAATCTGTTCGTCACGTACTGGGCATTCCGCGCGATGATCGGTTGGGCACTCGGCTCTGCGGCAGTGGCGTTGCTCGGACTGTGGTTGATGCGGCGCGGCCGGATCCCCGATTCGAAAAAGTTTGCCACATTTGCGATTTGGATGATCCCGACCCCGTTCCTCGCCAACAGTTCGGGTTGGATCTTCACCGAAATGGGCAGGCAGCCATGGATGGTGGCCCCCAACCCGGCGAACCAGGGTGACACCAACGGGTTGGAGAACATCCACCTGACGGTCCAACAGGGCGTGAGTCAACATTCCGGTTACCAGGTCCTGGTCACCCTGATCATCTTCACCCTGCTCTACGGCGGTCTCGGGGTCATCTGGTTCTCACTGATCCGCAAGTACACCCGGGAAGGTCCGACCGCCGCCGATTCGGGTCCTCCGATCAACGGGCCGGGTGGCGGGGACGGACCCGAGAAACCGGAATCCGACGATGAACGACCGTCGCCGGATGAACCCAAGCAACTGTCGTTCGCGTACTGAGGACTGGGGTAAGTAATGAGTCTGGCGGAGTTCTGGTTTTGCTTGGTGGGTTTTCTGTTCCTCGGATACTTCGTACTCGAGGGGTTCGACTTTGGTGTCGGCATGTTGTTGCCCTTCCTCGGCCGTCCGAAGAACGGCATTCCCGGCGATACCCGTCGCCGGGCGATGATCAACACGATCGGACCGGTGTGGGATGGCAATGAGGTCTGGCTGATCACCGGTGGCGGTGCGCTGTTCGCAGCCTTTCCGAACTGGTACGCAACGATGTTCACCACCTTCTACATACCGTTGTTCCTGATCCTGGTCGGTTTGATCGTTCGCATCGTGTCCATCGAATGGCGCGGAAAGATCGATGACCCGCGCTGGCGTTGGTGGGCCGACTTCGGTATCGGTCTGGGGTCGTGGCTACCTGCGATCCTGTGGGGCGTGGCTTTTGCAAACCTGGTGCGCGGGTTGCCGATCGACGGTGACGAACAGTTCACCGGGAACTTCTTCGACCTGCTTTCCCCGTACGCTCTGCTCGGTGGTGTGGCCACGGCAATGCTGTTCGCCACCCACGGTGCGGTGTTCCTGGCCCTCAAGACGGCTGGTGACCTGCAAGGGGAGTCGATGAAGACAGCGTTTGCACTTGCAGTCCCCACCACGGTTGTCGCTGCCGTATGGGGTCTATGGACGCAGATCGCCTACGGCAAGGGTTGGACGTGGATCGCGCTGGGAGTGGCGGCCGTTGCGATCATCGCCGCGACCGGATTGGCGTATCTGCGACGTGAGGGTTGGGCATTTGTCGCCACCTGCTTTGCGATCGCCGGTGTCGTCGTCCTGATCCTCGGGTCGATGTTCCCGAACGTGATTCCCTCGACGCTCGATCCGGCCTTCGACATGACCGTTGAAGGCAGCTCGTCGAGTCATCACACGCTGGTGGTGATGACCTGGGCCGCGGCCATCTTCACCCCGATTGTCCTGTGCTATCAGGGCTGGACGTATTGGGTGTTCCGCCAGCGCATTTCCACGAGTCAGATTCCGCCGTCGATCGGCTTGCCCTTGCGCCGACCGAAAGTGGTCGAGCAGCCGAAGTGACCTCCGCGACTCCGGCGGCATCCGGCCCGCCGATCGATCCACGGCTGTGGCGCTATTCGCGGACCTCTCGCCGGTACCTGATCCTGACGGTGCTGATGACGATCATGCAGGTGGTCTGCGTGATCGTCACCGCCGCGATGGTCGCATCGATCCTGTCCGAGCTGATCGTGTCGCCGGATCGGCGCAGTCTGGACGCCCAGGCCTGGCATCTGTGGGGGTTGGGCGGGGCCATCGCGGTGCGGGTGGTGGCGGTGTACATCCACGACCGATACGCGCATCGGGCCAGTGCCGGGGTGATCGCGGACCTACGCGGGGAAGCGCTTGCCGCGGTATCGGATCCGGCCCGCACCCCGCCCCGTGAGCTCTTGGCACGCCGTAATCGCCTCGCCACGATTCTCACGCAGGGACTCGAAGCGCTGGGCCCGTATCTGACAGGGTACGTTCCCGCGCTGCTGCTCTCGGTGGTGGCGATCCCGGTGCTGGTGGTCGTGATGGCGATGGCCGATCTGACCTCGGCCGTCATCGTGGTGATCACCTTGCCCCTCATCCCGATGTTCATGATCTTGATCGGACGTCTGACGCGGGATCGAACCGCCGATCGGCTTACGGCGATGAGCCGCTTGTCCTCTCAACTTCTCGACCTGATCGCGGGGATACCGACCTTGCGCGCCCTGGGGCGCGAGCGGGAGCCGGCCGCCCGGGTAGGCGAACTCGGGCAGGCGCACCGGCGCAGCACGATGCAGGCGTTGCGGGTGGCGTTCCTGTCGGGTGCGGTGCTGGAGTTTCTCGCGACGTTGTCGGTGGCGTTGGTGGCGGTCAGCATCGGCCTGCGTCTGGTGCACGGTGAGATGGGCCTCTACGGAGGCGTGCTCGCGTTGATCCTCGCGCCCGAGGTGTACCTGCCGCTGCGGACAGCCGGCGCACAGTTCCACAATTCAGAGGCCGGAACAGCCAGCGCACGTGAGGTATTCGAAATCATCGAGGGCGGGGCCACCACACGTCCGGCGGGAAACCGGACGGTGGCGGTCGCGGGAGCCAGGATCGTTGTGGCCGGTCTGGGCGTGCACGGCCGCGATGGTTGGGCGCCGCACGATCTGTCCGCGACCATCACACCTGGTCGCCTGAGCGTGCTCACCGGCCCAAACGGAGCCGGAAAATCGACGGTGCTGTCGGCCATCTTGGGCCTGCAGTCACCGCAGGAGGGTTCAGTCCTGATCGGCGATGTCCCGGTCGTCGAACTCGATCAGCCGGCGTTGTGGGAGCAGGTGGCCTGGCTGCCCCAGCATCCGGCCCTGGTGCCGGGTACAGTCGCGGAGAACTTCGAGATGACCGGTCCGGTCGGGGAGAGTGACCGTGATTTCGGTTGTCGGGCCAGTGGTTTCGACTCGGTGCTGGCCGGTCTCCCGGACGGTTGGCAAACGAACCTGGGCAGCGGTGGAGTGGGACTGTCCGCCGGACAACGACAACGACTGGCGCTGGCCCGGGTGCTTGCTTCGCCTGCGCCACTGTTGCTGCTCGACGAGCCCACCACCCACCTCGATGCCGATGCAGAGTTGGCGGTGGCGCGCGCGTTGCAGTCGCGGGCTGCGGCAGGCGATACCGTCATCGTGGTCGCCCACCGTCCGGCGATGCTGGCTGTTGCCGACGACATCGTCGAAGTCACCGGGGTGACGTATGCCGAACACTGACAACACATCTGCTCTCCGAAGCCTTCGCGGCGATGCGCTCTGGCGGGCGCTGGGCCTACTGGGTCTGCGCGGCCGGCCGGTGGCCCGTTCGTTGCTTCTCGGAATCCTGGGAGCGGGCAGCGCACTGGCCCTGGCCGCCCTGTCCGCGTGGCTGATCACCAGGGCCTGGCAGATGCCGCCCGTGCTTTACCTGTCGGTGGCCGTGACATCGGTTCGGGCGCTGGGTATCTCCCGAGGACTGTTCCGGTACCTCGAACGGCTCGCCACCCACGACCTGGCGTTTGATGCGATGTCGACGGCGCGCAGTCGACTCTATCTGGCACTGGCCGGGGGCCCGGCCGGGTATTCGGTGGGGCTGCGTCGCGGGGAGTTGTTGTCGCGGACGGGGACTGACGTAGACGAGATCGGTAATGCACTCATCCGCGCGATCATCCCGATCGGTGTGTCGGTCGTGGTGTCCGGTGCTGCGGTGGCGATCATGGCGATCGTGTCGCTGTGGGCGGCGCTGGTGTTGGCGGTCGCATTGGTGGTCAGCGGTGTGATTGCGCCGTGGCTGGCGGCCCGGGGCGCCCGGAGTGCCGGCCGGGCCGAGGCCGCAGCCCAGACGCGCAACGCGGGCGCGATCATGACCCTGCTCGACCATGCCGCAGAACTGGCCGTGGCCGGGCGGCGTCAGGTGCTGCTCGACGAGGCGCGATCCGCCGAATCCGATGCGGCCGACGCCGGCAATATTGGTGCCAGGCAAGGTGCCTGGGCCAGTGCCGCGGTTCCGCTGGCGGTCGGGGTGTCGGTGCTGGCCGCGGCCCTGATCGGGATCGGACTGGCCGATGGCGTATCCCCGATGGCGCTCGGTGTGCTGATCTTGCTGCCGCTGAGCGCATTCGAATCGACCGGGCCGATGACCGAGGCGGCGCTGCAGCTTTCGAAGAGCCGAGACTCTGCTCGCCGGATCATGTCGATGATCGACCGGGCAGGCGATTTCGAGCAGCCGGCGCATACGGTGACTGCGGGCACGGACCCGAACACCGTCGTGGCCAGAGGGCTGCGCTGGGGCTGGCCGGGCGGCGAGGTGTTCGGTGGTGACAGTGGAATCGACCTCGACATCGAACCGGGGTCGCGGATCGCGATCGTCGGACCGAGCGGGTGTGGGAAGTCGTCGTTGCTGCTCACCCTGGCCGGTCTGCTGGCGCCGGTGGCGGGTACGGTCACCCGGCCCGACGACAACGGCGTCCGCTATTTCGCCGAGGACGGTCACATCTTCACGACCAGCGTCCGCGAGAATCTGCTGGTCTCGCGCGGTGACGCCCCCGATGCCCTGATCATCGACGCGATCAATCGGGTCGGGCTCGGTGACTGGGTGGCCGGGCTCCCCGCGGGTGTCGACACCCCACTGGATGCGGGTGCGGACTCCGTCAGCGGAGGTCAGCGCCGGCGTTTGTTACTCGCGCGTGCGCTGATCAACGAAGCGCCGATACTGCTGCTCGATGAGCCGGGGGAGAACCTCGACCGCGCTGATTCTGATCGGTTGCAATCTGAGTTGCTCGACGCATCCACGGCAGCGTTGGTCGGGCCGGAGCGGGCAGTCGTGGTGGTGACCCATCGCCTCCCGGCCCGTCACCATGCCGATCTGGTCTTGGCGCTGCCCGAAGTTTCGCCGCCAGAAAAATCTGTTGCCGTGCCGCAGCAGCCGGAGTAGCTTCGTCGGTACACGAGGAAGGAGGTGGTCTGAAATTGATTTCTAGGACACGTGAGGTGACCATCAGCTAACCGGCCGATTGGTGGATTACCTTGTTCCGCAATCTGTTTGGGCGCAGTACCCCAATCGATATGGAGCTGAATCCACATTGGTCACCGGACCCCCGCACCCCCGGCCTTGTCCTGGTCGGAAACCCGCTGCTCAGTGGGTGGTGTGGGGGTCTACCCCGTTCTAGCCGACGTAGCGGCTCAGTTTTGCAGATGCGCGGGGAATCAGATCGCCATCGCTGTCGACCCGTTCTTCGACGTACGCCAGGTCGCCGTCTTCCACGAGACCGTAGAGACGTTTGGCGCCGCCGGCCTTGTAACCCGACGCGGACTTGATCACCACATCGGTGGCCAGCTCCCAGCTCGTCTGGTTCAACGGGGTGCCGTAAAAGAGTTCGATCCACCCCTCGGCATGGGTGAGCAGAAGTTCGATCACATCGTCATCGCCGATGCGCCAGAAGCCGGATTCGCGGAGGTCGGGCGTGATCTCATCGCTGTCCTCAGCGATGACCCACGAGCGGGACTCCCAGCTGAGGTAGTTCTGGCCGTCGTGGCTGATGATCACCTGCTGGCCGAAACGGTAGTCGCCGGTTTCGGGGTGATTGCCTTCGCCTTCACCGCGCCAGACCCCGACCAACGGCAACAACGCCAGCAAGCCCGGATGGAGATCCGGACCCTGGCGAAGGTTGGCGGTGTCGTCGGGCAGCGGCAGGTCAGGCAGCGCCGGGATGTTCCGGCTGCCGGTTTCCTGAGCCTTGATGGCGGCCTGATTGACCGCCTCGTTGCCGGAACGGGTCACGATTCGTCTGTGACCAGCCGGTAGAGCACGTAAAGGCCGAACCAGACGATCAGGACACTCGCCAGTACCAACAATGCTTCGAAGAAGATGACCACCTGAGTATTCTAGCGTCCACTCCGATCCTGCTGCGTGTGGGGATTCCCTCACTTTTGCCAGAGCCGTCATCGCGACCACAAAAAAGATGGAGCGGGTGGAAGCACGAAGGCCCGGTCCACCTCGAAAGGTGAACCGGGCCTTCGTCAGAGCCGAGGCTCTTACTTGCTGACGGTCACGTTCTGCTCGTGCACGCCGGCACCTTCGGGCTTCACGATGACGTCGCCGTTACCGGTGGACGACAGCGCGCGCAGCGTCCAGGTTCCGGGGGCGGCGAAGAAGCGGAAGTCGCCGGTACCGCTGGCAACAACTTCGGCGGTGAACTCGCCGGTTCCGTCAAGCAGACGCACGAATGCGCCGGCCACCGGGTTGCCGTCGGTGTCGAGCACCTGACCGGTCAACACGGTCTCTTTTTCGGTATCAACACCGGCGGGCAGATTCTGTCCCTGTTTAGGCGCAGCACACATGATTACTTGTTTTCTCCCAGCTCGATCGGGGCGCCGACAAGTGAGCCGTATTCGACCCAGCTGCCGTCGTAGTTCTTGACATTCTTCTTACCGAGGATCTGATCGAGCACAAACCAGGTGTGGCTTGAACGCTCGCCGATACGGCAGTAAGCGATGGTTTCCTTGCTCTCGTCGAATCCCTTGTCGGCGTACAGCTTTGCCAGGTCTTCGTCCGACTTGAAGGTGCCGTCCTCGTTGGCGGTGGTGCTCCACGGGATGTTGATGGCTCCGGGGATGTGGCCCTTCTGCTGAGCCTGCTCCTGCGGGAGGTGAGCCGGTGCGAGGATCTTGCCGGAGAACTCATCGGGGCTACGCACATCGACGAGGTTCTTGCTGCCGATGGCGTTGATGACCTCGTCGCGGAAGGCGCGAATGCTGGTGTCGGGCTCTTCGGCCTTGTACGTCGCGGCCGGAAGGGTGACCTCGTCCTTCGACAGCTCGCGGCCGTCGAGTTCCCACTTCTTGCGGCCGCCGTCGATCAGCTTGACGTCCTTGTGTCCGTACAGCTTGAAGTACCAGTAGGCGTAAGCGGCGAACCAGTTGTTGTTGCCGCCGTAGAGCACAACGGTGTCGTCGTTGGAAACACCCTTGGCCGACAGGAGTTCGGAGAACTGCTCCCGGTTCAGGAAGTCGCGACGGACGCCGTCCTGCAGGTCCTTGCGCCAGTCCAGGCGGATGGCGCCTTCGATGTGGCCACCTTCGTAGGCCGAGGTGTCTTCGTCGACCTCGATGAAGACGGTCTTGTCGGCCTTCAGGTTCTGTTCAGCCCAATCAGCGCTGACCAGGACATCGGAGCGAGCCATGGTTTTCCTTTCGTTGAGGGGTATTGCGTTCAGGTTTGTTCGGTGATCGATAGAGATCGGGACTTGCTGGTGACGTGAGGTGATCGCCTTGGACCAGCGCAGAGCTGACCAGGGGGCGCACCGGCATACGGGGCACAGAGAAATACTGTGAAAAGCCCGTCGACTACCGGCTCAGACAGCAACAGTTGGCGATACGACAGAAGTCGATCGCCCGGCGACGTGTGAGCATCAACTCACGGCCCAGTTGCATGAGCGCCACACTACCGCAGGCCTGCCGGGGGTTATCAAGACCCATGCCAGAAGTCATCCGCGGTCACCACCAGCGGTTTCGGATCGGCGGTGAGAACTACGTCACTGCCTTCGGTTGCCGCCGACGATGCAGGCAGCGACCAGGGGAGCGGCAGAACGGGAAGTGTTCGGGAGAACTGCCCCAACACGTCGGGCAGTTGCTCCGGCGAGACATCTGAGTCGACGTGGTCGGCAGGGCCCGAGTAGATGCCGGTCGCGTCGATCCGCAAGGCACCGCCGCTGATCGACAGATCGGCGGAAACACTGACTTTCTGGTGGTCGGAGCCCCGAATGTGACCGAGATTACTCACTTTTGGCAAATTGATCGTGGCGGTCAGAATGATGCCCGAGCCGGCAGAAAGGATGCCGTCGCCGGGTCCGCCTCCGCCGGCCTTGTCCTCGGGTGCAGGGGTTGTGACGGTCAGGTCGTCCAGCCCCAGGAAGCGGCCCAGATTCACCGAATCGATCTTCAGTGAGCCGCTCACCTTGGCGACCCGTAGCTGTGTCTGTTCCCCGATCAGCCAGGAACCGCCGAGACGTTCGACGCCGGACAGGTTGGAACGGAGGTCCCCGCGTCGGCCATTCCCCAGGTCAGTGCCCCTGGCGGTGATACCGATCCGGTCGTATTCGTCGCTCGCGGCGGCGGCCGCGATAAAGGGGAAACCGGTGATTGTGACCTCGGGGTCGAACTCCAATTCGGAGGCCGTTCGCAGGGCCTGCGAATAGTGATACTCCGCGTACGCGGCGGTGGCGAAGTCGATGCCGACCGCAGAGAGGACGGCGATGAGCACGCCGGCCAGCAGTTTGCGCACCGAAACCTTTCTTTGCGTGGACTTTGACCCACGGTCACCGTGGCCGACGGTCGCGATTCCTTCGCTTACCGGGGACTTGTTAACGGGCTGCGACCGATATGGCGCTATTCTGACATCTGTCTCGCACACGTTGGTAAGGCAGCGTACATAAAATACGTACCTTCGAGATCGGAGTGGTTTGTGGATCTCTTGTTACTGACAGCCGATCCCACCCCTGAGTCTGTATTGCCGTCGTTGTCACTGCTGGCTCATACCGTCCGCGTTGCGCCCACCGAGGTGTCGTCGCTGATGGAAGCTGGAAATGCGGATGTAGCCATCGTTGATGCGCGTTCTGATCTGGCAGCCGCACGCGGTCTGTGCCGACTGCTGGGGAGTACGGGCTCATCGGTGCCTGTCGTTGCTGTATTGACCGAGGGCGGCCTGGTGGCCGTGAACTCGGAGTGGGGTCTTGACGACTTCCTGTTGCCGGCCACTGGTCCGGCCGAATTGGACGCGCGACTTCGTCTGCTGGTGGTTCGCAGTCGTGGCGTCACCGCAGAAGAAGCCAGTGGCAAGGTCACTCTCGGTGATCTGGTCATCGATGAGGGCACGTACACCGCGCGGTTGCGGGGGCGTCCCCTCGATCTGACGTACAAAGAATTCGAGTTGCTGAAGTACCTCGCGCAGAACGCCGGCCGGGTGTTCACCCGTGCACAGCTGCTGCAGGAGGTGTGGGGCTACGACTTCTTCGGTGGCACCCGCACCGTCGACGTACATGTTCGACGGCTCCGCGCAAAGCTCGGTGCCGAGCACGAGGCGCTGATCGGAACCGTACGCAACGTCGGATACAAGGCCGTGCGGCCCAGCCGTGGCGGACGAACACCGGATTCGAACGGAACTGTCCCGGACGGAACAGAATTGGAAGACCTTGTCGAACCCGATGAGGTCGAGTTCCCCGACGCGGAGTTCAGCTCCAGCACCAATGGGAGCTGAATCGGGCGGTCCGGAGTTCGCCGGGCGAATCACGGAGATCCTCGACGCCGCGACGGCCGTCGACGGTGTCGCGCCGTTGGGAGAGCAGGCCGTCAACGGTGTCGGCCGGCCCGGCGTCGTGGAGGTCACGGTGAGCGACGGCGACCAGATCGTCGGGTACGCCAACGTGACCCCGGCACGCGGCGACGAGCTGGCGGTGATCGAGTTGGTGGTCGACCCGGACCATCGGCGCAAGGGGCACGGCAAGACACTGCTGGACGAGACGCGTAGGCGCGTCACCGGTGATGTCAGGGTCTGGGCGCACGGCGATCTACCTGCGGCGCAGGCCCTGGCCTCGGCTTCCGGGCTGACTGCGCGGCGGCAATTGCTGCAGTTGCGCCGGCCAGTGCCGAATCCCGCCCTGCCAGAACTGGTCGTCCCCGATGACGTGGTGCTCCGGACCTACGCCGGACCCTCCGACGATGCGGAGATCATTCGCGTCAACAATGTGGCGTTTGCCTGGCATCCGGAACAGGGTGGCTGGGGTTCGCAGCAGATCGAAGAACGTACGGGCTCGGCGTGGTTCGATCCGGCCGGCCTGTTCCTCGCGTTCGACGCGGCAGACCCGCACCGGCTACTCGGGTTCCACTGGACCAAGATTCACACGCCGTCACTGGGCGAGGTTTACATCGTCGGGGTCGATGCCGCGGCGCAAGGCCGCGGCCTCGGGCGCCTCCTGACCCTCGCCGGTCTGCACTACCTCGCTGACCAGGGCGTAGACGAAGTCGAACTCTATGTCGAGGGCGACAACACGGCCGCTCTGAACACCTACAGCAAGCTCGGATTCGGGCAATACGCGATCGACGTGGCCTACGGCTGACCGACCATCAGGTGTCCGGCGGACATCTGATCGTCCCCGAGGTGGCCCGCAGGTGAACATTGGGTGGACACCTCGAGTTTGCCCTGCGAGAGCGTCGTCGACGGGTCGATGTTGTATTCATCTGCGGTTCACCACACGTAGGTAATCCAGACATGACGGACCTCTAGCTTTCAACAAGTGACGCATTGAGCGTCGGGGTGGCGGCTCGAATCACGAGATGTCACGGAAAGTCCATGGAGGAGTCTTCGGTGAGAATGAAGTCAAGTGCTGCGCTCGTCAGTGCGGCTGCGGTTACTGCTCTGGTGCTGTCTGCGTGTAGCAGTGAAGAGAGCGGTGGCACCGTCAGCGGTGAAGGATCAACCGCGCAGCAAAAGGCGATGGAACACTTCCAGGTGGTGGTCGCCGACAATGGCGGCATCGTGCTGAATTACACCGGTTCGGGTTCCGGTGACGGTGTTGCCAAGTTCTTGAGCAGCGACGTCGACTTTGCCGGTTCCGACTCGGCGCTGAAGGGCGAGGAGATCGCCGAGGCGAAGACCCGCTGCGGCGGAAACGACGCATGGCACATCCCGATGGTGGCCGGGCCGGTCGCGATCGCTTACAACTTGCCCGGGGTCGACAGTGTTGTCCTGAACCCGGCCGTGCTGGCAGGCATCTTCGACTCGAAGATCACCACCTGGAACGCGCCCGAGATCGCAGCTCTGAACCCGGGCGTGCAGCTGCCCGCCACCGCCATCGTGCCGGTGCACCGCAGCGACAGCTCGGGCACCACGGACAACTTCCAGCGCTTCCTGCAGAACTCGGCGCCGCAGGCCTGGCCGTACGAGCACGACAAGGCCTTCCAGGGTCAGGGCGGCTCGGGTGCAGCCAAGTCGACAGGTGTCGGTGACACGGTCAAGAAGACTCCCGGCTCGGTCACCTACGTCGAGTGGGGATTCGCCGAGGAGAACGGTCTGGGTATCGCGCAGGTCGACTTCGGTGTCGGTGCCACGGAGCTGAACGGTGATACCTCGGCCAAGGCGCTCGACGCGGTCGAGTTCAAAGACCCGGCGTCCAAGGACCTGATCGTCGACACTGACGCGTTGTACGCGCTGAAGGAGGAGGGCGCATACCCGCTGCTGCTGACGCCGTACTCGATCGTCTGTTCCGCAGGCTACGAAGGCGACGTCTCGTCGACCCTCAAAGAGGCGTTCACCACCATTCTGAGCGATGGCCAAGAGGGACTGGCAGAGTTGGGTTACACCCCGCTGCCCGAAGAATACAAATCCAAGCTGCAGTCGACCATCGACGCACTGGCCTGATCGAGTAGGCGAGGGTGACCGTAGAGAAAACGCGGTAGAAGGCGATGACAGAGACTGACGATACGACGAGGGCGAAAGGGCTTATGAGCTCCTCGACTACTCAACCCGGTACCACCACCGGTGGAGGCGGTTCAACAGAACCGACCGGGTCGCAGATCAAGACCGGCGGTTCGGCGATTCGACTGGGAGACCGGATTTTCCGGACCCTTTCGGTCGGATCCGGCATCTTCATCTCGGTGATCATCGGACTGATCGCACTTTTCCTGGTGATCCAGGCGGTCCCCTCGATGCTCGACAACGAGGCGAACTTCTTCACCTACTCGGGTCCGTGGAGTACCGACCCCGGGAACATGAAGTTCGGCATCCTGGGCCTGCTCTACGCGACGCTGGTGGTGTCGATCATCGCGTTGCTGCTGGCGATGCCGATCGCACTGGGTATCTCGATATTCCTGACCGAGTACGCACCCAAGCGGCTGGTGAGTCCGATCGCCTACGTGATCGATCTGCTCGCCGCAGTGCCGTCGATCGTTTACGGCCTGTGGGGCATCTTGGTCCTGGGGCCCGCACTCGTGCCGCTCAACGAATGGCTCGTGGGCAACCTCGGTTTCATGCCGCTCTTTCAGGAACCATCTCAGGTCACCAACATGTCGACCGGCGGAACGATGCTGACCGCAGGCGTCGTCCTGGCGGTGATGATTTTGCCGATCATCACTTCGGTGACCCGAGAGGTGTTCGTGCAGACGCCGGCTGGGCATCGTGAGGCCGCACTGGCGCTGGGCGCGACCAAGTTCGAGGTCGTCCGGGTCGCGGTGATCCCGTTCGGATTCTCCGGGTACATCAGCGGATCGATGCTGGGCCTGGGACGCGCCCTCGGCGAAACAATGGCGCTGCTGCTCATCATCTCGACGGCGGGCCCGATCGACTTCAACCTCATGGAGAGCGGCGAAACGTTCGCGACGAAGATCGCCAACAATGCCGCCGAGTTCGACTCACCGTCGAAGACCGGTGCCTACATCGCCGCCGGCCTCGCGCTGTTCGTGCTGACGTTCATCGTGAACTCTGCGGCACGGGCCGTCATCAGCGGAAAGAAGGCCAAGTGACATGACAACACTCGACACGAGTACTGCACCGGTCAAACGCACACCCTCGGGCTTCACGCCCGTCAAACGAAGTCGGAAGATCGGCGACAAGGGTGCCGCGATCATGGTCACGGCCGCCGTCGTCATCGCCATGATCCCGTTGGCCTGGTTGGTCTGGACGCTGATCTCCCGCGGATTGTCGACCATTCTCGACGCCGACTGGTGGCAGAAGTCGGAGCTGCGGGGCGGAGCGCTCAACGCGATCATCGGCACGCTTCAACAGACTGCGCTGGCCGCGGTCATCGCGATCCCCATCGGCATCTTCGTGGCGATCTACCTGGTGGAGTACGGCAACAATTCGGTGCTCGCCCGGATCACCACCTTCATGGTCGACATCCTCTCGGGTGTGCCCTCCATCGTGGCCGCGCTGTTCATCTACGCGGTGTGGCGCACCACGTTCGGGCTGCCACGTTCGGGATTTGTGGTCGCGCTGGCGTTGGTGTTGCTGATGGCACCGATCGTGGTCCGGGCGACCGAGGAAATGCTCAAGGTCGTCCCGCAGGATCTACGAGAGGCGTCATACGCCCTCGGTGTACCCAAGTGGAAGACGATCGCGCTGATCGTCCTTCCCACAGCACTGTCGGGCATCGTCACCGGTGTGATGCTGGCGATAGCGCGCGTGATGGGTGAATCGGCGCCGGTCCTGATCCTGGTCGGCTCGACAAAGGTGATCAACACCAACCCATTCGAAGGAAACCAGCAGTCGCTGCCTTTGATGATGGTGCAGCAATACAACAACGGTCCCGGCGCCTTCGACACGGTGTGGGGCGCGGCGTTGACCCTGGTGATCCTGGTGGCGATCGTGTACTTCGGCGCCAAGCTGGTCTCCAAAGTGTTCTCGCCCAAGAAGTTTTGATGTCACAGCAGTTCTGATGATCACAGAGATTCTGACGCGACGCCCACCCCCCGACGCCCGCCGGCTCCAGTAGCGAACGAAAGTACAGATTCATGGCAAAGCGCCTCGATATCAAAGACCTGAACATCTATTACAGCGCCTTCCACGCGGTCAAGGACGTGAGCCTGGAAGTGCCGCCGCGCTGCATCACCGCCTTCATCGGTCCGTCCGGATGTGGCAAATCGACGGTGCTGCGCACGCTCAACCGCATGCATGAGGTCACCCCGGGTGCCCGCGTCGAGGGCAAGGTGTTGCTCGACGGCGAGGACATCTACAGCAAGAACATCGACCCGGTGTCGGTGCGTTCCACCATCGGCATGGTGTTCCAGCGGCCGAACCCCTTCCCGACGATGTCCATCAAGGACAACGTGGTCGCAGGCCTTCGCCTGCAGGGCTTGCGGGACAAGAAGAAGCTCGACGAGGTCGCCGAGCGCAGCCTGCGTGGCGCGAACCTCTGGGAAGAGGTCAAGGACCGTCTCGACAAGCCCGGTGGCAGCCTTTCCGGCGGTCAGCAGCAGCGCCTGTGCATCGCGCGCGCCATTGCGGTCTCGCCGGAGGTGCTGTTGATGGACGAGCCCTGCTCAGCCCTCGACCCGATCTCGACGCTGGCTATCGAAGAGCTGATCAACGAACTCAAGAAGGACTTCACCATCGTCATCGTCACCCACAACATGCAGCAGGCTGCGCGTGTCAGTGACCAGACGGCGTTCTTCAACCTGGCCGGTGTCGGTCAACCGGGTCAACTGATCGAGGTCAGCGACACGGAGACGATGTTCTCCAACCCCGCGCAACGCGCCACGGAAGACTACATCTCCGGTCGATTCGGCTAGTCCGAACGATCGTCGCCTGGCCCCGAACGGGCGAAAATCCGGCGGCATGGGTGATGATGGGGGAGTGACGGTCAAACATCCGGTCAGCTTGCTGCCTGGCCGTGGCATCGCTCTCCGGCGCGGACCTTCGCTGCTGCTCATCGATGCCGATCCGATGAAAACCAGTGCGACACTGACTGATCTTGCGCGGATTGCCACCGAGTTGCCGTCCGAAACCGGGACGCAGGAAAGTTCTCGGCTGCGGTCACTGACCAAGTGGTTGCTGGCCAACGAAGACAGCAGCCCCGACTTCGCGGTCATCTCGACCGATTCCCGCGGCGGGCTCGAGGTATTCGTCTATGGCGGTGCGACTGCGCGGATGTACGTCACGGAACTCGCGTCCCCAGAGGTGGTGCGCGGGGCCGACTCCGGGTTCCTGGTCCAGCGCAGCTATCCCAGCAGCCTCTATGCGGTCGCGGTCACGATCGACGAGACGGACCCGCTCTCGGGCGGTCCCATCGGAGCCTCCGGGATCGCGCCGTCGCACATCTTCTCCCTGGAGAAAGGTGCAGCCCCCGGAGCCGGGATGATCCTGTGGCCGTCCGCGTCGCCGTCCACCGACAGCGCGGTCTACATGATCCCGCAGACCGCGCCGGTGGACGACGAGTCGGAGTCGACGCCGCTCATGGTCGGCGCCACCGACAGCGACGCCGAAATACGTTTGGCACCACCGCTGTTGTCTGTTCGGCTCGACGATCACGAAGAGGTGACGCAGAGCGCCCGCAGTCCGCTCCCCATCGTCGGCGGTCCGCGTAAGCCCACCGGGTTTCGTCAAGGTGTGGCCGAACCGACGCTGGTCCCACCCCAGGATGTATTGGATTCGGCGCTGTCGTCGGCGCCGACCGACGTGGCCAACCGCCCTGTCAAGGTCGGCAACTCGCGAGTGTCGGCCCGTGAGCAGAAGCTGCAGATCCACGGATTGCTCTGTGTCAACGGGCATATCAACGATCCGCGGCTTCCGATCTGCACCCGCTGCGGTATCCGGATCGACCGGCACACAGGCGCCTTGGTGCAAGGGCCGCGACCGCCCTTGGGGCTGTTGGTGATCGACGACGGTTCCACCTACGTCGTGGCCGGGGATCTGTTGATCGGCCGTGATCCCGAACCGATGGTCGCCGGCCGTGGTGGGGTGTCCGCCGGCGGAATCGGGCCGTTGGACCCGATCCGGATCAACGACACCTCCGGTTCGATGTCGCGCGCGCATTGTGAACTGCGCCTTGTGGATTGGGAGGTTCGCGTGATCGATGCCGGTTCGGTCAACGGCACCTATGTGCGACATCCCCGAGCGTCGGGCTGGATCACGCTGCGACGTGGGCAAGAAGCTGTGCTCTACCCGGGTTCGCAGTTGCGGGTGGGTAGCCGATCGCTGCTGTTCGAGTCTCCGCATGGGAGGGTGAGCGATGTACGTTGATTCGCCGTCGGGATCCGATGCACGTAGATCGCCTGCCGCGATCGCCGACTACCGGATCGTTCGTGCCCTCGGCGCGGGCAGTCACGGGATCTCATACCTCGCGGTGGCTCCGGAGCGACTTTCACTTCCCGCTGAACATGTTGCGCTGAAAGTTTTTTCGAATCCGGTGGGCGAAGATGCGTTCCATCGCGGCGTTCGGGAACTCCGAACATTCTCCGAAGTCCGTTCGACGCACCTGCTCCGGCTCTACGAGGCAGCACTGGGTGATCAGTTCATGTACTCCATGGACTATCTGCCGGGTGGGTCGATGGCCGCGCCTGCCATGCCCCTGCAACGCGAACAGGCTTTGGCGGTACTCGAAGGCGCCGCACGTGGGGCTCACGACATGCATCAGGCGGGTCTGGTCCATGGGGATATCAAACCCGCCAACGTGATGATCGGCGGCGATCAGGACGGGCCGGCAGGCGTGCTCAGTGCGCTGGGCCTGGCGCGGGTGATCACAGCGGCGACCGCGGTCAGTGGCGTCGGATCATCGGCGACGCTGGAGTTCGCTGATCCCGATATGCTGGTCGGCCAAGCGCCTTCGCGGGCAACGGATCTGTGGGCGCTGGGAGCGACGATCCATCGCACGCTGACTGGTGAGGGGCTCTATGGCGAATTGCCGGACATGCAGCCGCTGGTGGCAATCCGGACAGTGCAGTCGACCAAGCCCGTACTCAGCTCTGCGCTCTCGGCTGCCGAACAGGAACTGGTGTCGGAATGCCTTGCGCCGCATAGCGACCGATTCCGTACCGCGGCCGAACTCGCCGATCGTATCGCCGAGATCGGCCGCGGATACAGCCGTTGAACGCCGGGTTCAGACCTCGGAGAACTGCTCCGGTGTCTGACCGGTTGCCTGAAAAACCACGCGACGGCCGATGAGGACCGCGTGATCTGAGAAGCGCTCGTAGTAGCGGCCGAGCAGCGTGACATCGACCGCGGCGGCCACGCCGTACGGCCAGTCACGATCCATCAGAACGGTGAACAGATGCCGGTGCAGATCATCCATCGCATCGTCGTCGTCCTGTAGCTTCAGTGCGTCTTCCGGGTTCTGGGTGTTGAGAACCTCACGAGCGCTCGATGCCATGGCGACGGCCAGGCGGCCCATCTCGGCGAAGTAGCCGTTGACTTCCTCCGGGAGAGCCTTGGCCGGGTGACGTCGGCGTGCCACCTTCGCGACGTGCAGCGCCAAGGCGCCCATCCGCTCGATGTCGGCGACAATCTGAAATCCGCTGACGATCGCCCGCAAGTCGCCGGCCACCGGCGCCTGTAGCGCGAGGATGGCGAAGGCTCGTTCCTCGGCTGTGGTCGACAGCGTCGTCAGCTGTTCGTGGGCGCCGATGACCTCTTCGGCCACGGCCAGATCAGCCTGTAGCAAGGCTTGGGTGGAACGCTCCATTGCGATCCCCGCCAACTCACACATCTGTCCGAGAACTCCGTTGAGTTCTGCCATCTGCTCAATGTACGCACTACGCATATCCCCACCGTACTGCCACAAGCAGGGCAAATGGTTGTCAGGTGGTGAACTGCAAATGAACGGCAGCCGTGTACTGGGGCTCGGATCCGATGATCACGCGCAGGTGGCGTCACCCGCGTTGGTGACCGTGAGGTCGTTGGGGAGGTCGTCGGGATTGGACTCCCGTGGCAGCTCTCGGACGCTGACCTGCGCACCTTCGGCCGGTGCGTCGTCAAGGGTGCCCGAGAAGTCGCTGCCGAGGATGACTTCGACGCCCGAGCTGACCGTTGAATCCGCCTGGATCGTGGCACCGGGGAACATCTGGGCGACCGTTGCAGCGGACTGCTGTTCGCCCGGGCCGTACCGGACCACGGTGTCGGTGCGGTTTTCCGAGGCATCGGCGACGCCGTATATCTCGAAGCCGTAGTTGGCCAGATCGGTGGCGGTTTCGGCGGCGATGCCACTGGTACCGGTGCCGTTGAGCACGCGCAGCGAAATCGAGTACGGCGAGAGGGCGGTGACAGTCGCCTCCGCGGGCTTGGGCGCGGTGGTCGTCGGGCCGGGCGTCGGCGTGCCCGATTCGGGAGTTTCGGACTTCTCCCCGGGGAGCGGCAAGTCGTTGATGATCGCATTGAAGATCGCGTCGATGTCGTCGAGTCGTGGGATCTCGTTACCGGACCCGTCCTCCGCGGTACCCGAGGTCGGCACGGTCAGGAAGGTCACCCGCCCGGCATCGAGTCCCTGCATCGACTGGCCCAGCTCCACCAGGTTGTCGGTGTTGACCCGGTCGACGTAGCTGTACTTGATGAAGGTGTCGATGATGCCGTTGAGAGTGCTCGGATTGGTCAGGACCTGACTGGACAGTGCTCCACGCAGCAGCGACGACATGAACAGCTGCTGCCGTTTGATCCGTCCGTAGTCGCCGTTGCCCTCGGTTTCGATGTTGCGGGCCCGTACGTAGTCCAGGGCTTTGGAGCCCTTCAGTGTCTTCGTGCCGGGCTTGGCGAGGATGGTGCCGAGTTCGTAGTCCTTCAGCGGGGTTGTCGAGCAGACCTCGACACCGCCGATTTTGTTGACCACCTGCTCGAACCCGTAGAAATCCATGGCGATGAAGTGGTTGATGTTCAGGCCGGTCATGGAGGTGAGGGTTTCGACCAGGCACTTCGGGCCGCCATCGCCGTACACGCTGTTGAGTTTCACGCCGGTCGCCGACGGGACCTCCTCGGAGGTGTATTCACCGTCTTCGTTGTTCCAGCTGGAGCATTCGGGCCGGTCGACCTGCAGGTCGCGGGGAAACGACACGGCGACAACGCGACTGCGGTCGGCCGGGATGTTCACCATGATCACGGTGTCCGAGCGGGCGCTGCCCTCGAAATCCACGCTGTCGCCTGCGCCGACGGTGCCGTTCTGCCCGGCTCGCGTGTCGGTACCGACGATCAGGTAGGTCTCGTCGCCGGTCTGCAGCTGTTTGTCGCGAATCTGGTCGTTGTCGGGGTTCACCGCGTCAACGGTGTTCCAATTGCTGTCCTTGACCTTCTGATATCCCCACACTGCGCCCGTACCGAGCAGCGCCAACACGCAGGCGAGAGCGATGAGGATTCGGCCACCGACCGTGGCGCGGTGCATCAACTGCTTGTGGTCGCGGACTTCGGGTGGTGTGGCCCGCCGACGTGAGGGGGTCGCGGGACCGGAGCCCATTGCGCGCGGCGCCTCGGCCGCGGCGTCTTCGGTGGACAGCTCTGGGATCCGTGCCGCAGCGCTGATCGGCGGGATGTATTTGGTGACCGTGGCGTCGGGAGTGGCCGGGATGACCTCGGTCTTCGCTTCGGCCTCGACGAACGTGGGTTCCCCGGGACCGACAATCCGTTCGGTCGGTGCATCTGCCGGACTCACGCGCCGGAGACGACGGGGCGTGGAGGCGGACGTCGGCGATGCCGGTGGGGAAGAACTCGGTGAAGCGGGGGGCGCTGTGTTCTGCTGCGGCGGTTTCGGCGGCGGCGGAGGACTCTGCGGGGCATCGCCGGCATCTTCGTCGTCGGACCGGGCCGCTGCATTCATCCGGTTGAGCAGCTCGCGGACGGTCAATCGATTGCGGTCGCCCTCGATCAGCTCGCGACTGGTCGGCTCCCGCAGTACCTCGTCGGAGGGTGCGCCGAGCTGACGGCGAATCTCATCGCGGCGCTCCTCGGACGCACGTGCCCGGAGTTCGTCCTCGCTCACCCATGTTCCTTCAGCCATCTGGGCGCCGGGCTGTATCTCAGGCCCGTCTGAACATTCAGCGGGCACGGCGCCGTCTCGATGATACTGACCAAAACGGGCGCATCCCTATGTGAGGGATGAGAATGTGCGGTGTGGAGCGCCGAGATGCGCCAGATTGGATCTGAAGTTCGCGAACGGCACCGCGGCAGTGGGGCGGGTTCAGCCGCCCGAATGCATGACCTCGGCCCCTGCCGGGACCGCTTCGTCGTCGGGATCGTCGAGCCAGCCTTCGGGGAGCGCCACCGCAGATGGTGACCCCTGGCGGCCGCGCGGACCGTGTGCGTCGTCGGGGAACGGCACGTCAGCGGGTAATTGTCCGACGAGGTCGGCCAGCTGCGTAACGGTTTCGACCAACGCCATCTCGCGCCGGAGTTCCGAACCTACGGGGAACCCGCGGAGATACCAGGCGACGTGTTTGCGGATCTCACGCATGCCTTTGAACTCACCGTGATGGTCGGCGAGGAGTTGCCCATGCCGGACAATGATCTGCGCCACTTCACCGAGATTTGGGGCGGGTGGGGCGGGAGTGCCGTTCAATTCGGCACTCAGTTCGGCGAACAACCACGGGCGGCCGAGGCAGCCGCGGCCGATGACCACGCCGTCGCAGCCGGTTTCGTACATCATCCGGGTGGCGTCGGCGGGTTCGAAGATGTCGCCGTTGCCGAGGACCGGAACATCGGTGACGTGTTCCTTGAGGCGTGCGATCTGGTTCCAGTCGGCGTTGCCGGAGTAACGCTGTGATGCGGTACGTGCGTGCAGCGCAACAGCTTTCGCGCCCTCGGCGGCCGCGATACGGCCGGCATCGAGGTGTGTGTGGTGGTCTTCGTCGATGCCGACCCGGAACTTGACCGTGACCGGGACATCGGTGCCCTCGGTGGCGCGGACCGCCGCGGCGACGATATTCGCGAAGAGTCGGCGCTTGTACGGAATCGCCGAACCGCCACCCTTACGAGTGACCTTGGGGACCGGGCAGCCGAAGTTCATGTCGATGTGGTCGGCGAGATTCTCGTCGACGATCATCTTCGCGGCAGCGTATGTGTACTCGGGATCAACCGTGTACAACTGCATCGACCTGGGGTTTTCCTCCGGGCCGAAGGTGGTCATGTGCATCGTGACCGGATGCCGTTCGACCAGCGCGCGGGCGGTCACCATCTCGCAGACATAGAGTCCGGCGACGGTGCCCATCCGCGCGAGTTCGAGTTCGCGGCACAAGGTCCGGAAGGCAACATTGGTCACCCCGGCCATCGGGGCCAGGACCACCGGGCTGGACAGCTCGATGGACCCGATCCGTAGGGCCGGGGTTGTGACGGTTTCTGGCAGTAGTGCGGTCAGCTCAGTGGTTTTCTGTTTAGGAAGCGGCTGCGGCTTTTTCGCGCTTGGCGGCTTCGCGCGCCAGCGAACGATCACGCATTTCTTCGAACTTGAGGGTGTCGGCTTCGAGCTTCTCGAGGAAGGCTCCGAGATCCTCGCGGATCTTCTGGCCTTCGGGTCCGAAGTCGTCGCGCTCGAAGATGTTCCACTTGCGCAGGACGGGCTGGACGACCTCTTCGAGGTGCTGACGCAGGTCGTAGATGCCGTGCTTGGCCATCAGGACACCGTTGCGGCGGAAGTTGGGCATGCCGGCGCCGGGCATCTGGAAGTTGGACACGATCTCGTAGATCGCCTTCATCGCCTGATCCGGGACCAGATCGAGGGCTGCGCTGCAGATGTTGCGGTAGAAGACCATGTGCAGGTTCTCGTCAGCGGCGATGCGCTGCAGCATCCGATCGGCGATCGGGTCGTTGCAGGCCTTGCCGGTGTTGCGGTGCGAGACGCGGGTGGCGAGTTCCTGGAAGGTCACATACGCGACCGACCGGAGGATGCCTGCTGCCTCTTCGCCCAGCTCGTCGGCGCGGTCGCCTGCGGCCTGTAGCGGCGAATAGCCGTTGGTCATGTGGATCATGCGGGCCTCTTCGAGCGCCACGGGATCGACGCCGCGGGTGACCACGAGGTAGTCGCGCATCACGATGCCGTGCCGGTTCTCTTCCGCAGTCCAACGGCCGACCCAGTGACCCCACGCGTCGTCCATCGAGAAGTTCTCGGCGATCTCGCGGTGGTAGGACGGCAGGTTGTCCTCGGTCAGCAGGTTGGTGACCATGGCGGCCTTGGCAACCTCGTTGAGCTGCGACTGCTCGGGATCCCAGTCGACGCCACCGAGCGCGGCGAAGTTCCGGCCCTCGTCCCACGGCACGTAGTCATGAGGATGCCAATCCCTCGTCGTGCGCAGGTGGCGGTTGACGTTCTCTTCGGCCGCCGGTGACAGTTCCTTCAGTAGCTCAAGTTGGGTCAACTCGCGTGCCATCAGATATTCCTCCAGGAAGGGCTAGGCTGTAAGGCTTCAGGGTACGGGATCGTGATGCCGTCACCCAAGTTGTTGCGCGGCGCGCTCGGCCAGTAAAAGCGGCGCCACACCAGTTGTCGTCAGTACCTCAGGGGCGTCGTGCCCGCGCACGTCGGTGTTACCCGACATTGTCGGATTGTGGTGCAGGTAACGCGGGGTTTTCACACATATTTACCGAACTTGATGAGCCATTCGGAAGCCTCTTCGGTGAGATTTCCCAGCTCCTGTGCCCTATTGCACCAGGCTTTGGCTGCCTGGGCAAACTCTGCGGGGTTATAGATGTCCTCTTCTTTTGCCCACAGGCCGTCGCCGCCGTACGTCAGGATCGTGATGTTCGTGGCCGTGAAGACGCTGCCGTCGCCGGGATCGCGCATGGGGTTGTCGATCTCACAGATCACCCGGCCGGTCTCGGGATCGATGACATGCCACAACGAGATGTATCCGACCATGTGATTGCCGGGGAAGCGTCCCATCGTCTTGTTGACCCACGCCCGGATCTCCTCGCGGCCTTTGAAGGTGCCCAGCGCGTGTTCGACGTAGTCGGCGTCCTCGGTGAACTGGTCGGCCCACCGATTCCAGTCCTGGGTGATCGCGACTGCGTCATTGACCGCTTTGAACTTGCTGAACTCCGACTCGAGTTCAGCCCTGGTGAACTGCCCCATCTGTTCTGTCTCCCCTGGTCGTCAATGGTGTCCGCTCGGCTGCCGTTCAGGCGAGGTGGACGGTGATCGTCGCATCGATCCGTTTGATCCGGCACTGGTCGTCGAAGGCGAATGTTTCATCGACGGTGGCTCCGGCGAGGTCGAGACCGGCGAACCCGTAGTCGAGGTCGTACACCGTTCGCACCAGATTGTCGTGCTGGCGCCACGTCGCGTTCCCGATTCCGGTGATGCCGCCGTACTGCAGGTGGGCGGCCAGTTCGGCTTTCATGAACGGCCCGGAGAAGCCGGTCTGCAGCCCGTTCTCGAATCGGATGACGTCCTCGGCCAGCGGTACGTCGTAGGCGAGTCGTGGATCGGCAAGCGCGGCAACGTAAGTCTGTGCCCCGAGGCGTTGTGCGTCGGCCGTGCAGGTTGCGCTCTGATCGCCGGCCATCGCGGATGGCGTCGTCGTCAGCAGTGCCGCCCCGGTCAATGCGGCGCCGACGATGAACCGGGATGCGGCAGGTTTCATGAGAGTAAGCGTATGTGCTCAATCCATCGGGCGGGGGAATTCTTTCGTGATCGGTCAGACGGACTAATAGCTGCTCGAGTCCTGGTGTGCCATCGGCGCCTGTCGATAGTATCGACCGCATCTCGCCGCCGGCGGGTGACGAGAAAGGTCGAGTGGCTATGAGTGTGGCGATCGGGTCTCACATCGGTGGCTATCAGATCCTCGAGCTGATCGGCCGCGGCGGAATGGGTGAGGTCTACAAGGCCCAGCACCCGCGACTTCCTCGCGCCGACGCGATCAAACTCCTCAACAGCACCTACGGCAGTGATCCGGATACCCGTGCGCGGTTCGAGCGTGAGGCAGACCTGGTCGCGCCGTTGAGTCATCCCAACCTGGTGAATGTGCTCGATCGGGGCACGCACGATGGCCAGTTGTGGATTGCGATGGAGTTCGTTCCCGGCACAGATGCGGCCCAGATGCTGTCGGGCGGACCGCTTCACCCGCGTCTGGCGGTCACGATCATCGCGAAGGTCGCCGACGGTCTCGACTACGCGCATCGCAAAGGTCTCCTCCATCGCGACGTCAAACCCGGCAACATCCTGATCACCCCCGGCTCCGATCCGATGAACCCGGACGCGGTGAAACTCACCGATTTCGGGATCGCGCGGATGGCGCAGGAAACCGACAGCAGCCTGACCTCGGTCGGTATGACGGTGGGAACGCTGCGATACAGCGCACCCGAACAGGTGGGTGGCGAGGAGATCGATCACCACGCCGACATCTATGCGCTGGGTTGCAGTCTCTACGAACTGCTCACGGCCACAGCGCCGTTCGATGCCCCGACGAGTCAGGGGCTGATGGCTGCGCACATGTTCAACCCGCCGCCGAATCCGGCGGTTGCCAATCCCGCGGTCCCGGCGGCCATGGCTGCGGTGATCGCCCGGGCGATGGCCAAGAAACCCGCCGACCGATTCGACTCCGGACGCGAACTCGCCGAGGCCGCGCAAGAGGCATTGCAGGGTGGTGGGGCTCAACAGAGCACCCGAGCACAGCATGCTTTTGCGCCGATCCCGGGGAATGTGGCTCCGCAACCTGGTCCGCCTCATGTGGGTCATCAGGGACCGGCTCCTGCGACAGCCGCGATCACCTATCCGCCGTCGGCGAATCTGGCTCGGCCCCAGTCGAATCCGTATCAATCGAATCCAGGTCATTCCGGTGGCGGTACGGGATATCAGGGCGGCCCGCCGGTCGGCGGACATTCGTCGCCATCGAGTCCGCAGGTACCAAGCGGGCAGTATCCGAATTACAACCAGACCACACCGCCACCGGGAGGCCCGCCGGGTGCGGGCTTCGTCCCCTTTGGTGCGGCTTCCGGCGGACCGGGGCACAAGCCACCGTGGTTCAAGCGTGCCGCGGTGATGGCCGGCCCGATCGTGGCTCTCGCGGTGGTCGTCGGAGTTGTCTTGGGGCTGTTGATGTTCGGGGGTGGCGATGCCCTTGCCACACCGGGGCAACCCACCGCCGAAGTCGGTGAGACCACGGTGGACATCAGCTGGCCTGCCGTCGACGGTGCCTCCGAATACGCGCTGCGCCAGGGAGAAACGATCATCTACGTCGGTGGCGACCCCCAGTATTCACAGCCGGTGCCGCTACCGGGTGCGTACACGTATTCGGTGTCGGCGCGATCCGGCGATCGCGATGCCTCACCATTTGGCCCGGCCACCGAGGAAGTCGTTGTGACACAGCGCTGGCACGGGGTCGAGGAGCTGGCGGCAGCGTTCGGAGACATCGTCGGTCCGAGCCCGCTGTCGACCGACACTTTCACCGGAGAGGCGTGCTGGGGTGGTGTCGGATCGGTCGACACCGATGTTCCCAAAACCGGCACGATCCTGTGTCGTTCCACCGACGGTGAGTACTCGGTTCGGTTGCGGGAGTTCGAATCCAAGCAGGCGCGGGACGAGTACCTCGACAGCCTGGATCTGCAGACGGCAACGGTCACCACGGACAAGGGCGTGCGCGGGTTGCTCTACCAGGGTGACGGACCGAACAGCGACTGGGCGGGTACGTTGCTCTTCGCCTTCGACGACCCCGATCTGGAGAAGTACGACGTTTCGGTGGTCATGGACAACGGTAAGAATGCCGATGCCGCGGCCGTACTCGATGAGCTTCCGCTGTGAAGCGCTGGGCGTGGCCATTGCTGGTGGTCGGAGCGGTCGTGGCGTTGGTGGTCGCACTGGCGGTCACCTACTTTGTCCGGGGCGCAGGAGATGTCGCGGAGCCCTCCGGTATCAAGGCCGTCCAGGAAGGCGGCGTGGTGAAGGTGACGTGGTCTGCGGATTCCGATGCCGAGTCGTTTTTGCTCAGCCGCGGCACCGAGGTTGTGTACACGGGCTTGGATCGTGAGTTCACCGACGCCTCCGCCGTCGCTCCGGAAGGTTCGACAACGGTCGAGTACTCGGTCCGGGCGGTCGACGACAAGGGCCGGGTATCGGAACCCGATGCCGGAGCCACCGTCGAGGTCGGAGCCGGGTGGGGTTTGCTCGCGCAACCTGCAGCGGAACTCGCCGAACTGCTTCCTGCCGCCCCGTCCGAGGAAGGCTGGAACGCGATGCTGTGCGAGACCAGGTTCGATGCCCTTCCTCCCGAGGAGGGGACCGACCGGGACGGCTCGGGTGAACTGTTCATCAAGGGCGGCTTCCGATGTGCACTGGAGGTCGACGGCACGGAGTACGACCTCTGGACGGACTTCTATGTCAGCCCGGAGCAGCTCGAGTCGCGGATGACGGAGATCCGTGGGTGGACCGATGTCCGCAGCACCACCTGGCAGGGGGGTCGGGCCGTGGTGGGTGATCCTGCCGGAGAGACCAAGTGGATCGGATTGACCGTCGATTCTCATCCCGGTGTCTATATCGAACTCGGTGCGGTGGACACCCGAACCACGGTGGACGAACTCACTGCATTGGCCAACAGTCTGCCCGTCATCAACTGACGCCGGAATCGGCATATCCCGCCTTCGGGGCACCTCAGAGCGGTACTGTCCGCGACAGCACAATGTAGTGCGTCCGGAGGGGGACACTGTGTCGCGGTATGAATTCGTTCGCGCTTTGGGTCGGGTTGCGGTGACGATGGCGGTGGTGTCGGCCGGCCTGACTGTGGCCGGTCCGGCGGTGGCCACAGCGCCACCGGGGTACAACGACCTCACCGATGTCTGGGCGACCGCGGTCGCGCCGGCCTCGTGTCGCGAGGGCGATCGGGTGGAAACCGGGATCCAGGGCGAAGTTCCGCTGGCCGACCGCAAGTCGGGGCGCAGCACCCAGGGTTACAACTGCAACCTCGATCTGATCGGGCAGTATCAGGGTCAGGGCGCCGGCATCGTCAGCGCCACCTACAAGAACTGTTCGTACACCGGGTCGACATTTCCGGCAAGCTTCCTCGGACCAAATCCGGGGGTGCAAGTCATTGACGCGTCAGATCCGCGAACCCCGAAACTCTCCGCGGTGCTCACCGAACCAGCCATGGTGGGTGGCACGTGGGAGTCGTTGAAGGTCAACCAGAAACGCGGTCTCCTGGTCGGGACCGGTGTCGGGATACTCGAGGGTGCCGGCTACATCTCGGTCTACGACATTTCCGGCGATTGCGCCCACCCGCGACTGCTTAACACCGGCGCCGGCTCCCAATTGAGCATGCCGATGCCGATCACCACCCACGAGGGTGACTTCTCGCCCGACGGCAACACCTACTGGGCATCCGGTATCGCTCCGGGGTATCTCAGCGCCGTCGACCTTACCGATCCGCGTAACCCGATGATCGTCTGGTCGGGGATCACCGGAGTCGAAGCCCACGGCATGGGATTCTCGCCCGATGGCAACACCCTATATTTGGCGAACCTGTTCGGACTGACGGTCATCGACGTCACCGACGTTCAGAACCGCAAGCCCAGAACCATTGTGCCCCAGATGATGCCGCATATCGGAGAGAAGTACTGGGCCGACGGTCAGGTCACGCAGCACAACATCTACGCGACGTATGACGGCCGGCCATTTCTCTTCGCGGTCGACGAGGCCGGTTCGGGCGGCGTCAAATTGTTCGACGCGAGCAACTCGGCAAATCTCACGCAGCGCAACGCCATCAAGCTGGCGATCAACCTGCCCGAGAATGCGAACCGCTGGGCGCAGAGTACGGCCGGCAACGGGCTCTTCGGCTACGACGCGCACTACTGCGCCATCGATCGCCAGGTGGATCCGACTGCGATGGCCTGTGGCTGGATTCAGTCGGGCATCCGGGTCTTCGACATCAGAGATCCCGATCATTTCCGGGAGATCGCGTACTTCAACCCGCCGGCACAGCGTGGCAAGGTCGAGCAGCTCACCAATTCGAGTCATGCGTTGTTTGGTTCGGTCGAGTTGCCGGCAATTCTCGGCACGCTCGCGGTGGCCCGCGCAGTGCTGCAGGGGGAAGCGCGCGCAGATGGGATCATCAGCGATCAGAACCGGTTGGCAGGCGGCGACCTATCGGCCGACTGGTGTCTGTCACCCCCGGAGTTCCACGGCGACCAGCTGTGGGTGACGTGCATGGACAATGGGTTCATGACCTTGCAGCTGGATCCCTCGGTGTACCCGCCGCGGTGACCGATTCAACCCTTCGTCGGTGGTGGTGGCCGGCCTCGGCTCTGGTGATCACCTTGATCGTCGGACTGGGTATCGGCCTGGCCATCAGTCCCGACGACGACACCGCGCAGCCACAGACGAAAGCAACCGCCGTTGACATCGGCTTTGCCCAGGACATGTCGGCGCATCACCAGCAGGCGATCATGATGGCCGACATGATGTCGGTCGACAGTTCGCCAGACGTACGTGGGCTGGTGAATCAGATCAAGGCCGCCCAGTGGCGCGAGATCGGCCAGATGACCGGATGGCTGCAGATGCTCGATGCGCCATTGCAGAGTGATCAGACGATGAGCTGGATGAAGCCGGAAGACCACGGCCACATGGGAACGGCCCCGGTGCCCGATGGAACGGCCCCGGTGCCCGATGGAACGGCCCCGGCCGGGTCGGGCGGTTCCACTCCGGCGGCCATGCCGGGTACTGCCAACGGCGACGAGCTCACAGCGTTGCACAACGCCGCGGGCGTAGAGGCGGAGATCCTGTTCCTGCAGTTGATGATCCGTCATCACCAGGGCGGGATCGACATGGCGGCGTACGCCAGCCAGGAGGCCGGGGACCCGGCGATCCGACGGGCCGCGACGGCCATGGTCAAAGAGCAGTCCGAAGAGATCGGCGTGATGACGGTGATGCTCAACCAGCGCGGCGGACAAGCGCTGCCGTACCCGACCTAGCCGTAGCCGGTCCGACGTGTCGCTCAATAGGTGTCAGGCAGGCTCTTTCGGGTTCTGCTCGTCCTCATCGTCGTGGTCGGGGTCAAGAGGATCGACTCCGTCGACACCTTCGAGGACGGTCAGTTCTTGCTCGGCGGACGCGACGAACTCCTTGGCTTCTTCTTTGATCTTGCGCACCCAGTCGGACATCGTGTTGCCTCTCTGATCGGTCGAGGTATCTGATCGAGACCCGAGAACAGCGTACTTCGCGCATATGTGCGGCGAGCGGGGTCAGGGGATGAGGATCCCGGTCTGCTGATCCCACACACTCATCAGCTCGGCGAGGATGTCGACGGCCATACCGAGTCCGCCGAGGTGGCTTTCCCCGGTCATGGTGACGAGTTTCGCGTCGGGCAGCAATCCCACCATGTGCTCGCCATGTGCGTGCGGGATGATGTGGTCGTGATCGCCGTGCCACCACCGCACCGGTCCGGTGATATCGCTGACCGAGAAGCCCCAATCACGGCAGAACACAACAACATCGGCGAACGGTGCTTCCATTTGTTTGCGGCCGCCATTGAGTAGGTCGTCGAGGAACATGGCCTTGAACTCGGGACGCTGCAGCAGTTCACGGTCGGCGGCGGGGGAGAAGCGACCGTAGAGTCCGATGGCGGGTTCGGCCACCGGGCGGGCCACGCGGAAAAATGAACTCAGCACCCGGCCGATCGGCATCCCGAGCGTCGGGAGCAGCGGCGCGAGCAGCTTGCCGAACTCCATCGCACCGCCGTCGATTGCCTCCGGGCCCTGGGTCGGCGCGACCCCGCCGAGGATGCCGGTGACCACCACCCGCTCGGGGATCGCGTCCGCGACGGCCAGCGCGTAGGGGCCGCCGCCGGACAGTCCGATCACGGCAAAGCGTCCGATGCCCAGGATGTCGGCGATCGTCGCGACGTCGTCGGCGAACGCGTGGACCGATTCGTAACGGTGCGGTGTGGACGATCCGACGCCGGGACGGTCTAGCCCGATGATCCGGATGTTCTCGCGTTCGGCGTATCGCCGGGCTTCGATCGGGATCTGTCGCCGGGCACCGGGTGTGCCGTGCAACCAGAAGACGGCCCGGCCGGTGGCGGCACCGAACTCGGCGATACCGATGCGCCGACCTTCGCCGACAGCGACGTTGCCCTCGAGCTTGGGTCGTTCGACATCGATCACGCACCCAGGATGGCACTGATCCGCGGCGGTGGGGGTTGAATGCCCGACCGTCCGTCGGGCAGTGGTTCAGCCGACGGTCTCGGTTGTGGACAGACTCAGTTTTCCGCGCTCGAATGAGGGGCGCTGATGGGTGACCTTCAGAAGGACCATGGCACACACGGTGGCCGAGATCGCGCTGATGATGCCACCTACGATCAGCGGCATGCGCGGGTCTGTGATCTCTGCCAACCAGCCGAGCAACGGACTTCCGATGGGTGTTCCGCCGAGGAAGCAGAGCATGTAGATGCCCATCACGCGACCACGCATGTCCGAGTCGACCGACAGTTGCATGATGTTCATCGCCGCGGTGCTGAAGACGATGTTCGCGACGCCGACCGGTATCAACATCAAGGCCACCAGCGTGAATGTGGGCATCAGCCCGACGACCACCTCGAGGATCCCGAACGCGATCGCGCCGGCAAAGAATTGGCGCAGGCGTGCGGGTTTGGTGCGCCGCGCCGCGACAAGGGCGCCGGCCAGGGTGCCGACCGCCAGCATGGTGGCCAGCAGTCCGTAGCCACCGGCGGTGCCTTCGAAGGTGTTGGCGGTGAGCAGTGACAGCGACAGTGGGAAGTTCAGCCCGAACGTGGAGACCATGAAGATGGTCGCCAGGATCACCACGAGGTGGCGATGTCTGCGGACGTAACGCACACCGCTGCGGATGGAGCGATCGGTGACCGAACGCGCGCTGCGCACCAGTTCGTTGCTGCGCATCGCCATGAGTGCGGCCAGAACCGCCGCCGAACTGGCGGCGTTGATCAGGAACACCGGTCCGGTGTCGATGAGCATGATCAGCAAACCGGCCAGCGCGGGGCCGGTGATGCGAGCGGTGTTGAACGTCAACGAGTTCAGTGCGACGGCGTTGGGCAACTGTTCGGGGCCGACCATCTCGATGGTGAACGATTGCCGGACCGGCGCGTCCACCGCGGAGATACACCCCAACGCGAACGACAGCACGTAGACGATCGGCAGGGTTGCGGCCCCGCTGACATCGATCAGACCGAGGATCAGGGCGCACACGGCCATCGCGACCTGAGTGCCGATGAGAAGCTTGCGCTTGTCGAACCTGTCGGCGAGGGCACCGGCGGGAAGTGACAGTACCGCGGTGGGGCCGAACTGCAGGGCCATCACGATGCCGACCGCGACTCCGCTGCCGCCGGAGAGTTCGAGTACCAGCCAGTCCTGTGCGATGCGCTGCATCCAGGTACCCGTAAGCGAGACGACCTGGCCACCGGCCCAGAGCCGATAGTTTCGTACCCCGAGTGACGAGAACATCGCCGGGAGCGTTCGAGAACGCACCCGGGTCATCTCTCGTCTCTCATGCACCACACCACATTAGTTGCACAGAGCCAACTAAATAAAACTGTTACCTGCGGCAAACCCGATCACGCCGAGAGCGGCAACTCAGCCGATCAGGTTCTCGATCGGTTCTTTCGCGAAGTAGAGGACGAAGATCCCGGCCACGAACCAGAGCAGCGGGTGGATGTCGCGCGCTTTGCCGCGGGCGGTTGCGAGCACCACCCAGGAGATGAACCCGACGCCGATGCCGTTGGCGATCGAGTAGGTGAACGGCATGACCACGATCGTCAGGAAGCACGGCAACGCGTACTCGAAGCGGGTCAGGTCGATGTCGCGCACCTGCGAGATCATCATCGCACCGACCACCACGAGCGCCGGGGCGGCGGCTTCGAGCGGAACCATCGAATACAGCGGCGTGAAGAACATGGCGACCAGGAACAGCACGCCGGTGACCACGTTGGCGAGTCCGGTGCGGGCACCCTCGGCAATACCGGAGGCGGATTCGACGAACACCGTGTTGGACGATGCCGATCCGACACCGCCGGCGATGGCGCCGGTGCCCTCGACAACCAGCGCTTTGCCGATGTTGGGCAGGTTTCCGTCCTTGTCGGCCAGGTGGGCTTCCTTGCCGAGGCCGGTCATCGTCCCCATGGCGTCGAAGAAGTTCGACAGGACCAGCGCGAACACCAGGACCGAGGCGGACAGCACGCCGATGCGGGTGAAGGCGCCGAAAATGTCGACATCACCGACCAGGCTCAGATTCGGCACATCGCCGATGGAACTGGGGATCTCCGGGATGTTGAGGCTCCACCCCTTGGGGTCGGTCATCGTCGAGTCGAGATCGGCGATCTGCTCGATGAACATCGCCAGGATGGTGGTGACCACGATTCCGATGAGCAGGCCGCCGCGGACCTTGCGAACCACCAGGACCCCCATGAACAGGATCCCGAACACGAACAGAAGTGCGGGCCAGGTGGCGACCGAGTTGTTGATGCCCAGGCTCACCGGCACGGTGGTGCCGGCAGCATCGGGGATGCGCTGGACGAATCCGGCGTCGACGAAGCCGATGAAGGCGATGAATGCACCGATGCCGGCCGCGATCGCGGCCTTGAGCTCACCGGGGATCGCCCGGAAGACCGCACTGCGGAAACCGGTCACCGCCAGCAGGACGATGATGATGCCGTCGACCACCACCAGGCCCATGGCCTCGGGCCAGGTGACTTGCGGGGCGATGGACACCGCGAGCAGGCTGTTGATGCCGAGGCCGGCGGCAATCGCGAACGGATAGTTGGCGACGAGTCCGAAGACGATCGACATGATGCCGGCCACCAGTGCTGTGACGGCGGCCACCTGTGCCAGCGGAAGTACGTTGCCCAATACGTCGGCATTTCGTGAATTGCCCGGCACGCCGCCGATGATGATCGGGTTGAGCACCACGATGTATGCCATCGTGAAGAAGGTCACCAGGCCGCCACGGATCTCGCGGGAGAGGGTCGAATTGCGTTGGCTGATCTTGAAATACCGGTCGATCGCCGACACCGGTTCTTTCTGTTCGGTGTCGCTGCTCTCGATTGCCATCCCTCGTGCCCATCCCGGTTGACCGACAGTGGCCGAACCGATTCGTTCGAGATCGTACAAAGGATGCGTTGTATGACACAAACCGCTGGGCCAGGCGATTTCCGTGCCGACTGGAGCGTCGAGGCGCGGGGTGGATGTGAAGGTGTTTACAACGTGAGATGACAGGGAATCTCCACGTGTAAGACCCACCGCGCGAGCCCTGGTGGTGGTCGACCAACCGCAGATCGACGAGGAGCCCGAATAATGGTCGCAGCGCAGCCACTGCCGACAGTTCGTACCGACAACACCAGCGATCCTGTGATCGACGCGGCCGCGGTTTACGACTCGATCCGTGTACCGGCGGGAGTATATGCACCTCAAGACGACTCGCGACTGCTGCTGACAGCGCTGGCCGAGCGGAACCTCGTTGCGGGGCGGCGGGTGCTGGATCTGTGCTCCGGCAGTGGCGTGCTGGCCATCGGGGCTGCGGTCCTCGGCGCCGCCGAGGTTTCGGCCTTCGACATCTCCGCGCCTGCGGTCACCTGTGCCCTCGACAACGCAACCGCGCTCGGTGTGCAGGTCGACGCGCGGCAGGGGTCGCTACCGGAAGCACTCGCGCACGGACCGTACGACGTGGTCTTGTCCAACCCGCCCTATGTACCGGACAGCACTGCGCTGCCCGGGAAAGTGGGGCTGACCCGCGCCTGGCATGGTGGCCGCGACGGTCGTTCGTTGCTCGACCCGCTGTGCATCGTCGCCCCGGATTTGTTGGCCGACAACGGCACCATGCTGTTGGTGCAATCCGAGTTCGCCGATGTCGAACGTTCCGTGACGATGTTGCGTGCAGGCGGATTGCATGCGCGTGTGGTGGAACGTCTGCAGATCCCGTTCGGACCGGTGATGAACACGAATGCGCGGTGGCTGGAAACGGTGGGAATGCTGGAGCCGGGCCGTCGTTTTGAAGAACTGTGTGTCATCCGCGCGGACAAGCCGGACTCGGACGCATGACCTCACCGGCCGACCGGCGCGTGGTCCGGGTGGTGGCGGGAGGCCCACTCATGGTGGAGGGTCCGGTGAGCATCGAGATGCCCGATGGCCGGGTGGTCGAGTCGGACCGGTTCATGGTGGCCATCTGTGCATGCAAGCGCAGCAAGAACTTTCCGCTGTGCGACACCAGTCACCGACGGAAAAGCTCAGCGAGTAAAGCGGATTGAGCCTTCGCTCCTCAACCCGCCGGGTTGAGGAGCGAGGTCCGGCCGTCGACCCAGCAGGCCATCAGGTGATCGGCGAGTTTGTCCTCCAGGTACAGGAACGCCTTGATGCCGAACACGACGTCGGATTCGATATCGGGCTCGCGGGCCAGGAGATCGCCGATCACGTCGTGCCGGACAACTTGTTCGTGCATGGCGTCGGCCTCGACGTGTTCGCGATAGAAGTGCACGCAGGCCTCGGGGGCATCGAGGCGTTCGAGCGCGTGGACCAGTCGCTGTGACCCTGGTGGCGAAGTGATTTCGGTGGCCGCGAAGTGCCCGACCGTTGCGCCCCGCCGGTTGCGGTGCAGCCCGAACATCGACATCACGTTCACCAGGGCCAGGGATTCACCCGGAACCTGTTCGAGATAGGCGAGGTAGTCCGAGTTCAGGTCGGCGGCTTCGAGCAGATCGGCGAACAGCTTCTGGTGCACGTGTTGTCCGTGACCGCCGCCGTATTCGTCGAACTCGATGGCGACAAACGACGCTTTGGCCTGCCCGGTCAGGCGCGGGATCGCAAACGCGTGGGGGTCGGCTTCCTTCAGGTGATAGATCGAGCGATGGATGAAGTACTCCCGCATCTGATCCCAGGTGCCCTGTTCCTTGAGGAACCACGACGGACCGCTGCCGTGTGCCGGTTCGGTCAGCAGTGCGCCGACTGCATCACCGGCACTGCCGGTCAGGTCGATGTCGGCCATGAGCGCGGTGGAGAAACGGCGCTCGAGTTCGGCCCGGAGTCGCAGCAGGTCGGGATTCCATTCCCAGTCATCATCGACGTCTGTGAACCCGCGGTAATGCAGCTCGTAACAGACGTACAGGGCCAGCTGCAGGTCCAGGCCGTAGGGGTCGCTGTCGCCGGTGTCGACCGACAAGTTGCTGCCCGCCGACGACGAGGCCGGACAGGTCAGTGCAGCGATGACCGTCGACGACAACGGACCGCAGGCTCGGGGCAAGGTCCGCGCGATGGAACCCACAGATGTAGTCACTTGGTACTCCTACCCGGGGTCGGGACGTGTGAAACCTGATCGGAGCTGGTGAGACCTTTGTCTCTCGCATCTCAGCGCCATGCGAACACCGGCTGCTCCAACTGGTCGACGCGGGTGTCGCGGCCGCCGAGAACAACCTCGGCGAACTGGTACATCACCGCTCCGGTCGGCGCATGGATCAGTGATCCGAGCAGCGGTATCTGGACCACCGGGCGGTCTGATTCCGGGATGGTGACGAACCGTGGTTCGACCTGCAGGTCGTTCATCGGGATGAAGAAAAGATGGTCGACTTCGCCGGGATTCGGCGTGGTCTGGCGGTCGGGTCCGGCCCAGCAGACGATGGGGGTGATGATGTATCCCGACCTGGTCACGTAGTCGTCGAGCCGACCGAGGACATCCGCGCGATCGACTTCGACGCCGAGTTCCTCATGTAGTTCACGTAGCGCGGCGGTGGCGTAATCCTCACCCGGGTCGATGCGACCACCGGGCAGCGCGAACTGGCCCGGATGTTCTCGCATCTTCGACGGACGTTTGGTGAGCCAGATGCCGTATTCGCCGTCGCGACTGGTCACCGCGAGCACCACGGCTGCTGCCCGGGCACCGTCGAGTTCGGCGGAGTTGTGGTCGAAGTTGTCCAACGTGGCGACGATGTTGGCGCGGATCGCTTCGGGATCGCCGGTCTCCCAGAATCTTGAACCTGGGGCCTTCGCTGTTTCGCCGTCCATGTTCCCTACTGTGCCGCATCGGCGACGGGCAGTGGGAGGGCGAGGTGGGAAAAGCCCGCGATGTCACTGGCGTGAGGCCGGATCGGAGTAGGTTGGCGCCATGGCTGATGCTGCTGTGTCGACAATTGATGTGGGTCCCCGCAAGATCGCACGCCAGGTTGTGGTGAATGCGCCTGCGGCCGAGGTTTTTGCGCTTGTCGCCAATCCGCACCGGCATCCCGAAATCGACGGGTCGGGCACGGTGCGCGACATTCCCGTCAAAGGGCCGGACAGGCTCAGCGAGGGCGCCAGATTCAGCGTCGGGATGAAGCAGTACGGATTCCCGTACAAGATCACCTCGAAAGTGACCGCGTTCGAGGACGACAAGCTGGTCGAATGGCAGCATCCGCTCGGTCACCGCTGGCGCTGGGAACTGCAGCAGACATCGCCGACCACCACCAAGGTCACCGAGACCTTCGACTACTCGACCGCTAAATCGCCGAAGATGCTCGAGGTCATGGGGTTCGACAAGAAGAACGGCGACGGGATCAGCGCGACGCTCCGGGCATTGGCTGCGCGGTTCGCCTGAGTCGAACCCTCCAGACGGACGTCACGGGGACTCGTCGGACGCGGCGGCCTCTTCGTATCGTTTGTGGAGCCGAGCCCGGATGTCGTCGGGCGTATATGAGTTCCGCTGGCGGACATCTCGGCCGACCAACACCCCACCTGCGGCCACCCCGACAACGCCCGCGAGTCCGATCCATTTCCACGCACTGTGCACCCGTCGAACAATAGCCGTCGAACAATCGTCGCGCCGCCGATAACCGCGGCGTCGCGCCGGTGATGCCTGCGGCGTTTAGTCTTTCGGGTGTGCATCCGAACAGGACCGAGGCGATCTCCCTCGACAAGGCGCTCGAGTCCACCCGTACCGGGGACGTATGGCTCTTTCGTGGCAAGTCCGGGCCCGATCGGGCGATCCAGGCGCTGACCAACAGTCCGGTCAACCACGTGGCGATGGCCGTTGTGCTCGACGACCTGCCGCCGTTGATGTGGCATGCCGAACTCGGCAACAAGCTGACCGATATGTGGACGGGGACGAATCATCGCGGCGTTCAGCTCAATGACGCGCGTGAGGCGGCGCTGCAGTGGATGGACAAATATGGCCAGCGCTGCTGGATTCGCCAGATCACGCCGTATGCGGGTCGGCAGCAGGAGGACCTGCTGCTCAAGGTGATTGCCCGCATGGACGGCACCGCGTTTCCGACGACCGCCAAGCTCGCCGGCCGGTGGTTCAAGGGGCGCGTACCCACGGCCGCCGACCTCACCAGGGGTGTACCGGTGCTGGACAAGAAGGTGCGTAACCGGATCAGCAAACGCAGAGAAGCCGAAGACAAGACCCGCCTGGAGACCGCCTATTGTGCCGAGGTCGTGGCGATGACCTACGAGGCGATGGGACTACTCGAGACCGATAAACGCTCGAATTGGTTTGACCCCGGCCGGTTCTGGAGCGGCGATACGTTGCCGATGGCCCCGGGATACGAGCTCGGTGCAGAAATCGCCGTCGAAAAATAGTCGGCGGCACAATGCCGTTGAGCGTGCTCCGTCGGACTCGAATGCTCCCCTGAAGGCTCACCCGGTGGTGGACGAAGCACGCTCGGTGGCGTCAATCTGGCTGTTTCGCAACCAGGACTGTCGTCTGTGGGTCGGGGGCGAGGGTGGCCGAATCAATCAAGCGCAACCCCCACTCCGTCTGTGTCGGCATCGAACTTCCGCTCCCGCAGGGTTCTGATTCTGACACAGAAGATCAAAATCGACGTCATTTTTCGCTAAACGACAAACAAAGTTCTCACGTCGGCGAAGTGGAGTCGCCGACTTTGCCCCGAATGGTTCAGGGCTGCGGGGATCACCGCCGAGAACCGCCCGCCCATTCGAGAAGTCGCGGCAAAGGCCAGGTGGTGACAATGCGGTCGGCTTCGATACCGAGGCTCTCCGCGCGCTGGCAGCCGAGCGTTTTGAAGTCGAGTTGACCGGGAGCGTGGGCATCGGAATCGATGGCAAACAGGCAACCGAGGTCCATGGCGATCCGGATGAGCTCGTCGGGCGGGTCGACACGCTCGGGTCGTGAGTTGATCTCGACTGCGGTTCCCGACTCGGCACAGGCCTCGAATACTTTGTGGGCGTCGAACTTTGACTGCGCGCGTTTGCCGCGGCCGCCGGTCACCAATCGGCCGGTGCAATGTCCCAGGACGTTCACGTACGGGTTGCGGGCAGCGGCCACCATCCGCCGTGTCATCGGCCCTGAATCCATGGCCAACTTGGAATGCACTGACGCCGTGACGATGTCGAGCTGATCGAGCATCGTGTCGGTCTGATCCAGCGAACCGTCGTCGAGGATGTCGACCTCGATGCCGCGCAGCAGCCGAAATCGATCGCCCAGTGCGCTGTTCATCTTGTCGACCACTCGGATCTGTTCGACCAGTCGCTCGGCCGACAGTCCGTTGGCCACCGTCAGGCGAGGGGAGTGGTCGGTCAGGGCCAGCCAGCTGTGATCGAGTTCGATCGCGGCCAAGACGACCTCGTCGATGGGCGATCCGCCGTCGCTCCAGTCGGAATGGCAATGCAGATCGCCACGAGCCGAGGCGTAGAGATCGTTGCCACCGGATGCCAGGGGTGCAGCGGCCTTCTCCTGCAAGGTCTTCAGATAGTCCGGTAGTTCACCGCCCACCGCCTGGGTGATCACCGTCGCAGTGGATTTCCCGATGCCGGGAAGATCGGTCAATCCGCCACTGGTCACCAGTGTGCGCAATTCGTCCGGCTTCAATTTCTGGACGACCTTCAGCGCCTTGCGGAATGCCTCGACGCGGTAGGTCCCCTCGCGGGCTCGTTCGAGCAGGAATGCGATGCGGCGCAATGCCTCCGCGGCACCGACCGGCGCACTCAGTGGTTCGACTGATCTCACTGGGTGAGTTTATCGCTGACCTTCGGCGTCTGGTCGGGCGTTGGCTCGTCCTCGTCCCGGTGCATCCCGTCGAGTCGTGGAATCCATTCGAGCCACGTCGGGAACCACCAATTGGCCTTGCCCAGGATCTCCATGGTCGAGGGCACCAACAACAGTCGGACAATACTGGCGTCGATGAGGACGGCCACTGCGAGGCCGACACCCAGGATCTTCAGGCTTCGGTCGGGCAGGAATGCCAGTGACATGAACACGCAGATCATGATCAGCGCAGCGCAGGTGATCACGCGGGCTGTGCTCGCGAGACCTTCTGCGACCGACGTGGTGGGATTACCGGTGTGTTCGTAGCGCTCCTTGATTCGTGAGACCAGGAAGACCTCGTAGTCCATCGACAACCCGATTGCGGTGACAAACAGCATCATCGGAACCCAGCTGTCGATCGGTCCGGGCCGACCGACACCGAAGATTTCCGCACCCCAACCCCATTGGAAGATGGCAACGATCACCCCGTACGCCGCACCGAGCGAGAGGACGTTGACGATCACGGCTTTGATCGGGACAACAATCGAGCGGAATGCCAGGACGAGCAGGATGAATGCTGCTGCCAGCACCGCCGCGATGGTCCAGGGAAGCAGGTCAAGGGTGACCTCGGCGTAGTCGATGGATCCGGCGCTCTGTCCGGTGATCTGAACATTGACGTCCGAATCGGAACCGAGGGTGTTGGGGATGGTCTCGTCACGCAGGCGGTCCACCAGCTCTGTGGTGGCCTCGTCCTGTGGGCCACTGGACGGGTTCACCGAAATGATCGAGATCTCTCGTCCGTCGGTTTGGCCCACCGGAAATGCCTGGTCCACACCATTTTCCGCAACATCCGGATCGGCGGCGATGGCGGTGCGCAAGGCCTCCAGTTCTGATTGCGGATTCGTGCCTGCCGGGTAGTCGGCGACCACGATCAGCGGCCCGTTGGCACCTACACCGAAGCCTTCGGTGACGTAGTCGTAGGCAACGCGGGTGGTGGCGCTGGTGTTTCGGTTACCGGCATCGGAGAATCCGAGCCGGAGCTGGAACGCCGGGATCGACAGGACGATGAGAATGAGCAACGCGACCGAGACGCCAACCCACGGCATCGCCTGAATGCGGGCACTCCACCTCTTCGCCCACACGCCTTCAAGTGCTTTGTCGGGGTCTTTGCCCCTCCGTTTACGTAGCCAGTGCAACGAGAGCCGATTGATGCGCGTGCCGATGACAGCGAGCAGCGCAGGTAGCAGCGACACCGAGGCGATGAGGGTGCCCAGCACGCCGGCAATGGCCGCGAAGGTCAGGGCCGGGCCGATGTCACCGCCGGAGATGAGGATGCCGCACATGGCGATGATCACGGTGCCGCCTGCGAACAGCACCGAACGGCCGGCGCGGAGCATCGCGATGGTCACGGCGTCGTTGACATCCAGTCCGTCGTGGATACCGGATCGGAAGCGGGTGACGATGAGCAACGCGTAATCGATTCCGACACCGATACCGATGATCAAGGTCAATGAGATGGCGAAGTTCGGGACATCCATGAAGTTCTGCACAAGGATGAGAACGGCTGCGCCGACGCCGACGCCGAACAGCGCCGACAGGATCGGAAGTCCTGCTGCCACAACAGATCCGAAGGCGACCAGCAAAATGATCAACGCAAGGAATACGCCGACTGCCTCCGCTGTGCCGTTCGGGGGCGCGTCGTCGAACCGTGGATCGCTGAATTCGACGTCCACACCGGCTATTTGGTTGTCTTCGGCGATGGCCTTGATGTCGTCGATCCGGTCCTGCACCTCGGCGTCGGTTCCGGTGCCCACGTCAAGTGGGGCCACCGCGATTCGGTCGTCGGTCGAGATCTGCGACTGCGGTCCGAAGGGGTCGGTGACACTGACCTCGGGAGAACTGGCGGTGATCTCGTCCACCAGCGCGGAGACCGCGGCCTCGACCTCTGGGTTTCGTACTCCGCCGTCGACGTCGGGTGCGGCAATCACTATTTGTGTCGCATTTGCCTGTTTCTCTTGGCCTGCTTGCTCCAGAAGCTCAGCGGCCCGGCCGGATTCGGTGCGGGTGTCTGAGGTGAAGGATGTGGTGGTCGGTCCGGCCCACATCGAGGCAGCGAAGATCGCGCCGATCAGAACAACCACCCAGCTTCCGATGATCAGCCAGCGGCGGCGAATGATAAATGCGGTATAACGGTCCATGGCGGCCTCCGGGGCTGCGGCAGATGGGACGGTTTACATCGACGTTCTCCATCTTGAACCAAGATGGAGCGTCGATCTATAAGGGATGACCCTGAGGTTCCAAGAAATTCATCGCCGACGCGCCACCAGTGCCCCGGATTTCTCCGGATGTGCTCTCTTCAGTGCTGTGGAGCTCTGATTTTCAGTTGTCGCCGGGGATCGCGACGTGAAAGCCTCCGGGCAGCGGTGAGATGTGTAAGCGGGTCAGCTTCGAACGGCTGATCCGCCAGCTGTCGCCGGTGCGGGTGTATTCCTCGTGGTAGTGACCGGACCCCGTGAGCCCCTTTTCCGGGCTGCCGCCTGCGTGCAGTTCGTCGGCCATCGCCCAGATCGCGTGTGCGGTGGTCGGGGAGTCGATGGTGATCTCCGGGGTGTGACCGTGGTGCACGGTGGTGATGCCCTCGAGGGATGCGGAGACCCGGTCGCGGATGATGTCGGCGCCGGTGATCGTCCAGGCACCGGAATCGAGGACTGCGTCGGGTGTGAACACCGCGGCGAACCCGTCCCAGTCCTTGGTGTCGAGCATCCGGAAATAGCGAGCCTTCAACTGCCGAATCTGTTCGATGGCAAGGAGTTTGAACAGGGCGTCCTGATCGAGCGACGCGTCGATTTCCGGCGATGACATGGAGTCGACGCTATCGAATGCGCAGCGGCTGCGTGGCCGATCGGGAAACTCGAAAGGGAGCGGTACTAAGGGGATTCGAACCCCGACCCCTACACGCGGATGGCGCGCAGCACCAGCCGGACGGCGTGGGCCACCACCGCGTCGAGATCGTCGCCGAGGTTTCCGGCAAGCCAGTCCTGGGCGAGTTCGGCCATGGCGCCGGTGTACATCGAGGCGCCGACCCGGGCGGCGACCGGGCTGGAGTCGGGGTGTGATTGCCCGCTTTCGGCGAGAACGACGTCGCGCAACATGTCCTGGGTGAGCGCCCGCCGCGAGATGAGCACCGGATTGGCCCGGGCGTCGGTGAACAGGACCCGGCCCCGGCGGGGGTCGGCGGAGCTGAAACCGAGCACCGCCCGGATGCCGGCAGCGGTCCGGTCGCGGACCGAGTCGGCGGAGTTCTCGATCGCATGCTCGACGGTTACGCCGAGACCTGCGGCCACGTGGTCGTACACCGCGCCGAGGAGGTCGTTGGTGTCTGTGAAGCTCTCGTAGAAGTAGCGGGTGTTCAGGCCGCATTCGCGGCAGACGGACCGGACCGATAGAGCAGCTTCACCGCCCGCGCCGAACAGCGTGAATCCGGCCTCGACGAGCAGCGATCGCCGCTCGGTGCGGCGATCGCTCAGCGGAACACCGGCCCAGCGGGTGGGGGTCGACATGACCGCAGCATACGTCCGGCCGCACGACTATTTCGAACTTCTGGTCACAGTCGTCACCAATCACTATTCTGGTCACATACGTATCCACACCTGGGAGGGGATGCTCGATGTTGCCACCGTTGCCTCATCAAATTGCTGGTCAGTGGATCAACCACCGTTTTGATCGGGATGTACGCAGTCACTATTTCCGCGGTATGGAGTTCGCTGGTCCGGAAGGCGATCCGGGGTGGTTCGGACCCGACAGCGCGGTATGGCACGTCCATTCGCATACCCCGGCCCTGATTTTCGGGTTGCAATGCGCTTCCTATCTCGAGCGCCTCGATCCGAGCATCTTCTGGATGGGTATGCATCATTCGCGGCTGGTCGGGAAGGACGAGTCGGGCCGGCCCACCGGTCAGCTCGACCCCGCCGGACTCTCGGTGCGGTTGGGTCATTCGGTGGCGTTCTTCATCGGAACCGCCTACGGCTCCACGGAAACCGCCGAGCGGCTGGCGCGGACCGTCCGGTCGATGCACCACACCATCAAGGGAACCCGGCCCGACGGTCTGCCCTACGACGCCGACGATCCAGAATGGTTGCGCTGGAACTACGCCACGGTCGTCTGGGGGATTGCCACCGCGCACGAGATCTACCACCCGCGGCCACTGCGCGGTAAGGCACTCGACCGGTACTACGGCGAGTTCGTCCGGGTGGGCCACGCCCTCGGTGGCGACGATCTGCCGACCACCAAAGCCGAGACGCTGGACCTGCTGAAGTCGTATGTGCCGAAACTCGGTCTGACTCACGGCAACGCGATGGCCACCGGGAACAATCTGACCGACCCGATACAGGGTGCAGTCGACTGGGCCATCCGCGACACCATGCCGAGCTGGGCGGCTCAACTCGTCATGTACAAGCCGCCGAACGCCCTCGAGCGCACCGCGCGGCGGACCGCGGTATGGACGTCCCTCAATGGTTTGTACGCGGCAATGGGTTCGATGCCGGAGTTCGAGGAAGCCAAGGCCCGCGTGGCCGGGGGTACAACGGTTCCCCACACCGAACCGACTTACGTCCTCGGCACCGATCCGGCGCTGGACCGCACGACGGTGGAGGCCGAACTCGTCTGAGCGGTCAGCCGATCGTCAGTCGACTTCCTGGAGTCCGACGGTCGGCAGGAAGTAGCAGGTGCCGCTCGAATGAGTGACCGACCCGACGACAAGCGACAGCACCATGCCCTGGCCGGTTTTGACCACTGCTGCCCTTGATCCCGCCTGGGGGAATCGGTTCAGGACGGTTTCCGCCGTAGCCACCGCGGCACGGGCCGCGACCTGTTGAGGTGCGGGGAGCTTGGCGACCTGTTTCTTGATCGGCGTCAGGATCGCGTCGGACAGGCTGCCCATCGGGACAAATCCACCCTGCATTGTATTGACGTTGAACCAACCCACATTCATGCCGGATTTGTTCGCGCTGTCGTTGACGATGCCTGCCGGGAAGAATCCGTAGAGAACCTCGCCTCTCTTGACGGCATTGAAGTCAAAAGGACTTGTCGGATCGGCAGCATTCTGAAGGGCTAGATAGCCGAGCCCCGGGGTTTGCGGTCCCGACATCGCGCCGGCGACTGCCGGCACAACCCCGAGGGGGGTGCCCGGTGCTTGTGAGCAGTTGACCGCGGCGGTCGGCCACAGGAAGGGGGCGAAGCCGAGCCTGCTGAGCTGCCTGTTGGCTGATTCGAGCTGCGCAGCGAGGTCGTTGGACAGTGCCGCTGGGGTTGCCTCGATGGCCGCCAAAGGGTTCGGTCGCGGTGCCGGGTCGGCCTGTGCCACCGGCGTCGCCGCGAGCGTGATCGCCATCGCGCCTGCGGCTCCGACTGTCATCAACCGCTTCAAACCCTTACGCATCAAGAACGCCCCGATCTGTTTTGTAATTTGTGAGCCCAAAAGAGGAGACCATAAAACTATTTCAAGTAGGTGAATTACCGCGAACCGGCGGAAACTGCATTCAATCAAATTCCGTGCAGGTTCTCTGATCGGGTACCGGTGTGGCGGCACCGGCGTGCGTAGGACAAACCCGCCCTGGGGAGCCTCGACCCGCCGAGTCCATGCCCCGTTTTCGTCTCCGGCGGGTCCGTCTGTAAACTCCGTAGCGCACTGAAACCGGTGGTTCCAGAGCATGCCCCTTTAGCTCAGTTGGTAGAGCTACGGACTTTTAATCCGCAGGTCGACGGTTCGAGCCCGTCAGGGGGCACCACGTTCACCCGGGTAATCCTCGCGGGCTGATGCCCTCGAGGGTCAGGGTGAGCAGACGACGTGCTTCGGCACTGGGGTTCTGGTGATGTTCGGTGGCCAGCGCGAGGCCCGTGACGAGCGTGATCAGGTCTCCGAGAGTGATTCCCGGCCCCACGGCCCCTGCCTGTATTGCTCGTTGCAGCAGTGGGCCTGCTGAACCCGATAGTTTTGCGGCGCAGGCATCGACGTGGTCTTGATCGTCTATGGCACCTCCGGCCAGCAGATCGGCCAGCCCACGCGCCGACGTCGCGTAATCGGTGAGCGCACCCAGCCAGTCGAGTAATGCCGCGCGGGCATCAGGCGCATCGGCCAGTGCTGAAGCCCGGGTACACAACGCATCGGTCCGTTCGGCGAACACCGCCTCCAACAAGGCCTGCTTGCTCGGGAAATGGCGGCGCACGGTCGCCGAACCGACACCAGCGGTCCGGGCGATCTGTTCCATCGATGCGTCGGCGCCATGCGCGGCGACCTCTTCTTCGGCGACGGCCAGGATCCGCGTGTAGTTGCGCCGCGCGTCGGCGCGTTGAACGGTCATCGATCATCTCCGGGGTTGCTAAGTGGCGGGGGCCGCCGTTAGTCTAGCGGAAGCTAAGTGGCGGGCCTCGCCACTTATTCTTCTATTGCCTCCCAGGGGAACTCATGACTACTGATACCGCACCCGTACTAGTTGCCGGCGCCACCGGCCGGCAGGGGGGTGCCGCCGTGCGTGCACTGCTTGCGGCGGGTACCCCGGTGCGGGCACTGGTGCGCAATCCCGGGACCGACCGTGCGAAAGCTGTTGCAGCACTTGGTGCCGAGCTCGCGGTCGGCGACCTCGACGACCGCGAATCGCTCACCCACGCCGCACAAGGGGCGCGGGCCGTCTTCTCCATCCAGATGCCGGACATCGCCGGGCGTGCATTCGAAGGAGAACTGGCGCAGGGGATCAACCTCATCGAGGCCGCGAAATCCGCCGAAGTGCCACAGTTCATCTACACGGCGGTGTCCGGAATTGCCGGCTACACCGAGACCCCCGGCTGGGCCGAAGGACGATGGGCGGTCCTGGAGCCAGTCCTGGGCACGAAATCGGCCATCCAGAAACACGTCCGGACAGCGGGCTTCGAGCACTGGACGCTGATCAATCCCAGCACCTTCATGGAGAACTTCCTGCCTTCGCAGGCGTACATGCTGCCCCGCGGCGTCGACGGTGGACTGGTGAGCCTTCTCAAACCGACGACCGAGGTGTCGCTTGTGGCAGTCGACGACATCGGTGCCGCGGTCGCGGCCATCGTCGCCGAGCCTGCGAAGTTCCATGAGGTCGAACTGGAGCTGGCCGGCGACTTCCTGTCGATGACAAAGATCGCCGAAACACTGTCGCGTCACCTCAATGCCGATTTCACCGCCCCCGACATGACCCTGGGGGAGGCCATTGCCGCAGGGATGCCGCCGATGGGCATCGGACTCGACTGGATGAACGTGGCCGTCCAGCCTGCCCGGCCGCAGTTTGCCCGTGCCCTCGGAATCTCCGTCACTCCATTCGACGACTGGGCGCGCAAGCGTCTTCCGGAGGTGGAATAGCGCCTGCGCGCCCAGGCGGTGTGCAGTACGCGTGGCGTCAACGCTTGCCGCGTCGTCCTCGCCCTGGCGCGGGCCGCGCACCCGGCGGCGGACCGGTGGGCTGCGTCTTCAATGCGACAGTTTGCGCAGTGACCTCTTCGGCATCGAGCCTGCGTAGCACCCAGTGCTGTTGTGCCAGCGTCCAACCGTTGTTGGCCACCCAGTAGATGAGGATGGCGATTGGCAAAAACGGTCCGCCCACGATCGCGCCGACCGGGAACACCCACAGTGCGAGGTTGTTCATCATCGCCATCTGAGGTGTGGACGAGGTGGCCGTACTGCGTGCCAGGTTGGCGCGGGCGGTGAAGTGGGTGGCCACCGCGGCGATGACCATCAACGGGATCGCGACCAGTGCGATCGCCAGGCGGCTCACATCACCGAACGCTTCGAGTTGCTCGACAGGCATCGTGATCGTCGCCGAGAGTGGTGCGCCGAACAGTTTGGCATCGAGAAACGACTGCACGTCGGTGGCCGAGAAGATGTAGTTCGGTGTGTTGGCGTTCTCTTCGATGCTCAACGGGTCGGAGTCGAGGAACGGGATCCCGGTGCCACCGCCGGTGCGGTTGAACGACCGCAGAACGTGGAACAGTCCGAAGAACACCGGGATCTGGAGCAGGACCGGCAAGCATCCGAGTAGGGGATTGACGCCGTGGTCGCGTTGCAGCGTCTGCGTTTCCGTCGACAGGCGTTGCCGGTCGCCCTTGTGTTTGCGCTGCAGCTCTTTGATCTTGGGTTGCAGCTTTTGCATCTGCCGTTGCGTACGAACCTGTTTGATGAACGGCCGGATGAGTATCAGCCGCAGGGTGAACACCAGGAACACCACTGCCAGCGCCCAGCCGATGCCGCTGTCGGAACTTTGGAGGATGAAGGCGAAAACCTTGTGCCAGAACCACAAAATGGCAGATACGGGATAGCAAATGATGTCGAGCATGAAAGCACCTCACTGGCGGGCGCGTCGACGACAAGGCGCTGGGCGGTCTACACAGGGCCTGATGAATCGACGCGGCGATGGGTCTACGAGGACAAAAGAAACTCGTGTCGACCAGCCGGTGAGAGGAAGATTCCGGTCACACGGAACTCAGGCTGGTCGTAGACCGCTTCCGGGTGCTCTGGGACGTGGGCGGCCATCAGTGTCGGGGTTCGTCTGCCGTCGGAAGGACCCGCGCAGGCAGCGTTCGTCACTCGCCGGGCCGGTGCTCCCGACCGCCACGAGAAGAAGCAGGTCGCGTGAACGGTCGAGCGTGAAGGCGGAGAGCAGCAGGACTGCGACCGAGGCGCCGACCGCAACCATGCCGGCCTGACTGTCGAGCGAGACGGGAGCGGCAACCAGGAAAAGCGTTGCCAGGACGGGTGCTAGCACCCACCTGCTCATCGCGACCACCCCCGAGATCATGTGACCGAACATACAGCAGGGGCTGGTTCGGCGTCGTCGAGCCGGGAGCGTGATCGGCCTGCTGTCGATCCAGACGTTTGGCCGGCGAAAATCGTCGTGTCAGCCAAAAAACAGCACCTGGCCTGCTGATTTGGGAATTGCTGTGTACGTGTCATATTCTGATTCAGCTCCCAAACGGAGAACACCGGCCCCCTTCGTCTAGCGGCCTAGGACGCCGCCCTTTCAAGGCGGTAGCGCGGGTTCGAATCCCGTAGGGGGTACGCAATGCCATCGTGCGCAGATGGCAAAGCACGCATGGCCCTGTAGCGCAGTTGGTTAGCGCGCCGCCCTGTCACGGCGGAGGTCGCGGGTTCGAGTCCCGTCAGGGTCGCAAGAAATTTCGACTAGGTATCCAGGTTCGCCCGGATATCGTTCGGCCAGGTAGCTCAGTTGGTACGAGCGTCCGCCTGAAAAGCGGAAGGTCGTCGGTTCGATCCCGACTCTGGCCACCACTAGTTTTCCCAGCTCACAGGCTTAGCGCCTTCAGTCCGGTCCTCCGCGAGGATCGGATTTTTTTGTTCCATGGGTCCGATCGGCCCGTGTGCAGCAACGTATTTCGGCTACTGCTGGGCGAGTTTGCTGATGTCCTCCCATTGCGACCATTCCGCCAGGCGACGTTCGTAGATGCCCTGGACGATGCCGAGGGCTTGGCCGCCGAAGACGACGCGTAGCGGGGGCTCTGGACTGTCCACGACTCGCAGAAGTGCGTCAGCGGCGCGCTCAGGGGATCCCGAGACCTGGCTTCCGCGTCGTGCGGCGGCGGCGGCGCGCAGCGGCTCGTACTGGGGCAGGGGAGCGGAATGACGAGACGATGCGCCTGCCCAGTCCGTTTCGTATCCACCCGGTTCGACGATGGTGACCTTGATGCCGAATGGTGCGACCTCCAGGGCAAGAGACTCGGAAATGGCCTCCAGCGCCCACTTCGACGCGTGGTACGCCCCGAGATTGGCGAACGCGCCGATCCCACCGAGACTGGAGATCTGGATGATGCGCCCGCGTCCCTGGTCCCGCATGATCGGGATCGCCGCCTGAGAGGTCCACAGGGCGCCGAAGAGGTTGGTCTCGAGCTGTGAGCGAAGATCGGATTCGGACAGCTCCTCGACGGTACCGAAGTGCCCATATCCGGCGTTGTTGACCAGAACGTCCAGTGTTCCAAGTTGTTCCGCAGCCTGAGCGACCACAGCCCGGGCCCGGTCGCGGTCCGTGACGTCGAGGGTGTCGATGTACAGCTGATCCGGATAGATGTCGCGCAGGTCCTCGAGATCGGATGCGTTCCGCACGGTGGCGGCGACGAGGTCGCCACGCTCGAGCGCTGCTGTTGCGTAGGCTCGTCCGAGGCCTCGGCTCGCGCCCGTGATGAGCCAACGGGTGGTGGATTGTTCGTGTGTTCTTGTCATGTGTTCCAGCGTCGCGCGACGGGCGGCGCTGTGGAACGCCGCTCCCTTCCTGGGTGCGCCGCACCCATTGACGAACATGCGGCACTAGCATCGGCGGGATGCCATCGTCGCTGGGCGAATTCCTTGCCCTTCACCGTTCCCGAGTGCAGCCGACCGACGTCGGCCTGAGCAGCAACGACCGGCGCAGGGTGCCCGGTCTTCGTCGCGAAGAGGTGGCGCTGCTCGCCGATGTCAGCGTCGACTACTACATGCGGCTCGAGCAAGGCCGTGAACTGTCGCCATCGGCTCAGGTTGCGCGCTCGATCGGTCGCGCACTGCTGCTGGACGAGCACGGCTTGACCCACCTGTACCGCCTGGCCGGGCTCACGCCTCCTCGCGCGACGCCTACTGCCGGAATCGTCGAACCCGAGTTGACCGCGCTCATCGACGAATGGCCGCAGCATCCGGCGATAATTCTTGGTCACGCGTTCGACGTCATCGCGACCAATGCGCTGGGGGAGAAGCTGTTCATGGGTTTTCCCGGCACGCGCAATCTTTTGGAATCGGTGTTCTGCGATCCGGTTGTTCGCGCGTTGTATGCGGATTGGGCTGCGGTGGCCGCGAGCACGGTTGCGGGGTTTCGATTGTTGGAGACGGCGCAGCCCGACGATCCGCGGGTCTGTGAGGTGCGCGATGGACTACTGGCCTCCGACACCGAGTTCGCCGCCATGTGGACGGATCACGAGGTGCGCGGACGTCGCCTGAAGACCAAGGGGTTTCGGCATCCGGTCGTCGGCGACCTCGAACTACACATCCAGACCTTCGATGTGCGCTCGGCACCCGGCCAAGAACTCGTGATCTATCGCGCGGAGCCGAATTCGCCGGCCGCGGCCGCGCTGGAGAAGCTCAAGGACCATGGTCACTGATCGTTGTCAGTGGTATCTGGCCACCCAATGGTCGACGCCACATTCACCGTCGGAAACCAGAATCTCTAACGCGTAGGGCTCGGGGGAGTCATCGTTTCGACAGTCTGTACGGCCATCCGCGCAATTGTTTCAAGCTCTTCGGCGGTTGACCCGGCACGATCCATGACTGCAAGTGCTTGGTTGGTGCTCACCACGAACAGGGCGACATTGTCGGCGATCAGCTCGTCGACGAAAGAACCAGAGATCGCCGCCCGGATGCGCCCACGCTGGCGCCCGAGCAGTTCCTTGACGTGATCACGGTTCGCTTCATCGAGAGTCGGTGCGGCCGCAGCGGATAGAGCGACCAAGCATCCGCCGGGCATCGTCGGTTCGGCGATGCGCGCCAAGATGACGTCGAAGAACGCGCTCACTGCGGCGGCCGGATTGTCGGGATGAGCGTTCAGGGCAGCGTCGTACTGCTCACCGAAGGTGTCAGCGTAACGGTCCAGGGACAGTCGGAACAGCTCTTGCTTACCTCCGAATGCTCCGTAGAGAGAGCCTTTGCCGAGGCCCGTTGCAGCACCGATGAGGTCGAGAGATGTCTCGGCGTACCCGCGTTCCCAGAACACGGTCATCACCTGGTCGAGTGCCTGGTCGACGTCGAACTGTTTTCGTCCCGCCATTTCGATTCCTTTCATTCACCTACGATCATACCGCCAAATTTGACCGATCGTTCCAACTATGTTGGACTGATTGGACCAAGATGGTGTTGCGGATTCGAATTCCGTGGCAGGAGAGGCTGATCCGATGACTGTGCAGGATGACAAGCCGATCGTGTTGGGGATGACGCGGCGGCGGACGGTCGGGTTCTGGCTCGTGGTGGCCATTTACGGTCTGGTGATGATGGGCGGCACCATGCCGATTCCGCTCTATCGGTTCTGGGCGCCGGAGATGCATTTCGGATCGTTTGCGACAACGCTGATCTTCGCCGCCTACGCCTTCGGCGTGGTCATCGCACTACTTGTCCTGGCGTCGTTATCCGATCGGCTCGGCCGCCGCCCCGTGCTTGTGGCGGCGCTGGTTGTTCTGGGCGTGAGTACCGTGATCTTCCTCGCCGCAACAACTTTGGCCCATCTCGTGGTGGCTCGATTCGTATTCGGCTTGGCCGCTGGGGTGATCACGGCAACCGCGACCGCTGCCCTCGGCGAGCTTGCCGGGCGGGACCGCGCACACCTCGCCGCCGCGATGGCCACCGTGGCGAACATGGGTGGGCTCGGATTGGGGGTCCTTGGATCGGGACTTCTCGCACAGCTGCTCAAAGATCCCGTGCACCTGGTGTTCTGGCTATATCTCGGCGGGCTCGGGATCTCTGTCCTGGCCGCGTTCGCCATTCCTGAGACGGTAGACCGCCGCCCGGGTACTCGACTTCACCTCCGTCGTCCTGCTGTTCCCAGCGGACCGGAGCGTGGCACCTTTGTTCGCCTAGCGTGCCTGGTCTTCGCTGCCTTCGCGGTGAACGGCCTGTTCTCGTCCCTCGTTCCGTCGTTCTTGACGGGACAGTTGGGAATCGGCAATGGTGCTGTTGTCGCGGGGGTCGTCAGCATCGTGTTCTTTGCGGCACTGGTCGTGCAGTTCGTCCCGCATCCGCCATGGCTTGCGGATCGGTTCGCCGGACCGTCTGCTCTGGTTGTCGGCGTCAGTGTCTTCGAAGTCGGACTTCTGGGGAACTGGCTGGCCCTGTTTGTCGCCGGGACCGTCGTCGCGGGCGTGGGCGTGGGGCTGATCTTCGGGCAAGGTATCGAAATCGCGCAGCGCCTCGCCGATCCCGACCGTCGTGCCGATCTGGTCGCGACCTATTTCCTGGCCGCCTATCTCGGGACAACGATTCCCACTCTCGCGCTCGGCGAGTTCGATCAGCTCTTCGGGGTCACAGTCTCGACTCTCCTCTTGGTCGTGGTGATTGTGACTGTCGTCGGCGCATCAACAATGTCGTTCCGGCGGGATGTCGAACCATCCCGCGCCGGCACGTCCAATTCGAAATCAGGAGTCCAATCATGAAGTCTGTCAATGTCACTCGCGCAGGGAGTGCATCCACCGTCCCGAACTTGCCTGCCGGCTTCGCGGAACGATTCTCCAGTTCCATCATCGACACCGGCCGAGTTGGGCTGCACGCGGTCACCGGCGGCAATGGGCCGGCGCTACTGCTTGTCGCAGGGTGGCCTCAAACCTGGTACGCCTGGCGTCATGTGATGCCGGCGTTGGCCGACAGGTTCAGCATCGTTGTTGCTGACCCGCGCGGGATCGGGCTGTCGGACAAACCGGAGGGCGGCTACGACACCGCAAGTCTGGCTCGCGACATGGTCGGCTTGATGGCAGCGCTCGGACACTCCAGGTTCTCCATGGTCGGCCACGACCTCGGCGTGTGGACGGGCTATGCGCTGGCTGCAGATCACCCGGGCGTGCTGGATCGGTTGGTCGTCGCGGAAGCGGCGATCCCCGGGCTGACTCCGTCGGCTCCGATCTTCAGCGACTCGTCTGTCAACGAAAAGCTGTGGCATTTCGCCTTCAACCGTCTACCGGCGTTGAACGAAATCCTCGTCCGGGGACATGAATACGACTTCTTTGCCGAGCAATTCCGCACCAAGGCCGCGACGCCGTCTGCGATCCCGGACTACGCAATCCGCGAGTACGTCGACGCGATAACCCGAGATCCAGTCGGCCTGCACACCAGCTTCGAGTTCTACCGCGCTCTCGATACGACGATCGCGCAGAACAGGATTCGTCAACAGCAGCGCCTCACCCTGCCCGTTCTCGCCATCGGTGGAGCCCTGGGGTGGGGTGAAGGCGTTGGCGTCACGATGCAAGTCGGGGCCGATGACGTCACCACCAGGGTCATCTCAGACGCCGGACACTATCTGTTCGAGGAGAACCCGTCGGCGGCGATTGAATTGCTTCTCGAGTTCCTCTGAACTGGGAAACCGTCACCGGGTACGCAGGGAGTGTCGGGCCGAGCATGCAGCGACGGGAAACAAAGCCAATTTGCTTTCAGCGATTGCCATGTGCAGCGGTGAAACGAGACACTGCTTTTGGAGTGTAATTCGGCGAGCTCGGTGCTCGACATCACTCTGTACGGGTGAGGACAGGCGTAGCCGGGCTGTGCAGTCTGGGTCTGTGGTCAACCGACTGCATCAACGCCGGAAGCGAGAACATGATGGGCAAGAACGACGAAACATTCATTTACATCGCGACATATTCGAGCGAGGCCGCGGCCCAAAGCGACTACGAGGCGGTCAAAGAACTGCATGCGGGAGGTCTGGTCGGCTCGTATGACGCAGCTGTCGTCACGAAGGACGCCAACGGCAAAGTGCACGCAAACAAGGATGAAACAGCGACTCGCCACGGTGCATGGGGAGGGATTGCCGCCGGCGCGGTGCTGGGTGTGATCTTTCCGCCATCTGTCCTTGCAACGGCGGCCCTCGGTGGCGTTGTCGGGGGTGTGAGTGGGCACCTTGCCAAAGGCATGTCACGAAAGGACGTGAAGCATCTCGGCGATTTCATCGACCCCGGCCAGGCGGGACTCGTCGTCGTTGGTGAAAGCAAGGTCAAGGAAGCGATTCAGAAGGCCGTGAAGCAAGCCGAGAAGGATGTTGCCGAAGAACTCGGCATCGACCCGAAAGACGTCGATCACGTCCTTCAGGACGCTCTGAAGGACTTGTAGGTCCTGGCGCCAATTTGTATACGTGGTAAATAGCTAACAATAGAGACGATGACGCGCGCGATCTAGGCAGGCGGTGCGGTCGGAGGCCGACGGGATGGTGGGCAGTCGGACGCCGGGTCCGGCGTTTTTGGGGTGGGAGCGCCGTGGCGACGTTTGATTGCCTCGTCGACCACAGCGGCAGTGTCGCCGATTGATCTGGTCCGGATGACTGGGTGACCGATGACCGCTTGGCGGTCGATGCGTCCTGGACGTAAGGGCATTGTCAGTCCTCCGGGTGTTCTGACTTGAGAGTGGCAAGGATGGCCTGCACGGGTATCCGTCCCTCCGCGATGATCGTTCCTCCCACCTCCCGGCTGGCTGCCGCGATGGGGGTTACGGCAGTGTGTTCCCAAATGATTGCCGCAGCTCTGGCGCCAGGTCTGACTGCCATGGCAAGGTTCACCACGTCTTCATAAGCCAAAATTTCTGCGAGGGTGCGCTCCACGGAAGCAAGTTCTGGTTGGTCGAGCTCTTCGAACTCGATCACATCGATTTCGCCCGTCGCAGATTTCGTGATGATGAGTAGATCGAGCACTCGAATGACCTCATGGTCGACGAGCGTGGCGATGGACCGAGCCAGGGTGAGATCGAGCCTTTGGTTGCCGTCTTTGAGTTCGATCAGCACATAGTCGATCGGGCCCAATTGAGATTGCTGTTGCATTAACCAACCTTCCTAGGTGGCCCTAAACCGACCGACAAGGACAAGTCAGGTGTTCTGGGCATACGCCTCAGCAAATATTCGACGATGTCCAGGTGAAGTTGTCATCATCCGAAGCGGGTGAGGGGTCGTCACGCCTACTATCAGGGGTGGCCCACTGCAGGGTGACGATCGTGGGCACCGATGAGAAGGTGATACCTGCGATGGCACACGAGTTCAGCGGTGCCTTGAAGTTGAGGGCCACCAGGCCGGAGTTACCTCCGCGGTTCCTCCAGCGTCCGCGTCTTGATTCGATCCTCACCGGGGGATCCCGGCGTCCGGTCACCATCGTTTGTGCAGGTGCCGGCTATGGCAAGACTCTGGCAATCGCGGCATGGCTCCGGCGAGGCAACTTGCCGGGCCCGGTTGCGTGGTTGACCATCGAAAACGGTTACGACTTGCGAAGCTTCTGGACAGACCTTCTCGACGCCCTGCGAATTTCTGAGGTCCTTCCTCACGGTAGTCCGCTGTGGGAGATTGCGCCGGGCCCGCAATTTGGAGAAGGTGAGCTGAACCGCATTCTGGAGGCGTTGATCCGACTGCCGCGGCCGGTGGTGCTCGTGCTCGACGACTTTCAGAACATAGAAGACACTCAGGTGCTCAACTTCATGAATCATGTTGTGGATCAACGTATACCGCAATTGCGCTTGATGTTGGCGACGCGGAACGAGGCGCCGCTGCGGCTGTCACGCTTGCGCCTGGCCGGCCATGTCACCGAGATCGGAGCGGACGATCTGGCGTTCACTGCGGGGGAGGCGCACGGGGTCTGTGTCCTGAGTGGGCATCTTCTGGCAAGGCACGACCTGGCTGATCTCTTACGGCGAACCCAGGGTTGGCCGGCAGGTATCCGCTTGGCGTTGCTGAACCTCAGTGACCCTCGGACGACGTCGGATGCCGGGCTGAAGGGATTTGGCGGAGACAATCGACGGGTCGCAGAATATTTGCTCGAGGAAGTCCTTGACCAGCTCACCGCCGGCGACCGTAGCTTCCTGCTTGCAACCAGTGTCGCCGATCAATTGACTGCCGAGTTGGCGAGGCATTTGACAGGGCGGGCTGATAGTCGACGAGTGCTTGAAACCCTGGTGGACCGAAATGCTCTGACAGTCCGACTGTCAGACAGGCCGAACTGGTTTCGATACCACCCATTGCTACGTGAACTGTTGCAGGACAGGCTTGCTGCCGAGAATCCCGACAGTGCATTCGAACTCAACGGTCGTGCGGGTGATTGGCATGCAGCGCAGGACGAACCGATAGTCGCGATCAAGCACTACTCGCTGGCGCGAGATTGGGTGGCGGTGTTGCGGGTTCTCGGAACCGTCGCTCTGCCCTTGATTCTCTCGCCGCAGTCGGCTGCCCTGGCGTCGGCGCTCTCTGTGGCGGCTGCGGAGGCGGCTCAACGCCCGACGGCGCCGACACTGTTGGCGGCGATGGTGTGTGCGTATCAGCGGCACGACTTCGAGTCGATGTCGCGGTACGCCGAGGACGCCGCCGAGCTACTCGAAGGTGGCGTCGACGTAGAACACGCGGCCACGATCCTCATCGCGGTGGCCCGACTGGTGCATGCGAGAACGCATTCGCCCGAGGCGATTGTCGGTGCTGCCGATCGGCTGTTGGAGTTGGCAAACAATCTTCCACGGCAACAGTTTCCGGCCGCGGGTGCTTACGCACTGATCGCCTCGAACAACCGGGCCATCGGTCTGACACTTGAGGGGCGGTTCGACGAGGCATATTCGGACCTGACAGCAGCGCGGGCGGGCGCTGAGCGCAGCGGATTGGGCATCTTGGAGGTGGCGGCAACGTCCTATCTCTCGCTCATCGATGCCCTGGTCGGGGACCTGGTTCGAGCGCGGTCCGAGTCGGCTGTTGCGTTCGACATCGCCGAGCGTCGCGGGTGGGTCAATGAACCGCAGCGGCTCGCCGCCGTGGCGTCCGCGACCCTGGTTCATTTGCAGACCAATGAACTCGATGCCGCACAGGACCATATTGATTCGGCTCTGTCCTCGGCCCTCCCGGACACCGACATCGCCGCGCGGCTGATCATGTACATCGCCGCCGTGGGGGTTGCGACCTTGCGCCGCGATGTCGTCGAAGCACGAGTGCGGCTCAAGCGCCTCATCGCCGAGCAAGACAGCATCGGCGGGCTGTCGGACTTGCTGACCCGCTGGTCGCGGGTGACACACGCCGAAGTCCTGCTTTTGGACGACAAACCAGGCGACGCCCTGGCCATGGTCGACGATCCCGGTGAAAGGAACGATTTTGCGTCAGCTCTCGAACGCGTCACACGGGCAAAGGCATTCCTGGCCATCGCCGATCCAGCCGGAGCGTTGACGGCTCTGGGGCCGAACGAGGGATTCAACAACTATCGAGTCCAGGCCACAGAAGCCGCCATCGTCGAGTCGATCGCGAACCTGCGTCTTCATCGCGACGTCGATGCCGTGGCTCGGTTCGCAGATGCGGTGGCGTTGGCGCAACCGATGGCGATGATCGCTCCATTCGTCATGGCAGGCGCACAGATCGAGACTCAATTGAGTCGACAGGAACACCTCTCCACCGGTTACAGCAACTTCGTTGCCGAACTGATCGCGACTGCTGGACCGACCACCACGCCTGCCGCGGAGATACACATCGTTCCACCGTTCACCGACCGCGAGCTCGCGGTCCTGCAGTACCTGCCCACGCTGCTCAGGGCCTCCGACATCGCGACCGACCTGTTCATTTCGGTCAACACTGTGAAAACCCATCTGCGCGGCATCTACAGCAAACTGGGTGTGAACAACCGCCGCGAAGCGGTGCAGCAAGCTCGATTCTACGAGTTGTTGTGAACTGCAGCATTTCCCACCAGGCAGACGTCAACCGTCGTCGAGTAGTTTGATCTGCTCAGCTCAGTTCACGAATCTCGCCGGGTCGCCAGGTCTTGTCGAAGAAGGACTGCAGTGGGCTGTAGAGGCGCAGGATCACGAAGTAACCCTTGTCCGGGTCACTCTGAATCCAGTTGCCGTCGGCGACGCCGGCCGGTTTCTTGTCTGCGAAGTGGACGGTGGTCGTCCCATCGGCGTCAGTATCCGCGGCCGGCGTCGGATAGCTCTGACTTCCGGATCGTGGAAAGCGCTGCGGCGTCTGCAGCATCGATCGGGTTTGATTGTCGTACAGGGTCAGTGACCAGAATCGTGCTGCGGGAATGTCAGACGGCAATGTTATCGAGTAGTGTTTGGCGCCGTCGAAGTAGTTGTGTTCGGAGTCCTTGAACGCAACCAGGTATTGCGAACCGATGCCGGTCAAACGCATACACATCGCCGGGGTGATGCCGGTGTATCCGAAGAAGAACAGCGTCCGCAGGTTCAGCTTCTTCGCGCCACCGGGAGGAAACGGCTCGATACCGTCCGGCGTGACGAGCGGTGGCGGTGTCTCGAACGTGTAGCCACCCGGGAAGAGCATGGCCGTCCACGCCGAGTCCGGGTAGTAGAAGTGTCCTTCCGCCGCGCGGGCATCACATAACAGGGCGCGGGCGGTGACGTGGCCGACGGCAGCCGCCTCGTCCAGGATGCTGCGCATTCGGTCGTCGGGGTCGAACGATTCGCCCTTGACGATGCCGATCGCCGCAAGTTGCCCCAAGGTTTCGGGATCGGTGGCGGTGGCGGGTTGCTCTTGAACCATGGCGTTGAGCACTTCGTAGAATCCGGCATCGGATGGTGGGATGGTGTTGAACGATGTGCCACTCGCTTCGATGAACCGGGTTTCCGGGGGCGACACCGATTTCCCGCCGGGGGCCTTTCCCTCCAGAAGTGTTGCGACACTGGTGCCGAACCCGCCCGGGACGTACGGATAGAGCTTGAGTGTGTTCTTGATTTCGTCGGCTGTGGGTTTCGGGTCACTGTCTCGCATGAACGATCGACCGAGCATCAGAACCCGGTTGGTGCCCGAGTGTCCGACGTGAAAGCCGCTGTCGGGCAAGGGGCCGTCGTAACCCGGTGGGAGGAGCAGGAATCGACCACCTTCACCCCGGTCCGGGCCGGGGAGGCCGAAATCGATGATCCAGTGAAACCACATGTCGTCGAACACGCCCAACGCCATCGGTGGTGTCTCGACGACCATGGGTCCACTGCTCAGATCCACGAACGAGATGTAATAGATGGTGTCGGCGTTGGCTGTCAAGAACAGCGATTGCGAATCCATCAATTCTGAGAAGATCACGACCGAGTTGTCGTCGGCACCGATGCTGATGAAACCCTGTCGGATCGCCTCGGTCGAAGCGCCGGGGAAAGCGTTGAGGTACACATTCACGCCATGGACGAAGTCGAGGTGGTTGTAGGCCTTCTCGACGGTCTGTTTGCTTGGCGCCCCATCGGTGAACTCCATTGTGCCGATGCGGGTTTGCAGTCGGTCGGGTGCGGAGATCGCCTCCAGGGTCTTTTCGTCGATGCTCATATTGTTGTGTTCCCTTTCGCTTCGGGTTGTTACGACCGATCGCTGCCGGCACCTCACTGCGGATGAAGCCGACGTTTCAACTCAGGTGTTCGATCTCGCTGGGTTGCCAGGTCTTGTCGAAGAAGGAGCTCAACGGACTGTAGAGGCGCAGGATGACGAACCAGCCCTTACCTGCTGCGGTCTGGATCCAGTTGCCGTCATCGACACCGTCCGGTTTTTCCGGAGCAATGTGGACAGTGGTCGAACCGTCGGTGTTCGCCTGTGCCGCCGGTGTCGGGTAGCTCTGGCTACCGGATCGTGGAAAGCGTTGCGGTGTCTGCAGCATCGATCGGGTTTGGTTGTCGTACAGGGTCAGTGACCAAAATCGCGCTGCGGGAATGTCTGGAGGCAAGGTGACCCAGTAGTGCTCGGCTCCGTCGAAATACGTGTTGTCGGAGTCAGTGAAGGCGGCCAGGTATTGCGAGCCGATGCCGGTCAAGCGCATGCACATCGCCGGGGTGATGCCGGTGTATCCGTAGAAGAACAAGGTTCGTAGATTCACCTTCTTCGCACCCGTGGTCGGCACCGGTTCGATGCCTTTCTCGGTGACCAACGCCGGCGGTCTGTCGAAGGTGTAGCCGGCGGGCAACAGCATGTTGGTCCATGCCGAATCCGGGTAGTACACGTGCCCTTCCGAGGCGCGGGCATCGAACATCAGCGACCGAGAGGTTGCATGCCCGACGGCGGCTGCTTCGTCGAGGATGGTGCGCATCCGCTCGTCGGGGTCGAAAGGTTCACCTCTGACGATGCCGATGGCCGCGAGTTGTCCGAGGGTCTCGGGATCGGTGGCCGTGGCGGGCTGGTCTTGAACCATCGCATTGAGTACTTCGTAGAACCCGAAGTCCGACGGAGGGAGGGTGTTGAGTGCCGTTCCACTGGCCTCGATGAACCGGGTTTCCGGGGGCGATGCCGATATCCCACCGGGGACCTCTCCCTCGAGAAGGGTTGCCACACTGGTGCCGAAACCACCCGGGACGTAGGGATAAATCTTGAGAGTGCTCTTGATCAGGTCTGCGGTGGGCCTTGGATCGTTGTCCTGCATGAACGATCGGCCGATGAGCAGGGCTCGATTGGTGCCCGAGTGTCCTACATGAAATCCGCTGTCCGGCAACGGTCCGTCGTAATCCGGCGGCACCAACAGGAATCGACCCCCCTCACCCCGGTCCGGGCCGGGGAGGCCGAAGTCGCTGATCCAGTGAAACCACATGTCGTCGAACGTGCCCAAAGCCATCGGGGGTGTCTCGACCACCATCGGGCCGCCGCCCAGATCCACGACCGACCAGTAGTAGATCGTGTCGGCGTTCGCGGTCAAGAAGAGGGACTCCGAATCCATCAGGTCCGAGAAGATCAGCACTGCGTTGTCCTCGGCGCCGGCATCGAGGAAACCTTGGCGCAGCGCCCACGTCGATGCTCCCTGAAACGCGTTGAGGTAGACGTTCACACCGTGGAGGAAGTCGAGGTGGTCGTATGCCTGTTCCACGGTCTTGGTGGTCGGTGCGCCGTCCCCGAATTCGGCGGTGCCGAGCGGGGTCTCCACGCGGTCGGGTGCCGCGATTGCTTCCAAAGCCTTTTCGTCGATGTGCATATTCAGGTTCCCTTTCACTCCAGGGGGACGGCCGCGAACAGAATGCGCCACTTGCCACGATCTACGCCTCATCCGCAACGGATGAGGCGACCGCGCAACCGGGCGACCAGGCTGGACAACGACGAAAACCGCTTTCCCGCTTATCAGCCGAGCATCGGGAGATCTGATGACCACCGACTTCCACGAGAACGCCCGTCGTCTACGCAATGCACTCGAACCGGTGGCGGCGGGCGTGTACTTCGCCCCGGAGGCGCACGCGGCCTATGAAGAACTCGGTTTCGCAGGGAGTCCGGTAACTCACGAGGGCGCGGCCCGTCCTGAGATGACGGCATACTTCACCAGTCGCGGAGCATGCTTGGGCGAGGTGGCCGGGGAAGTGGTCGCGGCCGCGTTCGGCTGCTTCAACCCGAAGGCTGTCGTGCCGGCAGTTGCGGCGGGAAGGAAGACTGCCGATCGACAGTCCATCCTCACCGCTCGGGAAAAGGGCGCAACGGCGATGCTGGCGAGGGTGCTGGGCGACCGACCTCCAGATCTCGATCGGGTGATCGACATACTTCGGCGCGGGGCCAACGCGGCCAGTTGGGAAGCCCATCCCGTCTACGCAGGGTTGCGCTCGCTCGGCTTCCCCGGCGACCCGATCGGTGACCTATGGCGAGCTGCGGACCTCCTGCGCGAACACCGGGGCGACAGCCACGTCATCAGCTGGGCAGTCGGTGGCGTCGACGCGGTCGAGATACTGCTGCTGACTGAACAGTGGTGGGGGTTGCCTGCGCGGTCGTACGCCCCGACCCGCGGATGGGCCGCCGCTGACATGGACGCGGGTTTCGTACGTCTGGAAAAGCGTGGACTGATGACCGGCGACGAGAAGCTCACCGACGTCGGCCGAGCGTTCCGTGAGGAGATCGAGGTTCGCACCGATGAACTCGAACGACCCGTGCTGGACGCGCTCGGCGATGATCTCGAAGAACTGCTCTCACACCTCGACCCGTGGTCGGAGGCCGTTGTGGCCGCCAACTCATACCCCAAACGGATCGCCGGCATCTACAACGTCGGCGGCGGACCGCATTTCGGTGCCGGGTTGACCATCGACACCGCGGCCGAACAGTACGAATCCAAGATTTGAGAGCTCACGAGCTCGGTCTACGTATGCGGCGTCCTCCGCCGCGAAGGTTAGTTCGTCCAGGTCGTGGCTACACGTGAGGTATGCGCTCACCGATTGAGGACTACCTACACCGGGTCTTGACCGAATGCAGGGATGACGACGGCGGTTCGGTGATGACCGGCAATCAGCAGCTCGAGAAAGCCGACCCCGACTTGTTCGGCATAGCGTTGGCGACCGTGGACGGCACTGTCTACACGGCAGGCGACGCGCATCACGAGTTCTCGATCCAGTCGATTTCCAAGGCGTTCACGTATGGCCTTGCGCTCCGCGACGGTGGTCTCGACCGAGTGCGGAAGCGTGTCGACGCCGAGCCGTCAGGTGAGAAGTTCAATGAGATCTCGCTGGAGGAGGACACCGGGCGCCCGCGCAATGCCTTCATCAATGCCGGCGCGCTCGCCGTCCACGACCTCGTCGAGGGGGACGATGCCCAACACCGCAGCCGCCGCATCGTCGATGAGATGAGCCGCCTGGCAGGCCGCGAACTCGAACTCGACCAACAGGTGTACGAGGCCGAGCTCGCGGCCGACGACCACAATAAAGCGCTCGCCTATCTACTTCGGTCGACAGGACAACTCGACAGCTCACCCGACGAGGTGGTCGACGGCTACGCGAAGCAGTGTGCAATCCGGGTTGACGCCAAAGATCTCGCGACCATGGGCGCGGTGATGGCGAACGGTGGATTGTCGACCTCGTCGGACGAACAATTGTTGGAGGGTCCGATCAATCGACATGTGTTGTCGGTAATGGCGACGTGCGGGATGTACAACGGCAGTGGCAGTTGGATGTCGACGGTGGGCATACCGGCGAAGAGTGGTGTGGCCGGCGCAATCATGGGGGTGTTGCCGGGACAGGTAGGACTCGCGGTGTTCTCACCCCGGCTCAATCAGCATGGAAACAGTGTGCGGGGAGTAGCCGTTTTTGAACGGCTGTCCCGGGATCTGGAACTACACATGATGCACGTTGTCCCGACGGGGCGATCGGCGCTTCGGTCAGTCGAAGAGCGGGACGGGGAGACCGTGATCGAACTACAGGGAGACATTCGGTTCGCCGGCGCCGAGATCTTCGCAAGCCGTGTCTGCGAGGGTATTTCGGGCAATGAGGTCGTCATCGACCTCTCTCGGGTGCGCGTCATCGACAATGCCGCGCGGCGACTGATCTGTGAGGTGCGCGAGAGGCTGGCCGATGACTACACGACGACCGTGAAGGACCCGGAACGGCTGCTCGAGCGCAGCGGGGAAGATGCTGATCTGCCGCGCTAGCTGCGAGATGATCAGTCAGTCCCGTGGGGTCAGGCGGATGATGGGGAGTTCGCGGTCGGTCTTCTCCTGATAACCCGCGAATTGTGGTGCGATGGTGGTGATGTCGTTCCAGGCTTGCTCGCGTTCGGCGCCATGTAGTTGGTCGGCTTTGACTTCGATCGTGCGGTTGTCGAGTTCGATGCGAATCCTGTCCGGATGGGCCCTGATGTTGTAGTACCAGCCCGGATTCCCGGCCGCGCCTGCGGCCGACGCCACGATCAACCAGCTGCCATCGGGGCCGGGAAACCAGTTGACCGGGTTGGATCGTTCTTGTCCGGTCTTGGCGCCGATTGTGGTCAGGACGAGTGCTCTGATGCCCCTGAAGTCGCCACGGCGGCGGATCCGTTTGGCCATCACCTTGTTGACCAGCCGGAACAGGGGGCCGGATGGCTTGCTGCCACCGCGAGTGCCTGCGGGTGTTTCAAAGCTCATGGGTCGCTTCCTTCAGATTGTTTGAATTGTGAAACATCATGGAGATTCGACGACTTCGATTGTCGCGCTCCTGGCGATGCCGTGGTCGGGGTTCGGCAGATGGAGCGAAGTACGCTGTCTGTCGAGCAGACGGTTCAATCGCATGCGCACAGCGGCGGCCGGGGTCGAGGGATGGACATAACAAGTGGCGTATCTCCGGATCAACGGAATGGACCTGTATTCGGAGGTCGACGGCCGGGGGAGTCCCGTACTCCTTCTGCACGGTGGCTACTGCTCGCTCGAGTCCCTACGAGCGCAGTCCGATGCCCTGGTACCGGACCATCAGGTGTTCGCCTACGAGCGACCCGGTCACGGTCGATCGGCCGATATCGACGAGGACTACAACTACGCGCGCGGTGTCGCCGACACACTGGAGTACCTGGACGCTCAGGGCCTGGAATCGGTGGACGTGATCGGCTATAGCGACGGTGCGATCATCGGTCTGTTACTCGCGATCAATCACCCGGAGCGGATCCGGTCGCTGGTTTCGATCAGCGCGAACCTGGACCCCTCCGCGTTCACGGATTCGGCCGAGACCGTCGGTGCTCCCGTCCTCGACTCGCCTGTACATGCCGCGGACAAGGGCGCCGACGAACCCGACGTCGAGCGGATGCATTACGAGCGGCTCTCCCCAGACGGACCAGCGCATGCAGACATCGTGTTGGCCAAGCTTTTTCGCCTCTGGACCGCGGAGCCCAAGATCGCACCGGCCGACCTCGCCGGGGTCACCGCACGCACATTGGTGATGTCGGGAGACCGCGACACCATCCGCCCCGACCACAGCCTGCTGATCGCTTCATCGATTCCGGGCGCACAGCTGTGCATCGTGCCCGGAACAACTCACAACCTGATCGCCGAACGCCCCGAGTTGATCAGTCTCCTCATCAAAGGATTTCTGCAGCAGGAGAACTGATCAACCGCAGGGGCACCAAGCTAGTCGCGTGAGCGGCTGAGCAGCCAGACGAAGTAGGGTGCGCCGACCAGGGCGATCATGAGTCCGGCCGGCACCTGGGCGGGCGCGATGAGTGTCCGGCCGAGGATGTCGGCGACACACACCAGCAATGCGCCGAGCATCATCGAGACCGGGATGACGCGTCCGTGCCGGGATCCGACGATGCCGCGAGCGAGATGTGGCGCGACGAGGCCGACGAAGCCGACGACACCAACCGCGATGACGCTGAGGGCGGCCAGCAGTGCCGCGATCGCGAGCAGGATCAGGCGGGTGCGTTCGAGCCGGATACCGAGAACACGTGGGGTGTCCTCGTCGATGGCAATGATGTCGAGCTGGTGTCGCATCCCGTACAGCACCGGTACCGCGAGAACGAGGGCTATTGCGATCGGTATGACGTCGGGGAGCGTGCGCCCATAGGTCGTACCCGACAGCCAGGTGAAGATGCGGGGTGTGTCCCACGGATTGGCGCGCAGGAGAAGGAAAGTGGTCACGGCGCTGATGCCGTAGCTGCAACCGATCCCGATCAGTACGAACCGGTCGGGCAGGAGTCCACCGCGCCAGGCCAGCAGAGCAATGAACGCGAACGTCGCCATTCCCACGACGACTGCCATGACGATGATTGCCTGGCGCCCGCCTCCTCCGGCGGAGGTCACCACGCTCACCGCGCCCAATCCGGCGCCGGCAGTGATGCCCAGAATCCCGGGTTCGGCCAACGGATTTCGCACCGTGCCTTGCACAACGCAGCCCGCCAAGGCGAGCGCTGCGCCGGCGAGTACCGCGGCGGCCACGCGGGGGAACCGTTCGTCGAGAGCTCGTCCGACGAGGTCGGGTGCGGTGCCTTGCAGCCAGAGCGCGAGGTCGCCGGTACGGAGCCACAGGCTTCCGGCGAGCAGATCGATGATGATGGCCACGACCAGCAACACCGCCGCGATGACCACGGCGATGACAAATCGGCGACGCGAGCGGATTCCGATCCGTTGCGCAGGCGGTTGCCGGTTCGATCCCGAATCACGAAGTCGCAGTGCGAGGATCACGATCAGGACCGCTCCCAGCAGTGCGGTGGGAATGCCGGTGGGAATGGAGGTGGCGGCCTGTGCGCCCATCACCGCACGCAGCGAGGCGTCGGCAAGCAGGATCAGCAAAGCCCCGAGTAGTCCCGAGACCGGTACGAGGAACACGTGTCGGCGCAGCGTGTGCACGCGTCCGGCGATCAGGCGGGCCAGCACGGGGGCGGCGAGTCCGAGGAAGGCGATCGGTCCGGCCAAGGTCACCGAGATGGCGGTTAGCAGCACGGCGCAGATCACCGCGATGACGCGGGTGGACTGGATCGGTACGCCCACCGCTGATGCGGCGTCGTCACCGAGACCGAGCACATCGAGCCGGCGCGAGAGCAGTAGTGCCGCGCAGAACACCACGATGATGATCGGGGCCGCGCGGACGAAGGCGTCGATGTTCAGCTGAGCGAGCGAGCCACTGCCCCAAGCAAATAGGCCGGTGGTGTTCTCCTTGAACAGGATGAGCATCATCGCGGTCAACGCATCGAGTGCCATCGCAATCGCTGCGCCGGCGAGGATGAGCCGTGTGGTTCCGGTGCCCGCCGCGCGGCCGGAAAGTCCCAGGACCACGGCTGCTGCGACGATGCCCCCGAGGAATGCGACGCCACTTGACGCCCACAGCGGCACAGAGAGGCCGAGCGCGGCGACCAACGTGAGTGCGAAATACGATCCGGCGGTGACGGCAAGTGTGTCGGGGGAGGCCAGGACGTTGCGGGTGATCGACTGCAACAGGGCTCCGGCCACGCCGAGGGCGAAACCCACTGCCACACCCGCAAATAGGCGCGGCAGCCGCGATCCGGTCAGTACGTCCCGGACCGGCACGCCGCCGACGTTTTCGTCTGCTCCGCCCAGAAGGCGCAGCAGGTCCCACATCCCGACACCGGATGTTCCCTGTGTGAGGTGCCACATCCCGACCAGGACGACCGCGACGACCAGAGTGGCCAGGACAGCCACTCCACCCGCGCCGCGACGAACGCCGACACCGGGCAGCGACTGCTGCCCGGTGTCGGCGTCACGCGTGGCGATCAAGCGGTGGTGAGGACGTCGACGTAGGCGTCTACTGCCTGCTGGCATGAGAGCGGACCACCGGCGCCCCAGACTCCCGGCGGGAAGGGATACGCGCGTCCCTGCTGGACGGCGGGCAGCGACGTCCAGATCGGGCTCTTCTCCAACTCGGTGACATAGCTTTCGGCTTCGTCGTCGGTCGAGTAGAAGAGGTTGGCGTTGCCGACGGCGGTCAGGCCCTCGATGTCGGTCTGGGCGAGTCCGTATGCGGGATCCACTCCGCCGCTGCCGTACACGTCGTTGATCTCGTTCGTCCAGGCCGAAGTCATTCCGAGCTGTTCGCCGAGCGCGGTGAACAGTGCTCCGTCACCGTAAGGGCGGATGATCACGTTTGCGCCCTCGATCCATCCGTCGAAGAACAGGAAGTCCCGCGTGGGGAGGTCGACATTGGCGACCTTGGTCTTCGCTGCCGCGAGGTGGTCATCGAACTCCTGCAGCACCTGGTCGGCCCGGTCGGTGCGGCCGGTTGCCTCGCCGATCATCGAGAACACGTTTTTCATGTTCCCGATCGGGTCTGCACCGTTGGCGCCCAGTGTGGCGAGCACGGGTACACCGCGCGCTTCCAGCTGGGCGATGATCTCGTCGTCGGCGCTGAATGCCTCGATGATGATGAGGTCGGGGTTGGTGGCGTACAGCGTGTCGAAGTCGGGCTCTTCCCGGGTGCCGATGTCGGCGACGCCGGCGGGGAGCTCTTCGGCACTGACGTAAGTGCTGTAGCCCTCGGAGTCAGAGACCGCGACAGGCGTGACACACAAGGTGAGTGCATCTTCGATCTGCTGCCACTCCAGCACCGCCACCCGCTTTGCGGGCTGGTCGAGTTCGACCGTGCGGCCGACACCGTCGGTCAACGAGACCGGGCCCGTGGATGTTGTTGTCGTGTCGTCGTTGCAACTTTGCGACGGCGGCGGCGCCACAGCGCTGCTGTCTGCCTTGTCTGCACTGGTGGTGCCACAGGCGCCGACGGCCAGCGCGGCGGCGAAAGCCAATGACGCGGTGGCGATTCGATTGAAGCGGGTCACGAAAGGTCCTCTCGAGTGCGGATGGAACGGGAATGAGTGGTATCGCCCGAGATCCGGGCGGGGTGCCGTCCGACGGGGTCGATGCGAAGGCGGTTCGTGCGGGGGTCGACGTCGACCTCGACCTCGATCTCGTAGACATCGCTGATGTTCCGCGCGGTGAGAACCTCGAGCGGGGCACCCGCCGCGTGAATTCGTCCGGAGGACAACAGGATCAGGGTGTCCGCGACGCGCGCTGCGTGGTCGAGGTCGTGCAGGACGATCCCGACGGCAGCGCCGTGCTCCTCGGCGAGATCGCGGACTAGGTCGAGAGTCTCGATTTGGTACCGCAGGTCAAGGTGATTCGTGGGTTCGTCGAGGAGGATGACTCGGGTGTCCTGGGCGACGCAGGCAGCCAGCCAAACACGTTGCACCTCACCACCGGACAGCTCTCCGGCGGCACGGTCTGCCATCTTGTGCACTCCGGTGGCGTTCATCGCGTGGTCGATGGCGCGGCGATCCTCGGCGGACAATCCCGCGAAGCCACGGCGGTACGGGTGACGTCCGAACGCCACAACTTCGCTCACGGACAGGCCTTGCGGTGCGGGCCGCGATTGGGAGAACAGGGTGACTTCTCGGGCGAACTCACGTGCACTGAGCAGTGACGCGGCCCGCTCAGGCCGTCCGTCAACGCCGCCGAGCCGCACGTGCCCCTCGTCGATCCGATGCAGGCGAGCAAGTGAACGCAGCAGAGTGGACTTGCCGCTCCCGTTGGGTCCCACGAGCGCGGTGATGTGGCCGGGTTGCAGAGCGATCGAGACGTCGTGGACCACCTCGGTCTTGCCGTACCTCAAGGTCAATGCGTCGCCGACCAGAGTGGGTGCGCTCGTTGTCGCGTCTGGACGCGCAGCATCTGTGGAGGTCATGAAGTCAGCTCTGAGTCGAAGTGGCGGAGCACGTCACTTTCGGGGGCTTCAATCAGCCACCAGCAGGTCCGCACGTATTCAGCAGAAGGTTAGGCAACCCTTGCATAAGGGACTATAGGGGTGGATGGGCTTGTCTGCAATACAGACATTGAGACCCGCGATACGGGATTCAGGACATCCGGCGAGATGTCGGTAGCGTCCCGACGAAGGTGCCCGGTGTCGTTCCCATGACACGCCGGAAGGCGTCGATGAAGGTGCTCGGCTGTGCGTAGCCCAGCAGCTCAGAGGTGGTTTGGACCTCACAGCCTTCAGTCAACAAGGTCAGCGCCTGGTGAACTCGCAGGACCTGTCGCCACTGTGCGAACGGCAGCCCCGTGGTGCTGCGAAACACCCGTGTGATCGTGCGCTCGCTGATGCCCAAGGTGCGCGCCCATTCATCCAATGCGCGGCCGTCCGCTGGATTCTCCAGTAGCGCCTTGGCGATCGCGTCGATTCTGGGATCACCCGGCAATTGCAGTGTGAGTTGATGTTTCGACGGCTCGAGTACGTCGAACACAACCGCCTCGGCCCTGGCTCGGGCGGTGCCATCGAGATCGGTGCGTCCGAGATGGGTGAGTAGAGACTCCAGCACCGGAGTCATTTTGATGGTGGTTGGGTCTACGAACGCAACGGGTGTCTGATGGGGAGCGAAATACGCGTCAGAGAACTGCGCATTCGCGGTCAGCCGTCCCGCGTGGACTGTCCCGGCCGGTAGCCATAGCGCGTCTCCATCCGAGACGGTGAACACGCGTTGGTCGATGATCGCCGTCAGCGTTCCCTTGCGTACCCACACCAGCTCGTGCGTGGGATGCGAGTGCGGTTCGTACTCCAACGGCACACCGGCTGTTTCCGACTCGGCGAAGATGACGAACGACAGCGGCGTTTTGTCGGTGACCGTTGTGGCCCGGCGGACCACCGTGCCCCGCTCGCGCCGCCACGACCCGACGCCCGCGTGATCACGAGTGGGCGAGGCCATGCCGATGACGATACGTCAGCCCGGGGCACCGGCGACTCGGTGAACTTCGATCAATCGTCCGGCGATCGGTGCCTGTAGCTTCGGCCCGTGGGGTTTTCGCCGATAGGGCTCATCGTCAGTCTTGCGGTACTCGCTCCTAACCTTCTCCTGCTGTTGTTTCCGCCCAGAACCCCGATTCCACCGGCCCCTGTGGCGTGGCCGCTGACGTGGCTGGAACGCGGGGGACAGGCGTTGTGTCTGGTTGTTCCGGCGATCACCCAGTCCGGGACCGTCGTGCAGTGGTGGGCTGCACCGACTTTGGCTTGTCTGGTGCTCTACTACGCTCTCTGGGCTCGCTACTTCGTGACGGGCCGCGCCGGTGCCGCGCTGTATCGGCCGTTGTGGCAGGTACCGGTGCCCATGGCGATCCTGCCGGTCCTGGTCTTTCTCGGCACCGCGGCATGGCTCGGCAACGGTTGGATTGCGGCGGCAGCAGCCATCTTCGCAATCGGGCATCTGCCGACGGCGTTGAGTACCTCGGATGCCGTCCAGGGCCGCCGCTGACGCTGGAGTCTTTGCAGGTTGGGGACTCGATTTCTCGCATTCGGCTCCGTGTCATATGCTGATTCAGCTCCCAAAGGAGAACACCGGCCCCCTTCGTCTAGCGGCCTAGGACGCCGCCCTTTCAAGGCGGTAGCGCGGGTTCGAATCCCGTAGGGGGTACGCATTGCCATCAGTCGCCTGATGGCAGAGCACGCATGGCCCTGTAGCGCAGTTGGTTAGCGCGCCGCCCTGTCACGGCGGAGGTCGCGGGTTCGAGTCCCGTCAGGGTCGCTTAGATTTCCGGCTTGCCGGAGGGTCGCAAGCGATTGCGACCGACATCCAGGTTCGCCTGAGTGTCGTTCGGCCAGGTAGCTCAGTTGGTACGAGCGTCCGCCTGAAAAGCGGAAGGTCGTCGGTTCGATCCCGACTCTGGCCACCAATTTATTCACGCAGTTCAGAGGCTTAGCGCCTTCAATCCGGACCTCGATGAGGGCCGGATCTTCGCTTCATCGGCTTAGGTCTTGCATCTTCGCGTGCTGGAGCGGTCAAACGAATCGCGTTGCTTTAAGCCACACCTACGACGAGTCAGTGGCTCTCGTCCACAGCAGCGCGTCGAGAAGCCGCAGAGGCTCGTTGTCTACCCGAAGGTCAGCGTTTCCCGTCGCCTCGCGAAATTCAGCGAGTTTCTCGTTGACTGCTTCGTGCGACATCAGGAATGCGAAGACTTGGATGTCTTTGGTGAAGCGCCCGAGTCTGCCTGGACCAGAGCCGAGCGCCTTACCGCCTGAGAGGTAGCCGCAGACTTGGCTGTCGCGCACGGGGAAGAGGTTTGGTCGTTTGCGGGCGCAGAGTTTGGCTGCGAAGACCCAGTGGTTCGAGTCCTTGGTGTCAGTGGCGAGCAATGTGCGGAAGAGATCGTGAAGCTTCCACATCCGCTCCAGCACGCTGGCGTCGAGACTGGCGGTGATGGTGAGCGCTGGTGGCAAGGCGGCCAAGAGTTCAGTGGCTTGATCTCTTGCGGGTCCTGGGTCGAGGAGGGATCGACCTTGTCGATTGGTCACGGTGATGCTGAGGCGGCTCACGGCGTACAGGTCGTCCGCCTCGATCGACGACTCCGAGTTGTGGCCCGCGTCGAGGAAACTGGTGCCGGCGTACTCCCCGAGTGGGTCGTAGAAGTAGCCAAGTCTGTGGAGTGGGTCGTCGCCGGTGAGGGCCTCGAGCGTTTGCGAGAGCGCAGTCTGCAGGGTCACTTGCTCGACGGGGTCCCATGATTCGGGAAGCGTGTAGTTGCGGTCGTCGGCGTACTGCCCGGAGTGGCTCATGACCTGACCGTAAGGAGTTTCCGACGCATTGGTAGAGGTTCTCGGAGTGTCGAAGCCAAGTGGCGTGGTGCGAGTGGCCCGAGACCGATGCCGCTCGTCATGTTGGGCAACACCGCTGAAGGGGTGATGGCTAGGGCCAGTAGCGGCGGGATTGGAAGTATTGGGTGGCTTCGGGTTCGGTGGTGTATTCGAGGAGGTTGCCGAGTTTGGTGGCAAGGACGTCGCGGACCTGTGCTGGTGTGGCGAAGAAGAATTCGCGCCGTGGGTTGGCGTGGTTGAGCCGAAGCTCCGCGAACTGTTGATGCAGTTGGTTTTCGAGTGTGACGGCGTCGTCGGAGAAGTAGATGGCGTGGACGTCGAAGGGGAAGGGGACTGAGGCGCTGCTGAGTTCTCGGATGCGGTCGAGTGGCTCTAGTCGGCGGGTGAGTCCGATTTTCACGACGTTTGGGCCGAAGGCGCCGATGTTGGAGATCACGTAGACGTAGCCGGCACGGATGTTCGCCGCGCGGTAGTCGTTGTCGGCGATGGCTTGGTCGAGGCGTTCGAGCTCCTGTTGTGCCTCGTCGCGTTCGGCCGCGGTGGTGACGCGGCCGAGGAGGTTCCGGTAGTGGTCGCGTTCCTTGTCGAGGAGCCTGCGTTGGTTGGCGAGTTCCTGTTCGGCTTTACGTTCGTCTTTGAGGCGTTCGCGTTCTTCGCGGGCGGCTTCGCGTTCGTCTTGGACTTTCATGAGGTAGTCGGCGGTGAGTTCGAGTTCCTGGGTGCGGAGGTCGTGGTAGGCGGCGGCGATGCGCATTTGCATGATGGCGCCGTGCTTTTCGATGTCGGCGGCTGCTTTGTCGAGTCGGCGGGTCGCGGTGATGAGGTTGCCGGCGCGGATGGTGCGGACGCAGTTTTCGGCTTCGGCGTTGTAGGCGCGGAGCATGAGTTTCGAGAGGTCGCCGGTGAGGCGGCGGCCTTGAGCGAGGGAGTTGTTGAAGCTGAACTGCTTTGACACTTCGATGGCGTCGCCGCCGGTGATGGCGTCGCGGATCTGTGAACGTAGGGCAGCGAGACTGAGTTTGTACGCCTCGGCGTTCTCAAGGGGATGGTGGTACTCGTACAGTCCGACCTCTTGGAGAACCAGCGCGTCATCGACGGTGATGACTCGTTCGTCGACGACGGGCGTGGCGGCCGTCGGGACTTGCGGTGGCAACTTGTGGTTGAGCTGCGTGGTCAACTCGGTGACCTTGTCGTGCAGGTTGGCAGCTTCACGCTCTTTTTCGACGAGAGTGCGGCGCAGCGCGTTGATGACGACTTGGGGGTCGCTCATCCGCGGACGCCTTGTCCAGCAAGGGCAATCAGTCCATAGGGGTTCTTCGACACCGCTGCGGCCAGGTGCTTGAGGGTCTCGATGGGCTCGATCCGGGACAAGTCGATGGCCAGGAAGCTTTCGCGGTCGACAGCGAGTTGAATCAGCGGTACGCGGCGGTCGTGGCCAGTCGCAGGGTCAACGGTGTCCACAGCAACGGTCAGTGAAATGGCGTCAACGATGTTTTCTCGATCGGATTCGAACACCTCGTGGGGCGTGCGCAGCGCGGTCTGATGGACGGCACTGTTGTAGCGACGCTTGAGCTCGGTGGCAGACAGGCGCGTTGTGGTGAATTCGTCTTTGGCTTTGACGTAGCGGACCGCTTTCACTGAAGGGAACTGGTCGGGGGGCGGTACGAGGACGGTCACTGTGAGTTCGCGGTCTGCAGTGATGAACTCGTAGTCATAATCGACCTGGAACTCTTCGGGGTACGTGGAGTTGGCGAGCACGATTCCAACGTATTGCTCGAGAGCGCGCCCGTTGCCGTTTCGTAGGTCGGCGATGAGCTGATCAAGCTCGGAGTTGGCTCGTTGGACTTCTTCGCGCTGAGATCGATTTGCGGCGTCATGGTCACGCTGGGCCTGTTCGAGTCGTGTGAGGCGGTCGAACTCGGTCGCCAACCACGCGTGACGAGCGGCGCCGTTGCGTGCGAAGAGATCGTTGAGTTGGCCGTGCCAGTAGGTCACGTTGCTTGCGTATTGTGCGTGTGCGGCGGCGAGTTGGGTTTCGTATTTGCGTTGACCACCGAGTCTTGCACTGAGGCCTGTTGGTTGTTCAGGCGCATAGAAGTGCGGTCTAGGCGGGATCGGGATGTAGGTGGGGACCGGAGTTTCCGTCGAGAGGGTGCCAGCGTCGAGCGTTGTGGGTTCGAAGACTTGCCGGAGTCTCGTCAGATCGACCCAGTCGTCGACCTCGAGCGTTGCTGCGAGCAGTTCCTCTATCTCTTGCTGTTGGGCGACTGCTTCAGCTGTCTTCTCGGCGGCTTCGGCTTCGCACTCCGCGACGTAAGCGGCTGCCATCTGCTTGTTGAGGCGAGCCTGCTCAGCGGCAGTAGATCGTCGCGCCGCATCAGCGGCTCTGCGGTGCACACTGGCTGCGCGTTGTCGAGCGAGCGCCGCCTGGTTGTACTCGCGGACCGCAAGCCGCTGCTGCTGAGCCTGCCGCTTGGCGGCCAACTGCTGCTGATGCTGAAGTTCGGCGAAGAAACCGCGACGACGGGCCATTACTTCTGAATACACCACGCAGTATTGAAGTGCACGCGGCAGTCTACGAACCTGGAATTAGCCTTCCCCGCCTGGCGGATTGGCCGTGGCATGCCTGCTTTTATTCATCTCCTCGGACTCTATCGAAATGTAGTTGAACCTTGTAAGACGAATGTCCGGGTCATCCGATCTGATCATCTCCGGTCGAAAAGTCGCCGATGCGTCTGGGGCGGTTTAATTCCCATGGTGCACTGGTTGCCGCCGCTTCCGGGCTGATGCTCGTTCCCGAGAATGCCTCTCGACTTCTTCGCTTGCATCGGCTGGCGGCTTTGGAAATGGCGCTACCCGCCCGCGGGGGATCCACAGGTGAGTCCGAGCGCGGACTGATCAGTGGTGAAGGGGGAGACATCGGCGGCCCGAGAGTTCTGACGCAGGAAGACCCGTACTCCGATGTACTAATCCAAAGCATCAGCTTCATCGGAAGGCCTTATCTTGCCTAAACGGGATTCCGGCGAACACTGTCGCTACGCTCCGACGACGCCCGAAGTTGCCCCACACCGGGGTAGGGGAGCGAAGGATTGGGCCTCAGTTGTCGTCGCAGGCGGTCGCGGCTGAGTCTTCACGCCACGGGACCAGCTCGCGTGCAAGCCTTTCGGTCATTACGGCTCGGCGATTGATCGAGTCGCGGCCCACCGGAAGGTGGAGTGGAAGATCACGATCGACGCCACACGGTAGATCAGGGCCGCTCCCTTGACGGGATCGCCGAGTTGGGTGTGGTTCGCCTCCGACGCCCAATCAAGTGTCATATGAGCGGGCGTCCCGTCGTAGTCATCAATTCGGTTGCGCGGCAGTTGAAGTGATGAAGGATCGAGAAAATCGGTACGGAAGACGCCGGGTTCTACGACCATGCTCTGAATGCCGAATGGTTCCAACTCGGCGGCGAGTGCGTCGCTGATCCCGGCCACCGCGAACTTGCTCGCGCTGTACATGCTGACGCCGGGCTCTCCTTCGAATCCTGACCGCGATCCGAGGAGATCTCACCATCACCTACCAAGCGCTAACGCCTGCAGGCGATTTCGATATCAAGTGCTCTTCATCTACGACACCGAACCCGGTAGCGACCCCGCGAATGCCTTGCAGCTGCTCGCCTCGTGGAACCAGACCGACATGCCGAAACGGCGGTTGGTAGCGGGCGCGATTGATGAGCAGTCCAGAGAGAGATAGGGCCCTGGCCTGCATTTCTGCAAGTCAGAGCCCTATCGGTGTCCCAGTCGGCAACGCCTGGCGCGTTGACGAAACTCAACTGATCCTTCTGAGTGATCGTCTTGCGCTGGGCCCGTCCTGCCGGATTAGTTGACGCTGACTCCGCGGTTGTTGAGCCACACCTCGGGGTCGATCTTGGTGCCGTCTGTGTCCCACACTTCGTAGTGCAGATGCGGACCGGTGGATTGTCCGCGGTTGCCGACGGTGGCGATCTGTTCGCCGGCCCGTACCTGCTGGCCGGGCGTCACAAAGCTCTCGTCGACGTGCCCGAAGACGCCGATGGTGCCATCGTCCTGCTGGACCCGAACCCACTGTCCGAAACCGTCGGCGGGGCCGGACTCGAGAACTGTTCCGTCGGTGACCGCGTAAACCGGGGTGCCGATGTCGTTGGCGATGTCCAGGCCGTAGTGGGTGGTGCCCCATCGAGCGCCGTAGCGCGAGGTGATCGTGCCCGAGGCCGGCGATGCCGTGGCCCCTGCGCCTGGTTCGAACAGGTTCGGCGGCAGTAGGTCGCGAACGAGGTCGTCGAGTGGTGCAGGCAGCGTCACGTCCGAGGGCAGCGATGACAATGCGGGATGCGCAGCCAGCGGGGAGATGTCCTCGAGGTTGATCGGGGTGGGCGCAGGCTGTGCGGCGGCCTGGGCGGCTCCGCCGACTGTCAGACCGATCGCGCCGGCCATGGCCACGAACGCGCCTGCTGTCGCCGCTGCCGGCACGGCGCTGGTTCGTGCGGCCCGGTGCTGGCCCCCACGGCCACTGCGCGACGCGCAATCCGCGAGTGCCATGGTCGAGGGCAGAGATGGGACCTGGGCATTCAGTCGGTGTCGAGCCACAAATATGTCCGTTTCGTAAGAGGTAACTTTTTGGTATCAGCAAGGACACGGAAAGGTTACTACGAACGCCCTGGGTTGTTGCAAGCGGGCCGAGGGAGGCGTCAGACACATGCCGGCGCTCACCCGAGGCTGCCGGTACGCGATGCCGCCGCGAAGGGGCTTGTGAGAACCGAGTAGCGCAGTACTCGTGTGTCCAACCGAACCAGGTGGAACCGTCGTCGCAATGATGCAGACGACTGGCTTGGGGTGATCAACATGGCGTCCACTACCGAAATCCGGGAACGCAACCGGAAGGTTCTCTCCCGTGGTGTCGCGACCTGCGCGGCAGTTGCCTGGGCGGCAGTCCTGATTGCGTACGGTGACGATGCGGCCACGCCGCCTCGAGACTCTCCGCCGCCCGCAACAATCAGCTCGGCGCAATAGGACAAAAGCAATGGGCAGGGCCCCGGCATGCGTTGCAAGCCGGGGCCCTGCCTTCTTTTGCTGCGCAAGCGTCAGTCGGTCAGCCACATTTCTTCGGGCAGTGGTGATCCGAGTCCGTACATGACGATGCCCTGGACGTTGGTTCCGGCGATCACCGAGGGGGTCGACCGGACAAAGAACACACCGGGAACAACTTCGGCGATGCGCTCCTGGGCGGTGTCGTAGGCCGCTTTACGCTCCTCGACGGTGGTGCCGACGCGACCGGCGTCGAGCGCTGCGTCGAGCTGGGGGTCACTGATTCCACTCATGTTGCCCTTGGACTGGGAATGGAAGCTTGTCCACAGTTCGGTATCGGGGTCCAGGACATTCGCCGAGGTGACCACCATCTCGAAGTCCCGTCCGGCCACGACGGAGCCGATTGCGCTGGAATCGAGGGCATTGATCCCGACTTTGACGTTGTCGTAGGCGCTCAGCTGGGCCTGCACGGCCTCGCCGGTCTGCTTGTTCTCGGTCGTCGAGAACGAGGTGAAGTCGAACGAGACGGGCTTGCCTTCGGCAGCCAGTTCGTCGAACAGGGCCTGGGCTTCGGCTTTGTTGTTCTCTGACAACGGGATATCGCTGTAGAACGGGGATGCCTCAGGGAACAGGGTCGTCGGCACCACTCCCGCGCCGTTGTAGACAACGGTGTTGATGGTGTTGAGATCCAAGGCCAAGGACACGGCCTTGCGAGCCCTCTCGTCGTCGAATGGTGCGCGTCGGGTGTTCATCGCCATGTAGTAACCACCGCCGGCATCGACGAGTTCGTTCTTCAAACCGGCACCCTCGGCCTTTTGCAGGTTCGCGGCGTTCGATTCAGAGGCGAGGTCGACAGCGTTGCTCATGACGGCGTTGTAGCGCTGAGCGGCGTCAGGAACGAACTGAATCGTGAGTGTGTCGAGGTACGGCTTGGGTGCGTCCCAGTAGCCCGGGTTCTTTGTGAGTGCAATTTCGTCCTGGCGGGTCCAACTGGTCAGGGTGAACGGGCCGGCGCCGATCGGTGCCTTGTCGAACTCCTGCTTGCCCTTCTGCAGAGCGGTCGGGGATGCGACCCAGTTCAGGGCACTGGTGACGACTGCTTGGTCGAAGTGCGAATTCGCCGCGACCATCGTCACTTTCAACGTCGTCGGGTCGATCACCTCGGTGCCGGCGATCTGTGGGCTGAACTTGCTCGCCCCTGATCCCAGCGAGGGGTCACGCATGCGCTCCCAGTTGAACTTGACCGCTTCCGCATCGAGCGGAGTCCCGTCGGTGAACATCAGGCCCGGCCGAAGTTTCATCGTGTAGGTGCTGCCGCCGTCGGTGGTCGAAAAGTCTTCGGCCATCTTGTATTCGATGTCGAGCGATCCGGGTTTGTTGATCATCAATGTCCCGTAGATCGCATTGCCGATTTCGGGTTGGCTCGCCCAGACATTTCCCAGTGCTGCCGGGTCCAGGGTGCGTGGCTCGCTGACCTGGATGATGCGTCCGGCACCGCCGGCCACCGGATCCCCGACGTCCGCCGACGATCCGCCGGGGGAGGAGGACGAACCACAGGCGGTCAGTAGGAGGGTCGCAGAACACACCGCAGCGATTGCCGCAGTGAATAGACGTCTTTGTCGAATCATCGTCGACCTTTCATTGAATTGAATTGTGGGCGAACCGAATGAGGTTGGAGAGATGAAGAGCGGACTCTCCGGTCAGCGACTGGTGATCACATCGGTTCCCGATGCGGGCCTGCCAATTGACCACCGTCGACAACGAGAGATGTGCCCGTGCAGTAGGAACTCTCGTCGGAGGCGAAGAACAGAACTGCGTTGGCGACGTCCTCGGGTTTTCCGAATCTGGCGATCGGCTGCTTCTCCATCGCCGAGACGAGTCGAGTGCGCACCGTTCCGGTGGCCTTGAGCATCATCGGTGTCTCGATGAATCCGGGATGGACGGAGTTGACCCGCACGTTGTACGGGCCACCCTCGAAGGCAACGGCTTTGGTGAGACCCGTGACCGCGAACTTGGATGCGACATACGTTGTCATCCCCGCGACACCGACGAGCCCGTCGATCGACGAGATGTTGACGATCGACCCACCACCGTTGGCCCGCATGATGGGTAGCGCGGTGCGGGTGCCCATCCACACCGAGGAGACGTTGAGTTCAAGGATGTTGTGATGACCCTCGTACACTTCATCAACGATGTTGCCGACGCCGCGACCGCCACCGGCGTTGTTCACGAGCACGTCCAGCGGCGCGAAGTGCTCACTCGTCACCCGTAGTAGCTGATCCCAATCGTCTTGCGAGGTCACGTCGGCGTGCACGAAGAGTGCCTGCGGACCCAGTTCATCAGCGACCGTCTTACCCAGTTCGTCATTGACATCAGCGATCACGACTCGTGCACCTTCACGCAGGAATCGACGTGCGGTCTGCGCTCCGATGCCGCTGGCACCGCCTGTCACCACTGCGACCTTGCCTTCAAGCCTGTCACCCATGAATCTGGTCCTCTTCTTCCGCTCTCGCGGATCACGTTGTTCCGCGGGCATATTCGCGCCGCGGTGGGGGATACCTGTTGTCGATTCGTCTTGTCGTCGGCGTCTAGGCCATGAATGAACCACCGTTGATCCGCACCACCTGGCCGGTGATGAACGCGCCGGCGGAAGAGGCGAGTTGCAGGGCCGACAGCGCGATGTCGCGGGTGGTGCCGACCACCCCGATCGGCGACGCCGTTGTCATCATCGTGATGTATTCATCGCGCTTGCCGTGATCGATGGAACCGTCGGCATCGGTCCAGTGCTGATTGGTCATACCTGTCTCGACCCATCCAGGAGCGATGGCGTTGACGCGGATGCCGGCCGGCCCCAACTCCAGTGCGAAGGTGCGGGTCAACTGCGCCACACCACCTTTCGATATCGCATAGGTGATGCGTCCGGGGCTGGACCGGTCGAGGATGGCCGAGGTGAGATTGATGATGCTCCCACCGGCCGACATCACCCGGCCCGCTGCCTGGCACGCGAAGAACGTGCCGCCGACATTGATACGAAGTACTTTCTCGAGTTCCTCGGGTGTCACCTCGAGTGCATTTCGCATGATCATGATGCCTGCCGCGTTGACCAGGATGTCCAGCCGGCCATGTTGGGCGACAACATTATCGACGGTCCTGGATACCGCCGCGGGATCGGAGACGTCCAGGTGCTGGGTATCGATGGACAGGCCTTCGTTCCCGGCACGGATACGGGTCTGCGCCAGACCGGATTCGTCGATGTCTGTGGCGATCACACGCGCCCCAGCCGACGCGAGCACGATCGCCGTCTCTTGGCCGATGCCACTGCCTCCGCCGGTGATGAGCGCGACTTTGTCGGTAACGAGAAAAGCGTCGGTCACAGCCGGGATGTGGCCGTCGGTCATAGGATGCTCCGTTCTGGCCCCGCGGCCGGTGATCACAGACGTTCCGGCGGTCGGGCTAGGACGACGCATTCGAGAACGCGGCGTTGCGGCCGATTTGGTCTTCGGTCATGCGCCAGGGACTCTGGATCACTGCGCCACCGTCGACGACCAGCGTCTGACCGGTCATCTTCGCGGAGAGGCCGGAGGCGAGGAACAGGACGGTATCGGCGATGTCGCGCCCGCGAGGTGGTGCGAGTGCATTGACGACATCCTCACCGAAGGGGATTTCCGGGAGATCCCAGTTGCCGCCGCCGACGTTGCCGGGTGCGATCGAGTTGACCCGTACGCCGTGCTTGCCGTATTCGTCGGCGAACGTCTTCACGAGCGAGACGACGCCGGCCTTGGCCGCTCCGTATCCGGCATGGAAGCGGGACGAACCGATTCCGTCGACCGAGGTGATGGCGATGAGTGAGCCGCCCTTCTCATTCAGGATCAGGTGCGGGATAGCAGCTTTGAACACATAGAAGACCTGCGTGAGATTGAGGAGGATCTGCGCGTCCCAATCTTCATCCGGGATGTCGGCGGCCTTGCTCCACATTGCACCGCCGACGATGTCGACGCATACGTCCAGCCCTCCCATCTGAGCCGCGGCCTCGTCGACCGCACGCCGAGCCTCACCGGAGTCGAGCACGTCGGCAACGATCGCGAATGCCTTGCCGCCCTCGGCGGCTATCTCCCGGACGGTCTGGTCGGCGCGTTCGGCGTCCTTGTCGACACAGGCGACGGTGGCACCGGCCCTGGCGAGCTGCAACGCGGAACCACGCCCGTTCCCGGCACGCATGGGGATGAATCCCGCGCCGACGACGATGGCGCGGGCCCCGTCCAGTCCTAGATCGATCATGTTGAGTTCTCGGCTTTCTCTTGTGTGGTCGGTGCAGTAGGCGTCAGGTTGTGGTGTGCGTCGGAGGCTTCAGGCCACGGTTTCGAGTTCGTCGGTTCCGTCGGTGTCCGAAGAGCTCTGTGCCACAGCGGAAAACGTGAAGTCGGCCCGATTGAGATGCAGGAGCCGCGTTGCGAGTTCCAGTCCGGATATCGGGGTGCTCGTACCAAGCCGTCCGTGCTCATTGACGTAGTAGTTTCGCTTCGGGTTCGCGGCAGGATCGAGCCAGATGAGTTTGCTTGCCTCGTCGTCGACCGCATTGTTGTACTCCCAGAAGGCCTCGTTGGTGACCTCGGCGCAGGTGTTCCCGTCTTCTACGACGGCGACGATCACCCTGGCGATGTAGCCCACCCACGACTCCATCCACGCGGGGAGTCCGCCGACGCCGATGCCGCCACCGGTTGCCGGCTGCGCGTTGGGGCCATAGAGCACGAACAGATTCGGGAACTCGGGAATTGCCAGGCCCAGGTATGCCCGCGGACCTCCCGGCAGATTCCAGCGATCTTCGATACTGACACCTCCGCGTCCGCGGAAGTCGATCGGCCACAACCATTTCGTCACCTCGAAGCCGACTGCGCTGAGCGCCATGTCGATTCTTCTCTCGGTGCCGTCGACGGTGACGATCCCATGCTCGGTGAACTTTTCGATGCCGTCGGTCACCAGTTCCACGTTGTCCCGGGTGAGCGATCGGTACCAGCCGTTGTCCACCACCGGACGTCGTGCCGCGGGCGTGTAGTCGGGTACGAGCTTTTCGACGAGGTCGGCGCGGTCATCGACCTGGGAGCGGATGTACTGGGTCAGATTCGCCCGGAGCCGGTCGTTGCTCTTGCTGAAAATGCCACCGGCAGCGCGCCATTCGGGATCGGGCTGGATCGTGTCGCGGGGATTGTTGGGTTTGAGTGCCGTGGTGCGGGCCCAGTTCCAGTAATGCGGGATGTTGTCGAGAATCCACCGCATCTCCGGGCTCACGGTTTCGCCGTATCCTTCGCGGGGCGCGATCCACTGCGGGGTTCGCTGGAACACATGAACCTGCTCGGCGTCCTCCGCGATCCGAGACAGAATCTGGACTCCGGTGGAACCGTTGCCGATGATCGCGACCGATTTGCCCTTCGCGCTGTGCTCGTCGGTCCACTCCGTCGTATGAATGATTTCACCGGTGAAGTCCTCGATACCCTTGGTGTCGAGCCTCTTCGGAGTCGAGAACAGCCCCGTCGCAGTGACGACAAAGTTGCTGGTCACGTTCTCGGACACGCCATCACGGTCGGCCACCTGCAGCGACCACATCGACGTCGACTCATCGAACTCGGCAGCCTGCACCTCGTGCTCGAACCTGATGTTCTGGAATACGTTGTATGACTTCGCGACCATCTCGAGATAGCTGCGCACCTCGGGCTGTCGCGCGAATTGTTCGGTCCACGGATGGTTTTTCACGAAGCTGTACTCGTACGTGGTGCTCGCTGTGTCGACGCGCGCATCCGGGTACGTGTTGATGGCCCAGGTTCCCCCGACATCTGGTCGCCGCTCGTAGAGCACGTACGAGATATCGAGTTGTTCGAGTTGGACGGCCATCGCGATTCCGCACAGGCCCGCGCCGACGATGACAACGGTGAAATCGTCTGCACGGTCCGGGCGCTGCTCGGTCCACTTCGTGAAAAGCGGGAACTTCTCAACCGCGGGCATGGTCCGCGCCACCGCGAACTCTGCGTCGGTGAGCTCGTGACCCAGAGCGAGTTCCATCATCGAGCGGAGTTCATCTTCGTCGAGTTCTCGCGGGATGTACGTGGCGGCATTGTTGGCCACGAACTCTTCGGCTTTGCGGAACAGGTCGGCCCGCGATTCTTCGGCAATAGTCATCTCGAACGCGGCGCCACTGCGGATCGGCACCAGCTCCAGCTTCATTGCCGCGAGCTCTTCATCGCCGGTGGCGTGCAGCAGTGCCAGTCGCAGGGCGTGAAGATTCGAACTTTCCAAAGCTTTTCTCATGAACAAGCGATTCACCATTTCCCACCATTTTTCAGCATTTCGAAACCGGTTTCGGAACTTGGTGGATTACGCTAGCCTGAGGCGAAGATCACGTCAACGATTTGCTCACAGAAGGATTTGGATGGCCCTCTCGGCGCGGCGCGCATTGCAAGTACTGGACTTTCTGACGGTGAATGAGCGCGGCACCTTCACTCTCAGCGAGCTCTCGAAGGCGCTGGATGTGAGTCCGGGCTCGATGTTTGCGGTGCTCAAGACCATGGGCGAGGGGGGTTACGTGTCGCGGCACCCGCGCCACAAGACGTACACACTCGGTCCCGCGGTGTTGGCTGCCGGGCACGCGGCAGCGGGAGCCAACCCGGTTATCGAACTGGCGCGCCAGGAGTTGGCAGCGCTGGCGGCGGCGACCGGACACGAGTGCACGGGCACCGTCATGGTCGGCAGGGACATCCTCTGTATTGCCGTAGAAGGCAGGCCGACTGGGCGACAGCTCGAACTCGCGCCCGGACAGCGGATACCACTGCAGCCCCCGTTCGGGCAGCCCTTCATGGCATGGATGGCCCCAGCCGAGTTGCGCGAGCGGATCTTGGAAATGCCGGCAGATCTGCACGAACGCGTGACCGACTATCTCCAGTCATACGGTCCGGCCGTACGGCAACGGGGTTACACGGTGGGTCTGGACGATCCGAACCCCGTACGACGTTCACTGACCCACGACCTCGCCGAACGCCCGAACGATCTCGGTCTCCGCGAAGCCCTGCTCGAACAGTTCTTTGACGACCAGCCGAACTATGCGGTTTTGCAGGTCGATCCGGATGTCGAATACACCGTCGGGAACATCGCGGCGCCGGTCTTCGACCCCGACGGCCGGGTTGTCTTCTGCCTCACCCTGCTTCACATCGGCAAGCTCGTCGGCAAAGAGATCGCGACGGCAGCGCAGCCCGTCATCGCCTCGGCGCAGTTGTTGACGAGGCAGATCGGCGGTCGCGCGCCAACCCATGACTGGAATGAACCACTTTGAGAGGCAGGCGATGACCGAAACAGAGTTTGCTGCAGCCGATCCGGACGTCAGCGTCGAAGTCGAACAACTCGACTTCGCGGGCGTACCGGTGCTGCGGATCCGGCCGTGCGGCGCAGGTACCGATACCGCCTTGCTCCATTTCCACGGGGGTGGCTACCGCAAAGGGTCCCCGCAGATGTTCTCCGAGAGCGTGTCTCGAATCGCGGTCGCCTGCAAGACCCAGGTGTTCTCCGTGGGCTATCGCCTCTCGACCGAGAGTGCGTTCCCCGCTGCGGTGGACGATGCGCTGACCGCCTACCGGTTGATCATCGAACAGGTCGGGCCCGAACGTCTGGTGCTGTGGGGGGATTCTGCGGGAGGTGGACTGGCCGCGGCGCTGTTGCTGCGGATACGGCAACTGGAGATATCGGCTCCCGCCGGCGCATTCCTGTTCTCACCCTGGGCCGACCTGCGTAATACTGCCGCGAGTTTTTCCGAGAATGCCGCAACCGACGCCCGCTTCTCGCTCGACCAGGCGACCGAAGCTGCAGCGGGCTACCTGGCCGGGACCCCGGAGACGGATCCGCTGGCCTCGCCGGTCCTGGGAGATTGGGCGGGTCAGCCGCGAATCATCGTGCAGGTCAGTGATTCCGAGGTGCTCCGGGACGACTCGTTGCTCCTGTGTCGCACCGCCGCCGAAGCGGGGGTCGATGTGCGTCTGAAGGTGCACGAAGGGGAACCGCACATCTGGAACCTCTCGTATCCGTCAACCCCCGGTTCAACTCTCGCGATCGAGTACATGGTCGAGCAACTCTCAGAGCTGCTCGATCCGATTGCACACACCTGAGGCCAGCTCGCCGCATCAAGCCAGAAAACACACTTCAGATCGTGAAAGGAACTGTTAAGCAGATGAGTTCGACGATCAGCGCGATTCCCGTTCGAGACCTCCCCGACCACCTGAGAGCGCACTACGAGGCGATGGGGTGGTGGACGGATGAGTCGCTCGGAGAAATTCTCGGCAAGGGTTTGAACGACTCTGCCGGGGTCCACTTCCGGATTCATTCGAAGGTTCGGCCGTATTCGGGAACATTGGCCGACGTCGAACTGGTTGCCCGTCGGCTGGCGGCAGGATTGCGGGCCCGCGGTGTGCGAGCAGGGGATGTCGTCGCCTTTCAACTACCGAACTGGATGGAAGCGGCGGCCACGTTCTGGGCATCGTCGTTACTCGGTGCAGTGGTCGTACCGATCGTGCATTTCTATGGCCCAAAGGAATTGGGTTTCATACTCGAGCGCGCCAAGCCGCGTGTGTTCATCACTGCCGATCGGTTCGGGCGGATGACGTACGTTCCGGAGGTCAGTGCAGCAGTACCGATCGTGGGTGTGGTCGGTCTGAACTTCGACGACCTGCTCGATGATGTTCCGATGGTCGGCTCCCTCGACGTCGACCCGGCCAGTCCGGCATTGATCGCGTACACCTCGGGGACGACGCGTGACCCGAAGGGTGTCATCCACACTCACCAGACGCTGGCATTCGAGACGCGGCAACTACTCGCGAACTACCAGGCGGACCGCGGCAGGCAACTCACCGCGCTCCCGGTCGGCCACTTCATCGGCATGTTGGGGGCTTTCCTGGTCCCGGTGCTCGAGGGGACCCCGGTCGACCTCTGCGACGAGTGGGATCCGACCAGGGTGATCGCCCTGATGGATTCCGATGGTGTCGCGATCGGTGGCGGACCGACGTACTTCGTGACCAGTCTGTTGGACCATCCCGACTTCACCCCGGACCATCTGCATTACCTCAAATACATCGGACTCGGCGGCTCGACTGTTCCCGCCGCGGTCACCCGGCGCCTCTCCGACCTGGGCATCATCGTCACCCGGTCGTATGGGAGCACCGAACATCCATCGATCACCGGATCGGTCACAACTGCTCCCGAAGACAAGCGACTGCTGACCGATGGCAATCCCAAGCTGGGCGTCGAGATCCGGCTGGGGGAAGACGGCGAAATTCTCAGCCGCGGACCGGATCTGTGCCTGGGCTATACCGACCCGGAGTTGACGGCACAGGCGTTCGACGAGGATGGCTGGTATCGCACCGGTGATATCGGGGTGATCGACGACGATGGTTATCTGATGATCACAGATCGTAAGTCCGACATCATTATTCGCGGTGGCGAGAATGTGAGTGCCGCGCAGGTCGAGGACGTTCTGCTCGAAATGTTCGCGATTGCGGAAGCGGTGGTCGTCGCGGCGCCGGACAAGCGACTGGGGGAACGCACTGCCGCGGTGGTGCGGGTGAAACCCGGGCAGATGATGCCGACGCTCTCCGAGGTTCAACAGCATTTCGCAGATGCGGGCACGGCCAGACAGAAATGGCCGGAAGAGCTCCACGAGGTGGACGACTTTCCGCGGACAGCGTCCGGCAAGGTCAAAAAACACCACGTGCGGCGACAGATCGCCGACCTCCATATCGAAGGTGTCAGATGACATAAACGGGGCTCACGCACCACGGGCTGTCGGAGGCGACAGGCCGTTTCGCATACTGCAGCATTTGAATATGTTGTGGTAGCGCCTATTTGGCGCGCCGATTTCAGATTTCGGATCGGCGTTGTAGTTTTGCGTCCGCGAACTACACAATTCGCGTGGTTATAACCGCGGCTATTCAATTGGCATGCGAGTTTGTCTTTTGCTCTGGTCGGAAGTGTCCCCTGAGAAAAGTCCGATTTGGGTATTGCCATCGAGAGGACCGCTCTTCTATGGTGAGAGCACAGTCGCTGTCAATGCGGCGTTTGTCACAAGAAACCAGTGAAAGCGCTCAGGGTTGCACATGCCGTGGAGCGCAGCCCGTTCCGCGTAATCACCATGAATCGGCATGTCACCAGTTCCTTCTGCCCGTTGCTCAGGACGAAAGTTGACTATTCATGCTTCGCACAATTGCGACGCGTCTCGCGCGCAGTATTGCTGTGGTCCTATTGGTGACCATTGCGGTGGTGAGTTTGCTGAGTTTGGCTCCCGGTTCTGCATCGCAGGTCATTCTTGGTGACAATGCAACCCCCGAAGCCGTTGCGGAAATGGATGCGCAGTTGGGGCTTGACAGGCCGGTGTGGTCACAGTATCTGGACTGGCTGGGTAATGCGGTGACCGGGGACCTCGGTACCTCGCCTTTGACGAATCAGTCTGTCACCGAAGCCATCTTCGAGCGACTGCCGGTGACGTTGGAGCTGGCAGCATTGGGTCTGTTGATCGCCTTGGTGGTCTCGATCGTGATGGGTGTGATCTCGGCGTCACGGCCCGGGTCAGCCCTGGATCGCGGCATCAACGCGCTCTCGGCGGTCTTCTTGTCGGTGCCGGCATTCATTGCCGGTCCGATCCTCATCTACTTCTTCGCGATCCAGCTGCAGATGTTCCCGGTGCTCGGATGGTCCGATATCAGTGACGGATTGGGTTTGAATCTGCAGAGCGCCCTGCTGCCCGCGATCGCGATCGCACTGACCGAGATCGCCTCCTTCCACCGGTTGTTGCGCACCGACCTGATCGGCACCCTCGGTGAGGACTACATCGCCGCGGCCCGCGCGAAAGGGATGTCGGGCACCTACGTGATGTTCCGGCATGCCTTCCGGCCCTCGTCGTTCTCATTGATCACCCTGGCCGGAATCAATTTGGGCCGGTTGATCGGCGGCACGGTGATCGTCGAAACACTGTTCGGTCTACCAGGTTTGGGGCAACTGATCGCCGCGTCCATCACCACCCGCGACCTGATCATGGTGCAGGGCATCGTGGTGTTCGTCGCCGTCGTCTATGTCTCCATCAACACCATCGTCGATCTCAGTTATGGACTGATCGACCCACGCGTCCGGAAGGTGGCGGCCACAGCATGACCGACATGATCACCAAAGAACCCCTCCCCGCCGCCGGCCCGCATACCGAACCCGCGACACCGGTGCTGGTGGTCCCGGCGGTTCGCAAACCCCGCTCGTTTCTGGTGTACCTGTCAGTGGGCTGGCTGGTCGCACTGATCCTGGCAGCGCTGTTCGCCAACCTGCTTCCCATCGCCCCTTACGACACCCCCGTGGGCGCACCCCGACTGAATCCGGCCTTCGGATCACTCGATCTGCTCTTGGGGACCGACAACTTCGGACGCTCCGAGCTGTCCCGAATCATCTACGGCGCCCGGGTCTCATTGGTCGTGGGAACCGTTGCCGGACTGGTGGGGTTCATCATCGGATCGCTGATCGGATTGGTTGGTGGCTACTTCGGTCGCCACCTGGACAACGGCATCTCATTGCTGGCCGATGCCATGCTCGCCTTCCCGCCCCTGATCCTGCTGCTGGCCCTGGCCTCGATCTTCGAACCCAGTGTCACGACCATGCTCGCCGGACTGACCCTCGTCGTCGTCCCGGCTTTCATCCGCCTTTCCCGAGCCAACACGATGGCATGGTCGTCGCGAGAGTTCGTCCGCGCCGCAAGGAATATGGGTGCCGGCCACTCTCGGATCCTGTTCAAAGAGATCCTGCCCAACGTGATCGCGCCACTGGCGTCCTACCTGCCCATCGTGATGGCAGCCTTGATCGTGGCCGAAGGCTCCCTGAGCTTTCTCGGACTGGGCATACCCCCACCCACGCCCAGTTGGGGCGGAATGATCAGCGACGGCAAGGACGCGCTCGCGACGTCGCCGCACCTGGTCTTCGTGCCGGCGCTGGCCATCTTCTTCACCGTCTTCGCCCTCAATCAGCTCGGCGACCACCTCCGCATGAAGTTCGACAAGACAATCCAGCACTGAGACATGATCGAGCCGAGGAAGAGTGACCATGAGCGTTGAGTCCGAGATGGAACGGCCCGGCGACCCTTCAGGGCTCGCGAAAGGCAAGCGTGCCGGTCCGCTGCTCGAGGTGAAGAATCTTCGGGCGTATATCGGTACCGCGCGTGGGACGGTTCGGGCTGTCGACGATGTGTCCCTTTCGCTCGACACCGGTCAGGCACTCGGCGTCGTGGGGGAGTCCGGTTCGGGAAAATCGGTGATGGCCCGGGCCATCATGGGGTTGATGCCGCCGCGCTCTGCACGCTCGGGTGAGGTGACCTTTCAGGGCCGGGATCTGTTGGCCCTGAACAAGAAGGAGACGCTGGAGATCTGGGGGAAACAGATCGCCATGGTGTTCCAGGACCCGGGCCGGTCCCTCAATCCGGTGGTGCGGGTGGAGCGTCAACTCACCGAGGGGATGCGCAAGCACCTCGGTGTCAGCCGTTCCGAAGCGAGCAGCCGGGCGCTGAAACTCCTTCAGGAAGTGGGGGTTCCCGATCCGGAACGGCGGCTTCGGAACTATCCGCATGAGATGTCGGGCGGGATGCGTCAGCGGGTGATGATCGCGATCGCGCTGGCGTGCGAGCCGGACCTGCTGATCGCCGACGAGCCGACGACCGCGCTCGACGTGACCATCCAGCGCCAGATCCTGGACCTGTTGCGGCGGGTGCAACGCGAACGCGACATGGGCATGATGCTGATCAGCCACGACCTCGCCGTCGTCGCCGGACGCACCGATCGGGTGTCGGTCATGTACGCAGGCCGGCTCGCCGAAGTCGGTTCCACCCGTCAGGTTTTCGAGGCGCCGATGCATCGCTACACCCACGCGCTCCTGGGCGCCACACCGACCATCGACCATGCCCGGCACGCGCCCTTGCGGGTGATCTCGGGCTCGTTGCCCGATCCCACCGCGCCACCGTCAGGGTGCCGGTTTGCGCCGCGGTGCGAACACGCAGAGACGAACTGCGTCACACCGGGCCCGACGCTGCAATCAGCGGGCGGCGATCATCAGGTGGCGTGTCTGCACCCGGTCCTGCCGCAGCCCATCAAAACCCTCGAACTGTCCGGAAGGTAGAACTCATGGCTGGCAGCGGCACCGCGCATCTACGCGGCGATCAGGCACTCCTGCGCGTCGAGGACCTCGTCGTGGAATACCCCACCAGCGCCGGCACCGTGCAGGCGGTCTCCAAGATCAGCTTCGATGTACTGCCCGGTGAAACCCTGGGCATCGTAGGGGAATCCGGTTGTGGAAAATCGACCACCGGCCGGGCGGTCCTGCGTCTGGACCGGGTCACCGCGGGCCGGATCCGGTTCGGCGACGATTGGATCGAAAAGGCCGACGAAAAGGCCATGCGGGTGCTGCGGCGCGACATGCAGATGATCTTTCAGGACCCGGTCAGCTCCCTGAATCCGCGCCGATCCGTCAAGGACATCGTCGTGGAAGGGATGGCCGTGGCGGGCGCCGGAAAAGCTGACCGCGCCACCACGTCGGCCAAGGTCCTCGACTCGGTGGGTCTTTCCCCGGAACGGTATTCAGATGTCCTCCCACGCGCGCTCTCCGGTGGACAAGCCCAACGGGTGGCCATCGCCCGCGCCCTGGCGCTGAACCCGCGACTGTTGATCTGCGACGAACCCGTCTCCGCACTCGACGTATCGGTGCAAGCCCAAATCCTCAATCTCATCGAAGAACTCAAAGCGGAGTTCGACCTCACCGTGGTGTTCATCGCCCACGACCTCGGCGTCGTGCGCACCGTCAGCGACAAGGTCATGGTGATGTACCTGGGCAAGGTCTGCGAGTTCGGCGACTCGGTCCAGGTGTACGACAGTCCCGCTCACCCCTACACCCGGGCGTTGCTGGACTCGGTGCCACTGACCGACCCCGACAAGGGATTCGCCGGACCGGCACTCGAAGGCGACGTACCCTCACCTCTGGCCCCGCCGACCGGATGTCGTTTCCGCACTCGCTGTCCCAACGCCCAGGATCTCTGCACCACAACAGAACCCGAGGTCAGAGAGATTCGATCCGGACAGTTCGCCGCCTGTCACTTCCCGCTCGAATCAACGCCCGGGAGCAACGAAGCGAGCTCGGTCAAGACACTTGTGGGTTAGTGCTACGCGAGAACGGTTTCCCGTGCAGCGCGCAGCACCAGATCTGGCCGTCGCAGTGGTCAGCGGGCTTTGAGTACGCCGTCGACGACACCGATCATGTTCTCTCCAAACATCTTCCGCGAGAACCCTTCGGCCCATGTGCGGATTCTCTCTGAGTCGAACTCTGTCGGATCGAATGCCTCCATGGCGTGGGCGAGCCCGCTGACCACGTGTTCGTCGTCACCGGTGGGAACAAGCATCCCGGTCTCGCCCGGGATGACCGTGTCGAGCGCACCGCCCTCGCCCAAGGCGATCACCGGTGTCCCGGTGGCCATCGCCTCGACCGGAACGATGCCGAAGTCCTCGACACCGGGCATTATCAGAGCTCGTGCGCGCCGGTAGAGCGCCAGTAGTTCATCGTGGGGGAGTCGCCCGGCAAAGATCGTGTCGGCAGCGGCCAGCTCTTTGCAGACGTCCATCCATCGGCCGTCGCCCACGACGACGAGTCGTTTACCGGCCCGCCGCGCGGCCATGATCGCGAGATCCGGTCGTTTGTAGGGCACCAGACGACCGGCGAGCAGGAAGAAGTCCTCCCGCTCGATCGAGTGGTCAGGCGTGAAACCGTCTGTGTCCACGGGTGGATGCACCACCACTGCTTCCCGGCCCCACCAGCGGTGAATCCTGTCGGCGACCTCGCTCGAGTTCGCGACGATCTGCGTGAGCCGGTCCACGGCTTTCAACTCATCCCGACGCGCCACCCGCGCCAGTCCCGCGAGCACGGCCGCACCGGCGGCGCCCCCGGCTTCTTGCGCACGAAAGGCGGGGTCCCAAGCCCAGCGCGCCGGGCTGTGCACGTATGCGATCACCGGGGCGTCGGTGGCGAAGGCGGCCTGCGTGGCAAACGCGTGATGACTCACCACCACCGCATCCACCGCACCCAGTTTCATGCCGCGAAAGGCTCTTGGCAGCAACGGCATCAATGGGGCGTAAGAAGACTGCCCCAGCAAGCGGTAAGCGCCGTCGACCCATGTCGTCACCGGGGGGGACGACAGGCCGGCCGGTATGCCCGCCGGACGGGCAATGGGAACGTGGACGGCAGCATGCGGCCACGTCACGGACATCTGCTCGACCACATGTTCAGAACCGGCGATCTCCGTGAATCGCTCGTGGACTATCGCCAACCGGGGACCGGTCATGATTGCTTCGGGGACTCGCGACGGGTGGCAATCACTCGGCGTGGACCCATTTCATCCGGGACCCCAGACAATTGAGAATTGCGGATATTCACGCAAAGTCGCCCTTCGCTTGCCGAGAAATGCAGCTGAAGAACTGCCGCTGCCCCAGTAAATGGTCAGTTCGTTCGTGTCCGAAGATATCATTTTCTCTTGGAGGTCGCCGTGTCACCGCGCGAATAACTGTTTCACCGATTTGTCAGACCTGCGATAATGAATTCGTGGACACTTCCCGCGCCGCTCAGGCGAGCTGCGACAGCGTGTTACCCGTTGATGTGCTATTTGATGCCCGGCATATCCGTCAGAGCGGTATCGGCACTTACATCAGGACACAGATCCCGTATCTCGAACAGGTGCTGGGCGATCGTGGATTCACTCTGGCGATACTCACCGATCGAGACGCGATACCTGTGATCAGCGCAAACACGCGTGTGATTCTCTCCGACCCTGCCGATGCCCGGATGTATTCGGCGCAGGAACAGCGTGCGTGGGGTCGTGCATTGTCCCTGACGCGTCCCCAGGCACTGTGGGTCCCGCACTATCCTTTTCCTCTTGCTCTATTGTCTCCACGCCGTCGAAACGTGCGATTTTTTTCCACGGTGCACGACACCCTCCATGTCGAAGACAACAAGTTGAGCGATCAGAATCTGGCCAAGAACGTGTACGCACGGACAATGCTGCAACTCGGCGCACGACGGGCGGAAACAATTTTCACGCCGTCCCAGGCGACCGCGCGTTCCATGGCCGCGATCGCACCTTCGGCCGAGATACTGGTGACTCCCATCCCAGTTGACGATATTTGGTTTTCTCCCCCCGAACCCACACCGTCACCGATTCAGCCGCCGTATGTGTTGTATGTCGGCAACATCAAGCGGCACAAGAACCTGCCGGTGCTTCTCGATGCGTTTGCGGCGATAGCGGATTCGGTGCCGCACAAACTGGTGATTGCCGGTGGCGATGAGTCGCTCAGAACGCTCGACGAGCGAGTCAACCGGCTCGTGGACAGCCTGGGTGACCGTGTGCAGCTGACGGGCAGACTTCCCTTTGACCAGTTGCGCGCTCTGGTCGCGCGCGCGGACATGCTTGTGATGCCATCGCTTTACGAGGGTGCAGGCCTCCCGCCGCTGGAGGCAATGGCATCGCACACCGCTGTCCTGTCGTCGAACATCCCGGTCCTGGTGGAAACGTGTGGTGACGGCGCTGAGTATTTCGACCCGCATGACGCTGCGGCGTTGGCGCTGCTCATGAAGAAGTACTGCAATGATGGCGCCGCCAGGGCATTGTTGAGTGATCGTGGGCAGCTGCATGTCAAGCGGCGCCAGTCGGAGATTTCGTCGCCGGTGACGGCCGAGGCGATCTGTTCGGTATTGAAGAGGAGATCCATTGTCTGACAGGTCGTCGGCGCTATCGCGTCGTAGTTTTCTCGGTGTGCTTCCGGCAGCGTTGGCGCTCACCTCGTGTTCCGCCGCCTTGCCCGTATCCACCCACGCCGTTCGCCTCGTCGCCGACGACGGCGAGATCCGCGATGTCCGCGCTTTCGGCGCCGTGGGTGATGGCGTACACGATGACTCCGTTGCCATCCGCAACGCCGTCTCCGCGTTGAGGTCTGGAGACGTCTTACGTTTCCCGTCTGGCCGGTATCGCTTCGCGGAGCGTAATCCGACAGGCGCCGCGGCGATCTCGATAGCCGGGATCTCCGACGTTTCCATCGACTTCGACGCAGGCGCCGAACTGTTGATGGACAATCTCGACGCCAACGGTGCCGGCACGAGCCACGGCATCGTGCTGCGCGGCCCGTTGGAGCGCGTATCACTCCAGAACGTGACAGTGCGGTGGACAACCCAGCCGGCGCAGCGGTCCATGGGCGACGGTATCCGCGTGGTGGGCTACCCATCGGAAACGTCCGCCGTCCCCAGTGGTTGGACCGGCTCCAACGGTCCGGCGAGCGGGGTGAGCCTGCTGAACTGCAGCGTGGAGTCGAGCCCGCAGGCGGGTGTGATCATGATGGGCGTTTCCGACATCACTGTCGACGGCCTGCACGTCGAGAACACCATGGCCGACGGACTTCATTTCAACGCGTGCCGCCGCGGAAGCATCGAACGCTTTTCAGCGACCAATACTGGTGACGACGGTCTGGCCCTGGTGACCTATCACACCGCGGTGAACCAGTTCGACAATGCTTCCGAGACCTTCTCGTTCCCCGCTCTGACCGGGTGGTCGAATGCCGACTTCAGCATCTCCGATGTGGTCGTGACGGGCGGTGCGGCGAACGGGATGCGTCTGGCCGGTGTCAACAGGTCGACGATCACCGGGGTAACGGTCAGTGGCAAGACGAATGGTGCAGGTGTCATGGTCGATTCGGCCGCGGCTGACTCAAATGCCGGGTGGCGCTACGTGGCATCGCGAGGAGTGAGCCTCACCGGGCTCTCCATTGAGAACTCGCAGATGGGGTTGCACGTACTCGCAAGACCGAACGGGTCAACCGGCGACGCGTTCAGCCGTTTCGACCTCGACATCTCGGGGGTCACCGTATCCGATTGCCGTAGTTGGTCCGTTCTCATGGAATCAGTCGCAGCACAACCGGTCACGGGTGTCCGACTGGCGGATTGTTCCGTGACCGACACAGAGATCGCCCAGGGCACCGGGGCGGTCGGGTTGCAGACCGCGCAGGGCATGTCATTGGGAACCGTCTCCGTGACGAGCACGAAGCCGGGGCTGGCGTTCTCTGCTCACAACTCACCGGACTTGGAGATCGACCAGCTCAGCGTGACGGTGACCGGCCCTCCGATCAGTTCCGAAGGTGGCGGACCATTCGTCCAGTTCCTCGGCTCGTCCGGGGCGGTGTCGACCGCGGAATTGGTCTGGACGCAAGCGCCTTCGGGGTGGCTGCCGATCTTGATCTATAGCGACCGGTGCGTCGGTGGGACACCCGGAAACACCGAGGTGACCATCGGCGCCGTGACCACCAACCCGCCGAAGGGAGAGCCGATCTTCGTCGCCTGCCGATGACGAACCCGATGTCCCACCGGCCCTTGGTCAGACGATTGTTTTGACGGGACGGGACGCAGGTGCCAGCAGATGAGTACCTGACAATCGTTTGCCTCGTTTGCGCACGCTGCGGACCAGTGGCCTCGGAAAGTCATTGAGCACAACGCCGCACATGCGGACTCCGGCCAATGACAAGCGCTCGAGGGCAGCACTCAGCTCTGCGTACCTGGTGTGGTCGGACCGCGCCACCAGCAGGATGCCGTCGGCCCAACGTCCCAGCACGAGCGCATCGGATCGGGTACCCAGCGGTGCGGTGTCCACGATGATGTAGTCGGCGCGAGCGGCGAGATCTGCCAGTCCGGTGCGCATCCGACCGGTGCCGATCAGCTCGGACCAACCGGCCGCGGCGGGACCGCTTGAGATGAGCGAGAGTTTCGAATATCTACTCGCGGAGACATATCGGCCGATGTCACCGTCACCCAGAAGGTAGTTGGACAACCCGGCCGGTGCGGCCAGGTCCCCGGAGCCCTCGGAGTCGGGTGGGGCGGCGTCGACGTAAACGACCTCGTTTCCACTCTCTGCGAGAGCGGCTGCGAGATTCACCGCGACCGCTGTCTTGCCGTCGCCGCCGACCGCGCTCGAGACGACGATGGTCCGGCAATCGCCTTGGCCGGGTTCGTGGTCGGCGATCACGGCGCGAAGCCGGCGGAATGCTTCGGCCGCGGGACCGTCTCTTCGGAAGTCGACGAGACCGGATTCCAGTGCCTTGTCGGCAGGAATGCCTGCCAACACCGGCCCGGACAGAAACTTGCCGAGTGCGCCCGCATCCTGAACTCTTCGGCTCACCTGTTTCCGCAGATACGCGTAGAGCAATCCGACCAGCAGTCCTGCGACCACGCCGAGTGCGGTGTTGCGCACATACTTCGGGCCGCCCTCGGCGTCGTCGGACAGAGCCGGGCTGATCACGGACAACCGCACCGGGTCGGCGTCCACCGTCGTCGGCTGTTCGGGCGTAGAGGTGATCCCGTCCACCGTGGCCGGCTGTTCGGGGGCAGGGGTGATCCCGTCCACCGTGGCCGGCTGCTCGGGCGCAGAGGTGATCCCGTCCAGCGCCGAGACGGTGCCCGGAAGCGCTTGTGCCAGGCCGTTGGCAAGCTCTGCGGACGTGTCCGCGTCGTCCGCGCGGACCGTCACCGTCAGGATCGCGCTTCCGACGTTGGCGCTGGCCGTGGTCATTTCACGCACATCGGAGATCGACATCGCCAGTCCGGTGTTTTCAAGCGCGGTTTCGATGACCAGGTCAGAGGTCAGCAATTTCGTGTACGCCTCGGTCCGCTGGCGACTCATACCATCGGTGTCACCGAAGTGGGGCGTCTGGTAGATCACTGCCGACGACTCGTAGCTCGGCGACTGCGCGGTGGTCAGGACCGCACCCAGGATCCCGCCGACCAATGCTCCCAACAGTAAGACGATCCACCGACTGCGGACCGCGGCAACCGCGCTGCGTAGCCATTCGCTACCCACATTGCCTGGTCGATATGCAGTACCTGCAAAGTTGCTAGTCAAGTGACTTCACATTTCCTCTCGGAACCATGCGTTCCAGCTTTCCCGATGGACGGTCCCCGTGCCGCCAAGAACACGCAAACAAGCGTCAGAAGTACGAGGAAAAGGGTAATTCCCTGGGTCAACAATTGAATACGCCACACTTCGGCAAAGCAGTAGGCAATAACCCCGGCCGATCCGGCAACCACTGGTCCGTATGTCAGGAACCGCCCGAAGACGTAGCCGGCCAGCGGAAACAGCAGAAGCGTGTAAAGCCATCCCCACGCTCCAAAATCTGCGTAGGTATCGGCGAATTCGGAGTTGGTCGTGAAGTTCGGCGCAAATGAGACAGTGAAGTCGTACGAGTCGGCGCCCAGTGATTCCTTGGCCCGGACCTCGTGCGCCGGGACCAGGAAGCTGGGTAATGCCGCCGCCGCCGAGTCGACCGGGGCCCCGGGGTTGTCGAAGGATCCGCGCATGACCGCGTCCGCCACCCCCATGGACACCTGCGCAGGCACGGCAAGGTATGCGCCGGACTGGTAGAGGTTCATCGCGATCGGATTCGACACACCCGCATCGCGGTAGTAGTTGCCGTTTCGGATGTAGTTGAGTGCGGTGAGGAGCGTGAACATGAGCGCAACCGCGACGAGCAGTTGCCAAGGCCGTACCGATTTACGGTCGGCACCCGCGGATTCGCGGGGAACCGCGGTCTGCAAGACGACGTACACCACGACCGCCATCAGCAGCGAGAGGCGAGAGGCAACCATCGAGTTGGCCACCAGCAGGAGGACTGCCAACAGCATGAAACCGGGGTGCAGCACCTTCTTTCGCCACAGGTAGACGCTGATGGGTGCCGCCAGGATGGTCGCGTACCGAAGCGTGGCGATACCGGCCGAATCCGGTAGCGCCTCCGTGAATGTGTTGCCGGTCTGGGTGGTCAAAGCGTCGCTGATCGATGTCGCGGCGGCGATTCGGGAGTACGCATATCCGACGCCGATCGCGGACACCGCGAGGATGAGGAAAAAGTACCGCCGCTCGAACGTCGGACCGGTGGTGCGCTCGACGAGTTCCGGTGTCGGCGTTGTCCCGAGCCCCAGTCGCCAACCGACTGTCGCCAGGACAACGACGGCTCCGTACCAGACAGCCAGCAACGTCACGCCGGGAACGGTGAACGGGGCCGGTTGAAGAAACCCGCGCAGATCCATCCATGAGCCCGCCGGGCATCCCCCGGCCGAACACCAGCCGATCAAGGACGCCCACGCAATGAACGACCCGAGGACCGGGATGAGGATTACAACGGCCGGCGCGAGCCACCATGTCGGTGCATTGCTACGCGGCGGACTCTCCGCGGCCGATTTCGGCAGAAAATCAAACTGCATGATGGTGGCGGGGTGTGATTGCGCAACAATTCTGCGGCCGGGCGGGATCGAAATATCGACCGGTGGAAAAGGATGTCGCACAACCCACCGCTGAGTCCTCTCCATCACAAACCAAAGTGGCTCGATCTCAGCGAGCAGGGCAACCAATCCGTGACATAGACTACTACAGGTGGAGCGGACATTTCGGTGCAGAAGTGCAATAACGCACTTGCTACCAGGAATTGCCCCAACCAGATTGAATCCCGCTGGCGAGAATATTTGGGCGTCGCATCGTGGAGCGGTCCACGACACCTATTTCGAAGAATTCATGGACGTGACCGGCGAGGCCGACGTGTGGTGACACGAATACGGTCAGTGGTTGACGGGAAGCGCGTCGAGCCGCTGGTGCAAATCGCCGCCGGGCTGGCACTCAACGCTTTCCCGGCAATTTTCGTCGCAGTATTCGCGCGCGTCGCGCCGATCGACCAACAGGGTCGCCTGGCCGTTTCGCTGGCGATCGGAACCTATGTGGCCCAGCTGCTGTCGGCGTTCGTGGTCGAGTCCCGCCTTGCCACCCCAGAAGCGGACCACAAGATAAAGATGCCCTGGTGGATGGCATTGCTGAGCCTTGTATCCGGCACCCTTCTCATCGTGAGTCCGCCGGTACCGCCGACGGTCGTCACGCTGGTCGGCGTGCTGGGACTGTCGTCAGGGTTGCTGATGGCCCGGACGATCGGAGTCGTTCGGGGCAGTTGGAAGCTCGAATCGGTTGCCGCAGCAGTCCTCATGGTGGGCGCTCTGGGGGCCTTGATCCTTGCCGTGGGTGACAACTCCAACTGCGTAAGGGTTCTGGCCGCGGGTGCCCTGCTGGCCATCCTCATCAGGTGTTGGCCACTGCCGGACCGGCGGGAATCAGGTTTGCCGCCTGACCTGACCAGAGCTGCGTGGGTCACCGGCGAAACCGCGACGGTTGGCATGGTGCAACCCGCATTGGCGTCCTTCATCCTGGTGATCCTCGGCCCGTCGGCAGCTGTTGGTTTCCGGGTTGTCTCAACCATTTCGGGAGTTCTCGAACCGATCCTTGCCTATGGCCGCGTGCGTCAGCTCGCCCACGGGCACAAGGGCGAGGTGGCAGGCGTCGCGTTGATCCTTGTTGTCGGCACGGCGGCGATCTTCGGCAGTGCCTACCTGGGAGTGTGGAGCTTGATCTTCGGCCCCGCCTGGAGCAGCTCCCTGTATGTCGGTTTGGCGATCGCATGCCTGTGGAAGGTGTGCATGCTGATCACCACCATTCCCTTTGCCGCGCTGCGACGAGCGGGACTGACGAAGATGGTCTTCTGGCTCAGAGCTGCGAACACCGCGCTCTACGTCGTGCTGGGACTGGCCTTCCTGTTCGGTTTCCACTCCAGCACTGCTGTATTCGTCTCGTTTGTCATCACCGAGGTACTCATGTTCGTGCCTTATCACGTGGCCGCGTCGAGATTGGCGCCGGAATACAACTCGGTCTTCGTGAGCAGGAAGCGAGCTCATGGACTCGCGTCCGACAGGGCATGAAAGGCTCTATCGGAAGATCATTCGGCGCGCTTGAGCACTGCGAGCACGGTCAGCAGCAGTATCTTGATGTCCAGCCACAGCGACCAGTTCTCGATGTAGTAGTTGTCCCATTCGGCACGGTCGGCGATGGACGTCTGTCCGCGCAGGCCGTGGACCTGAGCCCACCCCGTGACGCCGGCCTTGACTCGGTGCCGCTCGCCGTAGCGGCGGATCTGCGCCTCGAAAAGGGTTACGAATTCGGGACGTTCGGGCCGAGGTCCGACCAGGCTCATGTCACCCCGAAGGACATTGAGGAGCTGGGGGAGTTCGTCCATCGACGTCGTCCGCATGAGCTTTCCGATCCGTGTCCGTCGATCGATACCCTCGACACCGCCCGGTGCGTTGCCGACTTTCGGAACATACGCCGGCGTCGCGGGATCGGGTAGCCGCATCGACCGGAACTTGAGGCAGCCGAAGACCTGCCCGTCACGCCCCACCCGTTGTTGAGCGAAGAAGATCGGCCCGGGAGAACTCAACCGCACCAACAATACGAGCAACAGGAACAGGGGTGAGATCGCCAGCAGGATAAGGCCCGCGGTGACGCGGTCGCTGATGTGTTTGGCGCGAAATTGCCACCCGCGTGGATTGGTGTGGGGCACAGATAGCAATGGCATACCGCCGATATGGTCGACGGCGCTCTTCGAGCCGATCACCTCGTACATGCGGGGTACCACCCACACCCGTAGTCCGTGGCGGTGCGCGATGCGGACCGCCGCCGTCAGCATCTCCCAGCGAACGTTTGTGAATGCCACGACGAGACGTTCGGCCTGTGTGCTGGCAATCGCGTCTTCCAGCTGGTCAACAGTGCCCAGGTACGGCACCTGGTCGGTGTCGAGCCTTTGGTCACCGCGGGTGAGGGTTTCGGCCGACAGCACGCCGACGGGGTTCATGCCGTGCTCCGGAGCCGCGATCATCCGATCGATGACATGTTGGGTGACCGGTCCGGACCCGATGACCAGCGTGGGGGAGACCAGGTGGGAGTGCCGTTGCAGGCGACGTTGGACCACCACACGGAGAAGACGCCCGAGCGGAATGAGAATGCTGGCACACACCCACAACTTCGTCACGGCAATCCCGGGCCGATCGGTGATCCCGAAAATGACCAGGTTGCACAGCAAGAGCATCGTCGCGATCGCGGCAGAGGAGAGGATTCCGTAGAACTCATCGAGGAATCGGCGGTTGAGTGAGCGGCGATACAACGATCGCAACCCCATCACGATCACGACGACGGGAACAAACATCGCGAGCCACCACATGGGTGGGTGGGGTGAATCCGACGAGACCACCCACCACCAGGCGAGTGCGACCGCGATCGACGCAGACAACACATCTATGGAAATTGTGGTGATGGTGCTCAACGGATCGGTCCGGATGAGTTCTCCGAATGTTCTTCGAGTATTCGGAGAATTACGCGGGGGGCCACTGGGTGCAGTCGAGGTTTCGACCTCGAGCAATTGTGGCAATTCCCACTCCATTCATGGCAAGGTCAGATCACTCATAAAATTTGGTGCACTCACAATTAAACACACTCTATATGCGGTGTCGCAATACACGCTCGGTTCGAGCGCGGATTATTGGTCTCAGTCGGCCTTGAATTAAAATCGGGTGCCGAGATATTAATGATCGAAAATGGAGTTTTGGACAACGTCGGCAAGGTCGGTCATGATCTGAATCTCGCCGCTGGACCAATGATGCGGATCGGTGTCCCAGGCGCAGAGCGTACCCACCGCCTGACCCGCGTCGTCGACGATCGGGATGCCGATGTATGCGCCGACCGCACCACTTCGGGCGGCCGAATGATCCCCGAGTACCGGATGGTCGGCGATGTCGTCGATGATGAGCGGGGATCCGCTGGCGACCACGTACACGCAGAGCGAATCGGCAAGGGGATACGTCCGGCGGTCCCCGATGTCACCTGAGCGGTACGCGATCCCGGCGTGTACCTGCTCGACGTCTGTGATGATGTTCAGGGCGGCGTACGGGATCCCGATTGCTTCGATGGTCATACCGACGATCTGATCGACCGCCGGATGAGGTCCCGGCTCGAGCAGTCCGGTGTCGGCGATCGCTCGCAACCGCTCGCTGTCGCCGAGCACCGACCAGATGGGGGACTGCGAGTCTCCGTCGGGCAAACGCAGGCCTTCGAGAATGGCGAGAAGAGCGGGATCGGCATATGCACCGGTGACGGCTGCGAAATGGTCGCGAGGGGTGCCTTCGGAACGGTCCGGAGAATCCGTGATCTTCTCTTCTCGTTCACCCACTCCGTGATCGCTCGAATTGGCAGAACTTTTCGCGTCCGTCGAGCGCAGTGGATCCATTTCTCATCTTTCGTGAAGCGGTAGCACGCTTTTGTACTACCGCGAACGGCCTGTCGAGTGCACATTTGGTGCCGCCGCTGTGCCTGCCAGACCATCAATAACCCGGTCGGCCAGGGAGGACCCAGTCCGAGTATGCCGTGAGGATGCCTTCGCGACCATTTGGGACGACGACGTTTCGCGACGGCTATCTCAGGATTGACGATTGATCATCTTGTGGATGGCCACGAAAACAGCTCTACCTATAGCGAACCGCTCCAGTTGCGTCGTGCTGCAACTGGAGCGGTTCGTGGAAGTGGAGCGGATCAGTGAACCGCGGTTCAGGACTGAGCGGAAGTCAACGCCTCGTTGAAGGTCTTGCTCGGTCGCATCACAGCAGTCGCGGCCTCGGTGTCCGGCAGGTAGTAGCCGCCGATTTCGACGGGCTTGCCCTGGGCGTCGTTGAGCTCTTCGACGATGGCAGCTTCGTTCTTGGACAACGTATCTGCCAGTGCGGCAAAGTGTTTCCGCAGTTCTTCGTCCTCGGTCTGGTTGGCCAGTTCCTGTGCCCAGTACAGGGCGAGATAGAACTGGCTTCCGCGGTTGTCGAGTTCGCCGGTGGTGCGTGAGGGACCCTTGTTGTTTTCCAGCAGCTTGCCGGTCGCCGCGTCCAACGACTTGGCCAGGATCACCGCCCTGGCGTCGCCGGTCTTCTTGCCGAGGTCTTCCAAGCTGACGGCGAGAGCGAGGAACTCGCCGAGCGAATCCCAGCGCAGATGGTTCTCTTCGAGCAACTGCTTGACATGCTTGGGAGCCGAACCGCCTGCGCCCGTCTCGTACAAACCGCCACCGGCCATCAGCGGCACGATGGAGAGCATCTTGGCGCTCGTGCCGAGTTCGAGGATGGGGAACAGGTCGGTGAGGTAGTCGCGGAGGATGTTGCCCGTCGCGGAGATGGTGTCCAAGCCGCGGACCACTCGCTCGAGGGTGTACCGCATGGCGCGGACCTGCGACATGATCTGGATGTCGAGGCCCTCGGTGTCGTGATCTTTGAGGTACGTCTTGACCTTCTTGATCAGCTCGTTCTCGTGCGGGCGGTACGGATCGAGCCAGAAGATGACCGGCATCCCGGAATCGCGGGTGCGCGACACGGCCAGCTTGACCCAGTCGCGGATCGGGGCGTCCTTGACGATGCACAGACGGAAGATGTCGCCGGCCTCTACGTTCTGCGACAGCAAGACCTCACCGGTGGCCAGGTCGGTGATGTTGGCGACGCCGTCCTCGGAGATCTCGAAGGTCTTGTCGTGTGAGCCGTACTCCTCGGCCTTCTGTGCCATCAGGCCGACGTTGGGGACGGTGCCCATGGTGGTCGGATCGAATTGGCCGTTGGTCTTGCAGAAGTTGACCATCTCTTGGTAGATGCGAGAGAAGGTGGACTCCGGGTTGACGGCCTTGGTGTCCTTGGGCCGACCATCGGCGCCCCACATCTTGCCGCCGGCCCGGATCATCGCGGGCATGGAGGCATCGACGATGACGTCACTTGGCGAGTGGAAGTTCGAGATACCCCGTGCCGAATCCACCATGGCCAGTTCCGGCCGGTGTTCGTGACACTTGTGCAGGTCCTCGATGATCTCGTCACGCTTGGACGCGGGCAGGGACTCGATCTTGCTGTACAGGTCCGAGAGGCCGTTGTTGACGTTGACGCCCAGCTCGTCGAACAGATCGCCGTGCTTGGCGAATGCGTCCTTGTAGAAGACCCGCACGGCGTGGCCGAAGACGATGGGGTGCGAGACGCGCATCATCGTGGCCTTGACGTGGAGCGAGAACATGACGCCCGTCTCGTAGGCGTCCTCCATCTGCTCCTCGTAGAACTCGATCAGGGCCTTCTTGCTCATGAACATGCTGTCGATGACGTCACCGTCGGTCAGGGAGACCTTGGGCTTGAGGACGATCGTCTTGCCGCTCTTGGTCAGCAGTTCCATCTTCACGTCGCGGTCGCCGTCGACGGTCATCGACTTCTCGCCGTGGTAGAAGTCGCCTTCGCGCATGTGTGCCACGTGGGTCCGCGAGGCCATCGACCACTCGGTCATGCTGTGCGGGTGCTTGCGGGCGAACTCTTTGACGGCCTTTGGTGCGCGGCGGTCCGAGTTACCCTCGCGGAGAACCGGATTCACGGCGCTTCCGAGGCACTTGGTGTAGCGATCCCGAACCTTGACTTCTTCGTCGGTCTTCGGGTTGCCCGGGTAGTCGGGGAGTTTGTAGCCCTTTGCCTGGAGTTCTTTGATGGCCTCGACAAGCTGCGGCACCGAGGCGCTGATGTTCGGCAGTTTGATGATGTTGGTCTCGGGCAGTTGTGTCAGACGGCCCAGTTCGGCCAGGTTGTCCGGCACACGCTGGTCGTCCGTCAGGTAATCGGGGAACTCGGCAAGGATGCGGCTCGCAACGGAGATGTCGCTCGACTCGATGTTGATGTCGGCCGCACCGGCAAACGCACGTACAACCGGGAGGAATGCGTGTGTCGCAAGCATCGGCGCCTCGTCCGTCAGGGTGTAAATGATGGTCGGCTGCTTTGCGTTCATATTCGCCTTCGTCTCCAGTTTCGTCGCGTCATGCATTGGTCCGTCTTCCCCCGTGTTCGTAATCCTAAGACCCGAGGCCCCTGTGAGCGCGGACACCTCGGAAGCACTCTATAGCTGCGGCCACAATTGCGGACCGGAACTGTCCTCTATAGGTCATAACGTGGGCACTGTTCCCATCAGTTCCCGAAAGGACTCGATCATGGCCGGCACCTATACCTCCGTCGCTCTCACTGTCCCCGTCACCGGCGAAAAAGCGGACATCTTGACGCTTCTCTCCGACCAGCGGGCACTACTGAAAGTGACGGCACGCAACCTCACCGACGCCAAGGCCCGCACGCGGACGACTGTCAGCGAACTCACCATCGGCGGTCTGATCAAGCACCTGGCGCAAGGTGAACGCGGGAATGCACAGACGATTCGTGAGCGCGACGAGAATGCCGAGTTCGATATGAGCGAGGTCGGCGATGCATACACGCTCCGCGACGACGAGACGCTCGCGTATTGGCTCGACGAATATGATCGCGCCGCCGCCGACTACGACCGCGTCATCGCGGAGGTGGCCAGCCTGGACGAGTTGATCCCACAGCCGACCGCCCCCTGGCAGCCCGAGCGGGACTGGTGGACAGTGCGCAAGATGGCATTGCATCTGCTGCGTGAGACCGCGCACCACTGCGGGCACGCCGACATCATCCGTGAGGCCCTCGACGGACAGAGCACCATGGCAGCCATCTCGGAGGGTTCGGACTGGGCCGACCTTCCTGCCGAGTGAGCCGCCGGGACACCGCGCGCGGCGGCGTGGGTGTCCCTACGTGGCGTCGGGCCGAGTGCGTTCTCGCACGGCGTTGAACGTGACGGTGACACGGTCGTTGCGATGTCGGCCGTAGGTCACCAGGAGCACGCGACCGTCGTCGTCGAACAGGGTTGATTCGAGAAAGAGCAGAGGTGTGCTCTCGGGCACGCCCAGAATGGTCGCGACACCGGCATCGGCGGCGACCGCCGAGACCGCGCGAGCCGCCGATGCGATGGACCTCTGTTGTCCCATCTCGATGTACGCGTACACGTCGCCGGCCGCGACGGTCTCGTCGATGACATCAGCGGCAACCAGGGGGAGCAGATAGGTGCGTAGTTCCACGGGCGTGCCATCAGCAGACTCGACCCGTTCGAAGACGGCCAGACGCGTTGCATCTGCAGGCAGGTCCAGACTCGTTCGCAGGGTGTCCGGGATCGACTCGAGAACGCTCAATCCCAGGAGGGCGGAATCGAGCCGTGCGTAGCGCCCCGCAATCTCCGAGCCGTCCAACAACCTGTCGAATCTGTACCGACTCGGGATCATGCCGGGGAAGCTGCCGGTTCCGACCTGACGCCGAATACGTCCCTCATCGGCCAGTAGGTGCAACGCTTCGCGGACGGTGTTTCGCGATGCACCATGACCTTTCGAGAGGGCGGACTCGTCAGGTAGTCGTGTCACTTGATCGGGTTGGTGCTCGAGTGTGCCGCTGAGGATGTCCCGTAGGCGACGTGCTTCCTCGCGACGACGCTCACCGGTGCGAACCCGGAGGGCATGGCTGGTGACGCTCCGAGGGAACTTTCCGTACTCCACACCACGTACATCTACGGAACCGGTGTTGCTGCAACGAAACGGTGAGGTTACCAACACGGACCGCCCGCCGCGGGAAGGTCTGATCAGCCCGTGTGGTGGGTGGCGAAGCCGGATTGGTCGACGGTGGTTGCAGCCCCGTGAGCTGCCCGAACACGTCGGGGGTTGATGTCGGATGCCCGGCGAAACGCGAGTGTTACGGCCCCGCGACCGACGGGCAATCTGACGGGAACACCATCTCCCATAGCAAGATCGCATCATGTGTCCAGAGATGCGTTCACCGACCATGCATGTGCGGCTGTGTCCGCTCAGGAGGAATGCCCCGTGATTTGTACGCGTCCAATAGTCAGGACCTTTGGGGTCACTGCAGCCGTCGCCGCCACGTTGATGGTGGCCGCCTGTGGCGGCAGTTCATCGGATTCGGGAAGCTCGGCCGATCCCAACGCGCCGATTTCCGTGAAGGTCAGCAGCCTCAATCTCTGCGATGAGCGGTACCTCTACTGGGGCGTCGAGAAGGGTATCTTCGCCGAACACGGGCTCGACGTCACCGTTGTGCCCGGAGTCGGTGGCGCGCCGGGGATCGCGGCGTTGCAGCCCGGTGAGGTCAATCTCGCGTTCACCGATCCGTTCAGCATCTTCCGTGCCGAGGCGCAGGGAATCGATCTGACTGTTGTCAGTGCCGCCTACACAAGCGCTCAGCCACCCGCGCCACAGGCCGGTGGTGTCGCGGTGAAGAAGGGGTCGGACATCAAGGGCGCCGCCGACCTCGAGGGCAAGACGGTTGCCGTCAACGAACTCGCAGGCATCAACCAGATCATGATCGAGAACTGGGTGCGTGAGGCCGATGGCGATCCCTCGAAGGTCGAGTTCGTCGCACTACCCTTTCCCGAGCTCGGACCGGCCGTCGTGTCGGGTCGAGTCGACGCAGGTCAGCTCCCGGCCTCGGCTCTCGCCATGAACGCGGATGCCCTGGACTCCATCGGCAACGCGTTCACATCCGCGAATGGTGGCTACGCGATCTATGCGACGTATACGGGCATGACCGACTGGATCAAGGATCATCCGGGCGTGGAGGGCAAGTGGCTTGCGGCGCTGAACGAGTCGATTGAGCAGATTCACGACCCGGCAAACGAGGCGGAGTCCTTCGAGATCGCCAGTGCCGTCTGCAAGACGCCTGCCGCCACGTTGTTGGAACTGCCAGGGAACACCATCACGTCGTCCATCGACATGGCGGTCCTCGAGGACATGGCCCAGATGGCACTGAAGTCCGATCAGCTCGAGAGCATGCCCGACCTCGAATCCCTGGTGGTTCCAGGCGTCCAGGTCGACTGAGTTCGGCTGACCCCGACTCCCGAAAACAGCTATGGCCCCTGGGGGATCCGGGGGCCATAGCTGTTGGCCGCCCGCTCGCCCAGCCGCGCCCGTGGTCGCGCGCCCAGGGGTGTTGGTGCGGGTAGATATTTGACGGTCCCCGGTCGTGGTGTGGGTGGCGGGCAGTTGATCCGGGCCGATGGCGCCGAAAGCACGTCGAGACCTATCATCTTGGTTGACATGACGATATCGCGCATTACAAGATACATCGCATGAGGTGGGCGGAGAGCGGCGCGGCATGACGCAGATGAAAGAAGAAGCGTCGATCGTGGTGCCGGCGGCCGCCTCCAAAAGCCGATACCGATGGGTTGTGCTGGCCGCAGGTGTTTTCGCCCAGGCTTCGGCAGCGTCGGTGCTTCAGGGCATGCCCAGCCTGTCGCCCATGTTGCGATCGCAATTCACCCTGTCGCTCACCGCGTTGGGTTTCGTGTTGGCCGCAAGCACGATCGGGCTGATGTTGTTTCTCGTGCCGTGGGGCTTTCTGGCCGACCGGATCGGTGAACGGTGGGTCATGACGGTCGGCCTCGTGCTCGGCGCCTGCGGCTTGATCGGTGCCGCCCTCTCGGCATCGGTGTGGACCCTGATGGTGTCGATGGCGCTGGCCGGGGCCTCCTGCGCAAGTGTGAACGCCGCCAGTGGGCGTGCGGTCATCCTGTGGTTCCCGCGCTCCGAACGCGGCCTTGCGATGGGCGTTCGGCAGACCGCGATCCCCCTCGGTGCGGCCGTGGCGGCAGTGACGTTGCCGGCGGCGGCCAGGGGATGGGGGCTCAGTGGTGCGCTACTCCTCGCGGCGGCTGTCTGCGGCGTCGGTGCGGTCGTGGTGGTCGTGTTCATTCGCGAACCTGACAGGCCGGTGGAGGCGGAGGAGCGGACGCACGAGTCCGAAGTTCACGCAGGCAGCACCCGCGTCCTCGTGCAACTGTGCGTCGTTTCGTTTCTTCTTGTCGTGCCGCAATTGACGGTCGTGGGATTCCTGGTCGTCTATCTGGTTGATGGACACGCGATGTCGGCGATCGCGGCGGCCGGAGTGCTCGCGCTCGTCCAACTCGGTGGCGGCGCAGCACGTATCGGACTCGGTGCCTGGTCGGATCGCAAGGGAATGCGTCTGGCCCCGTTGCAGCACGTCGCCGTGGTGACCAGCGTGCTGTTCGGGCTCGCCGTCGTCGGTGAGATGATCGGCGGGGCCGTCGCGGTCATCGTGTTGGTATGCGCCGGTCTGTCGTCGATCAGCTGGAATGGCCTGGCGTTCACGGCGATCGGGGAGTTGGCCGGACCCACCAGAATCGGGCTTTTGCTCGGCGTGCAGAACACCGCAGTCGCGGCGGGGATGGCGATCACTCCACCGCTGATGGGGGTGATCGTCGAGGCGTCGTCGTGGCCATTCGCCTTCGCGTGCGTCGCCTGCGTCGCGGCGGTTGCCGCGGTGTTGTTGAAACGGATCAGAGTTGCCACCCGGCCGACGTCAGCAGGCTGAAACCCTCTGCTGTGACTTGCCCGCCGGGACATCGGATAGAGCGATCCGCCCCTGCCTGCAGCCCATGAAGGGCTACCGGCAGGGGCGGATCTGTTCCTGTACTAGGTCCAGGCCGGGAAGTCGGCCTTACGGATCAGGCAATGCACGCCCTTGACGTCGTCCACAACCTGGCTGACCACGAAATCGCCTGCGGCACTGAGGTACAGATACGCGATGGACTCCGGAACGAAGGCGACCTGGCTGAGCAGTCGGATGGCCTCACGGACACACTTTTTCATGGCTTCGTTGAGATCCTGATCCAACCCCATGGCAATCCAGTGGGTGGGGCTCTCGCCGAACGGTCCGTCGATGCCCCCGGTGGCGGGATAGGCCTGCGCCGCAGAGAGAACCGTCAGCCGAACGGTCGTACGCAGCGACGCCTCGAGCGCGGTCAACGAGACCTCGCCGTTGCCCTGTGCGAAGTGGGGGTCGCCCATGTAGTAACCGGCGCCGTCCACCTGCACCGGTAGGTACATCGTCGACCCCAGTCCCAGGTCGCGGACGTCCAGATTGCCGCCGTGTGCCCCGGGCGGGATGGTGTTCAGGGCGACATCGGTGTTCGCGGTGAGTCCGGACAGGCCCATGAACGGACTGAGCGGGAACGTGATTCGCCGCTTGTCACCCCACCGCATCGTCGCGGTGAACTCGTCGACGTCCGCAGTGCAGAACTGGCTGATGATCGGTACGGGCTCACCCGTCTCGTCGCTGACCGGGCGTTCGCCTGCCAATGCGCCCAGGCCGTGACGGCTCGAGACGACGCCGTAGGGCACTCGGGGTGTGAGGTCGAGGTACTCGACCTTGAGGATGTCGCCGGGCTTGGCGCCGTCGATGTGAATCGGTCCGGTGACAACGTGTGGGCCGTCCGGCCCCCTGGTGTGGACCACGTCGGATGCGGCCAGTTCAACGAGGTCTTCGAGGACATCCCCTGCCGATACGCCGTGAGAGCCGAAGTATGACAGTGGATCTCGTCCCTGATCTTCCATCAGCCCCTCATGGGAGATGGTGTCGATGGTGACGGTCTCGCCGGAGGCGATGGTGAGAACGGGTTCACGGTCCGGAGTCGGCAGCCGTCCCCACGACACCGTCTTGGGGGACGCGGCCACGTAGTGATCGCCGAGACGTTCCCCGGAATGTGGTTGCAAGATGGGCATGGAGGATGAACCTTTCGAGCGAGGAAAAGGGTGAGGGGCGGGTGCCTGGGGCGGGGCACGAGTTTCTCGCCCCACCATGGACGTTAGTGACCGATCGCTGCCCTTAGGTTACGTACATGTTGCATTACGAGACGTTGTCCCACATTGCTTGACGGTCGGTCTCGGGGCTCTTACCCTTTTCGTATCCGCTCGAACGGTGGTCACACGTGGGCGTCAACGGCTTCCACGCATACGAAAGGCAAGGTCCGTGTCCGAACCAGGCAACAACCGCCGTCGGGGGCCCGCAGGTGCAGCATTTGTGCGCCTCGCGGTCCCTGACATGGCCGCCACCATCGAGTTCCTCGAATACCATGTCGGCCTTGCCACCGAAGGCCATGACGACACCCATGCCTACCTTCGGGTCGGCCTGGAACACCACAGTATCGAACTGATCTCGGATCCGTCACTGACCGAGTTCCGTTACGACGGTGTGGGTTTCCACGTCGCCGATGAAGATCTTGCCGATCTCCGGAACCGGGTTGCCGAGTCGGGGCATGAGATCTTGCCCTTGACCGATGGGACAAAAGGGCTGTGCCAGGAAGGCTTTGCGGTTCGTGACCCCAACGGCACTCTGGTGGAGTTGTTCACGGGCTTCCTCGAATATGCGGAGACGCCGTGGCCGGACCTGAGGCCGCAGCGACTGGTCCATCCGTTCATCGTGACCGACAAGTACGAGCAGACCCTGGCCTTCTACCTCGATGTCCTCGGGTTCATGCCTTCTGACTATGTCGAAGATTTCACGGCGTTTCTGCGGTGTGAAGATCGCTATCACCACAGCCTGGCAATCCGCCGGAGTACGAAGTTCGCACTCGAGCACCTGTGTTTCATCATGGGCGATCTGGACGGTGTGATGCGTCGCCGTGCGCGAGCCCAGTACAAGGGCGTGAAGATTCTCGGCGACGTGGTGAACCACTCGGCGTCGACCTCGATCGCGTTTTATCTGTTCGATGAAAAACACGGGCCCCGTTACGAACTCTGTGACGGACACCGCATCTTCTCCGCGGAGGAACACGAGACGCACCGTCCCCGTCGTCTCAAACGAGATCCGCGGAATATCGATATCTGGCGTGCGGAGGCCGATGACCGGACCTGGGCACACTGACCCGCCGAGCACCGACTCGACAGGCATCGACAGCCTGCTCGGGGCGATCGGTGTTCTCACCGCACAGCCGACACCGCGGGGTGAAGAGCGGCAGACCGCGTATGCGCTCGCCCGGTGGGCAGGCCTGCGCTGGCCGGCCTTGTCGTTCACGGTGGACGAGATCGGCAGCGCTGGCGCGAACCTGGTGTGCTGCACCAGGGTTGCGTCGCGCGACGATCTGCTTGTGTACTCCCACCTCGACACGTCCCTGACGGGGATCGGGTCTGCCGATCACGACATCACCGGGTCCTGGGCGGATGCAGCGGTGGGCTTCACCAGGCGGGCGGATGCCGTCTCGGCGTTCGGTCTCGGGGTCGCGCGCGGTCCGGCGGCGGCGGCACTGGTCGGATTTGCCAGTGCTGCAACGTCGTTGCCGACATCCGCACCGCGCTCCCTGCGACTGGTACTTGCCGGTGGCGGAACGCATGAGAACACGCTTGGTGAGCATCCCGGTCCTGCCGATGCGGTCTACAGCGGTCTGAAGGACCATCTCGAGGCCTATCCGCCCCCTGGCGCCGCGATTGTCGCGAAATGCGGTCCGCCGGGCGTGCTGTGGGAGGAACCGGGAGCGGGATACCTGCGTATCCGGGTTTCGGGTCAGCGGGGTGCGGTGCTCAGCCGCGACCGTGCGCAACCATCCGGTGGCCTCCCCATCCATATCGGCGCGATGTGCGCCGCATTCGAGGACTGGCGCCACCGGCTGACGCACAGTGGCCACCGCGATGGTCAGATCGGGCGTGAGGCGGGGATCGGCGCGGTCAGGACGGGTTCGGTTCGCAAACCCGATCTGTTGCCGTCCCATGTCGATCTCTACGTGTATCTCGTCACGATGCCCGGCGATGTCGTCGCCGACCTGGCCGCCGATCTCTGTTCGTCAATGGACCGGGCCTTCGCGGGCAGTCCCCTCGAGGGCTGCACTGTCGCAGTGGAGCTGACAACGCCGCAGGCTGCCGGTCTCACGTCACAAGATTCTGTGTTCGTGAACACTGCCCGCGCAGTATGGCAGAGTCACCACGGAAGAAGCGCCCCCGAAGTGACCAGTTGGACCGGATCCACAGACGGTGCGCTGCTCCGCGAGGCCGGTGTCGAAACCGTCCGGACAGGGCCGGTTAGTGTGGCGGACGACGACGATGCCGATCGCGACGTGTTGCGCGTCAGCGACCTGATGCGCTGTGCACATATCTACGCCGACATCGGTGGCAGATGGGCAGCTGGAGAGAAGAGGTGACGGTGGTGGCCAAGACACCGGAAGAAAAGGGTGCGCCAGTCATCCAGGCGGTCGAACGTGCTGCCGTCATCCTGTCTGCCTTCACCCCGGCTCGTCCGCGATTGTCGCTGAACGAGATAACGGCGGCGCTGGGCACCAGTAAGGCGACGGCGCACCGCTACACCAAGGCGTTGCGCGAGGTGAACCTGCTCCGTTACGACCCCACCGAAACCGTGTATTCACTTGGCCCCCAGGTCCTCACACTGGCGGCCGCGGCCCGCTCCGGACTACCGGTGATCAAGCTCGCGGAACCGCTGATGGAGCAACTCCTCCGGGAGGTCCAGGAGACGGTTGTGCTCAGTGTGTGGGACGGCGAGAGCCCCATCGTGGTCGCCTCCAACGACAACACCGATCACGTTGCGCGCGTCGCCGTGCGCCTCGGTGCCAGGTTGTCACCGACCGCGTCCGCGCAAGGGCGGGTTTTCTGCGCGTATCTCCCCGACGAGGAGGTCCCGATGCTGCGCCGCGAAATCCAGTCCGATCCCGAGTTCGCCGCCGAACTGGTGCGCATCCGTGAGAGTGGCGTCTCGGTCAAATCTCCTGTTGTCAACGGACTTCGCACGTTGGCGGCCCCCGTGTTCCAGGCCGACCACGTTGTTGCGGCACTGGCCGTGGTGGCGACGTCGGTCGCGAGTGATGAGCAGGTTCAGCGAAATATCGACGCGCTTCGCAGCAGCGCCGAACGTCTGTCGGCGGCCCTCGGCAACGGATGACATGTGTCGGCTGACCGACGCAGGTTGTTACAGCGGCGATACGATCCGCTCCTCATATTGCGAGATGGTATCCCGCATTGACGTAAGCCAATTCGCGACTTAGCCTCCCAGTAGTGCCATGTTCCGGCCCGGATTCGGGCCGCGGGTGCGGTCACGCCGGCCATAACACCGGCATCCAGGGAGAGGAATCATGTGCGGTATCGAGTCACAGAATCCGCAGGCGATCCAGTTAGTGTGGATGTGGCGGCCGTTGCGGATGAACCCACGATGACGGCGGCGATCGCGGTATCAGAACCGGAAGCCAAAGCCTTACCGGCCATTCAGGCAGTGGAGCGAGCGGCAACGATCCTCGCGGCGTTCACCCCTGCGCGTCCCCGGATGAGCCTTGGTGAGATCACCGTGGTGCTCAACACCAGCAAGGCGACCGCGCATCGCTACACCAAGGCGCTGCGGGACGCGAACCTCATCCGATTCGATGACGGTGAATCCATGTACTCATTGGGGCCGCATGTCATGACACTCGCGGCGGCGGCCCGCGCGGGTCTTCCGGTCATCAAAAGTGCCGAAGTCCATATGGAAAAACTGCTCGCCGAGGTCCGCGAGACGGTGGTTCTCAGCGTCTGGGATGGTGAGAGTCCAATTGTGGTGGCCACCAACGACAATACCGAGCAGGTGGCACGGGTGACGGTGCGCGTCGGTGCACGGCTTTCTCCGACGGCCTCGGCGCAGGGAAGGGTCTTCTGTGCGTTTCTTCCCGAATCCGACGCCTCGATGGCGCGCGCCGAACTGCGCACGAATCCCGAATTCGCCGACGAGCTCCAACGCATTCGTTCCACCTACGTCTCGGTGAAATCACCGGTGGTCAACGGTTTTCGGACACTGTCCGCCCCGGTGTTCGCCGGTGACCGGATCGTGGCGGCCCTGGCGGTGGTGGCTACGTCTGTGTCGGTCAGCGGAGACCTCGACCGACACATCGCCGCCCTCAAATCCGCTGCGGAGGCCCTGTCCTGCGAACTCGGACCCGGCTGACCGTGGTGGACGCGCGTACTTCTGGCCGGATCGGCACATTACGGGCGTGAAACACGCTGGTAAATCCTGGGATTGGGAACCCCGGCGAATTGACAGCGCAGCCACACCTTGGTCGAATTGTCGCGTAGTGCGAGACAACGTCTCGCAGTGAACTTCCACACAAATCGAGGGTGCAGCCCATGATCACGACGACGTCGCAACAAGAGGTTGCGTCGGACGCGAAACCCTCCACGGGTGTCCGTGCTGTCGCAAGCGTGCGCAAGGTGATGTTGAGTCCGGATCGGGTTCGTGCCGTCGGCTTGGGCGCCCTGGGGGTCCTCACGCTGCTGCTGGCGTGGACCGTGGTCGTGGCACTGGATCTCGTGCCGTCGACTTCCCTGCCGTATCCCTCGGCGGTCGCCGCACGTCTGCCCGACCTGTTGACCGACAGCGAGTTCCTGTCGAGTCTCGGCGACACGATGTGGGCGTGGCTTGCCGGGTTGGTGCTCAGCTCGGTCACCGCCATTGCGGTCGGACTGCTCATCAGCACGATCCCGTGGCTCACGCTCCCCGCCACATTGGCAGTCAACGTGTTTCGGTCGATTCCGGCGACGGCTCTGATCCCGGTGGTGATCCTCATCTTCGGACTCGGCCTGGACATGAAGGTCTCCGTCGCGGTGTATGCGACGTTCTGGATCGTCCTGATCAACACGATGTATGGCGTCGCATCCACCGAACCGATGCGTAAAGACGCCGCCCGATCCATGCAGTGGGGCTGGCTCAGGACGCACGCCTACGTCACCCTGCCCAGTGCGCTCCCGTCCATCGTCATCGGGCTGCGCATCGCCTCCGGTGTTGCACTGGTCGTGGTCATCAGTGCCGAACTACTCGGTGCGAAGTCGGGTGTGGGGACGTTGATGGTCCAGTATCAGCAAGCGCTGAAGATCGACGTGGTGTACGCGATGCTGCTGGTGATCGGTGTCATCGGTATGACCGTCTACACAGTTCTCGTGCGAATCGAGAAGACTTCGATGAAGTGGGTGCACATTGTCTAGCGTCACCGAGTTGCGGCCCGAAGTTGTTGCGGCGCAGCCCCCGGTCGTTTTGCGGAAGTCCCGGACCACCGTCGCCGCTGCCCGTCGCGTCCTGACGCCGATCGGGGCGCTGTGGTTGCTCGTGGCACTGCTCATCGCCTGGGAAGTATTCGCTCAGACCTCGCCGACGGTGTTCTTTCCACCGCTCAGTGATGTTCTCGTGCAGTTCCGCAAGGACTGGCTGTCGAGCGATCCGTCGATGTTGTTCCTCTCCAGCGACTTCTACGACACTGTGCCGGTCAGCCTCGGACGGCTCGCAGCGGGATGGGGACTGGCCGCGGTTGTCGGAGTCGTGTTCGGCATGGCACTGGGCCGCAGCCAGATCCTGGCCGGGATGTACAACCCGATCGTGCGCTTCTTCATGTCGTTGCCGAACGTCGCGTTGCTGCCGATCGTGTTCCAGATCTTCGGTCCCAACAGCTCCATGAACATCTTCCTGATCTTCTTCGGCACGGTGTGGCTGATCGTGGTCAACACCGCAGACGGAGTCGCAGGCGTTGATCCGCAATGGATTCGAAGTGCTCGTAGCATGCAGCTCGGAAAACTGGCCCTCTATCGCCGCGTGCTGCTCCCGGCGGCGATGCCACAGATCATGGCCGGGCTACGGGTGAGCATCGGCATCGGGCTCATCCTGATGATCATCTCGGAGCTGTACGCGACGACCGCGGGTCTGGGCTACAACGTCATGGTCTATCAGCAGACCTTTCAATACCGGCAGATGTGGTCCGCATTCCTGCTGATCGCGGTGCTGGGTATCGCGCTGAACGCCATCATGACCACCGTCGAGAAGCAGGTTCTGCGGTGGCAGCGCCGAAGTTCGCTACGCGACCTGTAGACGACCAACCCACAACGCACGCAAGGAGAGCCATGAAGCTTCGTATCGAAGGGGTCACCAAGACCTACGGTGAGCGTTTGGCGCTCGCCTCCACCACGGTCGCGATCGGCGAACAGGAATTCGTCTCGATCGTCGGACCGTCGGGATGTGGCAAGTCGACGTTGTTGATGATGATGGCCGGCTTGCTGTCGCCCACCGGTGGACAGGTGATGCTCGGCGACGAACGGGTCGACGGTCCTCCCTTCGGCTTGTCGGTTGTGTTCCAGGACTACAGCCGGTCGCTGTTCCCCTGGATGACCGTTCGAAAGAACCTGGTCATGGCCGCGGCCGCGTACAAGCTACCGAAATCAGAAGTGGCCCACCGTGTCGAACATGCGTTGACCTCGGTGGGACTGCCAGGACAAGGCGACATGTACCCCTGGCAGATGTCGGGCGGTATGCAGCAGCGCGTTGCGATCGCACGAGCGCTGGTTGTCGAACCCAAGGTGATGTTGATGGACGAGCCGTTCGCCGCCGTCGACGCGCAGACCAGGGCCGACCTCGAAGACCTGGTGTTGAAGGTTCGCGATGAGTACAAGGTGACCATCGCATTTGTCACCCATGACATCGATGAGGCGGTCTACCTCGGGGATCGGGTGCTGGTTCTGGCGGCACATCCGGGTCATCTCGTCGCAGACATCCAGGTGGATCTCGGGCATGTCCGAGATCAGGTGACCACCAAACTGAAACCGCGATTCGCCGAATTGCGGACCGAGGTCTTCCAGCTCGTGATGCGGCCTGCAGAAGCAGTTGTGGCCTGACTTTGTCCGCAAGGCATCCGATGAGTGGCGTAAGTACTCGGGTGTGATGGGCAAACGCCTGGACACAGGCCCAATCGTGGCGTTTGAGATGGCGTAACCACTTGCGTTGCAGTGCTTTACACCGCCGCAACACCACTGGTCTTTACTTTCGGTATGAGTTCAGGAGACCAGTCGAGTGCGAAGGACAGGCCGCGGATCGCGGTGTTCTCGGGCCCGCGAGCAACCATTCAGAACAGCGGTGTACTGAGGACAAGCGATTCGGTCCGCCGAGACCGTGGCCTGCCGGGTCAGGGTGCCGGCTTCGACACGATTCGATCTCAGCGGCTCGCGGCCACCGCGACGGTGTACGTCGAAGCCCTCTCAGCACATCCGTTGGAGCGGGATGCCGCCGAATCACACGTATCTCCAGACGGTTTCGTCGATCCGGTGACCGGTGACTTCAGCACGACCCCGGGCGCCGACGGGATACCCGTGTACCGGGTCACCGTCCGACCTTCCGATGGCCCGTATCTGCTGCCCTACGCCGGACGGCAATCCGACGGGCGGCCGTGGGATACGGGGTTCACGTCGGCAGGGGAGCCGCGCCAACAGTTCTATCCCGATGCGTCGCAGATCTTCTCCGAGATCGATCGCTTCGGGATCGATGAATTCGGGTACAACAATCTGCTCGGCGATGTCGCAGACTTCGAGTTCGTGCGCGCTGCCCCTTCTGGCGGCTACACCAAGGGGCTGCCGGCGGCAGAACGTACCGACATCGGTGATGGCGACATCTCGCCCGAGGTGCTGGGCGAAGATTTCTTTCCTTACAAGCCAACTCGGCACGAACCCGCTCTGCCGACCCTGGCGCGGCTGACCAATTCGGTGGCACAGACGCTCGGCGCGGGCGGCTACGACGGTGCCATCTGGCTGGAGGGAAGTCCCACGGCGGAGGAGACGCTGTACTGGCTGAATCTGCTGATCGACACCCAGAGTCCGATCGTGGGCAATGCATCTCAGTACCCACACGGGGTGATCGGTAACGACGGCGACCACAACCTGATCCAGTCGACGAAGTACATCGCCTCGCGCGTGTGGGCCGATGCGGCCGGCTCGGACCGAGTGGGTGTTGTGATGGTGCAGAACGGCCAGATCTTCACATCCCGCGAGGTGCAGAAGGCCGATGCACGTCCCGGCGGCTATATCGCAACGGGTGGACATGGTGGCATCGTGGGGAACACCGTCTGGGATCCCGTGCTGTCCTTCATTCCGGTTGCGCGGCACACGCACACATCCGCGGTGCGTCTGACGCAGCTTCCCGATTCCGTCCAGGGCGTTGCAACCGTCGATGGATCCACTGTCCTGGTCGATGTTTCGATCAAGGATGCCGATGGGAACCTGCTCGAGACGGCCCTACCCAAGGTCACCATCAACCGATATGCCAACTTCGGCGCCGACGATTTCTCGGACTCCGTCGATGGTGAGGTCGAGGTGCTGGCCCGGATCAAGGCGAATCTCGCGCGGTACCCGCTGTCCGGGTTCATCGCCGAAGGATCGTCGCCGTACGGGGGACTGTACGAATCGTTGCTGGCTGCGATGAAACTCGCAGTCTATTCGGGCATTCCGGTTGTCGCGGTGGGTCGCGGTGGTGGAGGCTACGTCTCGCGGTACGGCGGGCAGGGTGGATTGTTCGTCACTGCGGGCAATCTCACCGCGACCAAGGCGCGCATGCTGTTGATGGCATGTTTGCTGAAGTTCGGATGCGTGCCCCCGGCGGTCGATCCGCAGGCACCGACCGACGAGGAGATCGACGCGATCCGGGCGAAAGTGCGCGCGTATCAGGCTGTCTTCGACACACATTGAACCAACGGAACCGCACGGAAGAAGCTGACAGATGAAGTATGGAGTTTTCCTTCCCGTGGGCAACAACGGCTGGGTGCTGTCGCGAGACGCACCGCAGTACATGCCCACCTACGACCTGAATCGCCGGATCGTCGCCAAAGCCGAAGAGCTTGATTTCGCCTTCGCTTTGTCGATGCTGAAGTACCGCGGGTTCGGCGGGGCAACGTCTCACTGGGACAACACGGTTGATCCGTTGGCGCTGACTGCGGCGCTGTGCGCCGTCACCTCGACCATCAAGCTGTACGCAACGGTGTCGCCGTTGACCATCAATCCACTCGTGGCCGCCAAGACCGCGGCGACACTCGACGATGTGTCCGGCGGGCGTTTCGGACTCAATCTGGTCGCCGGCTGGAACCAGGCGGAGTACCAGCAGATGGGTGCGTGGCCGGGCGACGACTACTACAGCGTGCGCTATGACTGGCTCTCCGAGTTCACCCATATCGCCAAGACCCTGTGGGCCGATGGCGCGGCGACCTTCCACGGAAAGTACTTCCAGGTTGATGACGCCCAATGCCTGCCGAAGCCGGCCGGTCACATCGACCTCGTCTCGGCCGGTTCTTCGCCGCGCGGCCGCCGCTTCGTCGCCGAGTACGCCGACTACCACTTCGGTGCCGGGTCGACGCCGGAAGCGGTGCTGCGATCGAACACAGCCCTGGCGGAGGCTTGTCGGGACACCGGCCGGCACCCCACCGCAATCGCCAACGCAACGCTGGTCATTGCCGACACCGACGCCGAGGCCGACCGGATCGTGAGTCGCTATGTGGCCGGTGCGGATCACGAAGCGCTGGCCGCCATGGTTGCGGAGTATTCCAGGGACACCGCCACCACCGGATCGAGCGCGGCGGTCGCGCAGCGCCACCGCACCGACATCAGCCCCTTCTACGGCGCTGCTCCGTTGACCGGTTCGGCGCAAACCATCGCCGATCGGCTCAACGAACTCGCCGCAGTCCCCGGCACTTCGGGAATCATGCTCACCTTCGACGATTTTCTCGAAGGTATGGAGCGGTTCGGTCGGGACGTCGTCCCGTTGCTCGACCATCCGGTCACCCCTTCGGAGACACCTGTCCCTTCGACATTTCCCGCCGCCTGAGGTCGGCTCCCCATGTCTTACGAAATGAGCCTGGCGCTCGACATGTCCTTCGCGCATCACCAAGGCCGCTGGCGGCTGCCGGGATCGTGGGCCGGCGCGACATTCCCGGATCTGAAGATGTACCAGGAAGTCGCGATGATGGCCGAACGCGGTTGTCTGGACATGATCTTCTTCGGCGACGGCACCGGCATCCCGTCGACCTACGGCGGGTCGATCGACGCCGCAGTGCACTGGGGCGTCGGGTGGCCCCGACAGGACATGAGTCCCTTCATCGCAGCGCTCGCGCAGGGTACGACGGGGCTCGGGTTCGGTCTGACGTATTCCTCGACCTTCATGCACCCGTTCTATGTCGCGCGGTTGCTGAACTCACTTGATCACATCACTTCCGGCCGAATAGCTTTCAATGTGGTGACGTCCTCGCGGGGCGCGGATGCCGCCAACTACGGCTTCAAAGAGTTGGCCGATCACGACGCGCGGTACCGGCGGATGGAAGAGTTCATCGACGTCTGTCAGGCGTTGTGGCGCAGTGTCGGTCCCGACGCGTTCGTCTGGGACGAGGCCACCGGGCAGGTGGCCGATGCCTCGATGGTGTCGCCCATCAATCATGTGGGCGAGTTCTTCGACGTCGTGGGACCGTTGAACACCGTACCGAGCCCGCAGGGTGCACCGGTGCTGATCCAGGCGGGCGGCTCACCCCGGGGGATCAACGCGTCCTCGAAGTTCGCCGATGTCGTGTTCGGTGGGGCCTGGGATCCGGGTCAGCGAATCAACCACCGGACCGAACTCGACGCCGCCCTTGTCCGTAGTGGTCGCGACCCCAAGAAGGTCGGAATCCTCTGGGACATCCAGGTGATCGTCGCCCGGGACCGGTCCGAAGCGCTGGCGCGGCGCGAAATGCTGCGAGACGTCCTGCCTCGCGACGGTGCCGCGGCGTTCATGTCCCACCAGACCGGTCTCGACCTCGCGGCGTTGCCCGAGACCTTCACCCTCGGTGATCTGCAGGCGGAAGCCAAGGCCCGCAATGCAAGTCCGATGGCCTTCCGGGATCTCTTCGCGAAGTACGACGAGAACCACGAGATGACGCGGACCGAACTCATCGACAACGGCTGGCGCGAGGCCACCGGATACGACCACACGGTGGTCGGGACACCGAGCGAGGTCGCCGACTATCTGGAGGAGAGTTTCGAAGCCACGGGCAGTCGGGGCGGCTTCATGATCTCGCACCCACAATCGACGCCCGGCGATGTCGTCGACGTCGTGGGACTCCTTGTTCCGGAGCTGCAACGGCGCGGCCGATTCCGGAAGTCGTACGCGGGCGCGACCCTGCGGGAGAACCTGGGGCTGGAGGCATTCGGCTAGCATGAGAGGAGCCGTCGGCGGCCACATTCGTCGCCGACTACATCCGACCTGGGAGGGATGCGGTGACGGAACACGGTATCGACCGGTGAGTTCGCCTCCGCCTTTCCGGCCGCCGCGCTTTCGTCAGGACCGCGTCAACAGCAATCTGCTGCGACTCGAGGGCAATCGGCGCCAAGATGAAGTGCGTCGTCTCCGTGACCTGATTTCGGCAATCGTTGTCACCCGGCTCGGTTCGGCCGCTCGATTGCCCGCCGACGAGGACATCGCGCGCGCCTTTCACTCCTCGCGCAACTGTGTCCGCCTGGCGCTGCAGACACTCGTTGCGGAGAAACGCCTGCACCGCGCGGTCGGAGCCGGTACGTACACCACAAACGTCCATCGGCGCAGTCGGTTCGACCTTCTGATCGATTCGGCTGCCGGGGGTGTGAACGACGATCGCAACGGCACACGGATCATCGGATGGAAGGTCTCGCCCGACATACCGGGACCGTTGGCCGAGGTCTTTCCACCCGATGCCACCTCGGTTGCGATCTTCGAACGACTGAGTATCGGCGACGGTGTACCCAGGCAGTTGCGGACCTACTATCTGGCGCTGCGCCCGAACGACGAATTCACTCGCGACGATGCAATCGACGATCTGTACCAGATCCTCGAAAATCGGTTCGGCTACGGAACTTTGACCGCTGACCGTCGCATCTCGGCCGTCGCGGCCGGTGAGTCCGCCGCAGCGCTGCTCGAGGTCGAGACCACAACCCCGATCCTGTACATCGACACCACGGTCTTCGATGAACGGGGACACACCATTCTGGTTTCCCATGCCCGCTATCGAAGCGACATGGTGACCGTTGCCCTCGACCCTCCACGAGGCTGAAGACACCTCGCAATCACCGGCTGCGTGGCCCGAAATCGAATGGTGGCCAACCAGGTAACCCAGGCGGCGTAACACGGCATCGGGTGGCGGCTCAGGCTGTTCGAGGCGGTCGGATTCAGCGGCCAAGGGGCGAAACATCGCGGACATACCCGGGACTCACAACCGAAACGCGTCGTTGATGGCATTGCATCAACGACCGCGCACTCGCCGTGGTCGGATCTCCCACATCGCGTAAGGATCCTCATGAACGACGCTTCCTCCCGCCACTACGGCAAACAGATCGGTGCCGGTTTGGCCGCATCCCTGATGGCCGCTGTGCTCGTCGCCTGCGGGTCGGACTCATCATCTGCCCCGGCGAGCGAATCGGCGGACGGAACGCGCTCGGTGTCCGTGACGACACTCGGACTGTGCAACGAGATGCCGGTGTACTGGGCGCAGGAGAAGGGCATCTTCACCGAACACGGACTCGACGTGGAATTGGTTCGGGCCCAGGGTGGCGCGGCAGGCTTGTCCGCGTTGCAGAGCGGTGAGGTGGACCTTGCGTTCACGAATCCGTTCTCGACGATGCGCGCGCTCGACCAGGGGATCGACCTGGCCTGGATCTCTACCGCGTACGAGACACCGACCGATTCGGCGAACAAGGCGAATGCCGTTGCCGTGAAGGAAGGCTCGAAGTACACCGACGCCAAGTCGCTGGAAGGAACCAAGATCGGAGTCAACGAAGTCGCTGGGATCAACCAGATCATCACCAGTGAATGGATGCGGGCGGGCGGTGCCGATCCGTCCACGGTGGATTTTGTCGCACTACCCTTCGCGGACCTGGGGCCCGCGGTGGCGTCCGGTCGAATCGATGCTGCGCAGATCACCGAGCAGAATATGCTCCCCGAACTGAAATCACTCGGTAACCCCTACGTCGTGGCGGGTGCGGGCCAGCCGCTTGTCTTTGCCGGGTATGTGGCCAAAGGCAATGCCGCCCAAAGCGATCCGGAGACCTTCAAGGCGTTCCAGACAGCGCTCATCGAGGCTTCGGAACAGATCGAGCTCCCGGAAAATCAGGACGAGCGCTACGCGATCCAGGCGCAGGCATGCAAGCAGGACGCCACTGTGCTCAAGTCGCTGACAGAGCCGCCCTACGCAGCGGCGGTGAACATCGCGGCGCTCGACCGGATGGCCGAGATGATGAAAGACGAGAAGATCTTGGACGATCCGGCCGATGCATCGAGCTACGTTCCTGACTTCGTGGTCACCTCGTAAGTCGCAGTGAAGAAGACACTCAAGGTCGACGGAGCCGAGTTGGTCGTGGACATCGCCCCCGCGGATACGCTGCTGCGTGTCCTGCGTGCGCACGGCCACACCGCACCCAAGGCTGCGTGCGACCGGGGGGAGTGCGGGGCCTGCACCGTCTTCGTCGGTTCGAAAGCCGTGCTGTCCTGCGTCAGCCTCGCCACCGTGGTCACCGAGCCGGTGACCACGGCGGCCGGTCTCGGCGAGGATGACCGCGACCTCCGCGAAGCATTCGCGGACCATGCGGGATTCCAGTGTGGCTTCTGCACGCCGGGGCAGGTTGTCCGAGCGGCGGCTCTGCTGCGGGAGGTGGCCGAACCCGGGCGCAAGGACATCGTCGAGGCCATGGCAGGCAACATCTGTCGTTGTACCGGATACGTTCAGATCATCGACGCTGTCGAATCGGTCGCCCAGCGGAGAAGGGCGCTGCGGTGACCTCGGTGGGACGGTCCGTCCGTCCGCTTGATTGGGATGAGAAGACCTCCGGCACAGCGCTGTATGCAGGGGATGTGCATCCCGACGGGATCTTGTACGCCAAAATCCTGCGGTCGACGACGGCCAGTGCTCGGATCGAGCACGTCGACCTCAGTGGTGCGTTGGCGTCGCCCGAAGTGTTTGCGGTTGTCGACTCCCGTGATCTACCGCCGGGTGCACGCTACCTGCACAGTGGTGGCACGTTTTCCGACCGCACGCCTTTTGCGGTGGGGGAGATCCGATTTCACGGCCAGGAAATCGCCGCGGTCGCAGCGAAGACGCCGGAGGCCGCAGAGAAGGCCCTGCGCCGGATCGTGGTGCGGTACCGGAGACGACCGGCGGCGCTGACCGTTGCCGCAGCACTGGCGAGATCTGCCCCTCGCATCCACCGGCGATCGTCGGACTCGAACGTGTCTGTCGAATCGGACGGGACCTGGGGCGAACCCGATCTCGGGAGGCGTAACAGTGCACATCGCGCGGACGGAGTCTTCGTCTATCCCCGTGTGTCACATGCCTGTATGGAGCCGAATACGACACTGGCCTGGTGGCACGACGACCGACTGGAACTGTGGACGTCAACCCAGGCGGCACACTTTGTGATCCATGAACTCGCGCAGCTCCTCGAGCTCCGCCCCGATCAGATCGTCTGTCGGGATGTCGCTGTCGGTGGAAGCTTCGGTTCCAAATCCAAGGTCAGCGAGCACGAGGTCATCGCGGCACTGCTGTCGATGCGCACCGGAGCGCCGGTGATGCTGGAGTTCTCACGTGCCGAGGAGTTGGCTTCCACCAAACCGCGCCACGGTTTCCGGAGCGAGATGACCGTCCACGCCGATGCTGATGGTCGAATCTGCCTGCTGGAAGCCGATATCGACGTCGACAATGGCGCATACAACCACTACGGACCATCTGTGATGAGTGCGGGCATCAAGGTGCTCGGGTCGATGTACCGGCCTGACGCTGCGATCTGGCGTGCGCGACTCGTCGACACCAACCTCACTCCCGGCGGACAGTTCCGGGGATATGGGCAACCGCAGACCGCATTCGCGGTCGAGTCGTTGGTCGACGAGTTGGCCCAGAAGTGCCGGATCGACCCGATCGAGTTCCGGCGGCTCAATGCGGGCCTGCCGAATACTCGCGCCCTGGCCGGTGCCCGCATCGGGTCGAACCGACTCGTCGAATGTCTCGACGCGGTGCGCGACGGAATCGGCTGGGCAGAGAAGAAGTCCGCGAAGGTGGCATACCGTGGAGTCGGCGTTGCGGCAGGCATGCACGGTAGTGGTTCGTATGCCTACCCCGGCGGCAATGTCAGTGCGGCGGCGGTAGAGGCTTCCGAAACCGGGCGCATCACAGTCAAATTCGGTGGCAGTGATGCCGGAACCGGGCAACGCACGATCCTCGGACAGCTCGCCGCGGACATCCTCGACGTACCTCTTGACCTGGTTGATGTCGTGATGACCGACTGGGATGAGGCGCCTCCGGAGATGGGCGCCTGGAGCTCACGCGGAACGCACATGGGTGGACATGCGGTGGTCAAGGCCGCGACCGCATTGCGTGAACGCCTCGAAGAGCTGGGCCGCATCGGGTCAGGCGATTTCGCAGACCTGATCGAGCATGCGCCGGAGAGCAGCGCCGGGGTGTTGCGCGTCGAGGCGGATTACCTCGAAGAGAAGATGGAGCCCTACTGGACCGGTCTGGACCGGCCGAACATCTCCGCGAGTTACACGTTCGCAGCGCACGCCGTGGAGATCGAGATCGACCCTGATACGGGTGAATTGAAGATCATCGAGTACGTTGCGGCGCACGACGTAGGGCACGCGATCAATCCCGCGCTCGTCGATGGCCAGATCATCGGCGGTGTCGTTCAGGGGCTCGGCGCCGTGGTGGGGGAGCATCTCATCTACGAGGGTGGTCGAACGGTCAATACGAGCTACCTCAACTACCCCGTCCCGCGATCGACCACCGCCCCCGATATCCGTTCGATCCTGATCGAAGGGCCGGAGCCGGCGGGTCCGTTCGATGCGAAGAGCGTGGCCGAGATGGCAATCGTGCCAGTGGCACCCGCCGTCCTCAACGCTGTATACGACGCGATCGGGATCCGGTTCCGGACCCTTCCGCTGACACCTGACGTTCTGCTCGCCGCGCTGCGTGACAGCGGCGCCGTTGCGGTCCCGGCCACCCGGCGCTTTCACCTGGCCCGCAGGCCGTCCCGGTGGCAGATCGAGGCCTTCCGGCGACTGTATCCCCTTGGTCTGCACCACTTTCTCGACCGATACGGAACGCGCTGGGCACGCCGACCCGAGACCGCGGCGGTCGAAGTGGTGGCTTCTCCGACCCTCGTCGACGAAGCGGTGGCGATGCTCGCCGACGAACCGGCCGGAGCCGCCGTGCTGGTCGGTGGGGCAACGGATGTCCTTGTCCAGCAGCAACAGTTGTTGATCGCGCCACGGGTGTTGATCAGTACCGCGAACGTGACAGCGATGCGCCAGATAGTCCACGGCGTGGACGGGGCCTACACGATCGGCGGCGCCGTCACACTGACCGAAATCGCCGACTGGGCCCGAGGATCGATGCCGGTGATCGCCGAAGCCGTCGACTCCATCGCGTCTGCTCAGATCCGCACCGTTGCCACAGTGGGTGGGAATCTGTCACAGGCCAAGCGGTGCTGGTACTTCCGCAATGGATTCGATTGTTATAAGCGTGGCGGCGTCACGTGTCCGTGTTACGCCGTCGACGGCGATCATCGGTTCCACCACGCGGCACTCGGTGGGCACCGCTGTCAGGCCGTGACACCGTCGGATCTCGCGACCGTGTTCTCCGGTTTGGACGCTCGGATCCAGGTCACCGGCCCCGGTCGGTCCCGGACGGTCAACATCGGCGAACTCTATTCCGGGCCTGGCGAACTCAGTCTCCTGCCGGACGAGATGATCGAATCGGTCACCGTGCCGTCGCAGGCGGGTGTGGCCAGGTCCGTCTTCGAGAAGATCCGGCTCTACGACGGTGACTTCGCGATGTTGTCGCTGATCTTGTCCGCCCACGTCGATGATGGTGGCCAATGGTCCGGGCCTCGACTGTGTTTCGGTGCACTGGCACCCACTCCATGGCATCCCACGGCGGTCGAATCCGCGTTCCGGGACGTACGACCGACCGAAGGGGAACTGGTGAAGGCGCTCGACGTCGAACTATCGCATCGCGCACATCCGCTACCGGGTAACGAGTGGAAGATACAAGCCGCGATCGGCCTGACCCGCAAGGCATACCGCCGATGGAGTGAAACCCGGTGAGCACCTCAGCGCAGACCGGACCGATCACGCGGAGTCTGGTACGGGCCGGAGTGAGGGTCTCGGCCGCACTACCCGACAGTTGGCTCGGTCCCCTGATCGCCGAGGTCGAGGAAGAAGAGAGCATTCGCCACGTGTCCGTCGTCAGAGAGGACGATGGTGTGGGTATCTGCGCGGGTGCCTCGTTGATGGGCGCGCGGTCGGTCCTGTTGTGCCAGAACGCCGGATTGCTTCTGGCCACCAATGCCCTTGCGGGCTACGGCCTCCACCATCAGATTCCGTTCGTGGTCATCGCCGCCGATCGGGGCGCTGCCGGTGACAACTTCTACTATCAGGCCTACAAGCATTCGGTCACCTACGGTGTCATGTCAGCGGTGGGCCTGCGCGTTCACCAGGTGCAGTCCTCGTCGGACAGCGAGATCTTCGAGACCGCCTTCGACGAAGCAGAAATGACGCAGCGTCCCGTGGTTCTGTTGTGCACAAAACGCGTGCTGGCGGGGTTCTGAAGAATGAAGCGATCATCGGTGGCACGTGCGCTCGACCACGCGCTCCACAAAGACGCCGTGGTCTTCGCGAGCCTCGGAACGGCAGGCCGGGCCTGGCGTGATCAGGGCGCGAGTCAGCTCACGTACTACGCGTCCGACCCGATGGGAACCGCGCCTGCACTGGCACTCGGGGCTGCCGTGAGTCGGCCGCACCTGCGTTTCGTCTTGTTGGAAGGCGATGGTGACCTGGCGATGAACCTCGGGGTTCTGCTCACGATCGCAAGCACGGCTCCTCCGAACCTCCACATCGTCGTCTTCAACAACGGACGGTACGAAACGGGTGGCGGCCAACCGCTCGGCACGAACGCAACGGCGGATTTCGCTGCCATCGGACGCGGCGCCGGACTGCGCAGCGTCGAACTCATCCCTGCGGAGACAACCGAGGAACAACTGAGAAACTCCTTTGCCGAGTTCTTGGGTCGGCCCGGTCCTGGTCTTGCCGTGGTCGAGGTGGCGCCGGAGCCGTCGCCCTATGGCGGACCGGGACAACACTCAGGAGTCCAGTGCCGCACGCTGTTTCAAGAGGCACTGGCCGCTCGCTGCGTTGAGGGGAACCCGGCGGGTGCCTCGGGTGTGATCCCGGACAGCTGATGGCACGTTCTGTCTCCTGAATCCAGGTGAGCGCTTCACCTGCACGGCCGAACGGACCTCGGATTCAGAGGCGAAGTGCAGTTTGAACGAGTTCGGCGACAGCTCGCGACCGGCTGTGTGGTGGCCAGGCGATGACCGTGGTGATTTTCGGCGCGTCCACAATCGGTACGGCCACGAGGTCATCGTGCAGTTGCGTCCTACAGGAGTCAGGCGCCACCATCAGTGTTCGGCCAAGGGCTATGAGCTGCAGAACTTGGGCGTGGCTGTGGACTTGGGGGCCTGGGCCTTCTGCGTAGGTTCCGTCTGGTCTGGGCCAGCGAGGCATGGGTAGCTCGGGTACGTCGGCCAGATCATGGAGGTGCAGGTCGGATCGAGTGGTGAGGCGATGGCCGGCCGGAAGGACCGCGATCTGATCTTCGGTGAGAAGTTCCTCGGTATCGAATCCTGTTGTGTCGTCGAAAGGTTGGTGGAGTAAGGCGACGTCGGCGCGACCGTTGCGCAGTAGTTGTGCTTGCTCGCCGGGCGCGCACAGAACGACATCGACGCGGATCGATCCGGGTTCAGCGGCGTAGGCGTGCAGTAGCTTCGTCAGCAGTTCGCTCGATGCTCCTGCTTTGGAAGCCAGGATCACTCCGGCTTGGCCGGCGCCTGCCAGGGCTGCGCGGCGAGCGCGCTGTTCGGCGGCCTCCATCGCATCCAGCGCCACCCGTCCTTCGTGCAGCAATACGGTGCCGGCCTCGGTCAGGGACACCTCTCGGCTGTTGCGCCGCAACAACTCTGCGCCCAGTCGCCGTTCGAGTTGGCTGATCGCTCTGGACAGGGGTGGCTGAGCCATACCCAAGCGCTGCGCCGCCCGGCCGAAGTGTAGTTCTTCGGCGACAGCGACGAAGTACCGCAGCTCTCGTGATTCCACGGCAACAGCGTACTCACAGCGGACAGTTCCAATACCTTGCGGGTATCGCTTGTGACCTGAACGGTCTTGGACGGATCTGATTGAGCGGACGCATGATCGATGGCATGAGCGAAACGAAGATCGTCCTGGTGACGGGCGCAAACAAGGGCATCGGTTACGAGATCGCGGCGGGTATGGGTGCGCTGGGTTGGAGTGTCGGTGTGGGAGCCCGGGACCAGACACGACGGGAGCAGTCGGTGGCCCGACTTCGAGAAGCGGGCATCGACGCCTTCGGTGTCCCATTGGACGTCACCGACGACCGCAGTGTTGCGGCGGCCGCTGACCTGATAGAAGAGCGAGCCGGCCGTCTGGACGCCTTGGTGAACAACGCGGGCATCACCGGCGGCGGTCCGCAAGAGCCGACCACCGTCGATCCGGCTCTCATCCGTGCGGTCGTGGAGACCAACGTCATCGGCGCCATTCGAGTCACCAACGCCATGCTGCCGTTGCTGCGTCGATCACCGTCGGCACGGATCGTGAACATGTCCAGCAGCGTGGGCTCTCTGACCCGGCAATCCGGTCCCGGCAGCGAAACGACAACCGGTCCGGTTGCAGTGGCCTATGCGCCCTCGAAAACCTTCCTGAATGCGGTGACCCTGCAATACGTCCAGGAACTGGCCGACACCAACATCCTCATCAATTGTGCTTGCCCAGGGTTTGTCGCCACCGACCTCAATGGCTTCCGCGGTGTCCGCAGCCCGACAGAAGGCGCCCAGACCGCGATCGCCCTGGCCACTCTTGCCGACGACGGTCCCACGGGGGGTTTCTTCGAGGACGCCGGGGTCGTTCCCTGGTGATCGTCGTCGATCTCATTTTCGGCTCGAGCCCGCGTCACCGTGGGTACTTACGTCCCTGAAACAGGAAGAGTTCATGAACATCGCAATATTGGGCACCGGCAAAGTCGGATCCGCACTCGGGGCACGACTGGCTTCCGCCGGCCACCACGTCGTCTACGGGTCACGGACACCTTCGGGAAAAGCGGGAACCGTCAGTCAACAGAACGCGGTTGCTTCAGCTGACGTGGTGATCACCGCGATCCCCGGCACCGCCGTACTCGCCACGTTGCAGGACATCGGCGCGGATGTCTTGCGCGACAAGATCGTGCTGGACCCGTCAGCAGCTCTCACCCCACAGATGACGTTGGCATACCCAGGCGACAGCGTGGCCCAACAGGTACAGGCCCGGTTCCCGCAGCTCCGTGTCGTGAAGACCCTCAACACGATGAACTTCACCATCATGGTCGATCCACTGGCCTCCCTACCCCGGGCGTCCGTCTTCGTCAGCGGCGATGACAGCACCGCCAAGACGGTGGTCGCCGGTTTGCTGACCGACCTGGGATGGCCCGACGAGAGCATTCTCGATCTGGGCGGTGTCGAAACCGCGTTGGCGACCGAGCACCTTGCCCCGATGTTCTTCGCGCTCGCCGGTGCCTTGCAGACAGCCACGTTCAACATCACCGTCGCGCGGTGAACCCCGTCCGCGGAACAAGGCTGAGCCACAACCGAAACGGCTGATGGATCACCATATTGCGACCCGGGTGGCGCACAGCGTCACCTGGGCGGTGTCGCCTCCAGCACTTCTGCGAGCAGATGCATCGCCGACGTGACGGCGAGTGCTCGTACATTTGCGCGGTCACCCGGGAGTTGTTGTGTCCGTGTCACCGTCGGCTCACCCGCGACCGCGATGGCGAAGCAGACGGTACCCACCGGTTTGAGATCGGTTCCGCCGCCGGGGCCGGCGATCCCGCTCGTGGACACCGCGACATCGGCGCCGAGCCGGCTCAACGCGCCCTCGGCCATCTGTGCGGCAACCTGTTCGCTGACGGCTCCCTGCCGCGCGATCAATTCCGACGGCACATCGAGCAGACCGGTCTTGATCGCGTTGTCATAGGCCACGACTGCGCCGACGACGTACGCCGACGACCCGGGGCGGTCGGTGAGCCGCGCGGCGAGCAGGCCGCCAGTGCATGATTCGGCAGTGGCGACCAGATGCCCGGCAAGTCTTTCCGCGATCTGGTCGTCGATGGTCGAACCGTCCGTCGAAAAGATCCGTGCGCCATGATGTTCCGTGACGATCGATGACAAGTCGGCGTAGGTGTCAGTCGACGAATCAGGGTAGCGGGTCACCATTTCGAGCTCTCCGAGTCGCAGGCAGGTGGTGATCTCGAGGGTTTCGAACCCGGCCAGATCTTGTTCGGCGGCGCGCAATGTCGCGGCAAGATCGGCTTCGGAGAGGCCATACGCCCGAATGATGGACTCCTGCAACACTGATCGGTTGGCCATGGCCTCTGTAACCGCAGACGTCTTCAGCGCCGCAGGCCACATCGCCTGCAGTTCGAGCGGTGGGCCGGGAAGCACCAGGATGGCAGGTAGCCCGGTTGCCTCGATCGCCACGCCCGGTGCGGTACCGGTCGGCGAAATCGACTGTGCACCTTGAGGAACCATCGCCTGTTTACGGATGCCCGCTTGCAACGGCGCCGGATCGGGATCGGAGGACAGTCGTCCGCGCCACCGTTTGATGATGCCGCTGATGTGTTCCTCGAGGTCGGTATCGAGGAGCAGTTCGCGACCGCAGAACGCCGCGACCGTCGCGACGGTCAGGTCGTCGGCGGTCGGTCCGAGACCTCCGGTTGTGATGATGAGATCGACGCGCTGATCGGCCAGGAACTGCAGTTGGGCCGTCAGGTCGTCGGGTCGGTCGCCGCATACCGTGATGTGCGCGATGTCGACGCCGAGCTCGAGGAGCTGTTGGGCCACCCATGGACCGTTCTGATCGGTGATCCGACCGGTGAGAACCTCGGTTCCGGTGACGACCACGCCTGCCCGCACTGTCATGTTGTCGAGCTTAGTGGGGCCGGCGGTACAGACGTAATTCGACATCGTGTCCCGGTTGTCGCAATCGCCCGAATATCGACAGGTGAGACCGTCGGTGGGCTTGCTCCACGGCGACCTCGGTGTGTCGCTGCGATAGAAAGTCCACCGCAGCAACTGTTTTGGTCCTCAAAATATCCATCGATGACGGTATCTCTGCGTCTGGAATTACCGGTTTCCGTAACCCAATGGCAATACATTCGACAATGCAGGAGTAAAAGCAGCGTGAATGTGACAAAATAGGAACATTCTTCCTGGCGGTCTCGATTGCGGCAATGGCGACAAGGAGTTCCCATGAGCCCGATGAATTGGATTCATGGTCGGTGGTACACCAGCTCACGCTCGGCTTTCTTCGGTATCGTTGCGTTCGTGGCATTGCTGGTCGCAGCACTCGTGGTGCCGGTGACCATCGAATCATCCACCGGGACAGCGACCGCGGCGCCACTGCCCGCGGAGGATCCGTTCTACGCGTACACCGGACCGTTGGATGCGGTGGCGCCGGGGACCGTGCTCCGCACCCGCGACATCACCTTCGCGGCCGGCGAACTCAGGACGCCGATCGCGGGTACGCAGGCGCTGTACCGGACCACCGATCAGCAAGGTGCCCCGGTGACGACCGTGACCACGGTATTCCGGCCGATCACACCAACCGCAGATACCCGGATCGTCTCCTTCCACACCGCATACGACGCCCTCGGCTCGCAGTGCGACCCGTCGTACACCCTGCAGGGCAACAACCCCAGTCAACTGTCGCTGGCCGGACAGTCGGTGATCGCGGGCTATCTGACTGCGGGTTACCACGTCAGCGTCCCCGATTACGAAGGTCAACGGTTGGAATGGACCGTGGGGCGTCAATCCGGATACGCCGCACTCGATGGCGTCCGGGCGGCCGAAGCCGTCCTGCGCCTGCCCTCGTCCACGCCGGTCGGACTTGTCGGATACTCGGGCGGGTCGGTCCCGACCGAGTGGGGCGCCGAGGTTGCACCCACCTATGCGCCCGACCTGAACATCGTGGCTGCGGCGGGCGGCGGTCTGCCCGTCGACCTGGCGCACAATTTGCCCTACGTGAGTGGGAGCCAGAACTGGTCGGGCGTCATCCCGGCGTTGGTGGTCGCATACAACCGGACTTACGATCTCAACCCCTCGTCGTTTCTGTCTTCCTACGGCGCCGAGATCGTCAAGCGTGTCGAGCATCAGTGCATCGACCAGTTCGTCGCGGCCTATCCCGGACTCACCGACGCCCAGATGGTCGCCCCGCCCCTTACCTCGCTGCTGCAGGTACCCCAGGTGGTCCGTGCCATCAACGACAACATCATGGGCACCGCCGGAACCCCTGATGTGCCCCTGTTCCTGGCCGTCGGCCAAATCGATGAAATCGGTGACCAGGTCATGATCACCCGAGACGTCCAGGCTCTGGCCCACACGTATTGCGGTCGGGGAGTGCCGGTCAACTACACGCGGTACGCCGGACTGAGCCACGGCCAGGCGTACGTCCCGTTCCAGGCGGAAGCGGCTCGCTTCCTCGATCAGCATTTCGCCGGGGCGGCCCCCCCGGACAACTGCTCATCGATCCCCCCGGGCAACTCTCTGGCACCGCTGCCCGTTCCCGCAGGCTAGGTATTCACGCCCTCACCTTGCGGCGCGATGCGTGTCCAAATCTGCATGTGAACCGCTGATTCATCCTGTGACCGTTGACACACAATTAGAGTGAATGTACATTCACTCATTATGAACACTCAATCACTCACTGGTGTTGCCTCGAACTACGAGGACATCGTCTACGAGGTCGACGGCCGCACCGCAGTCATCACGATCAACCGTCCGAGCCGCTACAACGCGTTCCGGGGCAAGACTGTCGAGGAGTTGATCAGCGCGTTCCGTAAGGCATGGGCTGACAACGGCATCGCGGCGATCATCCTGACCGGGAGCGGGGAGAAGGCCTTCTGCACCGGCGGTGACGTCAAGCAACGTGCGGAAACCGGGGACTACGGCCCCACCGAGAGCGGCATGTTCGAAATCGGCAACCTTCACAAGCTGATCCGGGACGTCCCCAAACCCGTGATTGCGGCCGTCAACGGTGTGGCGATCGGCGGCGGCCACGTGCTCCACGTGCTCTGCGATCTGTCGATCGCCTCCGAGACCGCGAAGTTCGGGCAGGCCGGACCCCGGGTCGGATCCTTCGATGCGGGTTTCGGCTCGGCATTCCTGGCCCGGGTCGTCGGCGAGAAACGCGCACGGGAGATGTGGTATCTGTGCCGGCAGTACGACGCCGCGACGGCCGAACGCTGGGGTCTGGTGAACTTCGTCGTCCCCGCCGACAAGCTGCTCGACGAGGCGAAGGCCATCGCCGCCGAGATCGGTGAGAAGAGCCCGACCGCGCTGCGATTCCTCAAGCAGAGCTTCAACGCCGACACCGATCACCAAGCCGGTCTGAGCAACCTCGCGATGTCTGCCCTGGATTTGTTCACCCATTCACCCGAGGGGCTCGAAGGCGCCCACGCCTTCGCCGAGAAACGGACCCCTGACTTCGGCAAGTATGTCGGAAGCTGAGAGGACAACCATGAGTACCAAGACAATCGCTGTGGTCACCGGCGCAGGGTCGGGCATCGGCAAGGCCATCACCCTCGCGATGGCCGACCAGGGTATCGCCGTCGTCGCCGCCGATCTGGACCAAGAAGCCGCCAAGCGGACCGCCGAGCACAGCGATCTGATCACCCCGATGGGCGTGGACATCGCAGATCGGTCACAGGTGGATGCCCTCCGCGATCAGGTCAACGCCGAGCTGGGGATTCCCACGATCCTGGTGAACGCGGCAGGCTGGGATCGTACGGATCAATTCCTCAACGCCTCAACGGAATTCGCTGAGAAGGTGGTCGCGATCAACTATCTCGGACCCGTGCACATGTGCAGTGCCTTCCTGCCAGGGATGGTTCAGGTGGCCACGGACAATCCCGATCAGCCGGGCGGCCGGGTCATCAACCTGGCGTCCGATGCCGGTCGTGTCGGCAGCTCTGGTGAAGCCATTTATGCCGGAGCCAAAGGCGGGGTCATCGCACTGAGCAAATCCCTGGCCAGGGAGATGGCCCGGCATCGCATCACCGTCAACTGTGTGTGCCCGGGACCGACCGACACCCCGCTGTTCCAGGCGCAATCAGAGAAGCTCAAAGATGCTCTGGTCCGGGCTATTCCGTTCCGGCGGTTGGCCAGGCCCGATGAGGTCGCCGCGCCAGTCCTGTTCTTCTCCTCGTCCGCCGCGTCATTCATCACCGGACAGGTGATCAGTGTCAGCGGCGGCCTGACCATGGCGGGATAGCATCATGAGCGACGCCGGCACACCCGCAGAGTACGACGCCCACGCCTATCGGGCGTATTTCGAAACCGAGTTCACCTATCTCAACGGTTTTCGACGCAACGTCCATCGCTACGCCGACCGCGTCGCGATGATCGACCCGGTCACCGGGGTGCAGTGGACCTACGCCGAGTTGGGCGACCGGGTGGACCGCATCGCCACCGCGTTGGCCGCGGCCGGGGTGCACCCCGGGGATGTTGTTGCCTACCAACTGTTCAACGGCCCGGAGTTCGCGCAGCTCTATCTCGCAACCCAGGCGGCCGGGGCGGTCGGGTCGCCGCTGAACTATCGTCTCGCGGCCGGTGAAACCGCCACCATCATCGACATCAGCAGGCCCCGTGTCTTCATCTACGACGCGGACCTGTCGCCCATGGTGGCCGACGCCCTCCAGCGGGCCGCGCACGTACCGGAACTGCTGGTGGCAGTCGGTCCGGGGGAGCCGGTCGCCGGGCACACCTCGATCAGGTTCGACGACCTCACCACCGGACCCGCCGCCCCGCCGACCGTCACCCGCGGCGTCTTCGATGAGACCTCCCGTCTCTACACGTCCGGTACCACCGGCATGCCAAAAGCCGTGCCGCTCAACAGTGCCATCGAGATCTTCAGCGCACACGACGTCATCATGCATTTCCCGCTGGCACCGGAAGATCGCACGCTCAACATGACACCCTGGTTCCATCGCGGCGGATTATATTGTGCAGGACCGAATCCGACGTTCTACCTCGGTTCATCGCTGGTGCCGCAACGCACATTCGATGCCGATCTCACTCTCGATCGCGTCGAGGAGTTCGGGTTGACCTTCCTCATCGGGGCACCCACCAACCTCGGGATGCTCGCGAAGGCACAGCAGGACCGACCTCGAGACCTGTCGTCCCTGCGTGGCATCGTCACGATGGGCGCACCGCTGGAACGAGACGCGGCACTGCTCTACCAGCGGGTGCTCACACCCCGGATCTTCAACGGCTACGGCAGCACCGAAGGTTTCTGGAACACCTTTCTGCGTCCGACCGACCTGCCGGCGATGGCGGGGACGGCCGGTCGGGCCTGTATCGACGACGACGTCGCCGTGGTGAAGATCCTCGATGACGGCTCACTCGCCGGTCCGGATCAGACCGTCGCACGCGACGGCTCCGAGGTCGGGGAAATCATCGTGCGGTCGCCGAAAAGTGCGATGGCCTACTACAAATCGCCCGAGCAGGAAGCGGCGAAGTATTCGGGCAGTTGGCTGCACATCGGTGACCTGGCGACCTGGGACAAAAATGAGTTCGTCACCATCGTCGGGCGCAAAGACGACATGCTGATCTCCGGTGGCGAGAACGTCCACCCCGTGCAGATCGAAGAGGCGCTGAACGGCCACCCCGGCGTCACGGATTGTCTTGTGGTCGGGGTACCGGATGACCGTTGGGGCCAGGTCGTGGTTGCCTACGTGGTCACATCCGATCCGGCACTCGGCGCAGACGAACTCGACCGGTACTGTCGCGATCACCCCATGTTGTCGACCTTCAAACGTCCTCGCGCTTACCGACTCGTCGACACCCTGCCACTGTCGGCAACCGGCAAGAAGCTTCATTACAAAGCGGCTGAGACCGCGCGTACCGACATGGCCGACGGCCACTTTCACCGCCCGACGCCCGAAACACAAGGAGCCGGATCTTGAGTACCAAAAAAGCACCGACCTTCGACCGCACCGACCTCCTGGGCCTGGATCTGTCGTACTCCGACGACGAACTTGCCGTCCGTGACAGCGTCCGAGGCTTCCTGAACGAGCACGTCGCGCCGAACATCGCCGAATGGTTTGAGCAAGGCGGCATTCCACATGCGCGTGAACTCTTCAAAGAGTTCGGATCACTCGGTGTCCTCGGAATGCATCTCGAGGGTTATGGCTGTGGCGGATCGACCTCCGTCCACTACGGGTTGGCGAGTCTTGAACTGGAAGCCTGTGACTCCGGTATCCGATCGATGGTGTCGGTGCAGGGATCCCTGGCGATGTTCTCGATCTGGAACAACGGAAGCGAAGAGCAGAAGCAGCAGTGGTTGCCGCAGATGGCCGAAGGCAACATCATCGGCTGCTTCGGACTGACCGAACCGGATGCCGGATCGGATCCGTCTGCGATGAAGACCCGGGCACGTAAGGACGGTTCTGACTGGATCCTGGACGGCAGCAAGATGTGGATCACCAACTCGCCGATCGCCGACGTGGCGGTGGTGTGGGCCCAGACCGACGATGGGCAGGGGGAGAGCGGAATACGTGGTTTCATCGTGCCGACCGATACTCCGGGTGTGAGTACCCCCGAGATCAAACACAAACTGTCACTGCGCGCCTCGGCCACCGGGGAGATCGTTCTCGACAACGTCCGTCTACCCGAATCGGCATTGATGCCCAGCACAGATCTGCGTGGCGGTCGAGGCGTCAAGGCCCCGCTCAGCAGCCTCACCGAGGCCCGCTACGGCATCATCTGGGGGTCGATCGGCGCAGCACGATCAGCTTTTGAGGCCGCACTGGACTATTCGACACAGCGCACGCAGTTCGGCAGGCCGATCGCCGGATTCCAGATGACCCAGGGCAAGCTCGCCGACATGGCCGTCGAACTGCACAAAGGCCAGCTCCTGGCCCTGCACCTGGGCCGTCTCAAGGACAGCGTCGGCCTGCGTCCCGATCAGGTCAGCTTCGGCAAACTCAACAACACCCGCGAGGCCATCAAGATCTGCCGCACGGCACGAACGATACTGGGCGGCAATGGCATATCCCTCGAATATCCGGTCATCAGGCACATGGTGAACCTCGAATCGGTGCTCACCTATGAGGGCACCCCCGAGATGCACCAGCTGGTCCTCGGACAGGCCCTCACCGGTCAGAACGCATTCCGTTGACACGCGGCGAAGGAGTACCGACATGAGCGCACTGACACACGACGTCGAACACCTGGACTTCCGTGCTGCCGTCGCCGGATTCGTGGCCGAGCGCATCGTCCCCGCCCACGAGAAGTGGGAGGACGACAAGATACTGGATCGTTCCCTGTTCACGGATGCGGGTAAGCAAGGGCTACTGGGGTTCACGGTCGCCGAAGAGTATGGCGGTCCCGGCGTCGACGACTTCCGGTACAACGCGATAGTCATCGATGAGACGGCCCGCACCGGGGCCGCCTCCGAAGCGATCGCGTTCTCCCTGCAGAACGATGTGGTGCTGCCGTACCTCACCGACATGACCACCCCCGAGCAGAAGGCGCAGTGGCTGCCCGGGGTCGTCACCGGCGACACCGTGCTGGGCATCGCCATGACCGAGCCGGGTACCGGCAGTGATCTGACCGGTATCAGCACCTCGGCTGTACGCGACGGCGACCACTACGTTGTGAACGGCGCGAAGACATTCATCTCGAACGGGCAGAACGGAAACCTGTTCGTCGTCGCCGTACGCACATCTCCGGATCGTCACAAAGGGTTGTCGTTGCTCGTCGTCGACGCCGAGACCCCGGGATTCACGCGCGGCCGCAATCTCGACAAGATCGGGTTACACGCCCAGGACACTTCCGAACTCGCCTTCACGGATATGCGTGTGCCGGCGGCGAACCTGCTCGGTGAAGAGGGGCAGGGTTTCTACCAACTGGTGCACAACCTTCCGCAGGAGCGGCTGTCACTCGCGGTGGGTGCGGTCGCGGCGGCGGAGGGTGTGTTCGCCCGAACTCTCGAGTACGTGCGCGAGCGGTCCGCGTTCGGCCGGCCGGTCTCTGGGTTCCAGAACACCCAGTTCGTCATGGCCGAACTGTCGACCGAGATCGACATCGCCCGAACCTATCTCGACGATTGCATCGCCGCCCACGTGAAGGGTGAGCTCAGCGCCACCCGCGCGGCAAAACTCAAGTGGTGGACCACCGAATTGCAGGTGCGTACCGCGGACCGCTGCCTGCAGCTGCACGGCGGTTACGGCTACATGCGGGAGTACCCGGTGGCACGGGCTTTTGTCGATGCCCGGATTCAGACCATCTACGGCGGCACCACCGAGATCATGAAGACGATCATCGCCAAAGATCTGCAGATGTGACGATCCGCTACGGTGATGAATCAATGTTCATCGAGTGGAAGAGGAGGACCGCATGGCCAAGTCAGACGCGCAGTTGACCGTCGACGAGGCAGTCCGTGCGGTACGGGTCTCCTCCCGGCGGCGTCAGGTGCTCGATGCGGCGGTGACCGTCATGCAGCGCACCGGCTTTCACCAGATGTCCATGCAGGCACTGGCCGATGAGGCCGAGGTGAGCGTCGGCCTGATCTACAAGTACTTCGGCAACAAAGAAGACATCCTGCTGGCCACGATCGTCGACATCCTGGAGACGTTCCGCGACCAGCTCAAGCCCGCGATGGACAGTGCCGGTGACGACCCGGTCGACCGGCTGGTAGCCGGATTCGCACGCTACACCACCATCGTCGACGAGAATCGCGATGCGGTGATCCTCACGTATCGCGAGAGTCGAACCCTGAATGCTGCCGGCCGCGAACAGATCAAGGACCTAGAGGTCGAGACCTCCGCACCGATGCGCGGTGCCATCGAGGCCGGCATCGAACTCGGGTTGATGAAGCCCGTCGATGTCGACCTGGTGGTCTTCGACCTGATGATGCTGGCGCATGGCTGGGCTCTCAAACACTGGCATTTCGCACCGAAGTTCACGGTGGACAGCTACATCCGGGCTCAGCTGCACCATGAGCTGTCCGCGCTGATCGTCCCTGCGGTGCTCGACGCCTATCTGGAGAAACTCGCCGCCTCTGATCGCGATTGACGTGCCAGAGTGCACACGGGTGCTCCGCTTTTAGGCCTTGTCTTGTGACGAGTCGGGATCAAGGGCATCTTTCACCTTGCCCATGAGACCCTTTTCGGTACCGAGTGCCGCCGATTTCGGCGTCCCAAGTGAGCCGTCGTAGGTGGCGTAGAGCTTGGGATCCGGTGCCGGCGCTTGGCCTTTGCCGCCCAGTGGCTGCGGATCCGTGAGAATCCCCATGCTGCGCCTACCGTCCGGGGCCACCCGGTTCGCCCAGCCACCTTCGGCCGAGTGCACACCGTCGGAGAGATGCCAGAGGTTCTCGGCGTGTTCGGAGTACTCCTCGTCCAGCAACGCGTTCGGTGCGATGGTCTCCTCGAGACCGTCGGCCTTGAGTTCTTCGATCCCGGCGAGCCAGAGGTTTTGATGGTGGGTGTCTCGGGCAAGGTTGAACTTCAACATGTTCTTCACGCCGGGGTCGTCGGTCATGTGGTACAGGCGAGCTGTCTGCAAACGGCCCTGGGCCTCCGCGGTGACGTTCGCACGAAAGTCTGCAAGGAGATTGCCGCTGGCGATAATGTAGCGGCCGTTCCACGGGACCCCGTTGCTGTCGGCGAGGAGGGCACCTCCGCCGGCAACAATGGCCTGCTGCGGATCCATTCCACCGAGCACAGCCGCGGTCACCGGATCTCCACCGGCGGCCTTGCTCGACTCGGTTGCCGGTGCGCCCTCCAGAAGTCGGGCCACCATCGTTGCGATCATCTCGACGTGACCGATCTCTTCGGTCGCGATGTCCATGATCATGTCTTTGTACTTGCCGGGCATCCTGCAGTTCCATCCTTGGAACAGATACTGCATGGTGACGGTCATTTCACCGAACGCGCCGCCGAGTAGCTCCTGTAGCTTTCGGGCGTAGACGGGGTCGGGAGTCTCCGGCTTGACATCGAATTGCAGGTAGTCGGTGTGACGAAACATATTGGAATCCAGTCGTTTATAGACATCGCAGGTGTTCGACCTTCCGTGGCAGGGCGCCGCAAGGTGACAACTGGCGAAACAAGCGAGACAAATGCGGTGGAAAAGGTTGCATCGCAATTTGTTTCAACAACTGGTGATGCGGCGACACCATGGGTGTCTGCGTGCGGAGAGTCTTGTCATCCCAGATCACCGGCACCGAGTTCGAACCGTAATCTGCCGTATATCTGGCAATCGGAACAGCTGAATGCACCGTGCCACCCCGGTGTCGTCGGGATGGCGTAGCCGGTTCATGCAGGTCTGGTCAGGCCCTGCACGCCGATTGCGTCGGTTACGAGGCGGCGGCTCGCCGGGCCACCTCGGCCGCAAGCAGCCATCGCGTCATCGATGCTGCGGTGCATATTCAGCGACTCGCCCAGTCCCAGCGCCGTGATAGGGCGGGCTGTCGCGCGGCCGGCAGCCACCACGGCAAATCGGCCGCCCGCAGTCTCGGTTCGTCGGCGTCCGTAGTCGAGGGCGGTGAGGCCGGCGGCGCCGAGGAAGTCGGTCATCGTCATGTCGATGACCAGGCTTTTCGCGCCCGAGGCGAGGGCTTCGTCGATGGTCTCGCTCAGCTGAGCGCCCGTCATCAAGTCGAGGTCGCCCCGCACACTCAGAACAAAAAGGTCGTGGCAAGGGATCGTGGAAATGGAGAATTGGCCACACGCGGACGCAGCCACGCTGGAGTATTCGGCAAATTTGGATTCTGACTTCACAATCGCTCCCTGAACACAATTGGGAAACGTTGGCATGAGGGGACTGCCGACGCAGAGCATGGCTAGTCATTTAACCTGGACCAATAGTCGCAGTCATCGACCGGCTTTGCAACCCCATAGGCCGTCCCGCCGCGCGCTGCGCTCTGTTGCTGGCCCGAAAGGGGATGGGGTGTAGAGCAATTCGACGTAAGGGGCATCGGCGGGAACGGCCAGAGTCTGCGCGTCGTTTCAGGGTACTTGCGGGGACAGTGTCGACATCGAGCGCCGATCCGGGCCGAATGCGAGGCCGGCCCCGGTCGGTTTCGCCCCGTCAGCTTCGATGGGTCGAGGGATCGTCACCGCGGGCGACCACGGGGTGGGGACGCGTCGGTGCGATACCGCGCACGGCCTCCCAGGCGTAGCTTCTTCATCCCGGACGTCTTCACGCAGTAGTCGGGTGATCTCATCGAACACGGTGTGGTGGGGCACGCAAGCGTCTCGAGCTCGGTGAAGAGTTCGTTGATCTGCTGGTGCTCTTGTTCGATTTCGAGGGTGAGGTCTTCGCCGTCGGGAACGCGGCGGCGGATGTATGGCCACAAGATCGCTTCCTCGGCGAACGCATGAGTGAAAACCAGGCGGCACAACGAATTCAGCAATTCTTCCCGTTGGTGTCCATGTGCGGTATCGAGCGATAGCAGAAGACGGTCGACTTCGATGTGATCACGCTTCTGTCTGACCAGTACGCTGTGCACACCCGCAAGTTGTTGTTCGGTTTGATTAACAATGGATTGACGCATGATGGCTCCTTCCGGGTTCCACCACGCTGTACCCAATTCCCTTCAGAAGATGCGCGTCCTGCACAGCATCGGCCCGTTGGCCACCCGTCTCGTGCGTATACTGACCGGCGAGTCGGTGGAAGAAGCCGCCGTGAGCGTTGGATAGAACGGTGGGTTGGATGGACGCCGAAGTGCACACGACCATTGCCGAACTGGTGCGAGACATGCACAAACTGTCGTCGGCGCAGGACAACATCGATACACTGATCGGTTCGATCTCATCAGGCGCGGTCACACACGTGCCGGGGGCTCAATTCGCAGGCGTCCTGTTGGTCAAGAAGAAGAATGAGTTCGAATCGCTCGGTGTCACGGATCCGGTGGTGGAGCAGCTCGATCAGATTCAGAAGCAGGTCGGAGAGGGTCCATGCCTTGAAGCCGCGTGGGAGCAGCCGACGGTGTGGATGAACAATTTCTGCGACGAGCAGCGCTTTCCCGCGTTCGCCGCACGGGCGATCAGCGAAACTGCCGTCAGATCGAGCCTGTCATTTCAGTTGTTCACCCATGAAGGTGCGATGGGGGCGCTGAACCTGTTCTCCGAGGAGGTGAACGCGTTCACCAGGGAGTCCGAAGAGCTGGGTTTCGTCTACGCCACCCACGCCGCCCTGGCCCTGTTCCGGGCGCGCCAGGAAATACAGTTCAACAGTGCACTGGCGAGTCGCGACATCATCGGGCAGGCCAAGGGCATGATCATGGAGCGGTTTTCCGTCGATGCGGTGCAGGCCTTCGAACTGTTACGCAAGCTGTCTCAGGACAGCAATGTGCCGCTTGCAGAGGTGGCGCGGAAACTGGTGGAGACCGGATAGTCGCCTCGAGCGAGCCTCTCCTTCTTCTATCTGGTGAACAGATCGATGGTCTTGCGCGTCAGAAAGCGACGCGGGAGCCCTCTGACGCCGTCGGCAGAGAGTGCGGCCCGCCCCGCGTTACGTCCGCACGCACCGTGCACTCCACCGCCGGGATGGGCCGAGGCGCTTCCGAGATACAAGCGCTCCACAGGCGTCTCCGCCCGTCCCAGTCCTGGCGTCGGCCGGAAGATCAACTGTTGATGCAGCTGGGACGTGCCGCCGTTGACGGCGCCGGCGTGAAGGTTGGCGTCGGCGGCCGTCAAGTCGGCCGGGGTCTGTACGTGTCGGCCGACGAGCAGGTCCCCGAATCCCGGAGCGTGAGCCTCCATCACCGCGTCCATTCGCGCAGCGAGTTGCAGCGCGGCGGAATCATCGTCAATGCCTCTCGGCAGATGCGAATAGGCCCAGGCACTTTCGGTCCCGGCTGGTGATCGTGTCGGGTCGGCGGTTGTCATCTGCCCGACGAGCAAGAACGGATGTGCGGGGACCACCCCGGTGTTGATGTCGGTCATCCAACGCATCAAACCGTGCCTGTCTGCTCCGACGTGGACGGTTCCGGCCCGGCCCAGGTTCTTCGAGGTCCACGGAATGGGCTCGCGCACCGCGTAATTCACCTTGACGACCGGTGCATCCCATTCGAAGTTCTCCAGGTCGTCGAGGACCCGTACGGGGACATCGCCCTTGGGCAGAAGATTCTTGTAGAGGTTCGGCGCGGACGTGTTCGCGATGATGGCCCGTGTGGCCTTCCATGACGTCCCGTCGGCTGTTCGCACTGCGCGAGCTCGGCCGGAGTTGGTCTCGATGCCGGTGACCGGAGAATTGCACACGATCTGCACTCCCACCGATTCGCACCGCCGCACCAGCGCCTCCGTCAGCGCACCCGCCCCGCCGACCGGGACCGGAAAGCCGGTGTCCTGGGCAAGCATGGTCAGCAGGTAGCCCATGACTCCGCTGCCCGGCGCGTCGAGTGGCACGTCGGCGTGCATCGCGTTGCCGAGCATCGGCAAACGCGCACGTTCACTGTGAAACAACTCGGTGACCATCCGATTTGCCGGCAGCAGCAGAAACCGCGCGAGCCGGGTCGAATCACCGATACCCAGCCTGCGGAGGATCGACAGGGGGCCGCGCAGGGGCGGAAACGGGCCGAACAACGTCTCGAGTAGTGCCGGTTTCAACAATTGCCACTGCTCGGTCAGCGCCAGCCATGTGCGCCCGTCCCGTTCGTCGTACCGGGCGAACTGCGCAGCGTTCTCGGCGGGGTCCCGGTGGATGATCACCGCGTTGTCGTCGTCGGGGTGACTGGGATGCCCGTACGGATCCGGTGCGTGACTCCACCGGAGACCGTGCGACTCGAGATCGAGTTCGCGAAACGCCGGTGACACTGCTGCCAGTGGGTGAAACGCGCTGAACAGGTCGCTCTCGTAGCCAGACGTCAGTTCCGCGTTCCGTACCGCCCCTCCCGGTTCGGGCTGGGCCTCGAGCACGGTGACATCCCATCCGGCGTCGGCGAGCGTGGCAGCGGCGACCAGGCCGTTGTGGCCACCACCGATGACAACTGCGTCAGAGACCATCAGATGCCTCGGGACCGCAGCAGCAAGGAGTTGGTGTTCTGCATGTCTCTGGGTAGCCGGACACCGACCGCCTGAAACCTGCGGCAGGCGGAGTCCGCCGCGGCGGTTGGCAGAGCCGGATTCGATCGCTGACTCCTGGGTCAGGAGACCATCTGAACGATGATCCCGATCGCAGCGGCCAGAAAGAGGATCGCTATCAGGACCACAACGATGATCGTGGCCACTCCGGTCGGCGGGAAATGCCGCGAGGTGCGGGGTTCGGAAGCAGAGAGCCCGGACGTCTGCGCGGCCTCCGGTGGTGTGGCGCCGGGCTCGACCCCATGGGCGCCCTCCATCCCCGGCAGGTTCTCTGGATCCGTCCCGCGGTCATGCGTGTCACTCATGTGAATACTTTGGTGAGGCGCTGGCCTTCGTGGTCATGATCGGTGCTCCTGTCGTTGTACGCAAAAAATCGCGCCATTCGCTTCTCTGCAACGGGGTACCCAGAACGGGCGCATCGGAACCCCCACGCTGATCGGGGACGTGTTGCTTTTACGAGATACTGCGGATTATCCTTGTTGGACGGTTCACCACCCAGCCGCACAATCGACATTGGTCGTCATCCGGGCTTTCGAAATGTCGTGATCATTCTTTCCGGTTGTTCGAAACTCGGTTACCTCGCATACCCAGTATTTACTTTGTTCATCGACGGCAGATCATTTATCTGCGCAACGACGAGCGAGTACGGGTGCTGCGGGCAGAGGAGTGGAAATGTTCTCTCGCAGAATCTTTGACAATGACAACGCTGGAGCTGCGGTTCCGGACGTGAGGATTTCGGACCAGGAGATCTGGGACGATCTCGGTGAGAAGCGCGGGTCAACGCTCGCACTGGTGGCGGCGTTCGCACTCGCGCTCGGTGGCGTGGTCTTGGTGGTCGGATTGGTGGTCAGTGCCGCGCTGACCGCGGTGTTGTGCGCTGTCATGGCCATATGTGTCGTCGGACTGGCCATGGTGATGGTGTGAGTACGCCCCGACTGTACGCAGCAGATCCCGCGATGCTGTTGATGGCGGGGCGCTGCAACCCCTGACTTTTGCCGCTCGCGGCGTTTACCCCATTCGGTTGTGGGTACTTTTCGCGGCAGATGAGTTGTTCAAGAGAACTCGCGCCAGGGTGATGTACCAGAGGAGCGATTGATGCCCAGAAATACACCTATTCAGCGTGAAGTCGGAAAGATGCATGCCGCGGGCTGGGCTGGTTTTCTCTGCGTCCTGGCCACCGTCGCGTCTATTTGTGTGGCCCTGGTCTTCTGGGCCAATGGGTCGGCGATCGGAGCGATTATCGCCGCGGTTGCCGCGATCCTATTCGCTGGCGCCGTTTTTGCTTTGTTCTCATCGAGCAGAAAAAAGGGCCGGAATTCGGTGTTACAAAGTCGGATGGCTCGACTTCGCCGCGCTCGCTATCGAAGTGCGTACCGGTCGTCAGACGACGAGTGACTAGTTCGGCCCGGCCCAGCCGATGGCATTCGATGGTGCCGATGGCCGGCAAAGTGGCATTCCCCAGGCCCGAGGGCCCGGGGGAACCGCCCGTTGGGGGGTCAGCCCACCACGCTGCTGTCATCCAGCTTCGGCGCCATCAATGCTGTGGCACAGGCAGGGCACATGGCCATGTCCGCGGTGATTGCCCATCCGCTGGTGTACCCGGCGTGAACCTCGGCGAGGTGGTCGGTGATGTACGGCATCTTCAGATTCCGCCCACAGGTGTCGCAACTCCAGCTCATGAATGCCCTTCTTCGGCGCCGGGGATCCCAGCGCGTCGGTACTCGAGGCGATAACGCCGCGAGCGTTGGTTGGCGGGCTGCGACTTCAACCGGACCGTATAGGGGTATATCCGGTACCGGCGTTCTTCAAACATCGCTCTGATGAGGGAGATGAACCAGGGCCCGGTCAGTGTCCCGGGGTTGCCACGGGGCGAGCAACGATCTCTCCCCGGCAGTCATCAGCTGATCGCACAGCCCGATGCAAACGTCGTCGATGTCACGTCTTGGACCTTGAGCTGCGTCTTATGGATACCGACGAGAGAAAGGACGCCAGTCATGACAGAGATAGTGATACTCGGTGCCGGCTACGCAGGAATGACCACGGCCATCGGAGTCGCTCGGCGCGCCCGAGGACGTTCCTGGGCATCCGGTCCGACCCATGTCACCTTGGTGAACCCTCGCACGAGATTCACCGAGCGGTTGCGCATGCATCAGGTGGCAGCCGGTGAGGAGCTCGCGTTCTATGACATTGAAGAGATGCTGGACGGAACCGGTATCGACTTCCGGTGTGGGTGGGTCGACGAGATCGATCCGGAAGGCCAGTCGGTACGGCTCGGTGACAGGTCCCGTATTCGCTACGACATCCTGGTCTGCGCGCTCGGTAGTGTCGCAGCCTCAGCGGTTCCGGGGGTGGCGCAACATGCGTACACGTTGGACGATGTCCAAAGTGCCGCACGGCTTGCCGACCGAATCGAGAGGATCGTGGACGGTGGTGCAGTGGTGGTTGCAGGTGGCGGTTTGACCGGTGTCGAGGCCGCGGCCGAACTGGCCGAACAGCACCCCCACCTCGATGTGACATTGCTGAGCCGCCGGCCGCCGGCATCTCAGATGGGGCCGAGGGGCCAGGAATACGTGGCGGATTCCCTGGCTCGCCTCGGCGTGACCGTGCGCGATGGCGTCGATATCGCCAAGGTGTTGCCTGACGGCGTCGATCTCGTCGGCGGTGAGCAGGTGGCTGCCGATGCGGTGTTGTGGACCGCGGGCGTCAAAGCTCCGGACGTGGTGGCCAAGGCAGGATTCACCGTCGACGACGCCGGTCGGATCGTGACCGACACGACGTTACGATCGCTGTCCCACCCGAACGTGTACGCGGTGGGCGACGTGGCGGCCATCCGCCAGAACTACGGCATCATCCACGGCACCTGTCAGAGCGGGATGCCGTCGGGAACACACGCCGCAGCCTCGATTGTCCGCGAGCTCAAAGGTAAAGAGCCCAAACCATTTCGGTTCGCGTACATGCATCAACCACTCAGCCTCGGCAGGTCCGATGCCGTTGTCCAGTTCACCCGGCCCGACGATTCGCCGAATCGCTATGTGCTCACAGGTAGATCGGCCACCATGTACAAGGAGACGGTGAGTAGCAGTCCCTGGAAGGCATTCGGGGTGATGAAGAATTTCCCAGGCGCGATTCCGTGGCGACACGGGGGCCGTGCGACGACGGCGAGATGACGTGAGTAGTGGATGCGCAACAGATCTTTGACGACAACCGAGGCCTGCTGTTCTCAGCCGCCTACCGGGTCCTCGGCACCGCAGTAGATGCCGAGGACGCGGTGCAGGACACCTGGTTCAAATGGTCGCGGGTCGACATGGAACAGGTGGCCGAACCCAAGTCCTATCTTGTGCGGATGGTCTGCAATGTCGCTCTGGATCGTCTCCGCTCCTCCCAACGTCGACGCGAGGTTTACGTCGGCCCGTGGTTGCCCGAGCCGATCCTGACCGAACTTGATCAAGCCGCTGATCAAGGTTCGCAGGCTGAATCGGTGTCGGTCGCGATGCTGGTGGTCCTGGAGAGCCTGAGCCCGTTGGAGCGGGCGATCTTTGTGCTCAAAGAGGTATTCGGCTTCAGCTACACCGAAATCGCCACCACGCTCGAGCGAACGGAAACTGCTGTGCGCCAGACAGGTCGGCGCGCCAGAGCGCACGTGCAGGCCCGCCGCCCACGGTTCGACGTGGGGCCACGCCACAGCCGCGACGTGGTCGATCGTTTTCTCGCCGCGGCCGGCGGTGGCGACATCAACGCATTGATGGAACTCCTCGCTCCAGAGGTGACCTTGTGGACAGACGGTGGAGGCAAGGTTCGACAGGCGCGGCGGCCGATCTCTGGCGCCACTGCGGTATCGGCCTGGCTGGCCGGGGTGTCGCAGCGGCCCTACGAGGGCGTCGACATTGCCGACATGGCTTTCACCGTGACCGAGATCAATGGTGCCCTAGGGGTTTTGATCACCGGGGCCGCGCGGGTGATCGGCACCTTCACGTTCACGATGAACTCCGATGGTCGGATAGCGGAGATCCACAATGTTGCCAATCCCGCGAAACTGGGAGCTGTGCAGGGTGGTCGGCGACAGTCATTCGGAACTGACCTGCACTGACACAGGCGCAATGAGTTCATAAGGCCCGACGCGCGGTCGGTTTGTGAACGCACCGAGGTCCGGATGTCGTCAGATCCGTGGAGTGGAGACGGGGGCCAGGAGAAGTCCCTCCCAGGCGTCGATCGCGTCGGTCAGGTCCTCGGTAGTGGGGACGGTCCCGCTTCGCCCGAGGTTCGCGAGGTGCCGAACCATGCTTGTGAAGACGAGCTCCAGACGCAGATCGGCCACCGCAGGCGGCAGGTGCCCGACGGACGCCCGCAGCGACTCGGCGACAACGCGACCGCTTTCGTTGACCGAGGCGTCGATTGCCATGAAGTGTTCTCCGATCAGCCCGGCGGTCATCAGTTGGTCGAGGACGCCGACATATCTGTTGCCCTCACCAAGGGTGTTGGCCAGAGGCTGCACCGTCGCCCACAGCACTGCCCGGGTAGACGGTGCCTCCTCGGCGCGGTACAAGGTCGAAACGACGGCGTTGCGATCGGCGTTGATCGAGGGTAGTCGGTACTCGAAGATCGCCTGCAGGAGATCGGCTTTGGATCCGAAGTGGTAACTGATCGCCGAGGCGTTGTTTTGCCCGGCCGCCTGCCGAATATCGTTGAGGGACACCGCGTCATAGCCTCGTTCGGCGAACAACCGCTCGGCGCTCTCGATCAGACGTGTTCTGGTGGCCTCTCCCGAGGCGTACCGCCCTTTGCTGTTTGCCACAGCGTCAAACCTAGCCTCGCGCCGGGCTGATTTGAAACCACTGGCCTGCCTGTAGCAACTCGGCGCCGGCAAATCAAGAGATGGACGCAAGTGAAATCTATACGGGGTCAAGTTAATGAGATCGCATTAGATTCACATTCGGATGGCATCGGCCATCACCGAACATCAGCGCGATTCAAGGAGACCCATGACGACTCTCGAGACCAAACCGTCACTGTCGGTGCACCCGATTTCGGGAATGATCGGTGCCGAGATCCACGGTGCGGCAGTCGGAAACCTTGATGGCGCGCAGGTGGAGTGGGTCAAAGATGAGCTGTACCGGCACGGTGTGCTGTTCTTTCCCGCCCAAGGACTCGATCCCGATGTCCACACCGCATTCGCGAAACATTTCGGACCGATCGAACACCCCCACGTGCATCTTCAGAACCTCGGCGACGAAGGGTATCCGGAGATCTCGGTGATCTCCACCGAGAACGAGAACGCGTACCAGGCGAATCAGTGGCACACCGATGTGTCGTGGAAGCCGAGGCCTTCACGGTTCAGCGTTCTGCACATGCAGCAGCTGCCGGCGTTCGGCGGCGACACCATGTGGTCGAGTCAGATCGCCGCTTACGAGGCGCTGTCGGAACCCATCCGGCAGCTGCTTCTCGGCCTGAGCGCTTCGCACCGCTTTCCGAACACGCCCGCCCAGCCAACAGATATTCGTCATCCCGTGGTCATCCGCCACCCGCAGACCGGCAAGCTGTCGCTGTTCGTGAACAATCTGTTCACCCCGGACATCAACGGATTGTCGAAGTCCGAGAGCGATGCGATCATCAATCTCCTCAGAGCAGAGTCGATACGGCCCGAGTTCACGTGCCGCAGACGCTGGCAGGTCGGCGATATCGCGATCTGGGACAACCATTTTGTCCAGCACAACGCCATCTACGACTACGGCGACGGCAACCGGCGTATCCATCGCATCGAAGTGGCGCCCGAGGCGCCGATTCCCGCCGCCGGCTGAGCTGTCACCCCCGCACGGGTTCACGCCGATCGACTCCCTCTGTCCCTCTTGATCCTGAAAGACGTAAATCCATGCGCTCGTCTATTTCAACGGCTGCCGTCAGCCGACGCGGCTTCCTTCGTGGTGCCGGACTCACCGCCTTTGCGGTACTGGGTGCGGGGTCCCTGGCCGCGTGTTCCTCGGCGGTCGGTGAGCAGCGCGAAGCCGGTGATGCATCGGCGCAGCCGGTACGCGGCGGCAGCCTGAAAGTCGGAGTCACCGATGACATCAACCCGCCGCTGTTGTTGACGGGTGGAAGCCTGGCCGGAACCCTCATGTTGGGCTTGGTCTTCGAGACGTTGACCCGGTATCCCGTCGATTCCATCGAACCCCAGCCGCTGCTGGCGAAGTCCTGGGAGCAATCGGCGGATGGCTTGACGTACACCGTGCACTTGCGTGATGACGTCTATTTCCACAGCGGCAGACAGTTCACCGCGAAGGACGCCGAGTTCTCGTTGCGTACCTATACCGATCCCCGGTTCTCTGCCCAGCTCCGCAGCACTGCTGCGATCATCACCGGTTACGATACGAGTGATCCACAGACATTGGTTCTGACGCTCGCACACCCGGTCGGGAACCTGTTCGATGTCTTCGAACTTGCTCCGATCTTCGACAGCGAGACATTCGGTCAGCTGCAGAATGGTGAAACCTTCATCGGCACCGGACCGTTCGTGTTCACGTCGCGAAGTCCCAACAGTCAGATCACTTTCGAGCGCAACGCGAACTACCGGGTGCCCGATCGGCCGTACCTCGACCGTGTGGAAGCCCTGATCATCCCGGACGCGCAGGGCAGGCTCAGTGCAATCAAGTCGGGACGGATCGACTACGCCGGCGAGCTGGCCGGACGGGATGCACAAACCCTCCGCGACACAGACGGTTTCAACGTCACCGGGTTGGAGGGCGCGGAGACACAGTCGTATCTCGGAGTGAGCGTCACCGCGCCTGCGCTCGCTGATGTCCGTGTCCGGAAAGCACTGGCGTACGCGATTGATCGTGATCGCATCGTCACCGAAGTGCTCCGCGACTCGGGCTATGCCGTCAACCTGCCGTGGCCGAAACACTCGGTGGCGTACGACGAGGCGAAAAACAACACGTACACAAGAGATGTCGACAAGGCCAAGTCGCTGGTCGCCGAGGTGGGCCAACTGCCGACCATTCCGCTCACGTACCCCGGAGGGGGTGGCGACTTCGAGGCCATCGCGCAGATCGTGCAAGCAAATCTCGCCGACGTGGGAATCACGGTGGAACTCGATCCGATCGAACAATCGGTATTCCTCAAGACGCTGATCGCTGCCGAGTTCCGCGGACTGTGGCTCTACGGCCACACATTTGCCCAATATGTTCCGTCCACTCTCACCGTCAGTGCATACCCGTTCAACGCTGCCCACAACGCATCTCGGTACTCATCACCCGAGTACACCGAAGCGGCAGGCGCTGCGTGGGAAACCCGTGACGGAGTCGACGGAACGGCGGTCGAACACTACGCGCAGATCAGTGATCTGCTGTTGCGCGACGTGTTCCTCGTCGAGATCGCGGTGCAGATCCCACAACCGACCGCCGCCACGCGGGTGCACGACGTGGCGTGGACCAAATCCAGGCAGACCCTGCTGACCGACGCCTACGTTGCCTGAGAGATCGGACGACACATGTTTCGCTATCTGATCGGACGCCTGCCCTCCGCGCTGGTGGTCCTGTTCCTGGCATCCTTACTGATCTTCTTCACCATGCGAATGGTGCCGGGTGATCCGGCTGTGGTGTTGGCCGGACCGGACGCCACCCCGGAGTCGATCGACTCGATCCGGCATTCACTCGGGCTCGACAAATCCATGGTTGCGCAATATTTTTCGTGGATCGGTGACGTTCTGACCTTCGATCTGGGGCGGTCGTATGTGCTCGGTGGTGAGATCGCTGATCTGGTACTCGCCGGTCTCGGGAACACGGCGGTCCTGGCCGGAACCGCGCTTCTCCTCGCGGTGATCATGAGTCTGGCGTTGAGCATCGCAGTGGTCGCCTGGCCGAATCGATGGCTGACCGCGACGGTGAACACCATCAACACTGTCTCTGTTGCTCTCCCGAACTTCGTCACGGGCGTGTTGCTCGTTTTGGTCTTCGCGGTGATCTTTCCGGTACTGCCGTCGGGCGGTGTTCCGCCAGAGGGATTCTGGGCGCAACCCGATATCACAGTGCAGTACCTGCTGATGCCCGCGGTGTGTCTGGCACTGCCGGTGGCCGCCTCCCTGACGAGGTTTCTGAGCGAGTCGTTGCGTACCGAGATGGGCCAGCAGTATGTGATCACCGCGCGCGCCGCCGGGGTGTCGCGGTGGAATCTGGTGACCCGCACAGCGCTACGCAACGCCGTACCGACCATGCTCACCGTCGTCGGCATTCAGACCGGTCATCTGTTGGGCGGTGCGGTGCTGGTGGAAGCGATCTTTGCCTGGCCGGGCATCGGTCAACTCATCGAGCAGGGCATCGGTCGGCGCGACTATCCGGTGGTTCAGGTGTTGCTGTTGCTGTCGGTCACGATCTTCGTGCTCATCCAGTTGCTCACCGACATCCTTCACGCCTACCTCGACCCACGGATCCGGATCGGAGGACAGGCATGAGCGTCATCGAAATAGAGCCCGGCATCGATGGACACACCGCCGATTCCGACAACAGCGATCGGCGTCGCAATCCGATGCTCGGCGCACTGCTGTCCGGTCAGGGACTCGTCGGCGTCATCATCTTGAGCGTGATCATTGCCGCCGGTGTGCTGGCGCCGTGGCTCACCTCGTTCTCGCCGAACGAACAGATCGAAGGCGCCAACCTGTTGGGGCCGAGTGCCGATCACTGGTTCGGCACCGACGAGGTGAATCGTGACGTGCTCACCCGAACTCTGTACGGCATCCGCACCAACGTGCTGATCATCGTGGTCGCGGTTCCGCTCGGCGCTGTTCTGGGTGCCCTGTTCGGACTGTTGTCGAGTCTGAACACGGTCGCCGACGTGGTCACGCAGCGCGTGTTCGATGTGATCCTTGCTTTCCCGCTGTTGATCCTGGCCATCACCCTTGTCGCCATCACCGGACCGGGAGTGTGGCCGGTCGTGGCGGTGATCGTGGCGGCTGAGATCCCCATCTTCGGGCGGCTGCTGCGAACGACACTGTTGAAGGTGCGCGAGCTGCCATACGTGGAGGCGGCAGAAGTGATCGGCGCAGGCCGTTGGTGGGTGCTGCGTAAGCACGTTCTTCCCAATGCCGCAGAACCGTTGGGTGTGCAACTGGCACTGTCGATGTCGGCGGGTGTGTTCGCCGAAAGTGCGATGAGCTTCCTCGGCATCGGAGTGCGGCCACCAAACCCCTCGCTGGGATCGATCATCGCCGCATCGGTGCCGAACCTCGACGCCAACCCGGCCTACGCAGTTGGACCCCTGATCGTCGTGTCGGCGATGGTCCTGAGTTTCCTCCTCATCGCCCAGGGGTTGAACCATGCCCGCCGAATCTGACAGTAGCCAGTCGCGGACCGAAGGATTGATCATGACCACTTCACACACGGCCACCCTGCTGTCGATCCACGACCTCGTCATCAGGTTCGGCGATGCTGACAGTGGGGTGACCCCCGTGGTCGACCACGTCAATCTGAGCGTGGAGCGCGGCGAAATCGTGGCGCTGGTCGGCGAATCCGGCTCGGGCAAATCGATGACTGCCCGTGCCGCCCTTGGGCTGCTCCCGCAGGGCGCACAGGCGCACGGTTCCATCGTCTTGGCCGGCGACCAGGTGATCGGCGCAACGGAACGCTCTCTCAACCAGTGGCGGGGAACCCGCGCCGCGATGGTTTTCCAGGAACCGCAGACCGCGCTCAATCCGGTCCGCAAAGTGGGATGGCAAATCGCGCAGGCCCTTCGGGCGCACGGCAAGGTGTCCCGAAGCGCCGCCCGGGCCCGAGCGGTGGAACTGTTGCGGATGGTCGAGATCCCCGAGCCCGAGGTTCGGGTGGACTGGTATCCGCACCAACTGTCGGGCGGTCAGAAGCAGCGGGTTGTCATCGCCCTGGCACTCTCGGGCGAACCGGCGCTGTTGATCGCGGACGAACCGACCACCGCGCTCGATGTGACCGTGCAGGAAGAAATACTGGCACTGTTGCGACGGCTGCGCGATCGGTCCGGGACCGCCATTCTCCTGATCACACACAACATGGGCGTCGTGGCAGATATCGCCGACCGCGTGGTGGTCCTCAAACGCGGCCAGATCGTCGAAGAAAGCTCTGTGACAAGCCTCTTCTCGGCGCCTCGTCACGAGTACACCAAGGCGCTGCTGGCCGCGGTCCCCAGGCTCCCCGAAGCCGGTGAGGTTGCCGAATCCACCACACCGGTCTCCGATACCGACGCCGTGTTGTCACTTCGCAAAGTGTCCGTGGTCTTCCCGGCCCGGCACGGCAACCCCGAGTTCCGGGCTGTGGACGGTGTATCCCTCGATCTGCATCCCGGAGAGGTTCTGGGCCTGGTCGGTGAATCCGGCTCAGGTAAGACGACATTGGGACGGACTGCACTCGGCATCACCTCCGTCGCCGCCGGTGAGGTGCTGCTCGATGGCCGGGACCTGGCAAAATTGTCCGGTTCGGAACTGCGCAGGAGTCGCCGGGGTATGGCCCTGGTACATCAGGACCCTGCCGCGTCACTCGATCCGCGTCGCTCGGTGGGTGCCAGTATCGGCGAACCACTCGAGGTCCATCGGGTGGCCTCGGGGTCGAAATTGACTGCGCGGGTGGGTGACCTACTCGACTCTGTGAAGCTGCCGAGATCGTATGCGCAACGCAAGCCCGGTGAACTCTCCGGCGGTCAGCGCCAACGCGTCGCCCTCGCGCGGGCGTTGGCACTGGCACCCCGGTTGCTCGTGGCCGACGAACCCACGAGCGCGCTCGACGTGTCTGTGCAGGCCGAGATACTCGAGTTGTTCGCCGAGCTCCGCGCCGAGCACGGATTCGCGTGCTTGTTCATCAGTCACGATCTCGCCGTTGTCCATCAGGTGTCTGATCGGGTCGCGGTGATGCGGGGAGGTGAAATCGTGGAATTGGGAAGCGCTGAGCAGGTTTTCGGCAACCCCATGCACGGATACACACGCGAGTTGGTTGCTGCTGTCCCCATTCCAGACCCCGTCCGGCAACGCGAACGTCGTGCCGACATCGTCGTTTCGAAGCCCCTCGCAGCCGTGATCTGAGAAATGTTCGACCAGTCCAACTTTTCGAAACCTTCTGTCCAACAAGGAAAGGATTGTCATGACCGCAGTAGCCGAGTTCGATCGGACCACCGCAGCAACCAGTGCCGAGGAGATCTATGCGGCCGGTGGGATCACCGTCCACAAGGTGGGTGAACACATCGGAGCCCGAATCGAGGGCGTTCACCTCTCCGGCGATCTGTCCGCAGAGACCGCCTTGGCGATCCGCTATGCACTCGCAACCAACAGTGTCGTGTTCTTCCGGGGGCAAGATCATCTCGATGACGCCCTTCAGTACGAGTTCGCAGGCACCCTGGGCCTCCAGACCACCACGCATCCCACACTGACCTCGGCCGAGAACAAGATGTTGATCATCGACGGCGCGGCCAGCAGTTGGCACACCGACGTCACGTTCATCGACCGGATCCCGAAGGCGTCGATCCTTCGCGCCACCACCATTCCCGAATACGGCGGCGCGACCACCTGGGCGTCGACCACAGCGGCGTACAACCAGCTCCCGGAATCGCTGGTGCACCTGGTCGAGAACCTGCGTGCCGTCCACACCAATGCGTACGACTACGCCGAGGCTTCCCAGAACATCAAGGTGCCCGCCATTGGTGCCAGCAATTACGGCGACTTCACCCGCGAGATCTACGAAACCGAGCATCCGGTGGTCCGCGTGCATCCCGAAACAGGGGAGAAGACGCTGCTGCTCGGACATTTTGTCAAAGAATTCGTCGGCCTCAAGCCATCAGAGACCACCGCGCTCTTCCAGTTGCTGCAGGCGCGGATCACCAAGCTCGAGAACACCGTTCGCTGGGCATGGGAGCCCGGTGACCTGGCGATCTGGGATAACCGTTCCACGCAGCACTACGGGATCTCCGACTATGGCAACCAGGCCCGCAGTGTGCACCGGGTGACCCTCGCCGGCGACCTGCCCGTCGATGTCCATGGCAACACCAGCCGCGTCATCAAAGGCGACGCATCGCACTTCTCGGTCATCGAGGACACGCAGCGCCTCCCGGGGTTTGCTGTCCGGTGACGCCGGGATCGGTGGCCCCCGCGTAATCGGTGGCTGCCACAAACCCGGGTGCGCTTAAGAATTGGGGCGCTTGGGTACACGGGATCTGCACGGTTCAGAAATGGTAGCCGGCGGTCGTTGTCGTGCGGGTGTTTGCACTTTGCACGTCAACGACTTTCTCTCCGAGAACAGCCCGTACAGACTTCGAAGAAAGCAGAGTGGACATGCCTCCTTCACCCCGTCCGGATCAATCATCACCAGCACCGATCGGTCCGACCGGCGCCTCGGATACCCGCGCACAAGAAGGCGAGTTTCTCACCACCGCCCAGGGCCTGCGGTTACCCGATACGCATCATTCGCTCAAGGCCGGAGAACGCGGACCCACCCTCCTCGAAGACTTTCATCTGCGCGAGAAGATCACGCATTTCGACCACGAGCGCATCCCAGAGCGGGTCGTGCACGCCCGGGGCGCGGCCGCGCACGGAACTTTCCAGTCGTACGGCACTGCCAAATCGGTGACGAAGGCGGGTTTCCTCGCGGATAAGAACCGTAAGACGGACGTCTTCGTACGCTTCTCGACAGTGTTGGGATCGCGAGGCTCGGCGGACACCGTCCGTGATACTCGTGGATTTGCCACCAAGTTCTACACCGATGAGGGCACCTTCGACCTGGTCGCGAACAACATCCCCGTCTTCTTCATCCAGGACGGCATCAAGTTCCCCGACATCATCCATGCCGGCAAGCCCCAACCCGACATCGAGTTGCCGCAGGCGCAGTCGGCTCACGATGGGTTCTGGGACTTCGTGTCCCTGCACACCGAGGCCACCCACCACGTCATGTGGAACATGAGTGATCGCGGTATCCCGCGTTCATACCGGACGATGGAAGGCTTTGGCGTCCATACTTTCCGGCTTGTCGCTGCCGATGGCACCACCAGCCTGGTGAAGTTCCATTGGAAGCCGGTCGCCGGTGTGCATTCGCTGGTGTGGGAAGAAGCGCAGATCGCAGCCGGCGTCGACCCCGACTTCCATCGACGCGACATGGCCGACGGCATCAAGGCAGGCGCGCCCCTCGAATACGAGCTCGGGATCCAGGTGATGCCCGACGACGGCACCGAGACCTTCGAGGGCATCGACCTGCTCGACCCCACCAAACTGGTGCCCGAAGAGCTCGCTCCGGTGCAGTTGATCGGCAAGCTGACACTCGACGCCAATCCCACCAATTTCTTCGCCGAAACCGAGCAGGTCGCCTTCCACACCGGCCATCTCGTGCCCGGCATCGAGGTCACCAACGATCCGTTGATGCAGGCGAGGTTGTTCTCGTACCTCGACACTCAGCTCACCCGGCTCGGTGGACCGAACTTCGCGCAGTTGCCCATCAACCGGCCGCACGCGCCGGTCAATGACATGCATCGCGACGGATTCCATCAAACCGCTGTGCACACCGGACTTGCGCCGTACCGCGACAACAGCATCGACGACGACGAACCGGTCTTCGCCGGACTCGATGAAGGTGGCTACGTCCAGACCGAACGGGTGATCGAAGGTCGTGCCGTACGCGCCAATCCGGTGTCGTTCGACGACCATTTCACGCAGCCGGCGATGTTCTATCGCAGCCTCACCCCGATCGAACAGGACCATATCGTCGAGGCGTTCACGTTTGAGCTGGGCAAGGTGTTCGAGCAGTCCATCAAGGAACGCGAGCTGCAGGTGCTGGCGAACGTCGACACAGATCTCTGCGAACGTGTCGCTGCAGGACTGGGTCTGCCTGCACCCAAGGGCGAACCTGTTCCCGACGTCATCACCTCACCCGCCCTGTCGCAGGTGATCCTCGCGCCCGGGCCGATCGCCGGACGCAAGATCGGTGTCATCGCAGATCAGAACTCTGATCTGAGCGGAATCGACAAACTGCGAACTGCTGCCGAAAGCAAAGGCGCGACCGTGCACGTCATCGCCCCCGTTGGCGGCGTGCTCGGCAAGGCAGCGCGAAAGCAGGTCGTCGAGCGGACATTCCTGACCGTCCGGTCCATCGAGTTCGATGCGCTGGTTGTCGCCGGAGGCACCACGCCTTCTGCCGACATCAAGTTGGTCCTGCTGCTGCAGGAGGCGTTCCGGCACTGCAAGGCGATCGGAGCCTGGGGTGACGGCGGCGCGATACTCGAGGCCGCCGGCATCGCGCTGGATGATCCCGGTGTGGTGGTTGGTGATTCGGCGGTCAAGGCGTTCAACGAGTCGCTGTTGGCCGCGGTTGGTCTGCACCGTGCCTGGGATCGTGCCCCTGCCGTCATGAGTTCTGCAGTGCCGCCGTCTGTTCCGGATCGGCCGGAACAGAAGCGGCAAGCGAAGAAGAAGTAGCCCCGGAGGCGTCAGGGCTCGATCAGCACTGCGGCCATATCGTCGAGTTGAAAGAACTCGGCAACGGCCGTGGCTGATCGAGCCCCTCCGTGTGGGTCCGCCCCCGCAGCGAGCAGTGCCCGCACGACGACTTCACTTCGGCGAAAGACTGCTGATCCCAACGCAGTTTGGCCGTTGTCGTTGACGCGTTCTACGTCTGCGTCAGCTGCGAGCAGCACTCGGACGGCCTCGATATGGCCGTAGTAGGAAGCCAAGATCAGCAACGTGTCGCCGCGGTCGTTGGTCAGATTCACCGGACCACCGATGTCGAGAAATGACTGCAGCGCTGCGTGGTCGCCCTGTCGAGCCCAATCGAAGGCGCTCTGAAAGAGTTCGAGTTCTTGTTCGGTGAGATTCACACTGACCTCCTGGTTGTTGGGCATGCCGCGAGTACCCAACGGTGCGCATTCGACACCAGGTTGTTCGGATCGCCCATGACCCGACGGTCTGTCAGTTCAGGGCGGCAGCCAGTCGACGCCACTGCTCGCGGGGATAGGCGGCCGGGTCGGCGCCGAGGACCTGCACGCACACGTGGTCGGCGCCGGCGGCGTGGTGTTCCCGGACTCTTCCGAGGATTGCGTCCTCGTCACCCCAGACAATGATCGCGTCGAAGACCCGGTCACTGACGGTGTCGAGGTCTTCTTGGGTGAACCCCGACCGCAGGAGGTTGTTCGCGTAGTTCGGGAGTTTGAGGTAGTTGCGGAGCCATTCGGTGCCGATGATCCGGGCCTGATCGCGATCTGTGGTCAGGATGGCGGTCTGCTCGGGAAGGAGCAGAAGGCCGGTGCCGAGTGCTTCTCGGGCCTGCGCGGTGAACTCCGGTGTGACCAGGTACGGGTGGGATCCGCTGGCGCGAGTCGCGGAGAGGTGCAGCATCTTTGGTCCCAAGGCGGCGAGTACTCGCCGGTCGACGGGCACGGGCTGTTCGGTTGCATCGATGGCATCGAGAAATGCCTTGGTCGCCGCCAGTGGCTTCTTGTATCGCCCGGGTTCGCCGGCGTCGACAAGCGGCGCGTGACTGACACCGATACCGAGCAGAAGACGATCGCCGTACTCGGTGACCAGACGGTGGTAGCTGGCGGCCACGTCCGCAGGCTCGTGCATCCAGAGGTTGAGGATGCCGGTGGCCACCACGGCTGTCTTGGTCGCCTGCAAGAGATTGCCGACCGAGTCGAATACCGGGCCGCCGACGTCGGGGAACCAGAGCGCGGTGTATCCCAGTTCCTCCAGTTCGGACGCGGCCTCTGCTGATTCGGCGGGATCGCCGTAACGCAACTGTGAACTCCATATGCCTACCCCGGTGAGCTGCATGACTGTCTCCTCGTCCGACGCCTCAGGCGCCGTCGGTGTTGTTGGTGGCTGTTGTCCACGCTATCCGAGCGCGCGGGTGATCCGGCGCGGGGTTCGGAAGTCGTCCGCCGGTCCGGATAATGGGGCGCGTGCGCAGCAAGAAGGAAAAACGCCAGACCTCCATGCGGGTGTGCTTCACCAGGCGTTTTGGTGCCCTTCGTGGGCACCTCGACCCAGGCTTGCTGGCAGATGCCCTCAGACCGAGGAAACGGGCGCTGACCGCCGTTGAGCTCGACTATGCGCGCGACATCTTCGCCGACAGTGTCGACTACACCGCGATCCGCATTACGCGCGGCAGCGTGTTTGCGATCGGTTCACCGGTCACCCTGGGTGCGACGATTCACTTCAAGGCGGCGTGGGGACTTTTCGATGGCGACGGGTTGGACCTGACCCAGCGAGGCAGGCACACACTCATCCACGAGATGGCACACGTCTGGCAGTACCAGAACGGCGGATTGGCTTACATTCCGCGGAGTTTGACCGCCCAGTTGCGAGCGGCTCTGCGTGGCGGTGGCCGCGGGGACGCCTACAACTGGCGCGCAGCGCACAACGAGCAACGCCCGTGGTCGAAGTGGAATCCGGAACAGCAGGCAGCAGCAGTGGAGGGCTACAACAAGCTGCTGCGAAAGACGAACGGGCAGACGGCGACGCCCACAGAGGTCGCGGACCTCGCCGTACTGACCGGTTACCTCCATTGCGTGTGGAGGCGCGAGGGCGCGCCGAGCTTGCGATGAGGGGTCACGCGACGCCGGAGGATTTGGGGGTTACGCGCTGTACTGAAACGAGGGATAGGTGAGGTAGCCGGTATCGCCTCCGGTGTACCAGGTGTCGGGATCGTGCGGGGCGATAGGAAGATTCGTCCGCAGGCGCTCGACGAGATCTGGATTGGAGATGAATGCCCGGCCGAAACTGATCAGATCGGCGCCGAGTCCGAGCCAGTGATCACCGGCTGTCTTGTCGGCCTGCTCGGGTCCCATCGGGAAAACGGGATTGACGATCAATGTGCCCGGCCAGGCCTGTCGCAACGCAATGAGTGTGTCCTCGTCGGTGGTTGCCTCGAGATGGACATAGGCGATGTCGAGATCTGCGAGTTCGGTGAGCAGCGCGGAGTAGACCTCCGGGATGTTCGTTTCGCCGGTGCCGGCGAGGCCGGCACCGGGGGAGAGCCGAATGCCGGTGCGGGCGCTGCCAATTGCTTGCACGGTCGCCGCGGCCGCCTCGACGGCGAACCGGATCCGGTTGGCGATCGACCCGCCGTAGGAGTCGTTGCGCAGGTTGGATTCTGGTGAGAGGAACTGCGAAATCAGGTACCCGTTGGCGCCATGCAGCTCGACGCCGTCGAATCCTGCATCGATCGCGCGCACGGCAGCGTCGGCGTAAGAGCGAGCTTGCTCGGGGATCTCGTGCAGTGTGAGCGCGCGCGGGATCGGCGCGGGTTGTGGTCCGGTTGGGGTGAAGACCTCGCCGGGGGAGGCAACCGCAGAAGGGGCCACCGGCTGCAGACCGGTGGTGTCGGGGTGGGACACCCGGCCACCATGCATGAGCTGAGCGAAAATCCGTCCGCCGTTGACGTGGACTGCATCGGTGACCCGACGCCACGACTCGACCTGCTCGTCGGTGTGCAGCCCCGGCGTACCCGGATTCGATTGCCCCACAACGTTTGGTTGCACACCTTCGGTGAGGATCAGGCCGGCCGTGGCACGTTGCGCGTAGTACGCCGCCATCGACGACGTCGCCAGTCCGTCCGCCGTCGCGCGGACCCGCGACATCGGCGCCATCACCACCCGGTTGGGCAGGGTCAGGCCGGCAAGTTCGTGACGATCGAACAAGGTGTTCATGGGCGTCTCCTCGTGTTCATCGGCCCGGTGATGGGCCCGAGGAGTACGTTAAAACCTGACATTGATGTGAGGGGCAAGTGCCTGAGAGGTAGAACACTCGATGAGGATCGGCGAACTGGCCGCGCAGACGAACGTGAGCGTGCGCTCGCTGCGCTACTACGAGGAACAGGGCCTTCTGTCCAGCACCAGAAGTCCGAGCGGACAGCGACACTACGTGGACAACGACGTCGACCACGTCGTGTTCATCCAGCGGCTCTACACCGCCGGACTCTCCAGTCGGACCATCGCGGAGGTCATGCCCTGCGTTGAATCACCCAGCGAAGAGAACAGCGACGGCGCGTTCGACCGGATGATCCAGGAGCGGGATCGCATCACCGCTCACATCGACGACCTCATTCGGGCACGTGACTCACTCGACGAGCTCATTGTGGCAAACCGGAATCATCGGAAGTCGCTCGTCGACTGATCGAGGCTGAGCGTGCAGTGGTCAGCTGTTGAGGATCTTCGCCTTTTCGGCCTCGAATTCGGCATCGGTGAGGACCCCCTGGGCCTTGAGTTCGCCGAGTTGCTGCAGGGCGCCGATCCGGTCGACAGGAGGTGCAGCGGGCGGAGCCGGTGGCGGCGCATATTGCTGCCGTTGCGGAGCCTGCGGCTGGGCTTGTTCGGCCCAGCGCTGACCTTGGCGTCGTGAGACCCGGTTGGACACCGAGGTTGCGGTTCCGGCGATGACGGCAGTGCGGGCGACCCCGCGAAGTAGTCCGGGCATGCGTGGTTCCTTGGCCTTTCGTTTTCAGATTTCCAGTGCGTCGAGGGACGCGAGGATGGCTTGAGTCGGGATACGTCCGGAGGCGACCAATTGCGCTCCGTTGTTTTGCAACTTGGCGGCGAAGGGTGCGGCCCAACGGTTTTCGTAGATCAGTACGGCGCCTGAACATCCCGGTTGCAAGACCGAGGCAGCCTCGTCGAGGTCGGTGCGGTCGATGAGTCCGGACGTCGCCTCGGCGAAAAGGGTGACGTCGAAGTCACCGGTCAGCCCGAAGTCCTCGATGGCCACGCCGCTGACCGACCCGTCGAGTTCTTTGCGGACGAACGTCAGATCCAGCACCCGGATCACATCGCGCTCCACGAGATCGACGAGCAGCGGAAGCGCTGAGCCATCGGGATTGCGGTCGGCAGGGAACTCGATCACCAGATAGTCAACTGGGCCGAGGTCATCGAAATCGAGTTCGGTCATGGTCGGGTCTCCGTTCGGAGTTCGTCAATGCACAGGGGAGTTCTGCAGAGACGATTTTGCGCGGGCGCAGACGGTAAGTCCTCACCCGTTCCGGATGAAATTGCCGGGCGGCGAAAGTCCACACCGGCACTGATGTGCTGGTTGGTGCCGCCGCGTCCCCAACGCGCACGCGTGGAATCTGTGGAACGCGGGGTGCTAGGGGTGAAGAGAATGTACCGCAATGAGTTTCGTGTCTGGCGGGCCCGCAATTCCCGAACTATGCCATGCTTTCCCGTTATGGAGGAAAGATTTCTTCGGCTGGTCAACCGCACGCCGTTCGGTGGCGGCAATTCCCTGACGCGCGAGCAGATGGCGAGCCGGATCAGCGCCTACATCTACGGCAACATTCTGGTGCTGGCGGCGCTGATCCCGGTCACGGAGTCGCACGACAGGTTCGGCATCGCAGTGATCGTCGGTGCGGCCGTCACGACCTTCATTGCACATTATTTTGCCGAACTCGTCGGCCGGTCTGTTCGTGAACACACGGTTGCCACCCGCGAGGCGCGGATGGCGGAGTTGCGCGACAGCCTGCCGATTCTGGTCGCCGCCGTGATCCCGAGCCTGATCCTCGCGCTTGCTGTGGTGGGTCTGTTCGAACCCAGGACCGCACAACTGATCGCTGAACTGTTCATGGTTCTGCGCATCGCGACGATCAGTTACGTCATCGTGCGGATTCGCAAGGAGGAGGTCACCTCCAAAACGCATTGGACTGCGATTGGTCTGGGGACGTTGGCCATGGTCATTGTCGCGTTGAAGCTGGTGTTCGGGCACTGAGCCACGAACTGCTCGTGTTGGTGGCGACTGACCTCGCGAAACACTGCACAACTCCTCGGTGAGGACAGGTAGCGGACTACTCGTGCCAAGGTGGGCCACGGACTGTTGCGATCAACGTATGGTCGCTGGCAGTGGGTGTTGCGGTTCGGGTCAGAACTGGGCGTTCACGGTATCGGCCGATCTGTTCATCTGAACCGGAGGTCTCACGATGCTCGTCTCCAGTCTTTTCCGTGACGATCCGCTGTTGGAGGCGATCGCTGCCGACGGGCCTCAGCGTATCTCGACCACCACGAACCGGACTGATCCAGCTGTTGCGAGGGTGCAACTGGCGCTGCTGGATTGGGATCAGGGTGCATTGCCCCGATTCGGTTCGGATGGTGTCTACGGTGGTGAGACTTCGGCCGCGATCCACCGGTTCAAACGTGATGAACTACTGGTGCCCGACGGGCAGATCATCGACGACGTCGGGCCGCGAACGGTCCGCAGACTCGACGAGATCAGGTCGCTGGCAGAGAGTCGGATTCCTCCGCCGTCGGCTCAATCGGTCCGTCTGGATGCCTGGAACCTGTCGGCGACCAACGTCTGTCATCCGGTACTCGCCGCCTACGCAAGGGCAGTGGGGGTACTCAAGCTCAACAGCGGTCGGGACCCTCGAAAGTGGTGGTCACACCACACACAGGTGCACGGCATGACGCCGGACCCGCGCGACGGATTGCGCAATCAGTGCCAGCACTTCTCCTGGTTCTTCTTGCCATGGCACCGCATCTATCTCGATCGATTCGAGGCGATCTGCCAAGAGATCATCGCAGCCGATCTGCTGACCCCCATCGACGTCCGGCAGTCATGGGCACTGCCGTACTGGGACTACGACCGGACTGACAGCAACTCGTTGCCGCCGATCTTCCGGATGCCGCAGCTGGCCGGGCAGCCCAATCCGTTGTTCGAACCGGAACGCGCACCGCGGATCAACGACCTGGCAAACCCGAAGGTGTTGCTGCCGACAGAGACCACGGCCCGCGGTTGGTTTGCGCAGACGAGATACGCGGCACCGTCGCCTCAACCGAGTTTCGGTGGGCCGGTGACCGGCTTCCACCATCTCAACGAATCGGGTGCTGCTGTCGCAGGCAGTGTGGAGGGCACGCCACACGGCACGGTGCACGTTGCCGTGGGGGGTGCCGCCGGAAAGATGAGCGACTTCGACCAGGCCGCGGGCGACCCGATCTTCTGGCTGCACCACGCCAACATCGACCGATTGTGGGAGGTGTGGCGAGCGAGTTCGGGCTCGGGAGCGGATGAATCCGCGTCGGCATTCCTGGATCAAGAGTTCGCCTTTGCCGATGTCGGGGGTGGTGCGCAGAACGTCGCCGTCAGCAGTGTGGTCGATCCGGGTCTGCGCCCGCACACCTATGAAGACCTGTCGATTCCGGCCTCGGCTGGTGTGTCGCCCCGCGAGGAGGAGCTGATCGTGTCTGAAAACGTTCCACCGCAACGTATCGGCGCCGTCGACCAGCCGCTGGTCCTCTCCAACGGGGTGTCCCAAGAGGTCGAGGTGGACATCCCCGATCTCGAAGTTGCCCGGGTGAGCGAGACGGGTCGGGTGCTGCTGTCGGTTGAGCACTTTGTTGCCGAGAATCCGCCCACCACAACGTTTGGCGTCTACATAGCGTCGGGACCTGACCCGGAGGACATCTGGGTCGGCAATCTGCCGCTGTTCGGTCTCACCGAATCCATGCGTGCCGACGGTGAACACGGACTGAGCTTCACCTTCGACATCACTGACACCGTTCAGTCGTTGCTGGCCACCGGACAGTGGGATCCGTCCAGTTTGGCGTTGCGCTTTGCGCCGGTCGGTGAAATCGACGAGGACAGTGTCGGCGTCGGTGAGGTCGAGGTCGGTTCGGTCAGCATCCTGTTCGGATGACCCGATGGCGCACATGGTGAGCCCCCATGATGTCGCGGTTCTCCGGGCTCGGCCGGAGTGGTCGGTGGTCGCCGTTGTCCTGGCCGCATGGGCTGCGTGGTGCTTCCTCATGTGGTCCCCTTCAGGGGCCGAAGGCCACGCTGAACATGCAGGAGCCCAAACGTTTTCGATAGGCCTGGCGGTCAGCTCCGGATGTATGTGGTTGCTGATGGCCGCAGCGATGATGTTGCCGTCGACCATTCCATCGGCGCGATACGTGGCATTTTCCAGCCGGAAACGACGCCGGCAGCGTGCAGTCGGCATGTTTGTGGTGGGCTACCTTGCCGTCTGGTCGGCCTTTGGATTGCTCGTCCTTCCGATGGCGCTGCCTGTGGTGGAGTATCGATGGGTTGGGGTCGTTGCTCTGACCCTCGCCGGATTCTACGAACTCACACCACTCAAACGGATCGCGCTGCAGAGGTGTCATCGGACCCGGCCGATCCGGTTCGCCGGCCAGGCGGCGGACCGTTCTTGCCTGAGATTCGGTGTGTACCAGGGCAAGACATGTATCGACTCTTGTGGTCCGGCGATGATCGCCGTGGTGTTGCTCGGTCATCCGCTGGTGATCAGCCTGCTGGTGGGTACGTTCCTCTTTCTCGAACGCATTGTCGTGCGCCCTGATCACCTGCGATGTTTTGCGGGCTATGTGGCCATATTCTTCCCGACCGCGATACTGCTGAGTTTGGGGTAGTGGCGGAGGCGCGGTCTCAGCGTTGTGGTGCGACGGGGCAAACATCTGGGTAATGGTCCGAAAGCTGCTACGCCGTCCTACAATACAGTCGTATGCTGTACATCTGTACAGGCATGGATGGGGAGGGAAATTCCCTCCCGAATCCCGGTCGATCACTCGAAATTGGAAGGTGGCGTATCGCTTTGGAGAACGTGGAAGATATTGTGGGAAACTACACCGGGCTCTCCCGAAAGGTGCTCGACTACGGCTTGATCGTGAAGGGCATCGTTGACAATACGCAGGGGACCGAGGTCTCGGAAGAGAGTCTTGCGCCCCTGGCAGAACTGCTTGCGGTCGATGATTTTGAACGGGTCGGCAACTTCAAAGAGGTGATGACCTGGCCCGAGTACCGAACGTTCTTCAGTAACTGGGCGCCAACCGCGAACTGGGAATGTTCATTCAAGAGGATCACGGAAAAGGGGAATGTCGTCTTCCTCGAACTTGAAGAGCGGGCAATTTTTGACGACTTCACCAATGTGGTCAATTCACTGTCGGTGTATGAGTTCAATGACGAAGGCAAGATCTGGCATGTGGACATCTACCTTCAGATGGCGATGCCCGACCCCGAGAAGCTCAATCTGGCAACGAGTTACGAAGGATTTGAGGTCTCCGAGTGATGGCCTGAGTTCGGATCTGAGCCAAGATCGACGCCGAGGTGTAGGACCGTTCGGGTCCTGCACCTCGGCACTTTTGTGTAGTGTCCGTGAACTGGTCCGCCCCGCCGAGCGATGACTGTGGGCCTCTGGGGAACCGGACAAACAATGACGCTGCACCTCGAACTCGAGATGCAGCGTCATCGTCTTGGTGGGGTAGGGCTCCGGAGAATTGCCGCCAGCGGGGGCGTCTAGTTGACGTCGTCCATCGACTTGCCGACATCGGCCAGAGTCATCGGTGTACCGAAGTCGGTTGTGTTCTCGAAAACCGGTATGTTGCAGCGGTATAGGCCTTGGTCCGGCTGGAAGTCGGCGGCGACCCATCCCTGTGCTGTTGACTTCTGAACATTGAAACACGGTGATGGGGGCGTGGTTTGGGCCAGATTGTGTGAGGTGTGCAGACCTCCACCTGTCCATGCGGTCTGCTGCGTCGCAGCTTCCAGAACGCAGGTACGGGTGAGTTCGGCACCGCAGCTAGCGGCCGACTTCGCGAACAGCAGCCACGAGGAGAACGCACGGATCGAAGGGAGGGTGATCTGAGCGTCTGGCGCGTATTTCTCGTACAGTGCGGTGAGATCTGCGACTGCCTGAACTGTGTCACCGCTGTCGACGGGGGCATTTCCGCCGAGGTCCAGGAAGTTGTTCTGGGACTCTGCTGATTCTCCTGCGAGTTCGATGAACTCACTGCCGTACGCGCTGTTGTTGGTGTCGATCCAGTCCAGCTTGTAGTCCATGTCTGTCAGTGCTGCTTCGAGCTTCGGCAACTGCCGGAACTCGCCGTAGAAGATCAGACCGCGGACACCTTTGCTCTTGATCGACTGGGCGTAGGGCGTCCAATCGGCAACTCCCATTGCGGGATATACGTCGTTGTAGATGAAGGTGGCGCCGGCCGCTTCGGTGGACTCGACGGCCTGTTGCCCCAGGAGTTTGGTGACCGGAGAATCGCCGTTGATGATACCGACGGCATTGGCCGATTCTGGGTAGGTCCCCAAGAGCCAGGAGCGGAACTGGAAGTAGGGGTCGAACCCCGTGGTCTGACTGGGGTCGGCACTGATCTCGAGATCTGCGCCCAGCGCGTTGAGTTGAGCTACTTGTGCAACAAAGCTCGGGAGTGCGCATTTGAGTCGCTCTTCGACCCCGAGGCCGTCGAGTCCTGATCCGCCGCCCACCAGCGCGAAGTCGTCTCGGCAGGCGGTGACCATTTGCTTGCGCACGTCCATGAGATTTGTATCCCTGGTATTGGCAACGAGTTTCCGGCCGTTGATGCCTCCGAGATCGTTGCACCAGGACGTGAACACCTTCGCGGTATCGACGAACTCTGGGTTCTTCGTGAACCCGACGTCCGTGAACACGCCGAGCTTGATCTCGTCGGCTGTCACACCCTGGGAGCTGGAACCGGTTTCGCCTGAGCCGGATTGGCAGATTTTGTCGAGATCGCCGAAGGAGTCGAGCTTGGTGTCGGCACTTGCGCTGTTGCCGGTTGTCGCTGAATCCTCGCTACTGCTACCGCGGTCGCTGCAACCTGCTATCAACAACGTTGTTGTCAGTGCCAATATGAGCACGTGAACGGATTTCATCGGGCATCCTAGGGGTATCTGGCTGTTTGGAGTGTGGGTTAGTTATTGGACTGCAATGACATGGCAATCGCTTGGCGGGGGCACGCGGCCACAGCTTTTCGAAGGGATTCCCGGTGTTCGAGGCCTGGCGTTTCATCGAGGACGGTCACGATGTCATCGTCGTCGAGTTCGAAAAGCTCTGGCGCGAGGTCGATGCACAACGAGTGCCCCTCGCATGCCTGCACATCGACGCGAACTCGCATTCGTTGGTCGGTCACATGTACCAGCCTCCGTTGACGTTGATCTGTTGGCCGGTGATGTAGCCGGCGTCTTCTGAGCACAAGAACTGGCACGCTGCGGCGATGTCATTGCCGGTGCCGGCTCTCTTGACCAGTGTCATGGCGGCCAGGTCTTCGACCGGGGGCAGTTTGCCCGCGGCTTCGGCGTTGCGGGCGAGTGGAGTGTCTACCAGCGACGGTGGAATTGTGTTGACCGTGATGCCGTTTCCTGCATACTCGTAAGCCAGCGCCTTTGTCAGTGCGATGACTCCACCTTTGGAGGCCACGTAGTCCGCGCGACTTGGCGCTCCGGTCTGCGCGGCAGTTGACGAGATCGTCACGATTCGACCCCATCCGGTTTCGACCATGTCGTCGATCACGGCCTGAATGCTGTGGAACGTCCCGTTGAGGTTGACGTCGAGGGTGTGCTTCCACTGTTCCACGCTGATCTCGGTGAACGGTTCGAAGGATGTGATGCCGGCGCTGGTGACCATGACCTGGATCGCGCCGAATTCCTTTCGGACCGCGGCGATCGCGGAGTCGACGGACTGGCGGTCGCAGACGTCGACGTGATGCCCGCTGACCTGGAGTCCATCGGCCTGCATGGCGGTGACATGGGTGTCGAGCGCCACTTTCTGGACGTCCAATGCTGCGACTTTGTACCCATTGCGAGCCAGCCGTTCAGTGATGGCCAGACCGATGCCCGAGGCTCCGCCGGTTACTACGGCAACTTTGTTCACAGGAGTCTTCTTTCCGAGTGGTGGTGGTCGTTCAGGAGAAGGTGAGATGAAGGTTGCTCAGGCCGCGAATGATGTACGTGGGGTCGTACTCGTAGCGGCGGTCGCCGGCGGGCCCGTGGTGGGAGTCGGAAAGCGAAATATCTGTCGTGCGTTCGAGGAGTCGCTCAATGGTGACCCGACCCTCGGCGCGAGCGAGCGGACCGCCCGGGCATGAATGTGCGCCACGACCAAAAGCGATGTGTTCCTTGACGTTATAGCGATCGATCTGACATTCGCCGGGTTCGTCGAACTGACGCTCATCGCGATTGGCCGCGCCCGGATGGATCATGATCGTGGTTCCCGCCGGGATGTCGACACCACCGATGGTGGTCGAATGACGGGCGAGTCGAAAGTCACTCATGGTCGGGCTCTCCAAGCGGAGTGTTTCTTCGATGAACGCGGGTATGTCACCGCGTTCGGCTCGAAGGTGATTCTGAATCGCTTTGTCCTGTGCGAGGATCCGCAACGCAGAGCTGATCATCCGTGCCGAGGTGTCCTGACCTGCCCCGAACAGGAAGGTTGCCATGCGAACGATCGCGTTCACCGGGGGGATTGAACCGTCGGGGTACGTCGCTTGCGCGAGTTGCGTCAAAACGTCCTCGTGTGGACGGGCGCGCCGGTCTTCAACGTACGCTGTGAACTTCTTGAACATGTACTCGAGTGGGTTGTCCGTCAAAGCAGAATCGTCGCCGACTGTGCCAATGGTGCTACCCGCCAGTGCATTACGGAAATCTTCGCGATCGTCCTCGGGGACCCCGAGAAGGTCGGCGATGACCAGGGTGGTGAAGGGCTTGCCGTAGTCGGCGATGAACTCGCACGCACCGCGGTCGATGAAGGAATCGATGCAGGCGTCGGCGATCTCGGCCATCGCCGACTCGTTCTCTCGTAGCCTCGTCGGGGTCATGAGGCGTTTGAGCAGGGTGCGTTCGGATTGATGGGTTTCACCATCCATGGTGACGAGGAATTCTGCCATCGGCCACTGATTTCGGTTCTGTTCGATCGCCTCGGTGATGTCATCGACATCAGGGGATACATGTAGGGGCGGGAAAGGGCCACCGACTGCGTTGCACGAGGAGAAGGTTGCTTGATCCCGGTACACTTCCACTGCCTCGGCATACCCCGTCACGGCCATGACCCCGGGGTGCGGCACCGATTGCACCGGGCACTTCGCCCGCATCGCGTCAAAGTACTCGTACGGGTCGACCGCCAACTTCTGATCGGTGAAGAAGTCGGCACTCGTGACGTCGACCGTGGCGGCAGACGGTACCCCAGGGCCTTTCGTAGACCCCACCTTGGAGTCTGGAAAAGGTTGTTGTTCAACGTTGTTCATGATTCCTCTTTCGTCGCGCGGGTGCCGTGCCGGCGAATTCGGGGCGGCAGTCCCGGGGTCGTATCGGGTTGCCTCAGTTCACGAAGACCCGGATGATTGGAGTCGCAATACAGTCGTACAGCGGAAACCATACACTTGTATAGTCTCGCCGACGGGTCTTTGTGAAGAACTGGCGAAATATCGGATCACCGACGAGTGTGCCGAGGGGTGTCGTGGATTTGCCGGGCTAGGCGTTATCGGGCTTCATGGCGCAGCACAGAACCGCTGCCTTTATGCTGAGCGGTTCTTCGCGGTCGATACCAGGCGCCGCGGACGCACTCATTCCTTGCGGGCGGTCGCTTTCCGCAACGCATGCTTCTCCAGCTCGGCTTCGGCGAGTAGGAGCTTGAGTGCTCTGTTTTCGGCGCGAAGGTGCTCGAGTTCCGGATCGGCACTGTCATCTGGGGCTACGGAGGTGCGCGGCTGGTCGCCATCGGGCGGTTCGAGAGCGTTGACGTACGCCTCGAACGTCTCGATGAGTTCGTCGTGCGAGGTCGCGACTCCGACGCCCTTCTCGAGATTCAGCATCTTCGGGATGTTGGACATCAGCAGCACAAGCGCGCCGGTGGAGAGTTTTTGGTTCATCACGGAGCTGGAGATCAGCCGATCCGCCAGGGCGTCGAGTTGGATGCTGCGAAGTCTCTCTGTCACGACCGCGAGCTCAGCGCCGACGGACTCGCGGTGGTTTCCAAGGGCCATGAACTCGGTCATGAGCGGCCCGCTGGCCTCTTCCCAGCTGTAGTCCCAGATGGCGCGAAGTGGTTGGTTGGGGTGCGCCTCGAGTGCTTTCGTCAAACGATCGAGATTCTGTTCGGTACGTCGCTGTATCGCGGCGACGAAGACGGAATCAATTGTTGGAAAGTAATATTGGACAAGGCTGGGGGTTGCGTTCGCTTTGGCGGCCAGTGCGCGATACGTGACCCGCGGATAACCCTCTTCCAGCATGAGGCGTTCGACGCAGTCGAGCAGAGCGTCTCGAGTCTTCGACATCTCGACGCCGGTGCGCCGGGACGCTGCAGACATGTGAAACCCCCTGTTGTGCTGCAGGATCCCATTCGGATTTCGGGCCGTGCTGTGCAAGTATGCCGCATCAGTGACCCAACTGTCAGTACCGGGTCGATGCCGGCCTGGCCGCCCGGTGGCGTCGCCGAGCCGGAATTTTCAATTGTTCTTGATTTGAACCTCGTGAGCCCTGTACGACTGTATTGTTCGACCGACCACGTCGGTGCGATCGCGGTATCCCAATAGAACGCTGGTGGAAGGAAACCTACCGATGGCACGTATTGAACCCCTGCCGTCCAAAGAGTGGTCGACCGAGATGCGCGATGCGTTGAAGGCGATGACTCCACCGTCGGCGCGTTATGTGGTCCAGACCCGATCTGACCGGCCCAAAGGAAAAAACACGATGGGCACGCTCGCGCATCATCCCGCGCTCGCCCGGGCCTGGTTCACCTTCAACGGACACATCCTGATGTCGACAACTCTGACAGCTCGGCAACGTGAACTGTTGGTGATGAGGGTTGCAGTTCTTCGCAATTCGGCCTATCAGTGGGCGCAACACGTCTACATGGCGCATGACGCCGGTATCGACGACGAGGAGATCTCCCGGATTGGCTGGGGGCCATCCGCGCCGTTCTGGTCTGACTCGGACGCGACTCTGTTACGCGCCGTCGACGAATTGGTCCTCGATGGCAAGATCGGCCCGGAAACCTGGGAGGCACTCGCCGGCGAGCTTGATACCCAGCAGATTCTCGATGTCATCTTCACGGTTGGGGCTTATGAGGTGACTTCCTGGATGTTCAATTCAGTGGGGGTGGAACTCGACGACGACATAGTGGAGATGCGAGCGAAGACCGGGAACCGGCAACCCGTCGAGTAGCGCCGTCTCGCGGAGACCGATTGAGTGCCAACCACTCTTCTGTCCGTCACGCCATAGGTCTTCTGCTGTTGATCACATGCCGGTGATGTTGCGGCGGTTCCCGAGCGGCATCTGGGATTCCAGTCGATCCGACATCAATCCGTGTTGGCTGGCAACGGCGGCCACTAGTTTCCGGCGGACTCGCGCGCCTCGCGCTCTTCGTGGTTTCGGACGAGTTCGCGGAAGCCTATCGGGTCCCAGCCGGGCTTCGGCTGCACGCCCCATTCGTCTTCGGCGGTCTGTTGGCCGGCGCCTTCGGGTGGTCCGAACAGCGGGTATGGATATTCACACTCGAGGGTGTCGTCGGAGTACCGGACCTTCAGCATCTCGCTGCAGATCTCTTGGAACGACAGCGTGGGGTAGCCGTACCAGATCGCCAGTGCCGGAACGGTGAACGCACCTTCGATGACGAGGGCGAAGAGGCAGACGAACACCCCTCGTTTGATGAACCTGTGCATGCGGGCATACGGGGGTGTTGTACCCAGTGGCAGGTCCTCGTCGGGCGACTCGTCCACCGATGGAGATTTAGGTGACTCTGCGGACATGATGTCCTCCTTTGCCGGTTGGATGGGCGGCGATCAGTCGGTGAAGATCTCTCGATTCACCGTGTGTAGGTAGGGGATCGCCAGAAATGGGGTGATGTAGAAGATGTCGTACAACCACCAGCCGATCACCGGGAGCACCACGCCCGAGTAACGCACATCGGCGTACATCGTCATGTTGAACGTGTAACCGATCCAGATGACCACGCCGAACCAGCAGGTGACGATCATCCACTGGTGGCCCCAGCGCTTCATCTGCAGGAAGGCGATGCCGGCCGCGATCCGCATCGGGAAGACGGTGAGCATCAGGGCCACCTCCCAACCCTTTTCGCCCGGACCGCCCGCGCCGCCGATCCACAGTTCGTTGTAGTGCCAGAAGTAGCCCGCGTCGAACATGTTTCCCCAGGCGGTGAGGATCACGCGGTTGATCAGGGTGTGGTTCGCGATGAGGTCCAGCGCCCAGCCGAGGCTGTTGAGCGCGGCGTCGAGGATCACCAGGTAGCCGATGAGTGTGACGAGGATGGGCCGGACCGACAGGCCTTCGAGTCCTGCCCGGCGCTGGAGCCACACGCCGCGCAGGAAGATGGGCAGACCGACGATTCCGAGGACCAACGTTCCCATCAGCAACGTCCCGATGGTGAGCCACCAGTCGGCTTCACGTTGTGCGCGGCGCGAGTCGTCCTGATGTTCGTCGTAGGAGGCGGAGGTGTTACCGGCGCTCTTGTCTCGCCGTAGGTTGATCGAAGGGAGATTCATGGCCTGCCTACCAATCCCGAGCGGTGTACATGTAGAGCTGGATCAAGAACTGCGACAGCAGGAAGCCGTACGCGAAGATCTGGAAGACGATCAGCGCCCGTTTGCGCCGCCTGTCCTGTTCGTTCATGAGCCGCTCCCTTCGATCAATGTGATTGTGATTCTTGGTATTCGGTGGCCTGCAGACTTGCCGCGGCGACTTCCTTCAGACCGCTGCTGATGGCGCCGTCGGTGCTCAGTGGTGCCAGGATCGAAGCCTCGGCGGCCTGCATCTCGGACGCGCCCGCGGCGATGAGTCTCGCTGCGGTCACCAGCACACGCGTCGACGGTGGTTCGAAGTGGTACACCTCGTCGGCCTCGCGGATGCTGATGGCGCAGCGGACAAGTCGGTTGGCCACGGCAATGTCGATGTCGGCTTCGGCCATCAGGGCGGCGGCTTCGCGGTCGGGTGGCAGATAGTGCATCGGCAGGGTCACAAACCGTTGCCGGAAAGAGGGTTTGAGTTCCTTGAGCGAGCTACGGTATGCCGGATTGTAGGAGCAGACGACCATGAACGACTCCGGCGCCCGGACCACCTCATCGGCGCGATCGAGATACAGGGCCCGTCGATGGTCGGTGAGCGAATGCAGGAGCGCGAGTGAATCGTGGCGGGCTTCCACCACTTCGTCGAGATAGCAGATTGCCCCGTTCTTCACCGCGCGGGTCAGTGGGCCGTCGGTCCACCGGACGTCACCGCCGGTGACCATGAACCGCCCGACGAGATCCGAGCTGGTGAGATCGTCGTGGCAGCTGATGGTGACGACGGCAGTGCCCAGCAGTTCGCCCATGTGCTCTACGAACCGGGTCTTTCCGCAACCGGTCGGACCGGTCAGCATCACCGGAAGCTGCTGGTGAAAGGCCCGCTCGAACATCTCGATTTCGCTGCCCGTGGGGAGGTAGAGGTCGGTGGTCAAGGTGTTTGTGCTCCAATTGGTCAGGTGCTGACGAGTTCTCGGTGAACATGAGCCAGCACTCGGGGGAGTTGTTCGACCTGCCGGATTCGCTGAGAACGTCGGGGGCCGAAAACCTCGGGCAGCGGATCGACGCGGGCCGGACCGACGCCGATGTAGTAGACAGATATCCCGGCATCGTCGGCTTCTTCGAGAGCGTGGGCGACGTCGGCCCAGGCATAACGCCCTTCGTAGCCCTCGTCGGATATCAGTCCGTCGCCGATGACGATGAGCAGTCGTCGTTCACAGGGCTGGGCCAGCAGACGGCTTGTCAGGTGCCGAATAGGGGCACCGAGCCGGGTATAGCCACCGGTTGCCAGGCCGGAACCACTCGGAACGACCAGATGTGTGTCGTCGAAGTCCTTGAGGCAGTTCACCTCCACCCGATGGCGGGTGTTGCCACTGAAGACAAACACTCCGTGGCGCTCGCGGGTGAGCGTCATCGCGCGCGAAAGTGCGTCAGCACAGGCCAGTTCCAGCTCGAAGACCTCGCCGCGGCGAATGCCGAGTGAGGAGCTGCCATCGAGGAGCAAGGCGGTGGTCACGTCCCGCGACATGGGTAACAGCTCCCGAAACACCCGGGGTTCGGCGGCTTCTCCGGTGATCAGGTCGATGTGGTGGTTGACGTATGAGTCGACGTCGAGATCGGACCCGTCCTCCAGGCGGTTCTTGGTCGAGCGGTGGGTGTGCTCGGCGAACCATTTCCGCAGATCTGTCGACACCGGTGGACCCGCCCGCCCAGATCCCCGATGCTTTCGCTCCAGCACCGCAACGTGGTCGATGAGGAAGCTCTCACGCCATGCGTTCCACTCGGGGTATGGGATGCCCGCCCGCTGGTCCGGCCGGATCTCGATGTCTTCGTCTTCGGGTCGACTCGGTGGCGGAAGGTTCGAATTACGCACTCCGCCTTCCCCTCCGACCGGGATGGACAGCAGGCGCTGGGCATCGCTGCGGGGGGAAGTCCACGGCATCCGGCTGTACACCCGCTTGACCGCGGCAGCCAGGCCGCGGCCTGGCGGAGCCTGCAGTGGTAGTTGTCCGAGAAGCGGGTGCGGGTCGATTCTCTCGCGGGATTTGGCCATCATGTCTGCACGCCGGAGCATGTCGGTGGCGTCGAAACCGCTGTCTGCAAACGGAAGTCCAGTCAGGAGGCGATCGAGTTCCGGTATCAGGCCAGGCCAGTGATCGGCGATCCAACGCAGCGCGACCCCCGCCTCGACGACGGTCAACGCTGCCAGCTCACGAGGCGAGAGTTGGTGCAGCGGATAGCGTCCGATGTCGTCTTTGGATGGCGAACACTGCAGCGCAACACCGCAGGTCAGTGTTCGTGTTGTCCAATCCGTCGAGATCGCTGGATAGGGTACCTGGACAATGTTCTGAAGGTTGTTGAGTCCGAACGTTCGATGCTCGCCTGTCATCAGTCGGGCACCGCTCCGTCGCCGCCCGGAGAAGGCGACGGCAGTCAGGCCGCAGCTGCGCTCGACGGTGAGCGCAGCCGGGATCGGCGTTGCGTTCAACGTGAAACAGTCACGTTGCCAGCGACGTTCGCTCCGGCAAGGATGGTCATCAGAATGTACCGATGTTCTTCATGACCCAATACCAGAACGCGATCACGGCACCCATCGCGCTCCATGCGACCACCAGTCGCAGAATGTCCAGCCACATATCCAGGACCCCATCTCGATGTCGGCGGATATGTCAGTTCTAGACCCATTCACTGACTGATGTCAATGAAATCTGTCAATGAGTTGAGTGGGCGGTATCAGGCACAGTGCGCGCCCGCCATCACGGTGGCGCTATTTCTGACTCGGCGATTGACTGTCTGTCTGCCCGAAACATGCGTTCCATGAGGGCTATTCGTCGCACTCGGGATCGTCGATGCCGGGATCCGGTGGGATGTCAGATTCGTCGCCGGTCAGTTCCGCCAGCTTTTCGGCCAACACCGCTTGGCGGTCGGCGAGGACTTTTTCCCAGGCCGCTGCGAAGGTTTCGTTGACGTGCTGGGCGCGGTTGACCCGTGGTGTGCGTTCTGGATCAACAGACGCCGGTGGTATCCAGCCGACTCGACCCGTGTCGGGGCCTTCGGTGATCATGATTGTCTGCCACTGATGTGGGCCATCACCGATGAGTTTGTGGTGCGGCGGGCAGGCTGATCCCATCATGTTGATGTCGGTCAGACCACCGTTGATCCATGCAAGCAGGTGATGGGCCTCGACCCAGGTCGCTGGATTGGTGCAGCCTGGATGCGAACAACCCCGATCCCGGACGAACAACGCGAGCCGCTGGCCTTTCTGCGCGGTCCGTTTGGTCCGGGCCAGATACAACACCTCCGCGGAGTGGTCGGCGAACACGGCCAAATATTTGTCGGACCGGGCTGCCAGGTGCAGGGCCTCTTTGACTGGAATATCCACTCCCGACGCCGTTCTGGCGATACCCGCGCAGTCGTCGAGCTGCTCTTTGGTCATCGTGATGATCAACTGCGCCGGCAACCCTCGATGCGACTTGCCGAGCAGGTTGCATTCCAGAATCGTTGTCAGGATCGCCTTGAGCGCGTCGTGGCATTGTTGGCCCTTCGAGCGGGTATCACGCTCAGCGGCAGCCTTGACCAGTTCAGCATCCTGTTTCGGATCATCGGAGGCCCCGGCCGGTGAGTTCGGGTCGGCCGGGTTGTTCATCCCCGGCGCCGCCCACACATCCATCACCGTCCGCAACAAGGCCAGGGTTTCCGGATCGAGGGTGCCGGAGATTTTCGCCATCAGATCCACACTCTGATCGCCGATCCCCAGCGAACGTTTACGCGCGCGATCCGAATCATCGGTCAGCCGGCCATCGGGATCAACCCGCGCCAACACCGCACGACCCGATGCCGCCAACTGGGTGGGGTCTTGGCCGACGGCTTCTTCGGTCATCCAGTGATCGACCACGTCATACACCGCCGGATCAGCCGCGGAGGGTATGTGTTTGCGCACGTCCAGCATCACATCCATATGTGCTGTCCCGATCAGCCCGTGAGCCCAGGCTTGTTCGGCGGCAGGGCATTTCGGCGCCAGTTCTTCACCCTGCATCGTGTGGAATCGGCCGACTGCTTCCAACCCGCGGATCCGGGAGAAGGTTTGGCCTTTGGTCAGCCGCAACTCGCTGCGGGTGAACCCGAACAGTGACGAGTACCCGGCTTCGGTAAACGATGATCGATCTGAAACCCGCAACAGGTGACGCAACCCGGTGAACTCGAGCTTGCGAACTATCCGTTCATGCACCCGCACAAGCTCATTGACTTCCGCCCCAGACATATCGGAATCAGCGCAGTCCGCGATATCGGCAACGAGCAACTCCAACTCGAGGTACTTACGCACCAACACCGGAACCGAAGAAGAACCAACCCCAACTTCATCAGATGGATCGTCAGACATCATGCCCCCCAGCACATCTGATTGAATTCTTTCAACCAGAATACTCCGGAAAACACATCATGTCGAATGTTTGTTCGAGTAATGGTTTGGGGCTCTGTCCGAACTAAACTCCCTGTGGAGGAACGTGTTGCGCACGTCGTGCAATCCTGCAACCGGTCAGCGGGGTTCCAAGCCTCGCATCACGCCGGCCACGTATTGATCGAGAGCATGCGGATCTTGTGGTCCTTCGTGGCTCACGGTCAGGTAGGCATAGAGACCGAGGAAGAAGAAGAGCGCACTGTGCGCGGGGTCGACGTCGGCGTAGATCTCACCGCGATCGCGGGCCTGTTCGATCTGGGTGACGACGAGTTCGATGACGGATAGACCTTTGGCGGGGGTGAGATCGAGCTGTGGTCGGGTGGGGGAGAAATACAGGGCCAGGACATCCCGGAACAGATTCCTTCCGAGCCTGCGCTTTGCTGATTTTGTCAGGCGGACAGTCTCGGAGAGCACGTCGGCCAAACCGGGTGACTTGGCGATGAATCGCTCAAGATCTCTTGCGGCTCTGGCGACCTCGGCGTTCTCGATCTCGATGAGGACGTGCTCTTTGCTGGGGAAATGGAAGTAGAACGTGCCGCGTGCGACACCTGCTGCAGCCACGATGGCACCGACATCGGCGTCGGCCACGCCAGTTCGTTTGAATTCGGCCACCGCGGCATCGAAGATGCGTCGACGTGTCTCGAGGCGCTGTGCCGCACGCCCATTCGGCTTGTCTGGAATCCGCGGTCCGAGTTCCTTCTCCGCAGCGTTGCCGTGACCCGTCATCTGTCCGAGTCTAGGTTGCGATCACGCGCTCGCGGTTGTTCTCCACCGCGGACGCGATCGCGGTGGTGGCCTGATCGGTGCTCTCAGCGGGTGGGGTCTTCGTAGCGGGCAAGGCGGTTGTGTAGTTGGCGGAGTGTTTCCTCCACCTCGTCGAGGAAGCTGTCGACGTCGTCTTCGTTGTAGCCGCGTTTGCCCAGCGGGGGCTTGCGGAAAGCAACCTTGTGGACGTCCGACGCGGTGACCAATGGGTGAGGTGAATTATCCGTGGTGTGCATTTTGCCGTCCTCCTGGGCTTGCCCGACACAGATTGGTATCGAGCATAACGGCTTTGCGATCGCGAACAAAGGGTTCGATGGTCTTGAGGCCCAGGTTGCAGGCGGGTAATGGTGGAGACGTCGACTGACCGCTCGGTGTCAGATGAGCGTCGACCAGTACCACCAGAAATGCTGTCCGATCAGGCCGGCGATCACGAGAATCCACACCACCGGAATCAGGGAATGGATGCTCAGGACCGCGTTCACCATCTTCCGTGGGAAACCGCCCGTGATGTAGTCGTCGGCATTGCGCAGGCTCACGTAGCAGAACGCGACAATGGTCACGACCCAGACAACCATGCAGTACGGGCACAACGCATCGATGCGGTAAAGGCTCTGGAAAATCAACCAGTGTATGAAGACGATGCCGGCGGTCAGCCCGACCTGCATGCCGAGCATGATCAGCGCAGAAGGTCTGCGTCCCATCATGACGGCGATCGCCAGCAGGGCCGAGAAACCGACGAGTCCGATCAGCGAATTCGGAAAACCGAAGAGCGCCGCCTGGGACGTGTCCATGATCGAACCGCAGTTCAATACCGGGCTGATATCGCAACTGGTCACATAGTCCGGGTTCTCCGCCAGTTCGAACTTCTCGACGGTCAAGGTGAACGAGGCCGCCAGGCCGATGACGCCGCAGATACCCAGGATCCAGGGGAGCAGTCGAGGAAAAAGGACCGGTGGTGCGTCGTCGGTGCTGTCCTGGGTGGAAGTGTCTGTCGCTGTCACTGCCACATCGCCTTGCCGTTCATGCCACGAATCTACCCGCGAGGGTTCAGGCGACTGCTTCTTCGCCGATCAGAGTGGTCCGGTGCATGAGCCGGCGTGAGGTGGCGGTGTAGGGGATCGCCCGATGGAGCATGCCGGTGTTGTCCCATAGGACCAGATCGCCGCGATGCCAGTGGTGGCGCAAGGCGAATCGCGGCTGCGTCGACCATTCGAGCAGGCGGCTGATCAGTGCCCGTCCTTCCTCGGGTGACATCCCGACCACCTCACCCGCGGTGGCCCCGATCAGCAGGGACTTGCGTCCGGTCCGGCGTGTCCACACCAGCGGGTGGACTCGGGTGGGAACCCGGGCCCACGCTGCCCGCTGCTTGTCTGTGGGGTCCGGATTGGCCAGCAGTTGCGCCGTGCTGAAGCTGTGGACCACCTGCAGGTCTGCGACCAGAGCTTTGTCCTCATCGGACAGGGCGTCATAGGCGGCGTAGGTGTTGGCGAACTCTGTGTCGCCACCTTCGGCAGAGACCTCGAGTGCCGTCAGCAGGGTGCCCATCTGTGGGATGGCGTCGGTGGCACCGTCGATATGCCAGTGGAATGTGCCGGTGTTGTACGAGGCCAGGACTGTCTTCGCGGGATCGAGGCTGATCGCTGAAACCTCGGGATGATCCTTTTGTCCGCCCATCGGAGGGACCACGACCTCTCCGAGTAGGCGGCTCAACGCCACCAGGTCGCTGTCGCTGATATGGCATTCCCGGAACAGGACCACACCGTGTCGTTCGAGTGCGGTTCGGCACCATGTCGCCGCGTCCGCTTCCGCGAGGCGGCTGCCGGAGACGCCGGTGACTTCGATGCCGATCGACGGTGTGATCGGTGTGGCGGTGTCGAACATGGTCGCTCCCTCATTACGCTGATCCGTATTGCCATACAGTCGTATAGGCTGCATGAACAACCATACATACGAAGACAGGGCGAACTGCAACATGCGAATCGGATTGACCGGCGGCGCTTCGTCGACCGACAAGATCGTCCAGCAGGCCGAGCGCGCCGAGGCCGACGGATTCACCTCGCTCTGGTACGCCAGCACGGTCGCGGGTGACCCGCTTGCCGCACTTGCGGTGGCGGGCCGGGCCACCTCAACGATCGAGCTGGGAACTGCCGTCCTGCAGACCTATCCCGTTCATCCGCTGCTGCAGGCCAATAGGGCCGCCGCAGTCGCAGAGGCGATGGGACGGCCCGGCTTCACGCTCGGTTTGGGTCCTTCCCACGGGCCCCTCATCGAAGATGTATATGGGCTTTCGTACGAGCGGCCCGGCCGCAACACCGAGGAGTACATCCAGATCATCACGGCGCTGCTGCACGGCGAGGACGTCGATTTCCACGGACAGGACTGGACCACCAAGAGTGCAGGCCGGATGACAGCGGTCAAACACCAGGTGCCAGTGCTTCTTTCCGCCATGTCGCCCCGGATGCTGCGGGTGGCAGGACAATTCGCCGACGGAACCGTGCTGTGGATGGCTTCGGCGAAGGTCATCGAATCACAGATCGCCCCAGCCATTCACGCCGCGGCCGCGCAGGCGGGCCGTCCGACTCCCCGGATCGTGGCGGGGTTGCCGGTGGCAGTGCACGACGACGTCGACGAGGCGCGCGCCGCGGTTGCCGCAACGTCGGGCATGTATGCCGGAATGCCCAACTACCAGCGCGTCATCAGTGCCGGTGGTGCCACCGATGCGGCTGATATCGCTATCGTCGGCAACGAAGAATCGGTACGCCTGCAGCTGCAGAACCTCATCGATGCGGGCGCAACCGATGTCTGGGCGGCGATCACCCCGGTGGGTCCCGACCCTCGTGGGTCGATGCGGCGCAGCCGAGACCTGCTCCGCGACCTGGCCGCTGCCGGGTAGCGTTTCACTTCAACGGCCCGCAGACGTGTGTCGAGGAGGGGATCAAACGTGACTTACACCGCTGATGCGGAACGCCACCTCGACCACGGTGATGGCGAGGGCGGCGATCTGACTGCGCAGGCGGTCGCGGCCGTGCGCCGGGCCACGGTGGCGCTGACGGGCGCTGCTCGCGGTGCGGCGGATCTCTCGGAAATCGCCCGCCGGATCCACGCCCTCGCCGATGATCTCGAGACGCGCGCGCCGTCGCCACGCGATCGGATACAAGCGATGGAGCGTGAGGGTAGGGGGTCGCTCTACAGTCCGGTGGTGGGTGCGCACAACGCGATCGCTCCACCCGTCGACTTGGGGGCGACCGACGATGGTGCGAATGGCGTGGTGACGTTTTCGGTCGCCTACGAGCGCGCTCCCGGTGTGGTTCATGAGGGCGCCGTGGCGATGATCCTCGACGTGGCGCTGGCCAACGCAAACGCGGTGGCCGGAGCGGCGGGGATGACGGCGCAACTCAACATTCGGTTCCACCGGCCGGTGCCGTCCGGGCGGGAGCTGACGATCAGATCGCGACACGATCGCGTCGACGGCCGGAAGGCCTACTCGAGCGCAGAGATCTGGCTGAATGACGAACTGTGCGTGAGCGCCGACGGGTTGTTCATCGCCTCGAGAAAGCGGATGCCGCATGCGAACTGACGGTGTTGAACAGTCCGATGGCATCGAGTCGGCTGCCGCGGGGTTGCGCCGGCTCACCGATCTGCTCCTTCGGGTCGAAGCTGAGGACCCGGGGCTGCGCGCGGTCACCGAAGAACTCGACCGGATCGCGCAGGTGATGGACGACTGCGCCGGGGTGACCGGCGATCGGGATCCGGTGTCGGGTACCGGCAATGCACTCGCGCCGCCACTTGACGTGGACGTCGACGACGACGGAAACGTCTCGGCGACTGGTCTTCTCGGGCTGCAGTATCAGGGACCGAAAGCGTTGGTGCATGGCGGTATGTCGGCGCTGATGCTCAGTCATGTCCTGGCAGCGGCCGGCGCGGTGGAGGGAGAACCGGCTGTGGTGCAGGAATTGTCGGTGCGCTATCACCGGCCGACCCCATTGCTCACGGAGTTACACATCTCGGCGGAGCGAAGCGACCTGTCCGGGCGGCAGGTGCAGGGGGCGATCGTTGCCGATGGCGTCACCACCGTGTCGGCGGAAGCGCGGCTCGCGTCGCCGCCGCACTAGACGCCCGACCGGCCTTTGGACTCATGCGTGTGGCGCGAGTGGAGGATCTGCGCCGGCCAGCTGCCGGAGTTGATCAGCTGGGCAATTTCGTCGTGGATGATGTTGCCGATTCGGATGGCCAATCCGCGGGGCAACTCGAGCCGGCCGGTGGACGCCATGATCAGCTTTTGACTGACGGTGGGCTCTGTCAATGGAGCCCAACGAATCCGTCCTGATTCGATCTCTGCGGTGCACGCGGACATCGGCAGGATGCCGTAGGCGGTTCCGGCCCGGATGAGACTTTTCGCGACTTGCAGTGAGTCGGTGGCAAACCGGGACTGCAAGTGGATCTGGAGTCGCAGTGCTGCGTTCTCGATGGTGCTGGCGAGGCCGGTAGGGGTACTGGGCATCACCAGCGGAAGCTCGGCTATGTCGATGAAACGCATTGGCCGATCTGGAGTGAGATCGCTTGTCGCCCCACCCATGACAACAAGGTCCTCGATCAGTAAGTCGCTGGAGAACAAGCGATCATCAGGTATCGGATTGATGATGGCGGTGTCGAGTGTTCCCTTCAGTAGGCTCTCGATGAGAAGGTCGGTATTCGCGGCTGTGATGTCGAAACTCATTTTCGGGAACGCCGACGCGAGGCTGCCGAGTAGTGGTTTGGCCAACAAGTCCACGGTCGTCTCCAGGAGACCGAGGCGAAATCCCCGCTCGAGTCGTGCAAGTGGCGAGCCGGCATACTGGACGGCGAGCTCGAGCTGGCGCAGTGGCGCGGCCGTACTTGCTCGGAGCTGTTCGCCTTCCTCCGTCAACTCCATGCCGCGTGACGTGCGGCGAAACAGCGTTACGCCGAGTTCTTCCTCCAGACGGTGGATTTGACGACTCAGGGCAGGCTGGGCGATCCCAAGGACAGTTGCCGCACGCGTCATCGACCCCTCGTCGGCGATGCGCAGGAAGTACTTGAGGCGATGGGTATCCATAACGGTCCCAGTCTGCCACCTAGCTCAAGACGGTACGGCTGTTCGGTGGTTCGGCGGCGCGGTCGGCATCTGAGATGACCGCCAGAATTGTCGGAGCGAGTTCGGGTCGGCAGATGACAAGGTCCGGAAGGTAGACATCGCGTTGGTTGTAGCGCAGGGCATCGCCATGAATCCTGCTGCACCACAATCCCTGTGATCTGGCCACGGCCACCGGGGCGGCCGAATCCCACTCGTACTGACCACCGGCGTGCACATATGCATCGGCCTCGCCGCGGACCACCGCCATCGCTTTCGCACCGGCCGATCCCATCGGCAACAACTCTCCGCCGAGCGCCGAGGCCACCGCCTCCGAGAATGCCGGTGGCCGCGAGCCGCTGACCACAACGCGTGCGTTAGAGCCACGTGGTGTTGCGACCAGTCCGGTCGCGGGTTCAACCGCGGCACCGTCGCTGACGTAGGTGGCCGACAGCCCGGGCAACGCAACCGCGCCGACCGTCAGGCCGCCTCCATCACCTCGCCGGTTGCGCTCCCACAGTGCCACGTGAACTGCCCAGTCGCTGCGACCGAGTCCATATTCCTTGGTGCCGTCCACCGGGTCGATGATCCAGACCCGAGGAGCGTCGAGTCGGGCCGGGTCGTCGGAGGATTCCTCGGACAAGACCGCATCGTCGGGCCGCAGGCGAGCGAGTTCCTTCAGCAGGAACTCGTTCGAGCCCAGGTCGCCTGCCTTGCCGAGATCCTTGCCTGCCAGACCGGATGTGGCCCGCAGTTCGAGCAGGAACTCTCCGGCGGCAGTGGCCAACTCGGCGGCAAGCGCGGTGTCCGCATCATCGAAGCTCACGGCTCAGATTCCCAGGTCGCGGCGGATTGCTTCGGCGACGCGCGGCAGGGGACTGTCGCTGGGCGTGATGACGATATCGGCCGCGGTTGGAGGCTCGTACGGTGAGCTGATCCCGGTGAACTGGGGAATCTCACCCGTGCGGGCCTTGGCGTAGAGGCCTTTGGGGTCACGCTCCTCGCAGACCTCGAGTGGCGTGTCGACAAAGATCTCGTAGAAGGGGATTCCGCGCTGTGCGTGGATCTCTCTGGCCCGCTGTCGTTCTGCCGCAAAGGGACTGATCAAAGAGACGATCGCCACCGAACCGGAATCGGCGAAGAGCGCGGCAATCTCTGCGGTGCGGCGTATGTTCTCGCGGCGGTCGTCGTCGCCGAAGCCCAGGTCGGAGTTGAGGCCGTGCCGTAGATTGTCGCCGTCCATCAGATAGGCGGGGCGTCCCTCCGCGACCAGGGACCGCTCGAGTTCTGCTGCAATAGAGGACTTTCCGGAGCCGGAAAGTCCCGTCATCCAGATGGTGGCACCCGTGGTGGCGCGCTGCTCGCGGGTGACCGATGAGCTGTGCCAGACAACGTGCGAGTCTTTGCTGACCGGGCCGTTGATCATCCCGGCGCCCACAGTTTTGTTGGTGGCCTCGTCGATCAGGATGAAGCTGCCGGTGTGACGGTGCTGCTGATAGGCATCGAACATCAGCGGTTGCTGGGTCCGGAGCGTGATTCGGCCGATCTCGTTGAGCTGTAACGCTTCCGAGGCCTCGTCGCGGTGCAGGGAGTTCACGTCGAGCCGGTAGGTCAGTGCGCTGATGACCGCTTTGGACTCACGGGTCGAGCTCTGGATCGTATAGCGGTTCCCGGGTGCCAGGGTGGTGTCGTCGGAGAACCAGCAGACCATGGCGTCGATGTCGCGGCCGACGTGTGGGCGGTTGCCCGGCCGGGCCAGCATCTCACCGCGAGTGATGTCGATGTCGTCGGCCAATGAGAGCGAGACGGCCATCGATGTGAACGCCTCGTCGACCTTGGCCCCGCCGGGACCCCAGATCTCTGACACCGTGGTGGTGAAACCGCTGGGCAGCACAACAACTTCGTCACCGGGCTTGAACGTTCCACTGGCGATGGTCCCGGCGTAACTGCGGTGGTCGGAGCCATCGGAGACCTGCGGGCGGATGACGTACTGCACGGGCATGCGCGCGTCGATCAGGTTTTTGTCCGACGAGATGTGGACGTCTTCGAGGTGCCCGAGAAGCGAGGTGCCGGTGTACCAGGGCATGTGCTGCGAGGCATCCACCACGTTGTCGCCGAGGAGAGCTGACACCGGTATGAAGCTGAGGTCGTGGACGTTCAGCTTGCCGGCGAAAGCGCTGAACTCGTCACGGATCTCGATAAAGCGTTCTTCGGACCAGTCGACCAGGTCCATCTTGTTCACACACAGCACCAGATGGGCGATGCCCAACAGGGATGACAGAAACGCGTGGCGGCGGGTCTGCTCGAGGACGCCCTTGCGGGCGTCGACGAGGATCAGGGCGACATCCGCAGTGGAGGCGCCGGTCACCATGTTTCGGGTGTATTGAACGTGTCCCGGTGTGTCGGCGATGATGAACTTCCGCTTGGGCGTTGCGAAGTAGCGGTAGGCGACGTCGATCGTGATGCCCTGTTCGCGCTCGGCACGGAGTCCATCGGTGAGCAGCGCGAGGTTGGCGTACTCGTCTCCGCGCTCGACGCTGGTGCGTTCGATGGACTCCATCTGGTCGGTGAAGATGCTCTTGGAGTCGTAGAGCAGCCTTCCGATGAGTGTCGACTTGCCGTCGTCGACGCTGCCCGCGGTCGCCAGGCGCAACATCTGCTTGCCGGTCTGCATGGGGTGATTGCTCTCGGTCGTGGTGGATTCGGTGGCGGGACGTGCAAGAGTCATCAGAAGTAGCCTTCCTTCTTGCGGTCTTCCATCCCCGACTCGGAGATCCGGTCGTCGGCGCGGGTGGCGCCGCGCTCGGTGATCCGGGTCGAGGAGACCTCGTCGATCACCTGATGCACGGTGACGGCGTCGCTGAGCACACATCCGGTGCAGGTGGCATCGCCCACTGTCCGGAATCGAACCGTCTCGGTGATCACTTCCTCGCCGGGTGCCAAGTCCACGAAACGGGTTTTGGCCAGCAGCATTCCGTCGCGAGGAACGACCTCTCGCCGGTGCGAGTAATAGATGCTTGGCAGTTCGATCTCCTCGGAGGCGATGTACTGCCAGATGTCGAGTTCGGTCCAGTTGCTGAGCGGGAAGATCCGGATGTGCTCACCCTTGTGGTGGCGTCCGTTGTAGAGATTCCACAGTTCCGGGCGCTGCGCCCGCGGATCCCATGCGCCGAACTCGTCGCGGAAGCTGAACACCCGTTCCTTGGCGCGGGCCTTTTCCTCATCGCGTCGGGCGCCACCGAAGACGGTGTCGAACTTGTTTTCTCCGATGCCGCGGAGCAGCGCGGCGGTTTGGAGTCGATTGCGACTGGCTCCCGGTCCGGTCTGCTCAACCACCCGTCCCGCATCGATGTCGTCCTGGACACTCGAAACGATCAGTCGGACACCGGTTTTCTCGACGACGCGATCGCGGTACTCGATGACTTCGTCGAAGTTGTGTCCGGTGTCGACATGCATGAGCGGGAAGGGGATCGGTGCCGGCCAGAAAGCCTTGCGTGCCAGGTGAAACATCACCACCGAGTCCTTGCCTGCAGAGAACAGCAGCACCGGGCGTTGTGCAGTGGCGGCCACCTCGCGGAAGATGTAGACCGATTCCGCTTCGAGCGCGGCCAGGTGTGAGAGCTCGTAGCGTGTGTTCAGCATTGCTGTGGCCTTTCAGGAGACAGTTGGCGATGACGTGGTCACGAGTCCTGCTCGATCTTGTCGAGCGGGTTCGAGCGCTCCATCATTCCCACCGTTTCCTCGCCGTCCCACCGATAACGCACACCGGATTGGTGCACAGCGGGGAAGGCGGGCATCTCGGCCTTGAGCGCATTTGTCGAATAGGCGTTGTCTTTGTGGAAGACATCGTGGGCGCCGAACAGGACTTCACCTTCGATGGTCACGGTCTCGGTGTCGGTCTCGAGGACCAGTGTTGCGTCGTCCCCCTTGGGAACAAGACGGGTCAGCCAGGGAGCCTTCACGATTCGTGCCGGGATGAGATCTCCGTTGCCCTTGTAGATGAAGCCCTCGGCAAAGGTGTCTTGTCCGTCGTCGCGCGGAGGATAGGCGATGTAGCCAAAGGCCTTGCCGCTCGGGAAGACAGCGGACTGCCAGCAATGACCCCAGAATCCGGCAAGGTTGCGGACGCCCTGACGTCGAATCCTCAGTCCGCAGCCGGTGAAGGTGTGGTCTTCGGCTCCGTCGATGCTGACCCGGCCGGTGGCCCGGAACAGCTGCTCATAGCGAGGTCCACCCATCATGCCCGAGATGGCGTCGTCCTTGAGCTTTTCCTGGGCGTCTTTGCCCATGGTGCCCTGGATCCATGGTGGAACGGCCATCTTCGCTTCGACATGGAAGCTGACGTTGACGACCGGACCATCGGTGTCACCCTTGATGAGTCCGGCGGACGTGGTCTGTACGGCCTTTCCGTCGTATGTCATTGTCCAGGTGTCGAACTCGTCGACGCAACGGAACTTCAGTCCGCCGGCGCCCAGCACGGTGGGTTTGCCTTCGGGTCCGATGGGCGAGGCCGCGGGTTCGGTGGATCGCAGTCGGTACACCCGGCCATCCGGAAAGGTGACATTCACCTGCAGGTCGTGGGTATCCCAGTTGGAGGACACGGCTTCCACGCCGATGCGCGGCAGTCCCACCTCGCCGCGGTCATCGACCACCCAGAAACTCACCGAATCCCGCATTTCCGGATTTTCGGGCCGCTCGGCGAAGACGTGTTCGCGAGTTGAATCAAGGCCTCCGGTCAGATCAATCGACATCGTTTCTCTCACTTCACATTTAGGTTGGAATGGTTGGTCCAGTGCTGGGCACTTGCCACGTACTCGTTGAACAGTGGGCGGACCTCGGCGAGGTCGATGCCGAACTCGGCCGGGTCGGCGTGTGAACTCGGTTCACGTTGGTCGGCCGCTTTTTCCCACCAACTTCGCATCTGCGACTCGAACTGTGCGCTGACCGGGGTTCCGAGCCAGCTGTACAGTCCCTTGACCTCGCCGACGGGATCGCTTTGCATCGCGCGGAAGTCGATGTCGTAGAAACGATCGTCGGCGCCATCACGGCGGAACTGCATGGCACGTTGGATACCCAGCGACCAATGATCCACATTGAGCTTGCCGATGTATGGCTTGTCGATGGTGTCTGTGAACCTGGTGATGATGTCGGCATAAAGGTCGGCAACCGACAAGATGACGTCGGTGGGATCCCGATGTGTCATGACGTAGCGGGCATCGGGAAAGGCCTTGTCCAGGGCGTCCAGGACCAAGATGTGCGACGGGCACTTGAGTCGCCACTCCCGTGTGGGCTCACCCCATTGCATCAGCTTCATCACTCTGCGCTGGTACTCGAACGTGGACGTGAGATCTGCTTTGTTCACAAACCATTCCGAGTACGTCGGAATCTGGGCCAGCGACTGGAAGAAGTGGGTTTTGAAGTCCAACGCCATCAGGTCGTGGCATTCCATGGGACCGTGGGTGTCGCTCGGGACGTGATGCCGTGACCCGAGCATCTCGCCGATGCCCGGCGGGATGCGCGGATCAACCCCGACAACAGTCGATGTCGGTGGGCAGGGCTGCGACGACTCCCAGCGCCTGATGTACCGCACGTCTGGGTCCTGCGAGAGCAAACTCGACAGTGCCGACGATCCGGTGCGTGGCAGGCCGATCCCGATCAGCGGGGTGACGATGGAGATCTCGTCGATCTCGGGGTGACGGCGATACCAGTTCTCAACCTGCAACCGCTGGCCGAGATATCCGACGATGCGGTCGCGCATGAACACTTCGCCCGTCGCGTTCAGGTTGGCTTCGTCGCGTACCGACGCCAACAGTATTTCGAGACCCTCGCGGAAAGAGTCATCACCGAAGTCGGTGAGTCCGGTGCTCTTGGTTGCCGCGTCCATTACGTCGTCGATGGGAGACATCGTGACCTCCGGGGTTGAAATCAGTTGAGTAGAACAGGAAGTGGTCGATCTCCCGTCAATTCATGAACTGTCCGCCTGCGACGTCGATGGTCTGGCCGCACATGTAGTTGGCGGCGTCGGTGGCGAGGTACGCAACCATGTTGGCCACCTCCTCCGGCAGTGCGCCGCGACCGAGCTGGACGTAGGTCTCGAGTGCTTCGGCGATGGCGTCGCGGGCGGCGTAGTCCTGATCGCTTTGCGGATTGAGGAAGCGCTCGACCAGATCAGGTTTGATCATGATTCCGGGGGCGACTGCCAGCACGTTGACACCGCGCGGCGCCATCTCATGAGCAAGGTTGCGGGTGAATCCGATGACACCGGCTTTGGCCGAGTTGTAGACGACAAGCCCGCGGTGCTGCATGCGTCCACCGACGGCGCCGATGTTGATGATCTTGCCCGAACCCTGGGGAAGGAGATACTCGAGCGCAGCGTGCGCGCCGTACATCATCATGGTCAGGCTGCCCAGCATCGTTTTGTCGATGTCTTCCTTCGTGTGCTTTTCGAACGGTCCGGCCACCACCATGACGGGGTTGTTCACCATGATGTCGAGGCCGCCGAGCCGGTCATGACTTTCTTTGACCGCCTGGTGGACCTGATCCCAATCCGACATATCGGCGAGGACCGGTATCGCCGTCACGCCCCAGCGTTCCTCGATCTCTTTGGCGCGCCGTTCGACCTTCTCGAAGGTCCGTCCAATCAGTGCGATGTCAGCGCCGAGGCCGGCGAGGCGGTTGGCGATCGCCTGACCCAGACCGTCACCCCCGGCACCGACAACGACGGCCTTTTGGCCGGTCAGGTCCATCTGTTCAGTGACGCGCATACCAACGATGTGGTTGGGCATGCGATCAAAGCCCATCGCTTCTGTCCAGTTCTTGTCTTCAACACTCACTGAAAACTCCCGTCACATTTGCGCAAGATTATGGTGCGCAGCACACCGTCTGTTCGGATGCTTCGAGACTATGGGTGCGGCAACTGCAGTTTCCAATACCGATTTCGGCGCCGAGCCATAACAATTCGTTATGGCTCCGACGTGGGTTCGGCGGTGGAAGATCGGTTCGACAAAAAAGCGGCCAGGGCTCCTGGGGAGCACCTGGCCGTAGTTGACGAGCGGGTAATTGCTATTCGATCAATCCTGAACACCCGAAATCTCTTTTGCCTTCTCGGCGAAATCCGCGAAGCTGGTGCCGGACTTCTCACGCGTGCTCCACGCACGGGTCTGCACGTCATGCCCTTCGGCGGCTTTGCGTAGCGCACCGACCGTGGCCTGCTCCTTGGGAACGTCCTTGAATGGATCGAATGAGTACCACTTCATCGCGTTCACGTAGGTCATCTTGTTGATCTCATCGTCGGTGACGTTGTACTTGTCGAACACGCCCTCGAGCTCTTCCGGCGCGTTCGGCCACATCGAATCGCTGTGCGGATAGTCCATCTCCCAGCAGATGTTGTCGATACCGATTTCGTTTCGTAGCTGCACGCCGACGGGATCGGAGATGAAGCAGGTCAGGAAGTGGTCCCTGAACACTTCCGAGGGGAGTTTGCCCTTGAAGTCCTGGTTCGTCCACGTCGAGTGCATCTCGTAGGTGCGATCAATCCGCTCGAGGAAGTATGGGATCCACCCGGTGCCGCCCTCGGACAGAGCGATCTTCAGGTCGGGGTATTCCTTGATCGGTGCGGACCACAGTAGGTCGGCCGCGGCCTGCACGATGTTCATCGGTTGCAGCGTGATCAGCACGTCCATCGGGCTGTCGGGCGAGGGGATCGACAGCCGGCCGGACGAGCCGATGTGCACATTCATCACGGTGTCGGTGTCGACGAGCGCCTTCCACAGGGGGTTCCAGTAATCGCTGTGAAAGCTGGGATAGCCCAGCGCCGAAGGGTTTTCGGTAAAGGTCAGCGAGTGCACGCCCTTTTCGGAGACTCGACGTACTTCCTGGGCGCAGAGCTCGGCATCCCAGATCGGCGGCAAGGCCATCGGGATGAATCGCCCCGGATGGGCGCCGCACCATTCGTCGATGTGCCAATCGTTGTAGGCCTGCACAAGGGCCAGGGAGAAGTCGGCGTCGTCGGTGGCGAACAGTCGGGCCGCGAAACCGGGGAACGACGGGAAGTTCATGGTGGCGAGAACACCGCCGGCATTCATGTCCTTCACCCGCTCGGCCGCGTCGTAACAACCGGGCCGGATCTCGTCGAGACCCTGCGGTTCCAATCCGTACTCTTCTTTCGGCCTTCCGGCCACCGCATTGAGCGCGACGTTGGGGATGACGGTGTCGCGGAACTGCCAGGTGTCGCTGCCATCGGGGTTGTGGACGAGACGGGGTGCCTCTGCCTTGTATTTGGCGGGCAGATGATTGTCGAACATGTCGGGGGGCTCGATGATGTGGTCGTCGATACTGATCAGGATCATGTCGTCTTTGTTCACAGCCACGCCTTTCGCTGGGGCCGGCCGTCGACAGCCGGCGCATATTGTACGAATGTATGGCAGGCCGGGGCTCTATGTGGGTGAATTTTTCGAATTGGCCGACGGGAGTAGGTGGGTGGGTATTCTTTGTGGGCGCAGTCCGAAAAGCGCTCTGCGCCAACGCCCAGCCAGGCTGAAGTCGATCGGCCGACATCGGAACGATCCGCGCCCGGATTCCGAGAAGCGTTATATACGAGAGTATTTCGCGAAGTTGGAGGAACACGATGCGTATTGGGTTCATAGGTCTCGGGAGTCAGGGCGCGCCGATGGCCCGCCGGATCGTGGAAGCGGGCTACGACACCACGCTGTGGGCCCGCCGATCGGCGTCGCTGGAGTCCTTTGCCGACACCGAAGCGAGAGTGGCGGACTCACCGGCCGAACTGGCGGCGGCCAGCGATCTGGTCTGCATCTGCGTGGTCGACGATGCAGATGTTCGGCAGATCGTGACCGGTGAACTCGGCGTACTCGCCGGCCTGGCACCGGGAGGTGTGATCGCAATCCACAGCACCATCCACCCCGACACCTGTCGCGATCTGGCCGGAAAGGCAGCGGCGCAAGGGGTCGTGGTCATCGATGCGCCGGTCAGTGGTGGTGGCCCTGCGGCAGTGGCGGGCAACCTGCTGGTCATGGTCGGTGGTCAAGCGGAGGCCGTCGAACGGTGCCGGCCCGTGTTCTCCACATACGGTGAACCGGTTGTCCACCTCGGTGCACTGGGGTCGGGCCAGGTGACCAAACTCCTCAACAACGTTGTCTTTGCCGCCAACCTCGGCATCGTCGTCGATGCGTTGGCCCTGGGTGGGTCCTTGGGAGTGAATCCGGATCGTCTCGGCGAGGTGATCTCCAAGGGGTCGGCGAACAGCTATGCACTTGGCGCCATTGCGGCGTCCGGCGGAACGATCGACGCGATCGCCTCCATCGCGGGGACGCTATTGCAGAAGGATGCACGACTGATATCGAGCCTGGCCGACGACGCCGGGGCCAAGTCGGCAGCAGTGCTGGCCGCCGCCGACTCGACGCTGGAAGCAATGGGCCACCCACGCTGATCGCGCGTCGACGCGCATCAATCGTGGATGAGCGCGGGTTCTTTGCGTTCGGTCACCGGTCTGGCCAACTCTTGGTCGACGCAGATCCGCTGCAATTTCTCCAGTGTCTCGTCCAAGCCCGCGCCGACTCGAGGGCCCGGAGTGAATGTCGCAGGCAGGTACCGCATGCCCTGGATGACCCCGATGGTTTCGTAGTGGACAGTCCCTTCGGGAACGCAGCGATAGTCCGGTATCCGGTCGAGCACCGCGGTCACCATCGATTTGAACACGGTGCGCGCGAGGTTAGAACCGATGCACCGGTGCATGCCGATGCCGAAGCTGAAATGGCGATTGCCGCTTCGGTCCAGAACGATGTCGTTCGGGTCGTCGAAGATGTCCGGGTCGCGGTTGGCCATGGCCCACGACAACCAGAGTCGGTCTCCCTCTTTGAGCTGCCTGCCGTCGAGTTCCATGTCTGCAGCGATGGTTCGTCCGTCGCCGGGGGCGGGCGTAAAGAAGCGCAAGAACTCCTCGGTTGCCGGATCGAGTAGTTCGTCTCGTTCACGGCTGAGTACGTCGCGCTCATCGGGATTCTCCGACAACCACTCCAGCGCGTGCGCCGTCAACGCTGTGGTGGTGTCGAACCCGCCGCCGATGAGAAGGTTCAACATCCCGAGCAGCTCCATGTCGGCCGCAGGCTCGCCATCGATCCGGAGCCCGGCCAACGCGTTGATGATCCCGGGACGCGGGCTCTCGCGGATCTCGGCCAGGTTGGAGAACAGATCCATGCCCATGGCCATATACAGATCCAGTACCCGCGGGGCGTCCGGTGACTCGGGTGCGGTGTAGACCGACGCGTGGGCCGGTTCGTTGTAGATTTCCCACTTCTGCAACGGAATACCCAGCATTGCCAGTGTGACCACGGCAGGGACGATGTTGGCCAGATCCTCGACGAAGTCGATGTGGCCGGATTCGATCTTCTCGTCCAGGCAGGCGCGCACCACGTCGTCGATGAACGGTTCCCACCGTTTGATCGCGGCGGGCGAGAGATAGGGATTGAGTGCGCCGCGATAGATCTTGTGCTCGGGATCGTCCATCTCCAACAGGCCGCCCCGGATGCTGACCTCCATCAGCTTGGGGATCGAAACACCTTGGTAGCCACGACGTTCACCGTTCACGTCGTGATCGGCAGAGACATCCGCGCTGCGGGCGAGTTCGAAGACCGCCCGGTTGTCGGCAGCGACCCAATGCCCGTTGTAGGTATCGCTCCACGCGAGGGGGCACTTGCTCTGCATCTCCTCGGTGATGTCGGTGAACCGTTCGCGGTATTCCGTTGTGTGTCGATCGAAGTGGAAGCGGGGCGACTTCCGGTCGTTGTCGCTGCCGTGGTCAACGCTCATGACTCATCTCCTAGCCGTCAGCCGGTTGTGAACCGATCCCTCAGAGTTTGAAGTCGTACCACTTGAGGTACCCGCCGCCGTCGATTCGCAGCTGCATGCCGGTCATGTACCTCGATTCGTCGGAGGCCAGGAACAACACGGCGTTGGTGATGTCCTCGGGCTCGACGTAGGGGATCGGCATTGCCTGCATCACCGCAAATCCGGGCTCGGCATCGGCGCGCGTGGGATGTTCGAGATCGGGACGGAAAGCCTTGTACATCGGTTCGCTCTGGAGCATGTCGGTGTTGCAGTTGGTGGGGTGCACGACATTGGCACGAATGTTGCGGGGGGCCATGTGCAGGGCGACCATGTGCATGAAATGCGTCAGCTGGCGTTTGGCCAATGCGTATGCGGCGCCGCCGAGTTCCTGCCCGGGGGCATCGGTTTTGCTCACATCCATCAGGGCGGCAGTCGAACCGGTGGCGATGAGTGATGCGCCCGCTTGCAGATGTGGCAGTGCCGCCTGCACGGCGTTGATCACGCCGAGCAGATTGGTGTCGATGGTGTCGATCCATGCGTTGATGCCGGGTTCACCGGTCATTGCGGCGATTCCGGCATTGGCGATCACCACGTCGACCTTGCCGAACTCGGCGAGACCTTGGTCCAGCGCCGCGACCATCTGGGCACGCTCTCGAACATCGGCCTGGACCGTGACGATACGTCGATCATGCTTTTCGACCAGCCGGGCGGTCTCGGCGAGATCTTCTGGTGTGGCAAGGGGATAGTTGACGGTGCTGAGGTTTTCGCACAGGTCGACCGCGATGATGTCGGCACCTTCTTCGGCAAGCCGCACCGCGTGGCTGCGGCCTTGGCCGCGTGCGGCTCCGGTGATGAATGCGACCTTGCCTTGAACACGTCCCATAGTTGTTCCTTCCAAAGGTTTCTGATCGACGATCAATATCGAATACTCGAAAACTGTTGTGTTGTAACGCCTCGGAGTTCTATCCCGACATCACCGCGCCTCCGTTGACCGCGATGACCTGCCCCGTGATGTAGCCGGCGGCGTCGGAGCACAGGAAAGCGCATGTTGCGCCGATGTCGTCGCCGCTCCCGACCCGCCCGGACGGGATCACCCGGGAGATGTACTTGGCCTCGGGGAGATGCTTGGCATCCTGTGCGGCCCGCAACATCGGGGTGTCGATGGTGAAGGGGGGAACCGTGTTGACGGTGATTCCTTTGGCGGCGTATTCCAGGGCCAACGTCTTGGTGAACGCGATGACACCACCTTTGGTGGCCGAATAGTGGCCTTGGCGAAGCGCACCGGTTTGCCCGGCCGCCGACGAGATCGTCACGATCCGGCCCCAACCGGCGTCCACCATGTCGCGTATCGCCGCCTGCGCGCAGAGAAAGGTGCCGGTGAGATTGACGGCGATGTACCGATTCCATTCGTCGAGGGTGATGTCTTCGAACGGGGTGAATCCGGAGACACCCGCGCTGGTCACCAGGATCTCGACAGGGCCGAGTTGGCTCCGGGCGATATCGAATGCGGCGTTGACGGATGTCTGGTCTGCGACGTCCACGGCCACCGCCAACGCCTTGGACCCCGCTGCCCGGACGTCGGCGGCCACCCGCTCTGCGGCGCCGGTGTCGGTGTCGAGTACTGCCACCTGGTGACCCTGCCGCCCCAGATGGTGGCAGATCGATTCGCCCAAGCCCGATCCACCGCCGGTGACGACGGCTACGCGTCCGGACGGATCATTGTGCGCGGCTTCTGAATTCATCGAACCTCCCGCTGTCTGCTATACGTACGTACAGCATCGGTATGTGTATAGCACAGGGGGAATGGGCTGCAGGTGGAAATGGTGACTCTCCTGGGACCGTGCGTGGCTGCCCGCTGTGTCGGACTACCGTGACGTGCATAGCCAACACGGAAGAACCGAGGTGCTGACATGACCGTCCCCGATACCACCGTCCTGTCGAACTTTCTCGACGGCATCCTCACCGGCAGCCTCGAGGTGATCGACCTGACCACGCCGCTGAGCAGTTCGACCCCGGCGTTGCGCCTGCCCGAGCCGTTCGCGAACCTCATCGACTTCAGCCTCGAAGAGGTCAGCGCCTACAACGAACCCGGCCCGTTCTGGCGTCACAACAACATCCATACGGGTGAGCACATCGGGACCCATCTCGATGCGCCGGTGCATTGGATCACCGGTCGCGACGGTGACGACGTATCGCAGATCCCGGTGCAGCGACTCATCGGACCGGCTGCTGTCATCGACCTGACCACGAAGGTCGCCGACGACCCCGACTACCTCCTGAGCATCGCCGACGTCGAGGAGTGGGAAGCGGCCAACGGGCCGCTCGCAGCGGGCGCGTGGTTGCTGCTGCGCACCGGCTGGGAGTCGCGGGGCGGATCCGAGGCGGAATTCCTCAACGCCGACGAGACCGGCTCGCACACACCGGGCGTGGCGGCCGATTGCGCGCGCTGGCTGGCCACCGAGCGCGAGATCACCGGCCTCGGCGTGGAGACCGTCGGGGTGGACGCCGGTCTCGCAGGCGGTTTCGACCCCGCCTTCCCGGTGCACAACTACTTCCTCGGCAACGACAAATACGGCATCACTTCACTGCGAAACCTCGGTCAACTCCCCGTCACCGGTGCCCTGCTGGTGGTGAGCCCGCTGCCCATCGTCGGCGGGACCGGTAGCCCGTCTCGCGTCCTGGCCGTCGTAGTCGGAGCAGGTGTAACCGGAGCGCGTGCGTGAGCACGTACGGACCCACCGTTGCCGACGTTGTCGGACGAGTCCTGGCCGACCTCGGTGCCGGCCACGTGTTCGGGGTGGTCGGTAGCGGCAATTTCGTGATGACCAATGCACTGCGTGCCGGGGGTGTGCCGTTCACCGCGGCCCGCCACGAAGGTGGGGCGGCGACGATGGCCGACGCGTACTCGCGGATGTCGTCGCGGGTGGGAGTCGTGTCGCTGCACCAGGGTTGCGGTCTCACCAACGCGATGACCGGTATCACCGAGGCCGCCAAGAGCCGGACCCCGATGATCGTCCTGACCGCCGACAGTCCCGCGGCGGCCCTGCGCTCCAATTTTCGCATCGATCAGGACACGCTCGTCACCAGCGTCGGCGCGATCAGTGATCGCGTGTATTCGGCGCAGACCGTCGTCGCGGATGTCACCCGTGCCTACCGGAACGCCGTAACCCAACGGCGCACCGTCGTCCTCAACGTCTCCATCGACGTCGCGGCACAGCGTGCCAGTGTGCAGAGGCCCATCGGGATCACGGTCGAAGAGCCGCGGGTGCGGCCCAACACCGATGCGGTCACCCGGCTCGTCGATGCCATACGTGGCTCGCAGCGGCCGGTGTTCGTCGCCGGGCGGGGCGGCCGCGACGCCGGCCGGCAGATCGCCGAACTCGCTTTGGCGAGCGGGGCTTTGGTCGCGACGTCGGCGGTCGCCAACGGACTCTTCGCCGACGATGCGTTCTCCCTCGGCATCTCCGGCGGGTTCTCGTCGCCCACCTCCGCGGAATTGATCTCGGACGCCGACCTCATTGTCGGCTGGGGATGCGCCCTCAACATGTGGACGATGCGACACGGCCGATTGATCGGACCGGAGGCAACCGTCGTCCAGGTCGACGACGACGTCGACGCGATCGGCGCGCACCGTCCCGTCGATCTCGGGATCATCGGCGATTGTGCGCTGACCGCCACCGACGTTCTCGCGGAATTGTCGGATGTGGAGCCGGAAGGGGCAACGCGCTACCGGACTGCTGTCGTACGGGCGAAAATCGCGGAATCGGCTCGCTGGCAGGATGTCCCGGTCGATGACTCGTCGGGCGGCGATCGCATCGACTCACGTGCGCTGACCATCGCACTCGACGAGATCCTGCCCACGGAGCGGATCGTGTCCATTGATTCCGGGAACTTCATGGGTTACCCGTCCACTCATCTCTCGGTCCCCGACCATCATGGCTTTTGCTTCACCCAGGCATACCAATCGATCGGACTCGGGCTCTACACCGCGATCGGAGCGGGGATCGCACAGCCCGACCGGCTCGGTGTCCTCGGCGCGGGCGACGGTGGATTCCTCATGGGTATCTCCGAAATCGACACCGCGGTACGCCTGCGCCTGCCGTTGGTCGCGATCGTCTACAACGACTCCGCCTACGGTGCAGAGGTGCACCACTTCGATGACGCCGACCACGATACGGTGACCTTTCCGGAAACCGATATCGCGTCCATCGCACGAGGTTTCGGTGCTGCCGGGGTCACCGTGCGCACACTCGATGATCTGGATGAAGTGCGCACCTGGGTGGAGGGCTATCGCGCGGCCGGCGCCGCCCGGCCGCTCGTGATCGACGCGAAGGTCACCAATGACGGCGGGTCCTGGTGGCTGGCCGAGGCGTTCGCGGGCCATTGATCCGGCCCGGTGCTGTTCACCGGTGCCGCATCGATGTGTACGTGGCATAGGGAGAATGCCGGGCACGTGAGAATGGTGATGGCCGAGCCGGTTGCGGTGAGCGACTGTGGCGGCGAGAGTACGGTGCGCCACATGAATTTCCAGATGTTCATCGGCCGATGATCGCCGGCATCGAATCCCAGCCGCGCACGGTGGAACTGCGGGCTCGGCGGGCTTGGGTCAGGTCGATGTCCCACTCCGGGAACCGGTTCAGGACCTCTTCGAGTGCAACCCGGCCTTCGAGGCGGGCCAGTGGGGCGCCGAGGCAGAAGTGCGCGCCTTTGGCGAAGCTCAGGAGTGAACCGGGTTGCCGGTGGATGTCGAATCGGTCCGGATTGTCGAAGGTGCGTTCGTCGCGGTTTGCCGAGGCCAGCATGAGCAGTAACGCGCTGCCGGCTGGAACCGTCTGTCCGTGCAGTTCAACATCTTCGGTCACATACCGGGCGACGTGAGGTCCCGGCGGCTCGAACCGCAGGAGTTCATCGATGGCGCCCGGGATGAGTGAGTGGTCCTGTGTCAGTTCTTTACGCTGATCAGGATTTTCGGCCAGCACCTTGCCCATCCAGCCGAACAGTCGGCCGGTGGTCTCGACCCCGGCCCCCGCGATGACGGCCAGGAAGATGAGGAGCTCATCCTTGCGGAGGTTCCTGGTGGTGCCGGTGTCGTCTTCGAACTCCACGTTCAGCAGTTCGGTGATGAGGTCGTCGGAAGGGTTCTTGATCCGCCAGTCGACGTAGTCGGTGAACATGTCACCGTCGAAGTAGTGGTCTTTCTTCACCGGTAGCGGCTCACCGGGTTTGTTGCGCAACACGCGATTTGCCTCGGCTCGCACACTCGGCTGGTCGGCGTCGGGGATACCGACGAGCATGCCGATGGTCCGCATCGGGAGCTCCGCGCCCAGGTCGAGTACAAAATCGAAGCGATCGGAGCCGACCAGGGGATCGAGGCAGGCGTTGCAGAATGCACGGACCTTGTCTTCGATCATTTTCATCTTCCGCGGGGTGAAAGCCCGACCCACGATCTTGCGATGGATGGTGTGCAGGGGTGGGTCTTCGTTGATGAACACACCTGGCGGCATCACCGGATCGGCCTTGACCACTTCGAGGATGTCGCCCTTTGCGGAACTGAACCGCTGCGGATCCCGCAACGCCGCGTCGATGTCGGCGTAGCGGCTCAAGCCCCAGAAGTCGTGTCGTTTGTTGTAGTAGAGCGGCGCCTCGTCGCGCAGTCGTCGGTAGGTCGGATACGGGTCGATATCGATCTCGACGTCCCACGGGTCGTAATACACATCGCTCACGAAAAACTCCTTGATTCGGGTTTCGTGGACGAGCATAGATCAACTGCTATACGCTCGTACAGCAAATGGTCGTACTTCGTCGTTACCGCTGGTGCATCGTCGAATCCGACTGGAGCACGTGCGGTTTCGGCCGTCGGCTTCATGGATTGCCGGCACATCGAACAAAGGAGCAGTGAAATGAGTGATCGATTCTCCCTCGAAGGGCGCGTCGCGCTGGTGACCGGTGGTGGCACCGGTATCGGGCGCGGCGCGGCGCTGGTCCTCGCAGAGCATGGCGCGGATGTCGTGCTCGCCGGCCGTCGCCCTGATCCGCTGGAGTCCACCGCGAAGGAGATCGACGCGCTGGGACGTCGCGCGCTGGCGGTACCGGCGGATGTCAGTACCGCGGCCGGATGCCAGGAGCTCGTGGATCGGACGGTGGCCGAGTTCGGTCGGGTGGACATCCTGGTCAACAGTGCCGGTGGCGCCGAGACGAAGTCGATCAAGAGGTGGACCGAGGACGAGTTCGCTGACGTCTTTGCCCTCAACATGGGCAGCGTCTGGAATCTGTCGCGGGCGGCCTCTGTTCACATGATTGAGCAGGGCAAAGGGGCGATCGTCAACATCTCGTCGGGGGCAAGTCTGCTGTCGATGCCGCAGGCAGCGCCGTATGCGGCGGCTAAGGCTGCGGTCAACAACCTGACCGGTTCGATGGCAGCGGCATGGGCAGGCAAGGGAATTCGCGTCAACGCCATCGCGGTCGGTGCGGTCCGAGCGCCGACGCTGACCGACGAGCTCGCGAAATACAACCTCGATCCGGACTCGGTGGCGGGGACCAACGGGCTCGGCAGGTTGGGGGAACCAGATGAAATCGGCTATGGCGTCTTGTTCTTCGCCTCCGACGCGGCAAGCTTCTGTTCCGGTCAAACGTTGTACATGCATGGTGCGCCCGGGCCGGCGGGCGTCTAGGCCTGCAGAGGGTCTATGGCCTCGCGGGAGTCGGGGCCGCGGGTCAGCTACGGGTACGAGTCGCCCGTTTCCGGGGGCGCGGCGACTTCGGCGGTTCGATCGAGTCGATGAATGACTCGAAGGACGCCACCACATCTTCGTGGGCGTCGGTGATGCCTGCACCCTTTTCGAGGTTCAGCAATTTCGGAATGCCGGAGATGAGGACCGTGAGTCCTCCGGGGGAAAGCGGCAAGTCGGCAGTGCCGGTGGTGGCGGCGTCTGCAGCCAAGGTGTCGAGCTGGATCTGCCGTATCTGCGCGGTGACCTTGGCGATCTCGGCACCGATTTTCGGGCGATGGTTGCCGAGCGCCATGAACTCGGTGACCAGTGCCCCCTTGGCTTCGGCCCAACTGAACTCCCACATGACGTGCAACGGCTCGTCGGGGCGGGCCTTCAGTGCTGCGGTGAGGCGCTGGGCGTTCTCCTCGGTGCGCCGGCGCAGGGCGGCGAGGAAGATGTCGTCGAGGGTGGGGAAGTAGTACTGGACGAGGCTCGGTGTCACGCCGGCCTTCGTTGCCAGCACGCGGTACGTGACGCTCGGATAACCGTCGGCGACCATGATCTTTTCGACGGTGTCGAGTATTACGTCCCTGGTCTTCGACGTTTCTGCGCCTACGCGCCGAGCCGATGGTGGCATGTCCACGTTCCTCACTTTGTTGAGTCTTGTTCATTTTCGCACCCCTCGTTCGCTGTACGACTGTATAGTGGCTGTGGGCTTGGTCGCAGTCGATTGGGCCGAGTACCGCCGGCCGGTCCGCTCCGGCGGAGAAGTATCGCGAAACGGAGAAATATGTCGACGCTCGAAACCACTCTGGAGCAGTTGCAGGCAGATGTTCTGTACCTCAAGGATCGGGCCGCAATTCTGGATTGCATCGCGCGGCACGCACGCGGGTGCGATCGTCACGATGTCGACCTGATAACCGCTGCGTATCACGAAGATGCCGTCGACGAGCACGGTTATGCGACCAACCAGGGCCCTGATTACGGGGATTGGGCCAACAAAGTACATGCCGAGACGTCGAAGGTGCACACCCACAACATCACAACGCATTCGTGCGAGATCGACGGTGATACCGCGCATGCCGAAAGTTATGTGCTCGTCGTTCTCGTCGGTGGCGACGGAAAGACCGCGCAGTTCATCAGTGGTCGTTACCTCGATCGGCTGGAGCGCCGAGAAGGGCAGTGGCGCATCGCGCTTCGGCGCTCAACCGTGGAGGCGATGTTCCTGGGTGATGCGCGGGTGCTCGCCTCGTCCTTCTTCACCGAGAAGGGCTACCTCGTCGGTACGCGTGACCGAAGCGACCTATCTTATGAACGGCCACTGGAATTGGACATTCCTGCCCCTGCGCGGTGGTGATCGGAGTACCGTACCGACACAACTGCGTGCTCTGTCGCATGGCGGAATCCGGACACGCTCTGTTGCAAGGAGATAGCGATGACTGACGTTCAGGTCGAGACCGGTTTGCTCGCCGGTGATCAACGGATGCTGATCGATGGGAAGCTGCAGTACACCGCAAGTGGCGCACTCTTCGACGTGATCCACCCGGGGTCCGAGCTGGTGGCCGGCCAGGCGACGGACGGCACCGTCGCGGACATGGAACGGGCCGTCGGTGCTGCACGCCGGGCATTCGACGAGACCGACTGGTCCCGCGATGTCGAGTTCCGGTACCACTGCCTGACGCAGCTGCATGAGGCGCTGGAACGCAACAAAGAACGAATCCGGCGGATCGTGGTGACCGAGGTGGGTTGCCCGATCAGCATGACCAGCAGTCAGGTCGATGCCCCGATCGCGGAGGTCAAGCATTGGGCCGAGTACGGCCGAGCGTTCGACTACCTCGAAGACACCGGTGTCCACGAGACGGTGATGGGGCAGGCGCGGCACCTGATCCACTATGACCCCGTGGGTGTTGTCGGTGCGATCACGCCGTGGAATGTGCCGTTCTACCTGAACATCGCCGAGACCGTGGCACCGCTGATGGCGGGGAACACCGTGGTGCTCAAGCCCGCTCAGTGGACACCGTGGTCCGGCAGCGAGCTGGGCCGGATCGTCGCCGAGGAAACCGACATCCCGGCCGGAGTGTTCAACGTGGTGGTCTCGAACGCCAATGAGGTGGGTGCGGCGCTGTCGGCCGATCCGAGGGTCGACATGATCACGTTCACCGGGTCCACGGCCACCGGGCGGGCGATTCTGGCGGCCGGAGCCGCGACGGTGAAGAAATCACTGATGGAACTGGGTGGCAAGTCCGCTCATATCGTCTGCGATGACGCCGATCTCACCGCCTGTCTGCCGATGGCGGCGATGATGGCATGCGCGATGTCGGGACAGAGTTGCATCCTGCCCAGCCGAATCCTGTTGCCGCGTAGCCGTTACGAGGAGGGACTGGCGATTCTGGCGGCAACGATGCAGAACATACCGATGGGCGATCCGTGGCAAGAGGGCATCATGCAAGGCCCGCAGATCAGCGAAACCCAACGGAACAAAGTCCTCGGTTTGATCCGGTCGGGTATCGATTCCGGAGCCAGGGTGATCACCGGCGGCGGCATCCCGGAGAACCTACCGACCGGCTACTACGTCGAGCCGACACTGCTCGCCGACGTCGACCCCGATTCGCAAGTGGCGCAGGAGGAGATCTTCGGCCCCGTTCTAACCGTGATCCCGTATGACACCGACGACGAGGCGATTGCCATCGCCAACAACTCGATCTACGGACTGTCGGGCGAGGTCAGCAGTGCCGACAACGACAGGGCACTGCGTATAGCCCAGCGATTGCGAACCGGCAGTGTCACCGTCAACAGCAAGTCGTTCTTCGGGATCACCAGCCCGTTCGGTGGCACCAAACAGAGCGGTCTGGGCCGACGCAACGGCGACTTCGGTTTCAAGGAGTACCTCGAGGTCAAGACCATCGGCCAGCCCGTGTAGAACAAGAACACCACTCGGCTCGTTCGGGGGTTCGGCGATCACGGGAAACAGGGAGCGCGATGGGAACGACGAACAACTGGGGTCGCTGGGGCGCCGATGACGAACGGGGAGCGCTCAACCTGCTCACTCCGGATGTGGTCAAGGCCGCGCTGAACGCCCCGAAAACGGGCAAGGTCTACTCGCTGAGTATCCCGATCCAGCGATCCGGGACCCCGAACTTCGAGTTCCGCGGCGCACCACAGCGTCTGACGCTCGCGGGACAGGGAGATGAGGCGTTTCATCGTTCGGTTGGCGGAGCGGAGGGTGTGGGCGCCAACGAGGACATGCTCGTGATGGCGGCACATACCGCTACCCATCTTGACGCCCTCGGCCATGTGTACGAGGGCCGAAAGTTGTACAACGGCTTCCCAGCAGAGGACGTCTCTTCGATGCGTGGAGCACCGCGATGCGGTATCGACAAGATCGGTGCGATTGTCGGTCGCGGTGTACTCGTGGATGTCGCTGCAGCCCTTGGTGTCAGTGCGCTCGAACCCGGGCATGTGATCACCGTTGCCGAGTTCGAACAGGCGTTGTCAAGTGAGTCCGTCGTACTCCGTTCGGGCGACATCGTGTTGATTCGCACCGGGTGGCTCGAGGGGTATATGAACCCAGATGATGGATTCGATATTCATCCCCAACCTGGTATCGGCCTCGAATTGGCGAAGCATCTTGCCGCGTCGGATGTTTCAGTGGTCGGGGCGGACAATTCTGCGGTCGAGGCATTGCCGTTCGATCAGGGCGTCTACCTGGGGTCGCATATTGTCCTGCTGGTGTCGCACGGAATTCATCTGGTGGAGCATCTTGCGCTGCAAGATCTCTCGCGGGACCGGTGCTACGAATTCCTGCTCACCATCGCGCCACTGAACATCCCAGGGGCGACGGGCAGTCCCGTCACGCCCATCGCAGTCGGGTAATCCGAAGGCGGCTGGGATCGGCAGCGTTCAGTAGTCCACGGCGTCTCGAATGATGGGACAGGTCATGCAGTGCCCACCACCGCGACCCCGGCCGAGTTCGGCTCCGACGATCGTGATGACCTCGACACCGGCTTTACGGAGCAGTGTGTTGGTCAACGTGTTGCGGTCGTATGTGAAGACCACACCGGGTTCCAGGGCGACCGCATTGTTGCCGCTGTCCCATTGCTGTCGTTCGGATTGGTAGACGTCGCCGCCGGTTTCGATGACGTGCAAAGACTTCAGATTGAGAGCTTTCGCGACGACGTCGACAAACGCCGCACCCTCGTTGTCGATGACGTCAACGCCCGGTGCGGTATCTGAGGGCACGAGGGTGAAGGTGTGTACCGCATCCATGATCGTAGGATAGAGCGTTACGATATCGCGGTCGGCGAAGGTGAAGACGGTGTCGAGATGCATGGCCGCCCGCAGTTTGGGCATACCTGCCACGATGATCCGCTCGGCGGCGCCCTGGGCGAACAACGCCGCGGCGACCTGCGTGATCGCCTGCCGTGACGTGCGTTCACTCATCCCCATCAGAACGACACCGTTACCGACCGGCATGATGTCGCCGCCCTCGAATGTTGCCTGTCCCCACTCGCTGTCAGGATCACCCCACCACACGGTGGAGCCGACGAAGTCGGGATGGAAGTCGTAGATCGCCTTGTAGATGAGTGTTTCGTCTTTGCGGGCCGGCCAGTAGAGGGGATTGAGGGTCACCCCGCCGTACAACCAGCAGGTGGTATCCCTCGTGTACAGAGTGTTTGGTAACGGTGGCATCAAATAGTCACGGGGACCGGCCGATTCGCGGGCCAGACTGACGTACCCGGAGCGGAAGTCGTCGGGTAGGTCCGCGGTCGACAGGCCGCCGATCAGCACTTCGGCAAGGTGTCGGGGCTCAAGGGTTTCCAGGTATCCGCGGGTGTCGTCGACCAAACCGAGCCCGACGCGGTTGGGAACAATCTTTCTGTCCAGCAACCAATCTCGGGCGCCCGGAGTGCGCAACGTCTCGGCCAGCGCGTCGTGCAACTCGACCACATCGACACCGCGACCGGTGAGTTTGTTGACGAAGTCGGCGTGATCACGCTGCGCGTTTTCCACCCACATCACGTCGTCGAACAACAGGTCGTCGCTGTTCGTGGGAGTCAGGCGGCGGTGTGCGAGGCCTGGGGCGCACACCATCACCTTGCGAAGGCGGCCGACTTCGGAATGAACCCCGTAGGTGGTAGCGGGCGAGGAGCCTGAACTGCTGGTCATTGTTGTCCTTTCGCGCTGGGTCGAGCAAACTGATCACTGGCCGGATACAGGTCAGATGGTGATGTATCCCATTGCCAGGCCGATGATTCCGGCGACGGCTCCGGTGAAGAGCACGCCGCAGAGAACCATCTCTGGGGGTGTGAAGGTGCGCTCACCGGCCTCGCGGCGGGACTTGATGTAGAGAGCTGTGCCCGGCGCGTAGACGATGCATGAGAGCAGCAAGAACTCGGGGCCGGCGGCGACGATGAGGAACAGGGTGTAGATGGTCGCCAGGGCCGCGATGATCAGCGGCCGCTTTTCGATCGTGGCGCCGGGCTTTCGGTCGATCGCGATCTTGAGTGCGTAGGCCGCCGCGAGGAAATAAGGGATCAGCGACAAGCTTGTACAAAGGTCGAGTAGGAAGTTCAGTGCGTCGTCGGAGAACAGCACCACAACAATTAGTGCCTGCACCATCACAGACGTGAGCAACAACGCTGCGATCGGTGCTCCGGCACCATTCTTGCGGCGCAGAAAGCGCGGCATATCCTGATCTTCAGCGGGTATGAACAGCACCTCGGCAGCCATCAGGGTCCACGCGAGATAGGCGCCGAGAACGGAGACCACCACACCGACGCTGATGAATACGCTGCCCCAGTCACCGACGATGTCTGCGAGTAGTGGTGCCATCGAGGGCTGGCGCAGGTCGGCGATTTCCTCGCGGGGCAACACGCCGTACGACAACAGTGTCACTGATGCGAAGACACACAGAACGCTGACAAATCCCAACACCGTTGCCCGGCCGACGTCTTCGCGTCGGCGGGCGTATCGGGAATAGACGCTCGCGCCCTCGATACCGAGGAAAACGAACACCGTGATCACCATGGTGTCCTTGACCTGTTCGAACACCGCGGACACCGAGAAGTCGTCAGTACCCCAGAAGTTGTCGTAGAAGACCCCGGTGTCCAGGGCGAGGGCGGCCAGCACGATGAACACCAGGATCGGCACGATTTTTGCGACGGTGACGATGCGGTTGATGACCGCTGCATCCTTCACCCCACGCGCAATCAGCGCCGCAAACACCCAGATCCCGATGGTCGACAGCACTGCGGCAAGGACGGTGTCGCCTTTACCCAGCGCCGGCCAGGCCTGGCCGATCGTGGTCATGATGAACACCCAGTAGAAGGCGTTGCCTGCACAGGCACTCGCCCAGTAGCCGAAGCCGGAATTGAATCCCACGTAGTCACCGAATCCGGCTTTGGCGTAGGAGAACACACCCGCATTGAGGTGCGGTTTACGAACCGCGAGATGCTGGAAAACCAGTGCCAGGGTCAACATTCCGGCACCGGCGATGATCCATGCGATGATCGCGGCCAACGCTCCGGCGGAACCACCGAACCGGGCGGGCAGCGAGAACACCCCGGCGCCGATCATCGATCCCACGACCATTGCGGTCAGGGTGGGAACACTCATTCGGGATGAACTGGTGGCAACTTCTTCACTGGTGGTGGCCATACGCCCATTTCCCATGCCCCGGCATGTGCCATTTGTTGAACGCCGTCCTTGAAAATAGACGATAGCCGTTCCGGCGTGAATGTGAAGCGCAACTAAGCGAGTCCACCTTTATGCTGCGATTAGGGCTCTGACCCTTAACCTCTCGTTTACAGAAGGTGGGGGAAAGGATCAGACCTTGAAGCGGCCGGCAAAGCCTCGCAACGGCATGTCGGCGCTGGTGAGAATGCCGGGCTTGGCATCGACGACACTTCTGATCGCGTTGAGTGCCGGAAGTCCGGTGACGGTCATGCCGATTGATGCAAAATCCTCTGGATTATCCAGTTTGACACCGGGTTTGGGGAAGATCATGTGCTTGCTGTAGATGTTCGGGTCGCCCGAGATCTGGGTGATGTAGCAGCCCTTGATGTCCCAGGACGGACTGGTGTACGGGGTCATCTGCCATTCGAGGTGCGATTCGATGCGGGGTATCCCGTCGACCAGGCCCTGGTATTTGATGTAGTTGGCGCCCAATGAACCCTTGGGTAGCTGATACCAGCCGAGATCGATGTCCTTGGTGCAGGCGCCGAGTTCATAGGAGAACGTGACCTCGTCGAGTTCGAGGCCGAAACAGTCGGCCATCAGATAGACGCTGTCGGCGAATACGCGCGTGTATTTCTCGAGGGAGCCGGGGATGCTGGGGTCGTCGACCGATACGCCGTAGCCGACTTCTTTCCAGGTATCGACCGAGTGGTGACAGGAGACGTCCACCGATTCGATCACGGTGACGTTCTCGATCTCCGACACGTCGGCGCTGTGCGCCACCGCGAGGATCTGGTTGAGACCGGGATTCATGCCGGTGCCATAGAACGTCGAACCCCCACGCAGGCAGGCGTCCTGCAGGACCTCGGATACCTTTCGGCCCGACGGGTGTGGGTGGTTCTGGTTGCGATGGTGTCCGGTGATCCAGTCTGCGGTCGTGACGATGTTGATGCCGGCGTCGAGGACCTTTTCGTACAGCGCTTCGTCGGGGAAGACCCCGTGGAAGGTCAGTACGTCGGGCCGGGCCGAGATGATCTCCTCGATGGTCCCGGTGGCAATCACGCCGTTGGGATCGAGCCCTGCGAGCTCGCCGGCGTCGCGTCCGATCTTCTCCGGTGTGTAGCAGTGCAATCCGACCAGGTCGAGATCCGGGTGGTTGCCGATACGCTTGATCATCTCGGTGCCTACGTTGCCCGTCGCCACCTGGAATACGCGAATGCGGTCAGCCTCTGTGTTGCTCATCGGTGAAGTCCTTTCGTCGGGTAGAACTGCGTGGCCCATTGCCGCAATTGCGTGAAGCCCTCGTATTCGCCCCGTGACAGGGCTGGGGGGTCGGAGTAGCGCTGATGCGACCAGATGTTGATGTCGGCGACAAACTGCTCGATGACCGCATCGGCGAGAAACTTCGCCCCGCGCGGGATTTCGGTACGTTGGTCGTTTGGTTTCCGGCCGATCCAGACGCTGAAGCGGATGTCGGAGGTGAGATCGTCGACGGGTGTCACGGCGGTGAGCGTTCGGTTGTCGATCATGCCCCAGCTCTTGGTGGCCGCGACCCCGAGGCCGGCGTTGATCGCCTGTACGCCGCTGTTGACCTCGTCGGCCTTGGTGTTCTCGTCGAAGGCGATCGTGAAGTCGACGTATGAGGTGGGTTCGGTGAAATCGTGCCTGGTGATGTCGGGCATGAACGGGACCTTGTGGACGAACTTGAAATGCGCGAAGTCCACACCGTTTTCCATGACGTATTGCGGATGCAACTCCAGATCGGGCCGGAACAGCGTTGCCTGGGGATAGGACGGGTAATAATCAGCGGCAGTGCAGTTGTCGTCGAATCCGGCGAGGACGTCGGGGACGTCGAAATAAGGTTCGGCGCGATCGACGTCATGCCAGATGAAGATCGATTCGTTGAGTTCGGCCACCGGATAGGTCCGGATGCGTCGGCCCTTGTTCGGGTGCTTCTCGTAGGGGATGCAGACGTTGCGGCCCTGGCTGTTCCACTCCCACCCATGGAATGGACAGACGATGCGATCGCCTTCGACATGTCCGCCGTAGCCGAGGTGCGCGCCGAGATGCTCACAGTAGGCGTCCATCACGGACACCTCGCCGGTGGCGGATCGCCACGCGACCATCTCGGTGTCGAAGTACTTCATCCGGTGGACGTCGCCGACCCCGATCTCGGCGGCCCATGCCACCTGAAACCAGCCGGTGGGTTTCATCGACAGGGGCGTTCTGGCCATCTGGCATCCCTTCGTCCGGCAGAGTCCCGACTCGATCTGTCCAGAATCGTAGTGGGGTCTGTGAAAAAAGAACAGAGGGTTCGGTGAAACCCGGTTTCGGTGCGTGCAGCAGATAGAGTTGCCCAGGTGAGCGAATCGGGCGTGGTCGGCAGGCGTAGCAACAAACGCGGCCTGGCCACCCGAGAATCGATGTTGGACACCGCATTACGGACGCTGGCCACCGGCGACCCGGCGGCGGTGTCAGGTAACCGGATCGCCAAGGAAATCGGTGCGACCTGGGGTGCGGTCAAATATCAGTTCGGCGACATCGACGGGCTGTGGGCAGCGGTTCTGCAACGTATCGCGGGACGTCGGGGTGATCTGCCGGTCAGTGCGCCGGCCGACGCGTCATTGCAGGTGCGGGTCGGCGCCATCGTCGACAACATGTACGAGGGTCTGACCGTCGGCGATTCCCGGGCGATCGAGAACCTGCGGGCCGCGCTGCCGCGTGAGCGCGCCGAGCTCGAACGCCTGTTTCCGCGCACCGCCGCAGAGTTCGAATCGTGGGGTAGGGCCTGGCTGGACACGTGCCGTCGGGCCTTCGCCGGCCTGGATGTGGATCCAGACCGGGTTGCCGAGGTGGCCGCGTTCATCCCCGGCGCGATGCGCGGGATCGTCTCGGAGAAACAACTCGGCACATACACCGACCTCGATCTTGCGCGACGCGGGATCACCAACGCGATCGTCGCCTATCTGCAGCCCCACTGATCTGATTCTGCGGTGATCGACTCAAACGACCGCTCGTTCGATGTTGATCAGTTCGTCGAGAACCGTCTGCAGTGCCGGATTGGGATCGGCGGTGCGCCAGGCGGCACGCAGATCGACATCGGGTACGGAATCGGTGACGGGGATGAAGACGACCTGTGGGTCGCTGACATTCCTGGCCACCGATGCCAGCGTCAGATGGACGCCGACCTCGGCACTGACCAGCGCCAGGGCGGTCTGCGTGTCGGGGGCGATCTGCGCGATGGTGACGACAAAGCCGCCTTCGCGGGCCAGGCGGCGCAGCCGATCGGGTAGGACCGATCCCTCGTGTGGCGGCAACGAGATGAAGTTGTCCTGCTCCAGCGCGGCGATCGGGACCCGGCGAGCTGTTGCCAGTCGGTGCGTGTCGGGTACCGCCACCACCAGGGAGTCGGTCATGACCACCCGCACGGACACCTCGGCGGGGATGACATCCCACCGCCCGAAGTTGATGTCGGTCTCGCCGGTGAGCAGCTTGGTCATCGATGGTTGCGCGAAGTTCTGGCTGGAAAGCTCCAGCGCGATACCGGGACGACGGGAGCGCACCTCCCGGGCCAGCCGGGCGACGAGTCGATGGGTCGAGACGCCGGCGAAGGCGATGCGGACCAGGCCGACGTCTCCGTTGTCGGCGCCGCGCACCTGCTCGCCCGCGCGCCGAACCGCGTCGAGGACCTCGGTCGCCGGCTCGATCAGTGCCCGCCCGCTGACGGTCAGCTTCACCGAGCGGGTGTTGCGTTCGAACAGGGTGGTTCCGAGGTCACGCTCGAGTTGCTTGATGATCCGGCTCAGCGGTGGCTGCGCCATGTCGAGACGGGCGGCGGCCCGTCCGAAGTGGAGCTCGTCCGCAACAGCGAGGAACGCGCGCAGTTGTGCGACGTCCATCTGAGGGTCCCTCTCGTCGACTATTGCGATATTCGTATTACAGAAGCCCGGATTGGGTATTGGACCGATCATAATAATGGGGCAATAGTGTTGGAATGGACACGCTCAATCCGGACGTACCCGACGACGTCTTCGCTGACATCCTCAAGCAGGTCAACCAGTTCGTGCGGACCCGCGTGGTGCCGCGTGAGCTCGAGATCATGAAGACCGACACGATCCCCGACGACCTGCGCACCCAGGTGGCGCAGATGGGCCTGTTCGGTTACGCGATACCCCAGGAGTGGGGCGGCCTCGGGCTCAACCTGATCCAGGACGTCGAGCTGGCAATGGAATTGGGCTACACCTCGTTGTCCCTCCGATCGATGTTCGGGACCAACAACGGGATCGCCGGTCAGGTGCTGGTCGGATTCGGCACGGATGAGCAACGCGCACAGTGGTTGCCGGGCATAGCTTCTGGGGACGTGGTCGCGTCCTTTGCGCTCACCGAACCCGGTGCGGGTTCCAATCCGGCCGGCCTGAAGACAACCGCACGGGTCGATGGTGACGGATGGATCATCGACGGGGGCAAGCGGTTCATCACCAACGCGCCGAACGCGCATCTGTTCGTTGTCTTCGCGCGCATCTCGCCGGCGCCGGAGACCGGCAACGGCATCGCGGTCTTCCTTGTCCCGGCTGCCGCGGAGGGTGTCGAGATCGGTCCGAAAGACGCGAAGATGGGACAAGAAGGTGCGGCCACCGCCGAGGTGGGTTTCAACGGAGTTCGGGTCGGGCCGGAAACCCTGGTCGGATCAGACGCCGAGGTCGGGTACCGCGCTGCGATGACATCGCTCGCACGTGGCCGGGTGCACATCGCGGCCCTGGCGGTCGGTCAGGCCCAGCGGGCGCTCGACGAGTCGGTTGCGTACGCGGCGACCGCAACTCAGGGCGGCACGGCGATCGGGGATTTCCAGCTGGTGCAGGCGATGCTGGCCGACCAGTACACCGGCGTGATGGCTGGACGCGCCATGGTGCGTGATGCGGCCAGGGCCTGGGTCGAAGGCACCGACCGGCGGATCGCGCCCTCGGCGGCGAAGCTGTTCTGCACCGAGATGGTCGGCAAGGTGGCCGATCTCGCGGTCCAGGTTCACGGCGGCGCCGGCTACATGCGGGACGTGCCGGTGGAACGGATCTACCGGGACGTCCGGGTGCTTCGGTTGTATGAGGGCACCAGCGAGATCCAGCGCCTCGTCATCGGCGGCGGCCTGATCCGTGCCGAGAAGAAGAAGCTGTCATGACATTGCCGCTCGAGGGGTTCACCGTGGTGTCTGTCGAGCAGGCGGTGGCTGCCCCGCTCGCCACCCGCAATCTCGCTGATCTCGGTGCCAGGGTGATCAAGGTCGAACGGCCCGACGGCGATCTGGCACGTAGCTACGACCACCTCGTCGAGGGCACGGGCGCACACTTCGTCTGGCTCAATCGCGGCAAAGAATCCATCGCCGTCGACCTGAAGAGCAGCGACGGCCTCGACGCCGTGCGCAGGCTGATCGCCCGCGCCGACGTCTTCGTCCAGAATCTCGCACCCGGCGCAGCGCAGCGACTGGGACTCGGTGCTGACGATCTCCGCGAAAACCACCCCGAACTGGTGGTGGTGAATCTGTCCGGGTTCGGTGCGGGTGGTCTGCTGGAGCAGCGCAAATCCTACGACATGCTCATCCAGGCCGAGGCCGGTCTCATCTCCGTCACCGGCACGCCGGAGACCGCGGTGAAAACCGGGATACCGACCGCCGACATTGCATCCGGAATGTATTGCGCGCAAGCGGTTCTGGCCGCGCTGCTGCGTCGGGCAACCACCGGTGATGGGGCGGTGATAGATGTGTCGATGCTCGAATCGACGGTCGAATGGATGGGCCATGCCATGTACACGCAGATGTACACGGGCACGCCACCGCCGCGAATGGGGTTGAGCCACATCTCGATTGCTCCCTACGATGCGTTCGAGACCAGCGACGGACAGATCCTGATCGGGGTGCAATCCGATCGTGGTTGGCGAGCGCTGGTGACCGAGGTACTCGACGCGCCGGAGTTGGCCGACGATCCGCGCTATGCCACGAATGTGGCGCGGGTCGAGAATCGAGCCGGCTGCGATGCGGAGGTGAGTGCGCGCACGAGGCTTCGCAGCACCGCCGACCTCGACGCCGCGCTGGGGGCTGCCGGTATCCCGGCAGCACAGATCAAAGAACTCGACCAGGTGGTCGACCACCCGCAACTTGCCGCCCGGAATCGGTGGCGCACCATCGGGACCGAACACGCCCGAGTGCAGGCGTTGCTACCGCCGGTCACATTCGCCGACTTCGAAGCGCCGATGGGCGATGTGCCTGCACTCGGGCAACACACCCGTCGCCTGCTTCTGGAATCAGGTCTTTCCGGCGAGGCCGCTGACGCTCTGATCGCCGGCGGTGCCGCGGTCCAACCACCCGAGTATCACCCCGCTGAGAATCACCCCGAAAAGACGCAGTAGCGCCATATCTCACGCAGAATCGTTCAACGCCGAAAGGACATCATGCTGGACAACCGCACTGCCGTCATCACCGGAGGAGCCCAGGGGATAGGGCTGGCCATCGCCCGGACGTTCGCCGACAACGGCGCCCGGATCGTGATCGGCGATCTCGATGAGGCCAAGGCCAAGGAAGCTGCCGCCTCATTGTCGGCCGACGCGATCGGCGTGCGCGCCAACGTGACGTCCGCCGATGACGTGGCAGCCTTGCTCGCGGCTGCGACGGACACCTTCGGCTCCCTGGATGTGATGGTCAACAACGCCGGCATCACCCGCGATGCCACCATGCGCAAGATGACCGAGCAGCAGTTCGACGACGTCATCGACGTCCACCTCAAGGGTTGCTGGATCGGCACCCGACTCGCCTCCGGCATCATGCGGGAAAACGGCGGCGGATCGATCATCAACATGTCGTCGATCTCGGGCAAGGTCGGGATGTTCGGACAGACGAACTATTCGGCGGCCAAGGCCGGGATCGTGGGCCTGAGCAAGGCGGCCGCCAAAGAAGTTGCCCACCTGGGTGTTCGAATCAACGTCATAGCGCCCGGACTCATCCGCACCGCCATGACCGAGGCCATGCCGCAGAAGGCATGGGATTCGAAGATGACGGAGATCCCGATGGGACGAGCCGGTGAGCCGGACGAGATCGCTTCGGTGGCACTGTTCTACGCCTCGTCGATGTCGTCCTATATGACCGGGACCGTTGCCGAAGTGACCGGCGGACGCCACATCTGAGTTCAGTCCGAGGCGCCGGGTCTCGATTCGTGGTGACGGCGGCCATGGGTTCGGCGACGTTCCTTCATCTCGGCCTCGTAGACATGGCGACGACCAGCCTGCAGCTCTTCCCGAACCCGGCGTTCATGGTCCCGGAACACCGACCAGTACGTGTCGTCGAAGTCTTCGACGATCTGGAACGTCCACCGGCCCTCGACGACATTCCGGCCGACCAGATCTTCGTCGAGCCGGTCAGCGATATCACCGTGTCCGGCAGCGCGGAGATCGACGGTGGCGTCGCCGAGTAGCAGGTCGGTATGACCCATCAACTGGTGGAACGAGTACAGATGACCACGGGCGCGTTCGAGGCATTCCAATGCCTCGGAGACTTTCCCGACAGCGGCGATGGTGGCGTCGTCGACATCTTCCGGCCGTTGGTGGGTCGGCGCCGGTTTTCCACTGGCTTCGGGCACCGCTGCCGAGTACCCCGCACCCACCGACATCAATCCTGTGATTTGCGGCCGACGATCACCGATGGTCGGTGAGGCGAGAATGGCGGTTCTGCGTCTTGTGGGACATCACCTCGACCCACCACGAATCGAGCGGGCTCGGCTCGGGCCAGTGGACGTCCGGTCGACTCCACAGCTCCACCACCTCGTCAACGGTGGTGTGTAGATCGAGTACCTGTTCGAGTTGCAGGGCGATGATCGGGCGGGATGTCGAGGGCCGCGCTGTCACCACAGCGAACATCGCCCCGGCTGTCTCCGCGCGCTCCCGGGCCTGCTCGAGGGCCTTCAAACCTGCAGACGCCAGGAACGTGGTCTGAGTCAGATCGACGAGAAGGTTGGTCGCTCGCTCACGGAAGGCGCCCTCGATGGCCTGTCGGACCAGATCGATCGTCAACAGGTCGATGTCGCCGCACACAGCCAGGATGGTGATGTTCCCCTGGCGCGATGAGGAGATCGTCAGGGGTGGAGACGCTGTTTTCGGAGTCGTCGCGAATGTGGTGTGGTCGTATATGGACAAGATCGCCCCTCGCCATGGATGGGAGCGCAAGCAACCGAAAGACTGCCTACGCGATACGTGGCTAGTCCTTAACCTTCCTACATCGTGGCAGTCATCACACCGGTTCGCAACCCTGCCCGCGCCACCACCGGTCATACGGGGTGACGGCGAGATGTCTTTTATGTCGCGTCCGGAGGTACGCGGACTCGATGACCCCGGCAGCTTCGTCGGACACGTGCTGCCCTTGCAGATAGCGGTCGATGTCTGCGTACGTGACACCGAGGGCCTCTTCGTCGGCGAGAGCCGGGCGGTCGTCCTCGAGGTCCGCGGTCGGGATCTTCTCCCAGGTCCGCTCCGGCGCGCCGAGTTCTTGAAGGAGCTGCGCTCCTTGGCCTTTGGTGAGACCGGTGAGTGGATTGACGTCACTTCCACCGTCGCCGTATTTGGTGAAGAACCCGGTGACGGCTTCGGCAGCGTGATCGGTACCGACCACCAGGAGTCCGAGCTCACCGGCTATCGCATATTGGGCGACCATGCGCTCGCGGGCTTTGATGTTGCCCCGGACGAAGTCGGTGAGGCGGTCGATTCCGAGCGCATGCGCCGCGGCCGTCGCGGCGGCGTCGGTGCTTTCGGCGATGTTCAGGGCCACCGTCCGAGACGGCTTGATGAAGTCCAGTGCCAGGTCCACGTCGGACTCGTCGGCCTGGAGTCCGTAGGGCAACCGGACCCCGACGAACTCCGCGTTGTGACCGACGGACGCCAACCGGTCCACGGCGAGTTGGCTGAGTCGGCCGGCGAGCGTGCTGTCCTGCCCGCCACTGATGCCGAGGACGAACCCGGCACTATTCGCCTCACGCGCATACTCGGCGAGAAAATCGACTCGACGTTCGATTTCTGCCGACGCATCGATGTGCGGGGTCACGTGCAACTCGGTGCGTATTCTCGCGGCCAGTTCGCTCACGCGCGCTCCTCGTTTCTGGACGACTCGCAGTTCAGATGGCGGCGACCGAGTACGCGTGCCGCAGCAACAGCTCGAGGGAACGCTCGACCACGGCGGCGAGAATCTCGGATGGCGAGCCGTCGAAAATCTCCTGAGTTGCGGTGGTCAGGCCCGGTTCGGCGATGCCGAACCAGACAGTGCCCGGGGGAACGTCCTCCTGTGTCTCCGGTCCCGCCTCGCCGGTGACTGCCAGTGCCAGGTCGGCTCTCATCAGATTCGCGGTGGTCTCCGCCATCGTGATGGCCGAGGTCTTGCTCACCACGGGGCCGGGAGGAACCTTGAGCAGCGAGTGCTTCACCCGTTTGTGGTAGGCCACGATGCCGCCGAGGTACCAGTCCCCCGCCGAGGGTGCCTGACCCAGAGTCGCCGCGATGTTGCCTGCCGTCAGCGATTCGGCGGTTGCGATCTTCAAACCGTGGCGAGATGCCAGACCCGCGAGTTCCTCGGCCCGGGCGCGCACCTTGTCGTCGGAGTCCTGCCTGTCGTTCGGATTGACTGACATGGCAGATCAGGAGGCGCCGTTTTCGGCCAGCAACGTCAGGCGGCGCAGACATTCTTCGAGCCGCGGGGCGACCGCGAGTCGTTGGATGCTGTCCGGAATCACCTGAAAGGGTCCGGAGTTGACGGTCTCGTCCATCGTGACCCGGGAGCCGTCGCCGTCCTTCTCGACGTGGATCCGCACTTCGGCCGAACCGATCGGCAATGCGCGTGCGTTCAATACGAGGAGCCCGGCGGATGACTCCACCGATTCCGTCTTGTCATCGATCAGGGCCGGCCACAGGCCGACCGAGTGCTGGATCGTCGATCCGGCCTGCGGCCACTGCGGATCCACATTGCGGATCCGCGAGGTGCCGACCACCCACGAGCTGTACAACCAGCCATTCGACAATATCGACCAGACCTGCGCGGGTGTTGCGGACGTCGTACGTTCGACCTGAATCATGGATACGGACCTTCTTTCCTGTGTACGTCGTGCGGAACAAGGACTTTCAGCCGGGGAGGGTCTCGCCGCCGATCGGCGCCAGCACCTCGCCGCTGTAGTAGGACGACATGGTCTCCGATGCGAAGAACACATACGACGGCGCGATCTCGTCTGGTTGCGCGGCCCGGCCGTACGGTGTCTGCTTTCCGAAGTCTTCGACTTTGTCGGCGGGCATCGTTGCCGGTATCAGGGGAGTCCACACCGGTCCCGGCGCAACACAGTTCACCCGGATCCCGCGGTCGAGAAGGCTCTGTGCCAGCGAATAGGTCAGGGCGATGACGGCGCCCTTGGTTGCGGAGTAGTCGATCAGCGTCTTGTTGCCGCGCAGTCCGTTGATGGAACCGGTGTTGATGATGGAGGATCCCGGGCCGAGGTACTGCAGTGCCGCCTGTGTCACATGGAAGAAGCTGTGGATGTTGACGTCGAACGTGCGCTGCCACTGCTCGGAGGTGAGCTCGGTGAAATCGTCGACAACCGCTTGGAAGGCGACGTTGTTGACAACGATGTCGAGGGTTCCGAGTTCGGCGGCCGCACGGTCGACCACATCCTTGCAATGCCCGGGGTCGGCAAGGTCGCCGGAAAAGAGGTGACAACTGCGGCCGGCCTCCTCGACCTTGGCCCGCGTGTATTCGGCGTCCTGCGTTTCGGAGAGGTAGGCAATGGCAACGTCGGCGCCTTCTTTGGCGAAGGCGATGGCCACCGCCCGACCGATGCCGGAGTCACCGCCGGTGATCAGCGCCTTCTTGCCCTCCAGGAGGCCGCGACCGACATAGGACGCCATTTCATCGTGTGGCTTGTCCTGCATATCGCCGGTGCTACCGGGATAGGCAATCGTCTGGCGTGGATGCTCGCTCATAGGCTGCGGAATACCCCGCGAACGATGGCTAAAACATCAGCGGCGCATGGCCTCCGCGGCCGCGGCCGCCGGCTCTTCCCGGACGCCGGTCAGTCTCCTGGCCAGTCCCGCTGCGGCGGTGGTGACACGGGGGCCCGCCTGGTCGGCATCGAGTTCTCGGACCGTGATGATGCCGACGTTGGCCTCCAGGCCGTCGACACCCAGGACCGGCGCTGCCAGACCGATCGCACCCGACTGCAATTCACCACTGGTGACGACGTAGGCCTCGGTGGACTCGCTCCTGCCGAGCAGGATCGCCTTGCCCGCCGCTCCCTGGGTCAGGGGATGGCGGGCTCCGACCCGATACCCGACATGCAGGTCGGTCCAGGTGGGTTCGACGACAACCAGGGGGACGCTGGTCGTTGCGGTCGCCGGACTGGTCATCACCATGGCCACCCGTGACCACCCTGTCGTTCCACCGGACAAACAAAACCGGCCGTTCGCATACCGTTGCGAACGGCCGGTTTTTTTGATTCTCACACCGGCAATAGATCAGAGATTGCGTACCCGGACGCAGACTTCGTCGTAGATCGTCAGTAGATCGGCGTCGGGTTGATCTGGTCCGCAGGCGTTCACCCACTCGTCGAAAGCGCACTGCACGGACAGCTGTGCGATTTCGAGGATCATCCGGATGCGCGAACGTGTGGTCGCGGGGCATTGTTCGTCCAGCAAGGACAACCAGCGCCGGGTGTTCTCCGCGCAGCGGCCGATGCAGAGCGTGCTCAACGTCGGGTTGGCGCAAACCAGCTTCCGAATGCGCAGGGACGTCGCGGCGACCTCGCTCTGCTCGTGACGAAAGCCCGTGATGGCGCCGCGGAACGCATTTTCCAGGTCGGCCAGCGAGAGGGTGGACAGCGACTCGTCGGTGGCTTTGGCCGCCTCGATACAGGTCCGGAGCGCGACGTCGAAACCGTGGATGTCACCGAGGATGCAATCCTCTTTGGTCGCGAAATATCGAAAATAGGTCCGGGGGGAGATGCCGGCAACGCGTGCGATCTCGTCCACCGTCGTCTCATCGAAACCGTGGCGCTCGAACAGATCGAGCGCTGCCTTCTGGATCTCGATCCGCGTCTCGTTGCGGCGCCGGGTCCGCAGATCGAGCGTTGCGCCCGGAAAAGAGGTTGACATGACCTCCACTCTATGTCACCTGATGTCAAAGTGACAGTCACTGACACATGACTATATGCTGCGAAGGTTCTGCAGCGGCTACCCGAGTGGATGTGATCGTGACCGAGAGTGTGAAAGTCGGCGTCAGAGCCGGCAGTCGTGACGAAAGTCCGGCCGGCAGTGTTCTTCTGATCGCTTTGCTTCTTGTCGCGGCATTTGTGGTGATCCTCAACGAGACCATCCTGGGTGTCGCATTGCCGACGCTGATGAGGGATCTCGACATCACCGCGGCCACCGCGCAGTGGCTGACAAGCGGCTTCCTGTTGACGATGGCGATCCTGATCCCCACCACGGGTTTCATCCTGCAGCGGTTCAGCATCCGCTGGGTCTACGTCGCGGCGATGTCGTCGTTCACGCTGGGAACGCTCCTCGCCGCGTTGGCTCCCGGCTTCGAGATCTTGATGGTTGCCCGGGTGATCCAGGCCGTGGGTACGGCATTGATGATCCCGCTGCTGATGACCACCATCCTCAATGTGGTTCCGGAGCATTCACGGGGCCGCATGATGGGACTGGTCTCTGTCGTGATCTCGGTGGCCCCGGCCATCGGGCCCACCGTGTCCGGTCTGATCCTCGAATCGCTCAGTTGGCGTGCGATGTTCTGGATCGTGTTGCCGGTAGCGGCCGTTGTGCTGATCTTGGGCGGCATCCTCGTGCGCGACGTCGCCGAGCGGCAGCCGTCGCACCTCGACGTCATCTCGATCCCGCTCTCTGCCCTTGGCTTCGGCGGAATCGTGTACGGACTCAGCAGTATCGGTGAGTCGTCGTCCGGGCACACTCCGGTGCCGCCATGGATTCCGCTGGTGATCGGTGTCGTCTCGCTGGGCCTGTTCGTGGTCCGCCAGATGAAGCTGGTCGAACGCGGCCGGGCTCTGCTGGATCTGCGGACCTTCAAGATCGCGCAGTTCAGGCTCGCGGCGTTGCTGATGGGTGGGCTGATGCTCACGCTGTTCGGCGCACTGATCCTACTGCCGCTGTACTTGCAGAACGTCCTCGACAAGAGCGTCCTGACAACAGGATTGGTCCTGCTGCCCGGTGGCCTGGTGATGGGACTGCTGGGGCCAGGTGTTGGCGCGCTCTTCGATCGTTGGGGTGCAAGGCCATTGGTGCTGCCCGGCACGATCGCCATGAGCGTCGGCACGTGGCTACTCGCCACGCTCGACGCCGATTCCGAGCTCTACACGGTCATCATCGCGCACGTGATCTTGAGTGCCGGCATCGCATTCGCCCTCACACCGTTGATGACGTCCGCGCTGGGTTCGCTGCCACGCGAGTTGTATTCACACGGCAGTGCAACGATCAGCACGATCCAGCAGGTTGCCGGTGCGGCAGGCACCGCCCTGTTCATCACCTTGATGACACGGGGAATCACGGCGTCGACCGACGACGGTAACTCCTCGGTCATCGCGAACTCCGACGGAACACACCTCGCCTTCGTCGTCGGCGGCGTCATCTCGGTTGTCCTCGTTCTCGCGGCCACACTGGTGCGATCGAGCGTCAAGCCGGCCGATGCCGGGGTCACCGCAACCTAAATGCTCGCGCGGGCGTACGGATCGAGACGTGCTGCCGCCGTAGAACAACGCTGCCAGGGATTCGTTTCAACCCCGATCCGGTGTCGCAATATGTGCGAAACACGGCAAGTGCAGCCTTGCTCCCATGGACTTTGGCGTCTTCATCCCCATCGGAAACAACGGCTGGCTCATCAGTGAGGCTGCACCGCAGTACAAACCGAGTTTCGAACTGAACAAGGAGATCGTGCAGAAGGCCGAGGCGGCCGGATTCGACTTCGCGCTGTCGATGATCAAGTTCAGGGGATTCGGTGGCAAGACCGAGTTCTGGGACCACAATCTCGAGTCGTTCACCCTGATGGCCGGTCTGGCCGCCGTCACCGAGAAGATCAAACTCTATGCGTCGACCGGCATCCTGGCCCTGCCACCCGCACTGGTTGCGCGGATGGCTTCGACCATCGATTCGATTGCCCCTGGACGCTTCGGGATCAACATCGTCTCGGGCTGGGCTCCGGCCGAGTACACCCAGATGGGTCTGTGGCCGGGCGACGAGCACTTCGGCAACCGCTACGACCGCGCCACCGAATACGTGCAGGTCATCCGGGAGCTACAGGACAGCGGCGTCAGCAATCACGTCGGTGAGTTCTATCAGATGGAAGATTGCCGGCTCTCGCCGCGACCGGCGGGCGGGACGGTTCCGATCGTTGCCGCCGGGCAGTCCGCACGAGGTATGAAGTTCGCCGCTGAGCATGCCGATTACAACTTCGTTCTCGGCTCCGGCGTCAACACCCCGTCCGCCTTCGAACCCACCGTTTCGGCGATGGTGGCGGCCGCGACGGAATCGGGTCGCGACGTGGGGGCGCTGGCGCTGTTCATGGTGATCGCCGATGAGACGGACGAAGCAGCGCAGGCGAAGTGGGATGACTACAACGCGAACGCCGACGCCGATGCGCTGAGCTTCATGGTCGAACAGACCGAGACCGACAAGACCGCAGGCGAAGGTTCGACGGCAAAGACGATCTCGTTGCCCGAGGGCGCCGTGAATCTCAACATGGGGACGATTGTCGGATCGTTCGAGACCTGCGCGAAGATGCTCGATGAGGTTGCCGCGATCAATGGAGTCAAGGGCATCATGCTGGTATTCGACGATTTCGTCGCAGGTGTCGAGAACTTCGGAAGCAGGATCCAGCCGCTGCTCCAGTGCCGCAAGGACGTCGTCGTCGTTGCGTCCTGAGCTGATGGCGATGGGCGCAGATGAATCGTCGCAGAATATTCGGTGAACATACCTCTCGATCACATTGAGTACGAACATGTCTCGTTACCCTGGGACCAGTGATCTCACGCGGGCGGATGAATCAGTCCGTGGTGTTTCGGGCTGTTGTCGCCACGATCGTCCTCACAGCGCTGGCGATTGCCGCGTTTCTGGTTCCGATCCCGTCGATAGAAAGTCTTCGTGATTGGGCCGACTCCTTCGGAATCGCATTCACCGCACTGTTTTTCCTCGGCTACGGGGTCATCACGGTCTTCCCTGCGCCGAGGTCGGCATTCAGTGTGTCCGCCGGGCTCCTGTTCGGTCCGGTGACCGGATTTGTCGGTTCGATGCTGGCGACAACGTTCGCAGCCATCGTGGCCTTTGTCCTCGTCCGCCGCTATGGACGCGAACGGATCAAGCCCTATCTTCGCTCTCCGGTGGCCCGTTCGATAGAACTGCGGATGGAGCGCCGCGGGTGGCTTGCCGTCGGGTCGCTCCGGATGATCGTGCCGTTTCCGTTCACCGCCACCAACTACATCGCGGCACTGTCGTCGATCAGGTTCGTTCCCTACCTGGTGGCCACCATTGTCGGGGTCATGCCCGCCACGGCCGCAGTGGTCATCGTCGGCGATGCGCTGGCCGGTGATGGGAGCGCAGGGATGATCGCACTGTCGGCGGGGTTGTTCTCGCTGGGCATCGTCGGTCTGGTCGTCGATGCGCGACTGGGTGTTCCGCAGGCCGCGGCCACGCCCGGGCCGACCCTCTCCGACGATGCCCGATGAGTGGGCCTGGTCAGCGTTGCCCGTCGGCCCGAATTGCCGCGCCCGCCGCTGCCGTGCTGCTGGCTTCATCTTCGAGTTGTCGGAGATAGGGGATGACCTCGTCGCGGATCGCGGCGTTGTAATCCTCCGGTTGCTGCTTCGGGTTGGCGTGCCCGGTACTGGGCATTCGCACCACAAACAATCGCCCGGAAGGTCCGCCGGTCGTATCGAAGAGAGCCTTCTGGGAGTAGTCGACGTCGACCACGGGATCGTCGGTGCCAAAATCCGGACGCAGGAAGATGATCGCCGGGAACAGGCGATCACCGGCTTCCTTGCTGATGGTGGCAAGGTCGTCCGAGGCGCCGGACGCGGCGATGGCAAGAAATTGGGATTGGATCAGCCCGTTGCTGGCGGCGTCGGTGTTGAAGATCTTGGTTCTGAGCACGTCGCGGATGGTGGAGACCAAAGCCACCGGGTCGAGGAGTGGGTACCGTGCGGAGTCCGTCAGCAGGTATTGATCCTTGCGTGCCACCGTCTCGACAACAAGACGCAGGCCGCGGCTTTCCCTGGCGCCGGGCAGCCAGCCCATCCAACGGAGCAGGTCTTCACCTGCGTCACGGCTACGCGGTCGGACCGCGTGGAGATTCACCGGTGTGCAGTCGAGTATGAGCGCGAGCAACGTGACCTCGGTGTCGTGGAAGATGTGCGTGCCCACCTCGATTGCGATGATGCCACCCATGCTGTGCCCGACCAGCACGATCTTGTCGATGCCCATCGACTGCGCGTAAGCGGTGACGATGCGACTGATGACGGCGGTGTCCAGGCCTTCGTTGTCGTACTGCACCGCCCACACCTGTCCGATATCGGCCAGGGCCGGGAGTGCGCTCGCGGTGCCACTGGCATCGAGGTTTCCCAGGCCGACCATGTCGACCACCGCGGTGTCATCGTTGGCAGGATCTGCCGCGTCGTAGATGAAATGGATCTGAGGTTGCGTCTGCGCCAGGCGCTGCCGTTCAGGGGCGACGTCGAGAGCCCAGTATTGAGAACACAGGATCAACAGCGCCAACAGGACAAATCCGCCTCGCATCAAGAAACGCCGGAGTCCGCCGAAATGAATCCAATTGTGGCCCAGTCGGGTTGATCGAAGTGCTTCTTTGCGCCGCTCATCGCTCCAGTCGGTGACCGGATGATGTGACCCGCCGAGACCTCGTGTCATCCTCCCCAGCGTAGCGAGGTTTCCCCACTCCGAACCGGTCGCGGACCGGTGTGTGATTCCATGGAGTACATGGAATTCGGAATCTCGACATTTGTCACCGACGAGGGAATTCGGCCCGATGTGCTGGGCAAGGCTCTCGAAGAACGCGGATTCGATTCGTTGTTCCTGGCCGAACACTCGCATATCCCGGTGAGCCGCGAGTCACCCTATCCGGGCGGCGGCGACCTGCCACGGGTGTACTACCGGACACTGGATACGTTCCTGGCGCTGACCGCTGCAGCCGGCGTCACCACACGCTTGCTGCTGGGTACCGGCATTGCGCTGCTTCCACAACGCGACCTGATCCACACCGCGAAAGAGGTTGCGACTCTTGACCTGCTCTCCGGAGGACGGGCCGCATTCGGTGTCGGTGTCGGCTGGAACCGGGAGGAGATGCGGAATCACGGAACAGACCCGCGGACCCGTGGCGCATTGATCAATGAGCAACTTGCCGCAATGAAGGCCATCTGGACACAGGACGAGGCAGAGTTTCACGGGGAACACGTCGATTTCGATCCGATCTACTGCTGGCCGAAGCCGGTCCAATCGCCGCATCCGCCCATCTACATCGGTGGTGAGAGTCCCGCAGCGCTGTCTCGGCTGATCGAGTACGGAGACGCGTGGCTTCCTCGCGCCCACACCAGTGCGGACGAGCTCGTCCGGGTGCGGGAGCTCCTGGCCGAGCGCGGGCGTCCGGACATCCCGTTCACGATTTTCGCGGCCGGATCCTCGACCGAAGAACTCGACGGCTACGCGCGTTCCGACGTCGAACGCGTGACGTTCTTGCTGAAAACGGCCCCGCAGGCGCAGACGCTGCGTCAACTCGACGAGTTGGCTGCCGCGGCCGAACCGTATCGCTGATCTGATGGATCCCGATGTCGCGCGAGGCGCTCTCGAAGCAGACCGGTCCGAGACCACCGACCTGATCAAACAGATGTCGGCCAGGCTCGCGTCCGTTGTTGATGCGGCAACCGAGGGAACCGCTGACGATGAGCACGACCCGGAGGGATCGACATTGGCGTTCGAACGGGGACAACTCGTCGCCCAGATCGAGCGATCCGAGATCAGAGTGGCAGAAATCGACATCGCCCTCGAACGGATTGCGCAGGGTACGTATGGCCTCTGCGAACGCTGTGGTGCCCAGATCGGCGCGGCGCGGCTCGAGGTGCTGCCGGCGACGCGCCTGTGTATCAATTGCGCGACGTCGAGGGATCAATCGCGGCAATGGTGAGAACCCGGCTTCCATAGACGCTCCACTTCTACGAGGATGCTCCACAAATATGTGGAGCATCCTCGTAGAAGTGGAGCGTTTGCGAATACCCGTACCTTGCCGAGGGTTGCCTCCCGCATCGTGCACCGCGGTGGCCCCGCGCGCGGCGTAGACCATTTCGCCTTCGACGACCATTGATCGAACCCCCTTTCGGCAACCGTCGGAAAGGGGTTTGTTCGTGGGAGAGACACACACAAAAGGTTTCATTTCAGGAAACACCGTCGGCTAGGATGGGTTCCCATGGCAGGGCAAAGTGCACATGTCGTCCGTGACACCGGCGATCCGGTTCCAGTGCAACGCGAGGTTGCCGTCGACGCACCCACCGGGAACGACCTGGAAGCGGCCATCGCCGCCCAGGTGCGAACCCTCCGGAAGGCCACCGGCCTGTCCGTTGGTGACATGGCCGACCGGGTCGGTATCTCCAAAGCGATGCTCTCGAAGATCGAGAACGCTCAAACATCGTGCAGTTTATCGACTTTGGCACGTTTGGCCGCGGGCCTGGATGTCCCGGTGACCTCACTGTTCCGGGGTGCCGACACCAAACGGGAAGCCGTGTTCGTCGAATCCGGCCACGGTGCGGTCATCGTCGGGCGCGGGACCCGGGTGGGGCATCACTACGAACTGCTCGGTGCACTCCGAGGCCAGCACAAACGTCTCGAGCCGGTGCTGGTGACCCTGACCGATGCGAGTGAGGTGTTTCCTCGCTTTCAACATGCCGGGACCGAACTGCTCTACATGCTCGAAGGTGTCATGGTCTACGGACACGGGGATGCCGACTACACCTTGCGGCCGGGGGATTCGCTGCTGCTGGACGGCGAGGGGATCCACGGGCCAAATGACCTGGTGCGTTTGCCGATCCGATTCCTCGCGGTGACGGCTTATCCCGACAACCACGAAGACTGACCGTGGGCGACGGTCGAGGGGATCGCCGGAGTTCGGTCGCGGCGAAGCTGAAGTCGGCGCCGGAAGCGGTTGTGGACCGCGTCCGGCGGATGCCCGGTGGTTCTCTGGTGCTGCGGTTGGTGGCCGATCTGGCTCGCAGCGAGATCGCGGATCGGTCGATGACCCTTGCGGGCCAGGCGTTCACGTCGATCCTCCCGGTGATGATCGTGCTGTCGACATTGCGCAGCAACGGATACATCGACCACGCACTCGACGGTTACGGACTTTCGGCCGCAGACCTCGCCTTGACGTCGGGTGACACGGGTGAATCCGCGGTGACCTTCGGTGTCATCGGCACGCTGATGACGGTGATCAGTGCGACATCCTTCTCGCGTGCCCTCGATCGGATGTATGCCCGTGTGTGGGGAACTCCGAAGCTGACGTTCAGCAAGTGGTGGCGATGGGTTGTTGTCGTCCTTGCCATCAGCTTGGGGGTGGCGGTCCAGGGCTTGATCTCGAATCTCGGCGACATCGGCTGGATCTTCGGCCTGATCGGTCTGGGCCTGGAAATCTTTGCCGACCTGGCATTTTGGACGCTGCTCTGGTTCTGGGTCTGTCGCATGCTCACCGAGGGGCGAGTGAACATCCGGTGCAGCCTTCTGACCGGGATGATCTCGGCGATCGGATTGACGGCGCTGTCTTTCGGCTCCCGGGTGGCACTGGGACCGATCATCGACAGCGCGACGGGACAATTCGGCATCCTGGGTGTCATCTTCACGATCATCAGCTGGTTGTTCGTGTTCTCGGCGATCCTGGTTGCCGCGACGGTCATCGTGCACGCGCTGGCCTCGGATTCGGGGCGGATCGGCCAGTTTTTGCGAACCCCGGAGGCGCTCGAGACCCAGGTCGGGGACCGTTCGGCTGCCTGAGGCACGTATCGGGCCAGGTCACGGTGTCCAGCAAACTCACAGGTTGAGTGCAGGCTCCCGCCATGTGCAGTGGGTCTACTGGATACAGAAGATTTGATCTGGCTCGGTTTTTGCAAGGGAGAAGTGATGGGTAAGCGCCGGTTTTTCGGACAAGGATCAGATGATGAGGTCCATGAGCACGACTTGGGCCTGGCACACGACATGCAGAAGATGATGTCGAGGCGAGGTGCGCTGGCACTTTTCGGTGCGGCCGGGGCGGCAACGCTGGTGGCCTGTGGCACGTCGTCGTCGGATTCGAAGACCTCCACTGCAGCGGGGTCGTCGTCTGCCGGTGGTACTTCGACCACCGGGGTGGCCAATGCAATCGGCGAGTGTGTGGACGCGGCGCCGCAGGAGACCGCCGGACCGTACCCGGGTGACGGATCGAACGGTCCCAACGTCCTGATCGAGTCCGGCATCGTGCGCGAGGACATCACGACCAGCTTCGGCAGCATGTCGGGCACAGCCGAGGGTGTGCCGGTCACGATCACCATTGCACTGCAGGACCTGACCAAGGACTGCAACCCGGGAGAGGGCATGGCGGTGTACATCTGGCATTGCGACCGGGACGGCGAGTACTCGCTGTACGGGTCCAAGGTTGCCGATCAGAACTACCTGCGCGGTGTGCAGGTGGCCGGTGCGGACGGAACGGTGTCGTTCACGTCGATCTATCCCGCGTGTTACTCGGGACGCTGGCCGCACATCCATTTCGAGGTCTACGACTCCCTCGAAGTGGCCGTTGCAGGCAGTGATCCCCGCTTGACCTCGCAGATCGCGCTTCCGGAAGACGTGAGCAAGACGGTCTTCGCCACTGCCGGATACGAGAAGAGCGTCACCAATCTCGCGGCGATCAGCCTGGAGAAGGACAACGTCTTCGGTGACGGCTGGGATGCCGAGCTGGCCACCGCCGACGGCAGCGTCGCGGACGGCTACAAGATCTCGATCACCGTCGGTGTCGCCGAGAAATCGGCGAATACACAGGCGGCGCCTCCCGGAGGTGGTGGAGGCCCAGGGGGTCAAGGTGGACCCGGCGGACCGGGCGGAACGCCCCCGGAAGGCATGACACCACCAGACGGCATGACACCACCTGACGGCATGACACGGCCTGAGGGGATGCCGGATATGCCCGCCGCCGGCAGCACTGAGGCCACCAGCACGTAGGGCTTGATCGCACCGAGGGAGAGCACCCGATACGCCGAACGGCGTTCGGGTGCTCTCACCTTTTCTGGGCTCTCACAGGGTGCCGCGATGGAACCGTGCCAGCGACTTGGTGACCTCGGTCGCGACGACCGCGTGTCCGGCCATCGTGAGGTGAATGTTGTCCTGACTCAGCCAATTTCGCCGGGTTCTGGCCGGATGGTCCCAAAACTCGGTGAGGATCGCATCGTGCTGTGCGGCCACTCGGCGCACGATGTCGGCGAAAGCCCTGAAGGTGGGGCGCAGCACGAGTAGGCGACCGGTGAAGGCGTCGGCAAGGGTGAACATCGACAACCTGGCCCCGCCCGAGGCCGCGGCGGCGCAGAGATCGTCGAGGTCGCGTTCCACTGCGAGCAGGTCGGCGTCGCGGGCGAACAGATCGTTGCCGCCGCAGGAAACGTGCACCAGATCCGGTTGGAATTCGAGGACGGGCCGCACCTGTTCGGCATGGACCTGACCGATGGTGGCGCCGATCTTCCCGGAGTTGAGGTAGGCGAGATCTGGTTGTACCGACGTCATGGTCGCCGCCAGCCGGTCCGCCCACGGCACATCGGCGTACCCGGGCCACGGATCACCGGTGCCCGCGGCGATCGAATCGCCGATGACCGCGAACCGGCGCCACGGCGTGCCCGCGAGCATTTCGTGGGCGGCATCGGGGTTCAGCAACATCGGATCCTCCACCTCTGCGTGGATGTCGATGTCGTGGATGTCATTGTCTCGAATGTCACTGTCGCTCATCGTGTCTCTCCTGGTGACTGGGCGGGAATTGCTGCCGCGCAGGCGGCGGCCGCCAGAGCGATTCCGGCGCACACTGCGAACATGGTGTGGAAGGCGGACAGCTGTCCGCCGGGGTTGGCGGCGAAGACGGCGGCGAGGATCGCGACCCCCAGCGCTCCGCCGGTTTGTCGCGCGGTCAGGTTCATTCCGATGCCCGTTGCAAACTGTTGCGGCGGAACCGAGCTCACGGCAGCGGTCCCGAGCGTCGTGAGGATCAGTCCGATACCGCCACCCCCGAGGATCCCGGCTGGCACCCATGCCTGCCAGAAAGCGGGTTCGGTGCCCCATACGTCGGTGGACATGTACAGGGCGGATGCCGCGAACATGAGCGCGCCCGTAACACCCAGTGCGCGTAGACGATTCGTGGGTGCCCGGCCGGCGGCCACTGCGGTGACCATGGAGGCAATCGCCCCGATGGTCATCGCCCCTGCCGACTCCAGCACTGAGTATTGCCAGACCGCGTCGAGCCACAGGGGCCCGGCCAGTAGCCACGCGAACATCGTGGCACCGAACATGAACGAGGTCATGTTGGTGAGCGCATAGCGGCGGCTGCGCCACAACTCCACGGCGATGGCGGGGCTCCGGTGGCGGCGCGACCGCAGGAGTGCCACCACCAGCAGCGCGGCTCCGATTCCGGCGCACAAAAGCGTTCGCCACGAATCCCATTCCCACCGCCCGCCTTCGGTGACTGCCGCGATGACGGCGGCAATCCCCGATGCCGTCGCGGCCGTACCGAGCCAGTCCGGCAACCCGTGTAGGCGTCCGGGCATGTCGGCGGCGATGAAAGACAGGCCGAGACCGATGAGGATCGCGGCGATCGGGACGTTGACGATGAAAACCGAACGCCACCCGAACCATTCGACCAGGGCGCCGCCGATTGCGGGTCCCACCGCTGCGGCGAATCCGCCGGAGGCGGTCCATGCCGCGATCGCGACTGCCATCCGCTGCGGGGCGGTGACACCTAGCACCAGTCCGAGCCCGGCGGGGATCATCAGCGATGCGGTCGCGCCCTGCAGGAACCGACCGGCGATGAGCCACTCGGCAGTGGGTGCGAGTGCGCACAGCAGCGAGGTGAGCGCGAAACCGCCCAATGCGTACAGGAACACGCGACGTCGGCCGAGGACGTCGGCGAATCGGCCCGCCGGGGTGAGCAACGCCGCGAATGCCACCGCATAACCGCTGACCACCCAGGTGAGTGTGGTCGTGGGCGTGGCGGCGAAGTCGCGGGCGATGGCGGGAAAGGCGATGTTGACGACCGAAAGGTCGAGGAATGCGATGAAGGCCGCGCCACAGGCGACGAGCAACGACAGCCGGGCCGATCGGGTGGCGGATCTGGAGGGTGGCGGGGCGGTACCCGGCTCGGAAACCTCGGTCATGGGATTCCCTCTCGGCGTAGTGGAGGACGGGATCTGGAACAAGAAACAACACGGACGATCGTGCGTACTTTTAGAAAGTACGACCGATCGTTCGACTTTGCAAGCCCCGGATGTGACCATGGAGGGGTGGCTGAGTTGACGCAAACTTCCGACCAGCGCCTGATCAAGGGCGCGCGGGCCCGTGCGACGATCGCGCGGCACGCCGCCGATGTCGCCTCTGTCGAAGGCCTCACGGGGCTGAGCCTTGGCAAGCTGGCCGGCGATCTGGGGCTGAGCAAAAGTGGTGTCGCCACCCTGTTCGGTACCAAGGAGAACCTGCAGGTCGCCGCGGTGCAGGCGGCTCGTGAGGTGTTCATCGAGCACGTCGTGAAACCGGCGTTCGTCGAGCCGGGCGGGATGCCGCGGCTGCGGGCGCTCATCGACAATTGGTTCGACTACGTCGGTGAGCCGGTCCTGCCGGGCGGTTGTTTCCGCGTCGCCACCACCGTGGAATTCGACAGCCGTACCGGTCCGGTCCGCGACGCGATCGACGCCGACCGCCTTGACTGGTTCGCTTTGCTGGAAAAGGAGATCCGACGCGCCCAGGCGCAAGGCCATCTCGCCGGACGCGACGCACACGCTCTGGCCTTCCAGCTGGACGCCATGGTGGCCGCCGCCAACGTCGGGGCCCGCATGGGTGACGAGACGGCGATGCCGACCGCGCGATCGATCACCGAAGGCCTGCTCGCGCCGAGCGTATAGCGCGAGGACCGGGTGGACGCCCAACCGATACCGTCGGCTTTGCGGTAAAGGGTGCGGTACGGTCGACTCGACGCACCGGGTGATGGTTTGATCGTCAAGCTCTTTCCGTGATCCGGCGCGCCGATTTTCCGGAATAGTGATCTTGACCTCATTTGATCAGGCATGCTATTCAAGTGCTCAGCACTGCAAGGCGAGTGCTCAGCAATTCGCGAGAGGCGGACACAGCCCAGGGGGTCCGGACTCGGCCGCGAACGTGAATGGCACCGGCCAGTCATGCACTACGAGGGAGGCGTATTTCGTGAGTGACTTCGATTCGATCGACTTTTTTACGGACCAGTCGATAATTCCTGACCCGAATCCATACTTGGACCACCTACGGTCGAAGTGTCCGGTGCTGGTCGAACCCCATCACGGCGTCGTGGCGGTGACCGGTCACGACGAGGCGCTCGCCGTGTTCCGTGACACCGAGAACTTCTCGTCGTGCATCGCGGTCGGCGGACCCTTCCCAGACCTGCCGTTCACCCCCGAGGGCGACGACATCAGCGATCTCATCGCAGCGCATCGCCCCGAGATGATCATGCACGAGCACATGGTCACGATGGACAATCCGGAGCACAAGCTGTCCCGCGGACTACTGAACCGCTTGTTCACACCGCGCCGCATCAAGGAAAACGAAGAGTTCATGTGGCGGCTTGCCGACACCCAGCTCGACGAGTTCGTCAAGTCCGGCAGTACCGAGATCTTGAAGGACTATGCAAAACCCTTCGCGCTGTTGGTCATTGCTGATCTCCTCGGTGTGCCGGCGGAGGATCACGATGAGTTCCGTAACCGGCTGGGTTCGCCGCGTCCGGGTGCTGTGGTCGGAGCGCTCGACAATGATGTGCTCGAGCAGAATCCGCTCGAATGGCTCGACTCGAAGTTCAGCAAGTACATCGAGGATCGGCGGAAAGAGCCCCGTGGCGACGTGCTGACCGCGCTCGCCGAGGCCAAGTATCCGGACGGATCGACCCCCGAGGTCATCGACGTGGTGCGTTCGGCGACGTTCGTGTTCGCGGCCGGCCAAGAGACCACTGTCAAGTTGCTCAGTGCCGGACTGCGATTCCTCGCCGAAGATCCCGAGTTGCAGCAGCGCATCAGGGATGACCGAGAGCTCATCCCGAATTTCATCGAAGAAACCCTCCGGTTGGAAGGCCCGGTCAAGTCGACGTTCCGACTAGCCAAGAAGACCACCAAGGTCGGCGAGCTGGACGTCAAGGCCGGTACCACCGTGATGCTCTGTGTCGGTGCGATCAACCGTGACCCGTCCCGTTTCGACGACCCACACGCGCTGGACCTCGAGCGCCATAACGTCAAGGAGCAGATGGCATTTGGCCGTGGCATCCATTCCTGCCCGGGCGGCCCGCTGGCAAAGGTCGAAGGCGTGGTGTCGTTCAACAGGTTCTTCGACCGGATGGGTGACATCAGGATCAACGAGGAGAAGCACGGCCCCGTCGGCGCGCGTGTCTTCAACTACGAACCGACCTATATCCTGCGTGGTCTGACCGAGTTGCACCTCGACTTCACCCCGATCGCCTGAGTCGGCGATGACCGATCTCAAGAACGACGGCACCGTGAGCCGTGTCGCCGTCATCACCGGAGGGGCCTCCGGTATCGGGCTGTCGGTGGCGCGGCATCTGGCCGCGGCCGGACATCGCATCGCGATCTTCGACCTCAATGGCGACGAGGCCCACAAGGCGGCCGAAGACCTGAGGGCCGCTGGGACCGAGGCGATGTCGGCGGAGGTCGACGTCACAGACCGCGCCGCGATCGACACCGCGCTCGGTCGGGTTCGGGACGGATTCGGTCCCGTCCAGATCCTGGTGACCAGTGCCGGTATCGAAGCGCAGTTGCCCTTCACCGACATCACGGCGCAGGGGTGGGAACGCATGCTCGCGGTGAACCTCACCGGCACGTTCAATGCGGCGCAGGCGGTCATACCGGATATGACCGCAGCGGGCTGGGGACGGATTGTCACGATCTCGTCGTCCAGCGCTCAGGGCGGCGCACCACAACGGGCGCACTATGTTGCGTCGAAGGGCGGCGTGATCGCCCTGACCAAGGCGCTGGCGTACGAGTATTCGCCAGAGGGGATCACGGTCAACACAATTCCGCCGTCGATCATCGACACCCCGATGGCTCAGCAGGGAGTCCAGAACGGGTACATCCCGGCGATCAGCGATCTTGCAGCGATGACGCCGGTCCGTCGGGCGGGTCTGCCGGACGATGTCGGTGCGGCAGCGGCGTTCCTGTGCAGCGAGCAGGCCGGTTTCATCACCGGACAGAGCATCGGCGTCAACGGCGGTTGGTACATCTGACCGCGGTTGTCCGCAGGCGGGGGGAATCCGCTCGATCGTGACACATCGATATCGAAGACAGCCATACTCGATACTTGTCGCCTCGAGATCGCAATCGGTGAAAGCCACACCACCGCTTGTGATCCGGGGGATCAAGGGGGGAAGCGAACATGCTGAGTGAACCTACGTCAACCGCCGTGAACAATCGGGTCCACACCACAGCAGCCAAGAGTTGTTGATGGCCATCCTCGATCAGCCGCCGGTCGCCGGGTCCAAGGACATGGCGAGCCGGGCGCGGGATACCGAACCCGAGGAACGGGCACCGCGGCGGTCCGCTGTCGGTGAGATCACCGGATGGATGCGCGGCTATGTCCGCCGACATCCGGTCGCCTCGCTGGAAACCGTTGGCGGTCAATGCGTATTGGGGATTCGGGCAATCCAGTACCTGGTCATGGACATCGTGCGCTTGCGGTTCCCGTTTGTGGAGTTCGTTCGGCAGTCTGCCTTCATGGCATCGGCATCAGCCATGCCGACGGTGTTCGTGGCCGTCCCGATCGGCATGACGTTGTCCATCCAGTTCGCACTGTTGGCGGGACAGGTGGGTGCGACGTCGATGGCAGGCGCGGCAAGCGGTCTTGCGGTCATCCGGCAGGGTGCACCGATGGTCGCCGCATTGCTGATGGCGTCCGCCGCCGGGTCCGCGATATGCGCCGATCTCGGATCCCGGAAGATCCGGGACGAGATCGACGCCATGGAGGTGATGGGCCTTTCGGTGATCCAGCGGCTGGTGGTGCCGCGCCTGGCGGCAGCCATCCTCGTCGGCGTGAGCCTCACCGGTGTCGTCTGCTTTGTCGGGTTCTTTTCGGGTTACCTGTTCAACACCTTTGTGCAGAACGGAACCCCCGGTACGTTCGTTTCCACCTTCGCCTCGTTCGCCACGGTCGGCGACTTCTACCTGACGATGATCAAGGCCGTGGTGTTCGGTGCGATCGTGGCGATTGTGGCCTGCCACAAGGGGTTGAACACCCGGGGTGGGCCTGCGGGCGTCGCGAATGCGGTCAACGCGACGGTGGTCGCGTCGATCATCCTGCTGATGGTGGTCAACGTCGGCTTCACGCAGCTGTACGTACTGCTGTTCCCGCGGACGGGTTTCTAGATGGCGTCCAAGTACTATCCCCCCGGCACACGCCCCTTCGTCAAAGCAGCCAATGCGCAGGGCGTTCTGGTCATGCGGCTGGGTCACATGGTGGCGTTCCTGGCCCGGGCCCTCGTGTCGATCCCGTTGACGCTGCGCCACTACCGCAAAGAGTTCCTGCGGATCCTGTCCGATGTGACCTGGGGCAACGGATCGATCGTCGTCGGCGGCGGTACCGCAGGCGTGATCATCGTCCTCGGGGCAGCGGCGGGTGCGCTGGTGGCGATCGAGGGATATCAGGCGCTGCATCTACTCGGCTTGGAGCCGGCGACCGGGATGGTCGCATCGACCGCCGTCACCCGCGAACTGGCGCCGATCATGGCGTCTTTGGCCTTTGCCGCGCAGGCGGGTTGCCGGTTCACCGCACAGCTCGGTGCGATGCGGATCTCCGAGGAGATCGACGCGATGGAGGCCCTGGCGATCCGGCCGATCCCGTATCTGGTGACCACCCGGCTACTGGCCTCGATCGTTGCCATCATCCCGCTCTACCTGGCCTGTCTGACACTGAATTATGTGACGGTGCAGGTGATCGTGGGCTTCTCAAGTGGCATGCCTGCCGGAACCTACGAGCACTATTTCCGGCTGGTGCTCGGTGGCACCGACGTCTTGTACTCGTTGGCCAAGGCAGTCGTCTTCGTGATCGTCACCTCGACGATCCAGTGTTATTACGGCTACTACGCAGCCGGTGGACCACAGGGTGTGGGTACCGCGGCCGGGCGGGCGATGCGCGCGAGTATCTCGGCGATGATCGTCCTGAATCTATTGCTCACGATGGCATTCTGGGGCGTCGGCACCGGTGCAAGGCTCGGTGGTTAGCGATGCCGGTCATGTTCGATGCAGACCCGCGGGGTCACTCCAACCTGAGGCTGTACCTGTTCGGTATCGCCACGCTGGTGTTGGTCGCACTACTCCTGGTGGCGTTGATGGCCAAGGTGAACGGCAAGTTCGACGACGTCGTGAAGGCCACCGCCGTACTCGCCGATGTCGGTGATGGCCTGCCCAACAACTCAGACGTCAAGTATCGCGGCGTGCTGGTCGGCACCGTCACCGGGCTCGAACCGGGACAGGACGGTGGAATGAACCACGTCGATTTGTCCCTCGATCCCGCGTACGCCCGCGACATTCCGCAAACGGTGACCGCAAGAGTGGTGCCCAGCAACGTGTTCGCCGTCTCGTCCATCCAGCTGATCGACAACGGTGCGGCGCCGCCGCTGACCGAAGGGGCGATCATCGAGCAGGATGAGAGTGCCTCGACCATCCAGTTGCAGACCGCGATGACCAAGCTTCGCGAGATCATCGCCGCCTCGGCCCGGGTGGGTACCGATGAAACGGTGGGACTTCTGGCCGTGGTGGCACAGGCCACCGATCGCCACGGTGCCGAGATCTCGGACGCCGGAGCCGCACTCGATCGGATCACCAGAGAAATGGACGCGATCGTCGGGACCGGCAGCGGGCCGTCGACTCTGAACGCACTGAGCGGTGCGGTTCAGGGGCTGAATGAGTCGGCACCCGAATTGCTCGACGTGATGCACAGCGCGGTGGTGCCGATGAAGACGCTGGCGGAAAAGAACCGTGGGCTGAACGCATTGTTGGCAGGTGCCTCGACCACCTTGGCGACGGCGAACACGGCGCTGGCCAACAACACCGACACGATCATCGGCATCACCACAGACCTGTCGCCGGTGCTCGGTGTCCTCGCTGATGGTGGGTCGTCGTTCACCCAGATCACCACCAGTCTGGCGAACATCTCCGACAAGTGGTTCGAGGAGTTCTGGCCGGTCGGTGCACAGAACGGCACCGGAAAGTTCTTGTTCCAGTTCACCCCTCACCGAATGTTCACCCGGGCCGACTGCCCACGCTACGGCGAGCTGGAAGGCGCGAGTTGTCAGACGGCGCCCGTGGGGGACGGGATCTCGACGTTCCCGTCGCGCAACGGGGCGCAGAACTTCATGTCGGCGCCGATGGGCGGCAATGTCGGTTCCGTGGGCAGTGCTCAGGAGCAGGAAGTGCTCGGCAAGATCATCGGGGAGGCACCGAGTGCCGCGTCCACCTTGCTGCTCGGCCCGGTCGCCCGCGGAACCACGGTCAACGTCGATGCCGCAGAAGGGGGTCCGCAGTCATGAGCTATCGCAAACCGCTCATCGGTCTGATCATTTTCCTGGTCATCTCGATCACGTTGACCTGGACCGTCTTCAACACGCTGCGGCGCAGCGTCGACGGACCGTCGACCTCGTATACCGCAGTGTTCAGCGATGTTTCCGGCCTCGGTATCGGTGACGACGTCCGGATGGCCGGTGTCCGGGTGGGGCGCGTCGATTCGATCAAGCTGGACGGGCTCGTTGCCAAGGTCGGTTTCCGGGTGGAATCCGATCAGAAGATATACGGAGACACCAAGGCCTCCATCACCTATGAGAACATCATCGGCCAGCGCTACCTGGGGCTCTCACTCGGCGACTTCGGTGATCCGAGCGTCATGACCGGAGGCGAGATCCCCCTGCAGCGCACCGAACCCTCGTTCAACATCTCGGTGCTGCTCAACGGATTCGAACCGCTGTTCAGCGTTTTGGACCCCAATCAGATCGACAACATCACGACGTCCATCATCCGGGCACTGCAGGGTGACAACGGATCGATCACCGCGCTCGTCGCGCAGACATCGGACCTCGCGGAGTCGTTTGCCGGCCCCGATCAGATACTCGGCGACATCATCGGCAACCTCGACGGCATCGTCCGGACCTTTGCCGAGCAACGTGGCGCCGTCGACACGGTGATCACCCAATCGCAGGCGATGTTCACCCAATTGGCGCAGCGTCGCGAAGAGCTCGTGACCTCCATCGATTCGATTTCGACGGTGGTGGGACGAGTTGCCACACTGGCCAATGAGGCTGCGCCGGAACTCAACCAGTTCATCACCCGGCAACCTGGTTTCGCCAAGCACTACATGGACAACCTGGATGCGTTCGCATATCTGGGCTTCAATGTCCCGATCCTGCTGAAAGGGCTTGCCCGCGTGACCCAGGCGGGCGCCTATATCGACACGTATCTGTGCACCCTGAATGTCACGTACATCCCGGCCCTGAGCAATGTGATCCCGTCCATCGTCGATGCTGCCACGCCCGGCGGCAAGACCAAGTTCTCCCCGGCGTGCCAGTGAGGACATCATGCTGAAACGAATGGTCTCGAACACGGGCCGGGTGATCCGGCAGCCGGTGGAAAAGCACAACATGGCGGTGCTGGGTGCGATCACGGTGGGCATCATCGTGGTCCTGCTCATCGCGCTGTTGCAGATTGCGGGCGCGGGTTTCGGCAAGGTCAAGTACGACGCAGATTTTGCGCAGGCGGCCGGGGTGAGCCCCGGCGATTCGATCACCGTGGCCGGGGTGTCGGTGGGTACGGTCGCCGCGACCCGGCTGGCGGGTGACCACGTGGTGGTGACGCTGGAGATCGATAGTGATCTGGATCTGGGCGCTGACACCACTGCGTCCATCCAGCTGACGACACTGCTCGGTTCGCGGTACGTGGAGCTCAAGCCGGCCGGTGCCGGGAGCCTTCCCGATGGCCGGATCAACCTGGCGCACACCGCTGTTCCCTACGACCTTCAGCAGCTGATCACCAGTGCGACCACAACGTTCGAGCAGGTCGACTTCGCGAACATCGGCGAGACCATGACCACACTCTCGGCTCAACTGGAGGGTACGCCGGAGCTGATACCCCAGGTCCTCACCAACGTCGAGAGTCTGGCGTCGATCATGGCCGACCGGCGGGGCCAGATCGGATCTCTGCTCACCAGCACCAAACAACTCACCGAGGTGATCCGCAAGCAGCAGGGCAATCTGGGCTCGCTGGTGGCGCAAGGTCGAGAGGTATTGCAGGAGATCAACTCTCGGCGCGCGATGATCGATCAACTGTTCGATGCCACCACTGAGTTGGTGGATCAACTACAGACGATCGTGGTGGACAACCGGCCTGCGGTCGACGAGCTGATCACAAATCTGAACGGGATGATGCAGACCCTGGCGACCAACGACGATCTGCTGCGGAACGCCCTGCAGATCTTGCCCGTCCCGATCCGCAACTTCGCGAATGTCACCGGTACCGCCAATGAAGCCGACTTCACGTCGATTGCCGGACCGTTCGTCGATTCCTGGATGTGCGCGATCAGCGGCCGGGCCAATCAGGTGAATCTTCCCGAGTACCTGAAGGACTGCAAATGAGAACGGGCAAGGCAGTGATCAAGTTTGCGGTCATCGCGGCGCTCGTTGCCGTGGTCTGTTTCGGCAGTGTCCGAGCGGCCACCGCTTCTGAGGGATCGATCAGGGTGAGTGCGCTTTTCGACAATGCCGTCGGCCTCTACGAGGGCAACGCGGTGGCGGTGCTGGGCATGCCGGTGGGGACGGTCGAGACGATCACCCCGAAGGGCACCCACGTGGAGGTGACGATGAAGATCGACGGTGACGTGAAGATCCCGGCGGACGTGAACGTGGTCACGGTGTCGACGTCGATCCTCACCGACCGGCATGTCGAGCTGTCCCCGGCCTACACGGCTGGGCCGACGTTGAAGAACAACGATCAGGTCGGCTTGGACCGCACCAAGACCCCGGTCGAGTTCGACCGGTTGCTGGCGATGGCCGATGATCTCGCGGTAGAACTCCAGGGCGACGGGCAGGGAGCCGGACCGGTTGCGCAACTCCTCGATGTCGGGTCGGCGATGACCGATGGCAACGGCCAGGACATTCGCAGCGCATTGACGCAGCTGTCCAATGCATTGCGGATGGGCGAGGATGGTGGTGCCGAGACAAAGAACGCGATCACCACCATCGTCGACAACTTGTCGGTCCTGACCGATGCCGCAGCCGCCAACGACGGGCAGATCCGCGACTTCGGCTCTGCAATAAGCCAACTCAGTGACATGCTCGCCGATCAAGACCTCGGCGCAGGCAACACCGGAGCCCAGATCAACGAGATCCTGTTGCAGGCCGAAAGCCTCCTTCGGGACAACCAGGGAAATCTGAAAACAACCGTGACCGATGCCAATACACTCCTGACGTCGCTGGCGGACTATCAGCGGGAGATCGGGGAGTTCCTGGACGTCACACCGATGCTGCTGGACAGCGTCTACAACATCATCGATCACGACAACAAGGTCGCCAGGGTGCATGCGCAGATCGAGAAGGTGTTCTTCGACGGCCAGCTGCTGAAAGAAGTGTGCAACGTGTTGGGACTTCGTCAACTGGGTTGTGCCACCGGCACATTGTCTGACTTCGGCCCCGACTTCGGGGTCTCGGCAATGCTCGAGGGTATGGCAGGGCTACCCCGATGATGCGCCGGGGTCGGAATGCGTTGGGCGGAGCGCTGGTTGCGCTCGCCGTGTTCACCAGTGCCTGTTCGATGGACCTCGAGTCGGTGCCACTGCCTGCGCGAAGTGTCGGTGGTGACACGTACACGGTCTACGCCACCTTCCAGAACGCGCTCAATCTGCCGAATCAGGCGAAGGTGAAACTCGCCGGTGCCGATATCGGCGAGGTCGAAGGTATGCGGGTCGAGGACTACACGGCCGTTGTCACGCTGAAGATCAGTGAGAAGGTGACCCTGCCGTCCGGCACCCGCGCCGAATTGCGTTCGGCGACACCGCTCGGTGACATCTTCGTGGCGGTTCAGCCCCCGGTGGATGCGGCCCCTGATGGCCCGGTTCTGCAGGACGGTGACGCCATCGAGATCGAGCAGACCTCGGCGGCGGCCACCATCGAGGAGGTGCTGACCACGTCGGCGCTGCTGGTCAACGGTGGCGTGATCCGCAACCTGACCAAGGTCATCAACGGGCTGGGGAGCGCGGTGGGCGACAAGGGTGACCGGTTGGGCGCCTTGATCGATCAGTCCACCTCCCTCATCGGTAAGCTCTCGGCCCGGTCAGGTGAGATCCGCACCACGCTGAACCAGACCAATCGACTGGTCTCGACGTTGTCCGCAGGCCAGAGCACCATCACCGACGCGATCGCGGCGGCAGGTCCGGCGCTGACCGTTCTCAACGCGAACACCGGTCAGATCCTCGGGCTCGTCAAGCAGCTCGCCGACGTCACCGCCCAACTGGCCAAATTCCCGTCGGTCGCCGGTACGGGCAACCGGGGAATGATCGCCGACCTCAACACCCTTGCCGCTGAGCTCAATGCCGCGGCGACAAACCCCAAGGCAGACCTCGACCAGGTGAACGCCTTGCTGGCCCCGGTCATCAAGATCACCAACGGCACCGCGGCCCATCCGTATGCCGATCTCGAAGACCTCTCGATCGGTGCGCTTGCGGATCCCGGGCATTCGGCCGATCCGGGAAGCCAGCTCCCGACCCTCGAAACCGACGGTGCCAACGCCATCGGCACGCTCACCCACACCCTCGAGCGGTTGCGTGGTCATCTGACGGGACCGCGCCGATGACCCAGCAACTGGAGTACGCGACCGGACCTTTGGAGACGCCGGCCAAACTCGTCGTCACCGGCGTCGGGAAACTGGTCGATCATCGTCTGTGGTTGTCGGTCGGCGCCCTGCTGATGGTGCTGATTCTCGGCGTCACCTATCTGGTGTTCGGGGTGTTCCAGGCCGATCCGACCGCCACGAAGATGACGGTGCGGGTCAATCTCGCATTGTCGGGTGGGTTGCTGCCGAAGCAGGACGTGACCTTGCGGGGTGTGCCGATCGGCAAGGTCGCGAGCGTGGAACTGTCAGATGACGGGGTGGTGGCAGTTGCCACGATCGAGGGCGGCGTTCAGATCCCCAGCGATGGTGAGGTTCGGGTTGCCGGGCTCTCTCCGGCCGGTGAGCAGTACCTCGACTTCCGGCCCACCACCGACGAGGGCCCCTTTCTGACCAACGGATCGGTCGTCGAGACCGACCAGACCACGACACCGGTTCCGATGGCGGATCTGCTGGGTGATCTCGATGGCATGCTGGCCCAGATCGAACCGGCCAAGGTCGAGACGATCATCACCGAGCTGGGGGTCGGTCCCGAAGGGCCGGAGAAGCTGGAATCGATCATCACCGGCGGAACCTTCCTCATCTCGACGCTCGATTCGGTGCTCCCGCAGACGGTGAGCTTGCTCAACAACAGCCAAGTTGTCCTCGGCACCCTCAAGGAGATGAGCCCGGGGCTGCAGGACACGTCGCAGAAGCTCGCAGGAACGCTGGACGGGATCGCGTCGATGGACTCCGGTTTCCGGACGTTCATCGACCAGACGCCGGTGACACTGCAGGCCGTCGACTCGATCATCGCCGACAACTCGCCGACAATGGTTCAGCTCCTGGGGAGTCTGACGACGGTTGCTCAGCTGACCTATCTGAGAGTCCCTGCGCTACAGGAGTTCTTCTTCCCGCAAGATCGGAACGGCTCGACCCTCGACGCGATCGCATCGGTCATGCGTGACGGAGGTATCTGGGCTGCGGTGAACATCTATCCGCGCAAGAACTGCCAGTACGATCTCCCGCGCCGTCCGCACTGGCAGGTCGACTTCCCGGAGCCGTACCTCTACGGCACCTACTGCACGGAAGATGATCCGTCCATGCTGATCCGCGGTGCCGCCAACGCCCCACGCCCAGCCGGCGACGATTCGGGTGGTCCGCCACCCGGTGCCGATCCGCTCGCGACCGCGTCGCCGACTCCCATTGGACCGGAGTCGATTCCATTGCCCTATGCAGGTCCGGTCCTGCCTTCGGCGCCATGACCACACAGCCCGGTGGTCACCACAACAACAGCGCAGACAATCCAGAGGAGAGAACGATGAGCAAACTCAGCGGAACGGTCACCTCCACTCCCGAAGAAAAATGGGGTCTGATGGCCGAGGATGCGGACGTCGAAGCCGCAGAAGCGGATACACCGGCGGTTGCGGTCGACACCTCGAAGAAGAACCCCGAGAAGGCCGACACTGCGCAGACCGACGCAGAGAACACCGAAGCAGAGAAGGCCGAAGCAGAGAAGGCCGAAGCAGAGAAGGCCGAAGTAGAGAAGGCCGCTGGTGGGAAAGGCACTGTCGGGAAGGGCAACAGGTCGTCTGCCAAGCGGGCTCGATCGGTGAAGGGTGCCGACACCGACCGCCGTTCGTGGCGGACGGTGTTCACGATTCGTCGGGCCGCCGTGGGTGCGCTGGCCGTGATCGCCATCGCGGCCATCGTCGTGGCGGCGATCCTGGGTTTGAAGTTGAACGAGCAGAACAACATCGATGCCGCCGCCGACGAAGCCCGGGCTGCGGCCGAGCAATACGCCGTGACCCTGACCAGCGTCAGCTCGGACCGCCTGGACCAGAACTTCGCGGCCGTACTCGACGGGGCCACCGGCGAATTCAAGGACATGTACTCGCAGTCGAGCGGGCAGTTACGCGATCTGCTTGTCGAGAACAAGGCGAACGCACAGGGCACGGTCATCGATTCAGGCATCAAGTCGGCGACGACGTCGAAGGTGGAGGTCATGCTCTTTGTCGACCAGAGCGTCACCAACACCGCGACGCCGGACGCGAGAATCGACCGCAGCCGTGTCCTGATGACCATGGAGAAGGTCGACGGACGCTGGCTGGCCTCCAAGGTCGACCTGCCCTGACGTACTCAAGCCAGTGGCGCTGCCGCCCGTCCCGCCAATCGACTGGGACGGACGACAGCACACGCTTCTTCACACTATGGAGTTGTCAAAGATGCAAGCGCGGTCCCGACAAGATCTCGGGTGCGCTGGTGGTGGAAGTTGGTTCAAGCGGCGAGGGTGAGGGTTCGTCGGTTGTAGGCCGGTAAAGGTTTTCGTTGCGGATCGATGTCGGCGGGTGGGATCAGCCAGGGATGGCCGTCGGAGCCCATGATCACGTCCCAGTCGGTGTGGTGAACCGCCATGTGGCAGGTGCGGCACAGCAGGCAACCGTTTTCGAGGGTGGTGAGGCCGCCGTCGACGAAGTGCACGATGTGGTGGCAGTCCGACCAGGTCGCTTTCGCCCCACATTTCACGCAGCAGACGTCGCGGATGATGATCGCCTTACGGACCAGCCCGGTGAACAATCGTTTCGGGGGACTCAGATCGATGGGGACTTGCTGCCCATCGATGGTGATCGAGGTGATCGACGAATCACACGCCAACAGTGCGGCAGTCGCCTCGGTGACCGGACCCATCCACGGCAGCGACGCAGCCTCGGGTTGGTCGGCAGGCACGGTGACCATCACCTCGGTCCGGGGCGCCGACACCAATATTTGCCCACCACCACCACAATCCAACAGTTGATGTAACGCATCAGCGCGGCGCTGGGTCGGAGAACGCGGATCATCGGAGCCGTCAGGTTCAGGACGCGCCCTTGACCACAGGTCCAGCGCCGAGTGCACCTTTTCCCCGATCACCGCATCAAGATCGAAGGTGCCGACACAACGGCCCTCGTGAACTTTGTATTCCAGACTATTCAGCGACCGGTCTTCAGCCGGCGGCGGACCACCCGTGTCTTTCGCCACCTCATTCCCCAGCGCTCGGGCCGCCGCGCTGATCTCTGCGGGTGGTGCTCCGGAGATGGCGTGGTTCAACAGTTTCCGTTCGAACTTGATCCGCTGCTCAGCGGTGATCGGATCCTCGGACCGCCCGACGACATGCGCGACACCTTTGACCACCGCATCGACATGCTCGGACGACAGAAACCCATCCTTCGAATATCCGGCAGTACGATCCAGACCTGCGAGGCCCGGTCCGATGCGCAACCACCGATACGCCGATGCTGGTGCCGCACCATTGGCCTGCAACAACTTTGACGTGGTAGACCCCTCCTTACGGGCGATACCCGACTCGTCGATCACCGCGGCGCACACCGCGAGTTGATGCTCGGTGGCGTTACGTAGGGTGATCAGATCCTTAGCCATGCCCAACGTGGCAGTTGGATCATCGGGGATTACTAGGTCGACGAGATCGTCGACCATCTCGAGAAGTCGCATAGCGCAGCACCTTCCAAGGAGAGAACAAACCGGGGGCGTCGACCGGAGTGTCTCTGCGGGGAAGGCGTCAGATACGTCGTGCTTGTGGTCGACTGACTTCACTGTACCTATTCGAACGCGTGTTCGCAAGAGTTGATTTCGCCCAATGTGGCTTGGGTGCAATATCTTTCGATAGCGAGACGAAACAAGTCGTGGGGGAGGTCGGTTGCCTGCTATCGCAGGCGGCGTAGGTCTGCGGCTACATATACGTGCACCATGCTGGCGATGACGACGCTGCGTCGAACGGCTAACTCCACAGTGTCACATGGACTTTCGGTCGAAAGCGGGTCACTCCTACGCCGGATCCGCGGATCATCGCCTGTGTGCATCTTGGTGTGGTGATGAATCGAAGGAGTTCCGAGACCGCTGGCTGACGGGACGCCGGTGGCAACGTGGACGCACTCCACTGCCCTGCAACCTGCAGTCCGGGGGCCTTGATCTGGATCAGGCGACGGGCTGCCAGGTCGGCGGCGACCGCAAAACCGATGGTCAGGCTCACCCCGCCGCTGCGGTGGACTTCCTCCATCGCGGCGGCATCGCTCTGGAATATTCGTTGTCTGGATTCGGGGATCCCCAGGTCGTGCAACATCTTTGCCTGCACACCGGTGGAGCTTCCGGCGCTGGGGCCGAGCACCCATTGCTGCTCGTGTAGCAGTGTCGATGTGGGCGCTCCGGAGGCGAGTGGGTTGCCTGGTGCCGCAACCGTGATGACCTGGTAGTTGAGGAACGGACGCACCGCGATGGAGTCACTGGGCGGCGCGGCCTGTGGACCCAGCGCTATGTCGACCGCACGTGATTCGATGAGATTCTTGAAGTTGGCGGTCGGATGCACGCTCAACTCCACCGAGAGGTCTTTGGCGCGGGAGGCGAACAATTCGATGAGACCCGGTGCCGCGTGCTCGGCAAATGAGCTCGATGCCGCGATGTTGAGCAGTCGTCGGCCACGGGCTGCTTCTCCGACCTCGATCACGGTCTGCTGCTGAAGACCGAGGATCTCCGTGGCTCGTCCGGCAAGTCTCAGGCCGCCCGGGGTGAATGCCAGCCCGCCGGCGGTCGGTGCGAACAGCGGATCGTCGAGTTCTTTACGCAGTTGCGCAACATGCGTGGAGATCCCGGCGTCGGTCATACCCAGTTCCTGTGCTGCCGCGTGCACGGAACCGTGCCGCACGACGGCGGAATAGGCTCGAAGCTGAGCGGGTGTCACGTTCTGAGCCTACGTTGGAGGTCAGGCCCGACACGTCGATTCGTGAACGGCCAATTACAAAGGGACGCGGGCACAACGGGTCGCGTAGAGGAGTTTGAGAAATGCAGGACGTGCTGGCGGATCTGATGCGCATCTGGGGTTCCGGGGGAACCGCGGGTGTCGGCACTGTCGTGCGGACGTTTCGGTCCGCTCCCAGGCCGGCCGGGGCGCTGATGGTGGTGGCGCCCGACGGTACGGTCAGCGGATCCGTCTCCGGTGGATGTGTGGAAGGCGCGGTCTACGAACTGGCCGCCGACACCGCACAAAATGGTGAACCGGCTCTGGAACGCTATGGCGTCTCGGATGACGACGCGTTCGCCGTGGGCCTGACGTGCGGCGGGATCCTGGATGTATTTGTCGAGGCGATCTCGCAGGAGACATTTCCCGAGCTGGGCCAAATTGCCCAGGACATCGCCGATCATCAACCCGTTGCCATCGCGACCGTGATCGAACACCCGGATTCGGGGTGGATCGGGCGACGGCTTGTCGTCCGGCCGACAACGGTCGCCGGGCACCTCGGCTCTACCCGTATGGACAACGCGGTCGTCGATGATGCGCGCGGGCTTCTCGCTGCCGGGCGGAGTGAAGTCCTGAACTACGGTCCCGACGGACAGCGCCGCGGTGAAGGTATGGCGGTATTCGTGTCCAGCCACGCCCCGCGCCCTCGGATGTTGGTGTTCGGGGCCATCGATTTTGCCGCGGCCGTGGCTCAGCAGGGATCGTTCCTCGGCTATCGGGTGACGGTCTGTGACGCGCGTCCGGTGTTTGCCACCTCAGCGCGATTTCCCACCGCGGATGAAGTTGTCGTCGAGTGGCCTCATCGGTACCTGTCCGCGCAGGTGGACGCCGGAGCGCTCGATCAGCGCACGATCATCTGCGTCCTGACCCACGATCCGAAGTTCGACGTACCGCTGCTCGAGGTGGCCCTGACGATGCCCGAGGTGGCCTACGTCGGCGCGATGGGGTCGCGGCGCACTCATGACGATCGGGTCGAGCGACTCCGTGCCGTCGGACTGACCGACGATCAGATCTCGCGCCTGGCGAGTCCGATCGGGCTCGATCTCGGTGCACGGACACCGGAGGAGACCGCGGTGTCGATCGCGGCGGAGATCATCGCGCGACGGTGGGGCGGCGGGGGCCGACCGCTGCGTGAAACCGATGGTCGGATTCATCACGAACAGGAAGCGCCGGTTGCCGAGAGTCCGGCGCCGGTAGCGAATTAAGTGATCACTTAATTCGGTCTTGACCCTGGCCGCAGGCGGGGTCACTGTGGTCACCTCCACGATTGTGAGGTAGGTCACATGCAGGTTCCTGGACCCTTCGAATACGAACGCGCAACGGGCGTCGCGGACGCCATTGGACTCCTCGATCGGCTCGGGGAGGAGGCGCGCGTGGTCGCAGGCGGGCACAGCCTGCTCCCGATGATGAAGCTGCGCCTGGCCAACCCCGAGTATCTGATCGACATCAACGATCTCGCCGCCGAGCTGGGCTATATCGTCTGCGACCCGACGCTCGTCCGACTGGGGGCGATGGTCCGCCATCGCCAGGTTCTCGAGTCGGATGCCCTGGCGGCGGTCTGCCCGATCTTCCGGGACGCCGAACGGGTGATCGCCGACCCGGTGGTCCGGAACCGGGGAACCGTCGGCGGGTCTCTGTGCCAGGCCGACCCGGCCGAAGATCTGACAACGGTGTGCACGGTATTGGGTGCCACATGTCAGGTACGCGGACCCGACGGTGATCGGGAGATCCTGATGGACGACTTCTTGGCCGGTCCGTATGAGACCGCGATGGCGCCCAATGAACTGCTGATCGAGGTGAGGATCCCGGTCCGGCTGGGTACGTCGAGCGCCTATGCGAAAGTCGAACGGCGGGTGGGCGATTGGGCGATCGCCGCCGCTGGGTCGTGCGTCACGCTCGAAGGTGGTGTGATCGCGGCGGCCCGCGTCGGGTTGACCGCGGTGAACCCGGACGTCGAGGGGCTTGCCGACGTGGCAGCCGTGCTCGTCGGCAACTCGCCGGGTGAGGAGTTGTACGCCGAGGCGGGCGCCGCAGCGGCGGCGGCCTGCTCGCCGGTGACCGACAGCCGGGGAAGCGCTGACTACAAGCGGCATCTCGCCTCGGAGTTGACCATTCGCACGCTCCGCACGTCTGTCGAACGGGTGTTGGCCATACCCGCCCCAGAAGGAAATTAACCGGAAGGGAATTGATCATGCTCGTGAATCTGACCATCAACGGTGAGGCCGTCACGGCCGACGTGGAACCACGCATACTGCTTGTCCACTTCCTCCGAGACCAACTGCGGCTAACCGGAACCCATTGGGGATGTGACACCAGCAATTGCGGAACGTGTGTGGTGGAGGTCGACGGGGAACCGGTGAAGTCGTGCACAATGCTGGCGGTCATGGCCGACGGTCGCTCGGTGCGCACTGTCGAAGGCCTCGAGGTCGACGGCAAACTCGATCCCGTGCAAGAGGGGTTCATGCAGTGTCACGGCCTGCAGTGCGGATTCTGTACACCCGGGATGATGATCACCGCGCGGGCGCTGCTCGACCGCAACCCGGACCCCGGCGAGGACACCATCCGGGAGGCGATCTCGGGTCAGATCTGCCGATGTACCGGCTACACGACGATCGTGCGATCGATCCGGTGGGCCGCCGAGCACAGTGTCGACGCAACCACTGAAACCGCCGGCCCCGTCACACCCGTCGAACCCATCGGGAGTTCGTCATGACCACGGTTCAATCACGACCAGGGGACCCGCGACCAGATGACGTGGTCGACAACGACCACAAGCCCTGCGGGCACGGCAAGATGCTGCGCAAAGAGGATCCGAGGTTCATCCGGGGCCGCGGCAACTACGTCGACGACGTCGTCCTGCCGGGGATGCTGCACCTGGCGATTCTGCGGTCGCCGGTGGCGCATGCGCGCATTGTCGGTATCGACAGCTCCGCGGCGCTGGCCCACCCGAAGGTCAAAGCGGTGGTGACCGGTGCCGATCTGGCCGAGAAGGGTCTGGCCTGGATGCCGACCCTGTCGAACGACGTGCAGGCGGTCCTGGCCACCGACAAGGTTCGTTTCCAGGGGCAGGAGGTGGCGTTTGTTGTTGCCGAGGATCGGTATTCGGCGCGCGATGCCCTCGAACTCATCGACATCGAATACGACATCCTCGATCCGGTCATCGATGCACGTCGGGCGCTTTCAGATGACGCCCCGGTCATCCGCACCGATCTGGAAGGCAAGACCGACAACCACTGCTTCGACTGGGAAACCGGTGATGCCGCGGCGACGGAGGCGGTGTTCGCCCGTGCCGATGTCGTCGTCAAGCAGGAGATGGTCTATCCACGAGTGCATCCTGCGCCGCTGGAGACGTGCGGGGCGGTTGCCGACCTGGATCCGGTGTCGGGCAAGTTGACGTTGTGGTCGACCAGTCAGGCGCCGCACGCGCATCGAACGCTCTATGCGCTGGTGGCAGGTTTGCCAGAACACAAGATCCGCGTCATCGCTCCCGACATCGGCGGCGGATTCGGCAACAAGGTCCCGATCTACCCGGGCTACGTCTGCGCCATCGTGGCGTCTCTCGTTCTGGGTAAGCCGGTGAAGTGGATGGAGGACCGCAGCGAAAACCTCACCAGCACAGGTTTTGCCCGCGACTACATCATGGTCGGTGAGATCGCCGCGACCCGGGACGGGAAGATCCTGGCGATTCGGTCGAACGTACTGGCCGATCACGGGGCCTTCAACGGCACCGCCGCCCCGGTGAAGTATCCGGCCGGGTTCTTCGGGGTGTTCACCGGTAGCTACGACATCGAGGCCGCCTACGCAAAGATGACCGCCGTCTACACCAATAAGGCGCCCGGCGGTGTTGCGTACGCATGCTCCTTCCGAATCACCGAGGCCGTGTATTTTGTTGAACGCCTTGTCGATTGCCTCGCGCAAGAGTTGAAGATCGATCCCGCGCAGCTGCGGTTGCAGAATCTCCTTCGTCCCGAACAGTTTCCGTACAAGAGCAAAACGGGTTGGCTGTACGACTCGGGTGACTACGAGAAGACGATGCGACTGGCGATGGAGATGATCGGCTACGACGCCCTGCGGCAGGAACAGAAGGAAAAGCGCGCCCGCGGAGAACTGATGGGTATCGGGATGTCGTTCTTCACCGAGGCGGTCGGGGCCGGACCTCGCAAGGACATGGACATCCTGGGGTTGGGTATGGCCGATGGGTGTGAGCTGCGGGTTCATCCCACGGGCAAAGCCGTTGTGCGACTGTCGGTACAGAGCCAGGGGCAGGGCCACGAGACGACTTTCGCGCAGATCGTCGCCGAAGAGCTGGGTATTCCACCTGACGATATCGATGTGGTGCACGGTGATACGGACCAGACACCGTTCGGCCTCGGCACCTACGGAAGTCGGTCCACGCCGGTGTCGGGTGCCGCTGCGGCACTGGTGGCGCGCAAGGTTCGCGACAAGGCCAAGATCATCGCGTCCGGGATGCTCGAGGCGTCGGTTGCCGACCTGGAGTGGGCGAAGGGATCGTTCCATGTGAAGGGTGACCCGTCCGCCGCGGTGACGATCTCCCAGATCGCGATGCGCGCCCATGGCGCCGGTGATCTTCCCGATGGGATCGAAGGTGGTCTCGATGCCCAGATCTGTTACAACCCCGAGAATCTCACCTATCCGTACGGCGCCTACTTCTGTGTTGTGGACATCGACCCGGGTACCGCACAGGTGAAGGTGCGCCGGTTTCTCGCCGTCGACGACTGTGGCACCCGGATCAATCCGATGATCATCGAGGGTCAGGTGCACGGAGGCATCGCCGACGGAATCGGGATGGCGCTCATGGAGATCATCGAATTCGATGAGAACGGGAACTGTCTCGGTGGCTCGTTGATGGACTATCTGATTCCCACAGCCGTGGAAGTTCCACACCTGGAGACGGGTTTCACGGTGACACCGTCGCCGCACCATCCGATCGGTGCAAAGGGTATCGGCGAATCTGCCACGGTCGGCTCGCCGCCTGCGGTGGTCAACGCCGTCGTGGATGCCCTGGCGCCCTATGGGGTTCGGCACGCCGACATGCCGCTGACCCCGTCCCGGGTGTGGGAAGCCATGCAGGGCCGGGCGACCCCACCGATCTGAACGGAGATCATCATGGCGAAGTCGATCACGGTGGACGAACGCGTCAGACAATTGTTGTCCCGGCGTACACCGTTTGTGCATGCGACCGTGGTGCGTGCCGGTCAGCCGACATCGGCGCGGGCCGGTGATGAGGCAATTCTCCTGTCCGACGGGACAATCGAGGGTTTTGTCGGCGGGCAGTGCGCTCAGAACTCGGTGCGCCGGGCCGCGCTCGGGGCATTGCAGGGCGGCGAAAGTGTTCTGCTGCGGGTACTGCCTGACGGTGATCTGCATTTTCCCGAGGCCGCAGGTGCATCGGTTGTCGTGAATCCGTGTCTGTCGGGCGGCGCTCTGGAGATATTCCTCGAACCGCAGATACCGAGTCCGCTGATCCGGATCTGTGGATCGGCACCGATTGCCCAGGCGCTGGCCCAGATGTGCGAACTGGTCGGTTTCGAGGTCGATCAGACCGGGCAGCCTCATACGGCCACTGACGACGAATCGACCGATGCCGCCGGAGCTTTGACCGACACCGCCGCGGTTGTGATCGCCAGCCACGGTGGCGCCGAGGCCGCGATAATCCGGTCTGCCCTCGACGCCGGCGTCGATTACATCGGGTTGGTGGCGAGCCGAATTCGCGGGGCGGCGGTTCTTGCAGAGGTCGCGCCCACGGTCGACGAGGGCCTACGCATCCACACACCTGTCGGTCTCGACATCGGAGCCAAGACCTCGGCGGAGATCGCGGTGTCGATCGTGGCCGAACTCATCGCGGCCCGCCGCGGGGGAGGTATCGCGGCCGCGCCCCGGCCGACCGTTGAGTCGCGGGAGGCGGTGGACCCGGTGTGTGGGATGACCGTGTCCATCGGACCTGACACGGTGCACGCGGCGATTGATGGTGCCGATCACTGGTTCTGCGGTACCGGTTGCCGGGATTCGTACCTGTCGGCGATCGGATCCCCATGACACGTGGTCGGCAAACGGCGGTGGTACTGGCCGCCGGCTCCTCCCGAAGGCTCGGCGTACCCAAACAGCTTCTGCCGTACCGGGAGACAACACTTCTCGGGGCTACGATCGACATGGTCCGCGGGTGCGGGTTCGATCAGATCGTCGTGACACTCGGCAAGGACGCCGGTGCGATACGTGAGCGTGTCGACCTCGGCGGCGTCGATGCGGTGGAGGTCGAGGACAGTGGCTTCGGCTGCGGAGCGTCGCTGCGATCGGCGGTCGGGGCGGTGGACCCGGCCTCGTCAGGTCTGATCCTGTTCCTCGGTGACCAACCCGGGATCGAGGCCACGACGGTCCATCGCCTGCTATCGCAGGCGGGAGACGGTCCGGGCACATCGGCGAAGATCGTGGTCACGCGATATCGCGGACATGCCGGGCATCCGTTCTGGTTGGACCGCAGTATCTTTGCGGCGGTGGCGCGACTCCGAGGCGACAAGGGTCTGTGGAAACTCATCGCGTCCGGGCGCTTCGACACCGCAACTCTGGAGGTCGACACCCCGATCCCGCCCGATGTCGACACCTGGGACGACTACATCGACCTGCTGTCCGCGACACATATATGACAAGGCCACGGACATGACAGGGGGATTCACCGATACCGCCGACGTGATTCGCCGGTTCGACGAACACGACCACCTGCTGGACATCGGTACCGCGACCGCCATCTATCTGGCCACGACCATGGGCAGGCCGTTGTTGCTCGAAGGTGAACCGGGAGTTGGCAAGACAACCGCGGCAAAGACTCTGGCGCTGGTACTCGGGGCACCCCTGGTGAGGTTGCAGTGTTACGAAGGGCTGACCGCGAACGAAGCGCTCTACGACTGGAACTACCAGCGCCAGTTGCTCAGCATCAGACTTGCCGAATCGCGGGGGACCGACATCTCCGAATCGGATCTGTTCACCGAGGCCTATCTGATCGACCGTCCGATCCTGCACTGCGTCCGACACCGCGGCGCGACGCCGCCGGTTCTGCTGATCGACGAGATAGACCGCGCCGACGACGAATTCGAGGCCCTGCTCCTGGAGTTCCTCGGCGAGGCGGCGGTCACGGTTCCCGAACTTGGTACGTTTGTCGCCCCGACGCCACCGATCGTGGTGTTGACCTCCAACCGCAGCCGCGACCTTCACGATGCGCTGCGTCGTCGGTGTCTCTACCACTGGATCGACTTTCCGCCGCCGGCACGCGCGGTGGCGATCGTTCGCCGGACGGTACCGGGAGCCACTGCGGCACTGATCGATCAAGCAACCCGGTTCGTTTCCCGAGCGCGTGAACTCGATCTGGACAAACCTCCCGGCATCTCCGAGACGATCGACTGGCTGGCGGCGCTCGTGGCACTCGGTGTGGGCGATCTGGTCGCCGACGACGCGTCGGCGGCCCTCAGTGCACTCGCCAAGACCCCGGACGATCGCGTCGCCGTGCACGAGGCGTTCGTGGAGTTCGCGGGTGGGTTGAGCACCGCGTGAGAAGGCGACATCGGAGGTGACAAGTGCGGCGGGAAGAACTGTCACGTTGATGCGCGGCGTCGACCTCGCGGCGTTTGCCGTCGCGGTCGATGCCCGCCTGCGTCGTGGCGGGGTTGCCGTCTCGGCAGGCGGTCCGGCCGCGTTCGTAGAAGCCTTGCGCCACTTGGCGCCCCACACCAGAACCGAGTTGTACTGGGCGGCCCGCCTGACGCTGGTCGACCGGGCCGACGACCTGGTGGCTTTTGATGCCGTCTTCGATGAGGTGTTCGCCGGTTCCGGGCTGGGGCTCGATCCGCCGGGTAGAGCCGCTCCGCTGTCCGGCGTCAGCCCGTCTGTGCCTGACCCCGGTGGGTCACAGCCGGGACGGTCGGAGGATGAGGCCGCCGGTTTGCCCTGGGCCACACGACGCACGGTTGCGGGCGCCGCCGGAGCAACGCCGGACGGTGCGGTACTGCCCGATCTGCTGCCCAGTCGCCTGATGGCCAGGGCCGACGAGCCGTTCGAATCGTTCGACGCCGATGACCTGCGGGTGCTCGGAGCCTGGCTGGAGCATGCGGTGGCTCGCTGGCCCCGCCGGAGGTCTCGGCGCCGCGAGTACGGTCGCCGTGGCTCGGCTGTCGATTTTCGGGCGACGATGAACCATTCTCGCCGAACCGGATTCGAGGTCGCAGTTCTGGTCCGGCGGCGGCCGCGTCTGCGTCGGCGCCGGGTTGTCTTCGTCTGCGATGTCAGTGGTTCCATGCAGCCGTACACAACGACGTATCTGCACCTGATGCGGGCTGCGGTCGACCGGCGTTCGATGATCCGGCCCGAGGTGTTCGCGTTCGCGACGGCGTTGACGAAACTGACGGCGATCCTTGCCCACCGGTCGCCGGAAGCTGCCGTTGCGAAGGCAAACGACAAGGTTGCCGACCGATTCGGGGGCACTCGGCTGGGCCACAGCCTGGCCGAACTCGTGGCGTCGCCTGCGGGACATTCACTCCGCGGTGCGCTGGTGGTGATCGCCTCGGACGGCTGGGACAGCGACGATCCAGACGTGATCGCGCGGGTGATGTCCAGGATCGCCAGTCGGGCGTGGCGGGTGGTCTGGATCAATCCTCGCGCGGGAGAACAGGATTACGAACCGAAGGCCGGAGCGATGGCCGCAGCGCTGCCATTCTGTGATGCCTTGGTGTCGGGCCGGACCCTCGCGGAGCTGCACGAGCTGTTCCTGTTGCTGGAGGATTTGGGGAGCCGCGCCACGACTACGAAACCGCCCGATCTCCTTGGCGGAACCAATGTCAGACCCCTCGTTTAGACTCAAATGTATGTTCGAGGGGGAGATCGAAGATGCAGGTGGGGACGATGAAATCGGTCCCGTCTATCTGCTGCGCACCAACGAGTTGTTGCGCAATACCGAGCTGGCGATGGCCCAGCAGTCGCGGATGGAGTGGGAGCGTTATGCCGCTGCCGCGATGATGCACCGGCTACTGGTGGAGCCGACTGCAGGTACCGAAGCTGAGATGCGGGCACTGGATCCGTTCGCGCAGTGTGCGGCGAGATTGTCTGTGGCACAGGGGTTGACGCAGCGGACCGCGGAGTTGCAGATCAATCGCGGGGTGGCGTTGCGCGATCGCCTGCCTGCGGTCAATGCGTTGTTGAAAGCCGGCCGCATCGCCGCGCACCACATCCCGGACATCATCGCGCGGACCGAGTTGATCGAGGGCTCAGCCGCCCATATGGCTGAGATTGATCGAGGTATCGCCGAGGCGCTGGGTCGGCGGGGGTCGTGGTCCAAGGGCCGGATGCGAGACATGGTCGATGCCATCATCTTCCGTCGGGATCCGGACCTGGTCCGCAAGAATCGGGAGGACGCGAAGAACAATCGCGGCGTGTGGGCCAACAACACCGACCACGGCATGGCGGTTTTGGATGCGCATTCCACCGCTGAGGAATTGACGTTGATCATGGCGAGGCTGGAGAAGTTGGCCATGGCCACGTGCAAGGCTGATCCGCGGAAAAAGTCTGATCGGATGGCCGATGCGTTATTCGCCACGGTGATGGGCCGTGAGTTCCTCTGTGAATGCCCGAACGACCCAAAACACCCCTGCACCGCCGAGATTGTCACCGTCCCTGCCGGCCAGATGGTTTCGGGTGTGGATGTGAAGATCGTGCTGCATGTGATCACCGATCAAGTCACCGTTGACGGACGCGCCGAGAATCCAGGATTTCTGGATGGTCACGGTGTCATCTCCGGCGATCATGTTCGCGACATTGCAGCCCGCCCGGAAACTGTGCAGCGGCCAATGGGCAACAAACCTGCGCCCGCACAGTCGGAGCAACCAGAATCTGCATCTGCATCAGCGGAATCCACACCGCCCGAGCCTGAGCAGTCCGGACCCGCATCACCGCAGTCCGAGACCGACCCAGCGCAACCAGCACCCGAGCAGCCAGAAGCGGTGCAGCCAGAAGCGGTGCAGCCAGAACCAGCGCTGCCCGAGCAGGGGATACCAAAACCGAAGCGGCCGAACGTGTACGTGCGCCGCTCGCAGAACCCGTCAGTCGAGAACCTTCCCGGTGACGGCGACGACAGTGTCATCGTCACAGCGCCGTTTCCGCAGGTGATTCCGCTGCCGGCCACCCAACCGGGTGACCAGTACCGGCCCTCGGTCGTCTTGGACACTTACCTCCGGATCCGGGATGTGTACTGCATGTGGCCTGGGTGTGAGCACAAGGCCTGGGGCGCCGACCTGGACCACACCTGCGAGTACAACCACAACGAGCCTGAGGCCGGTGGCTGCACCCATCCGTCAGAGATGAAGACGCTGTGCCGTTTTCACCACCTGTTGAAGACATATTCGGATTGGCTTGATGATCAGTTCCCCGACCCCGAGACCGGGCGGTCGCGGCTCATCTTCACCACCCCCGAACGCCGCCACTATCACGGTCCGGGGTGGACCGGCGATGACCTGTTCCCGATGTTGAGGTTGATCGTTTTCGACAACCAACGCGGCTCACCACGGCCACGACCGCCGGTACCATCGTCAAGACCGCAGCCACACACTGTCGCGAAACATGCACGCCGTCAACAAGAACGACTGGCCAACCGTCGGCAGCGCGAACTACAGGAACAACACAACCAAGCAGTCCGGGACGAACGAGGAAGGAACGAACCGCCACCGACCTTCTAGATGTCATCCACGAGAACGATTCGTCGGCCCGTTCCTGCGAGCTACCCGTTCCTCAGAGCTACCGGAACGTCTTCGCGAGGAACCCGACGACGGTGTCTTCGGCGATGGCGTCGCTGCTGTAGCCCAGATATCCGTCGGGTCGAACAATGAATATGGAATGATTCTCGGCGCCATAGTTTTTGGCGAAATTGCCGGAGTCGTCGCGGATGACGGGCAGGGTGGTCGTTCCGATGGCTGCGGCCGCCGCGGCGACGACGTATACATCGAGTTCGCCGTGGGTGGCCGCCTGCGCCGCTGTCGCGATGGACTCGAGATCGACGATTTCGGCTACATCGTCCGCATCGCTGAGGTAGATGATCGCGGTATGCCGCAGGCGATCGAACAGTGAGAACAACCGGAACGGGTCGGTGACGATGTCGCGGGACAAACCGGTGGCATCCGGGGCTCGGACGCCGGGAACGAGCAGCGAGCCCTCGTCGGCCGGGGATCCGACGATCGGGCTGCCCGCATAGTCGATGAGGAGTTGGGCCTCACGGAGCATCAGCTGCTCCGGACTCGTCGATCCGGCGTCGATACCTTCCCGTGCGCTGCGGACGGTTCGCCCGACCACCTCTTCGCCGATCGGCCGGCGCTCGGCGTCATAGCTGGCGGTCAAACCGTCTGATGCCTTGCCGTTGACGGCCAATGCCAACTTCCACGCCAGGTTGTGGGCATCCTGAATACCGGTGTTCATGCCTTGCGCACCGGTCGGTGGGTGGATATGTGCGGCGTCGCCGGCAACGAACACCCGGCCGTGTCCGTACGAGTCGACGATCCGGTGGCTGATCCGGAACACCGATGACCACCGCAGGTTTCGCGCTGTGGTGGGTTCCGGGGCGAGCCGGTCGAGGACGGCCTGGATGTGTGAGAGTTCGGGTTTGCGCCCACCTTCGAATCCGTGCGCGATCGCCCCCGGCTCCGACGGTTTCGCCGAGGCGAGGTCCTCGGGGACGAGCATCGACATCCGGTATCGTCCGCGACCGGGAAGCGGGATACAGACGAGTAGGTCGTCGGTGGTGCCTTCGGTCTGGTGCATCACCCGCACCCCGTACCCGGGCGGCTGCACCCAGTCGACCTCGACGTCGCCGAGCATGTACTGCTCCTCGAACGCCGCGCCCTCGAACGTCAATCCGAGTGTTTTGCGGGTGATGCTGTGGGCACCGTCGCAGCCCACCAGATACTGCGCGGTGACGATCTCATCCCCGTCGGGGCCGGCAAGCACCGCGGTGACCTCTTTGTCGTCCTGGTCGAAACGCGACAGCGAGGTTCCGCGTTCGATCGGTAGATCCAGCGTCTCGAGGCGATCGCGGAGGATGCGCTCGGTCTCGTACTGGGGGATGGACGCGAAGCCGAAGGGCACATCGGCAGGTAGCGACAGGTCGATCCGGGACACTTCGATGCCGTTGACGTAGACGACCTGCCCGCGCATCTGGATCGCCGCATCGAGGATCTGGCGCAGCACACCCATCCCCTCGAACACCTCGAGTGTGCGGGGCTGGACACCGACGGCCTTCGCGTATTGCGGGGGCTCGAGGAGTGGATCAACGATTCGGCATCGGATCCCGCGCCGCCGCAGCTCGATCGCTGCGGTCAGGCCGATCGGACCGGCTCCGGCTATCAAAACGTCTGTATCGAACACCCGTGGACCACCCTTCTGATGCTGCGTCTGCTGGCATTGTGCCGCCGCAGCCCGGGCATTGCGGTGCATTCGGTCACATTCGATGCTCGTCGTCGCAGGTCAGGCGTTGCCGACCGAGTGACTTTCACCCCGATGGAATGAATCGGACCGTAGTCCGGTTAGATCGTATGTAGTCCCAACCACCAGACTTTCTAGGAGAACCACATGAGCGCCACCATCACCACCACAGATCTCGGCACCGGCACCTGGACCATCGATCCGACCCACTCGGTCGTCGCCTTCTCTGTTCGCCATCTCATGGTGAGCAAGGTTCGCGGAAACTTCGAGACCTTCTCGGGAGCCATCACCGTCGATGAGAACGGCGTCCCGTCGGTCACCGCCGAGATCGACGTCACATCCATCAACACCGGAAACGAAGGCCGCGACGGCCACATCCGCTCGGCAGACTTCTTCGAGGTCGAGAAGTACCCGACCGCGACCTTCACCTCGACGGCGGTCAAGGCCGACGGCGATGACTACCTGGTCGAAGGTGACTTCAGCCTCCACGGCGTGACCCGTCCGGTCACCCTCAAGCTCGAGTTCAACGGTGTCAACCCCGGTATGGGCAACGGCCCGGTTGCCGGCTTCGAGGCCTCGGTTGTCCTCAACCGCAAGGACTTCGGCATCAACATCGACATGCCCCTGGAGACCGGTGGCAGCGTTGTCGGCGACAAGATCACCATCACGCTGGACATCGAAGCTGGCAAGACTGCCTAGTCTCGCACTGACCCTGCGCAGCAATATCGACTGTCTGATCGGCTGACCACCACCGGCCATCAGGCTCCCCGAGCGGCGGCCCCGTGACCGGAAGATCCCGGACGCGGGGCCGCCGCTGGGATTTGGTCGGCTCGGCTCTGTCAGCGGGGCGGCACGTCGAAGCGGTGCCTGAGCCATGCTTCGATATCGAGTAGAGCGCGGCGGCCGATGGGCGTTGCATGGTTGGCGAATCCATGGGGGACATGGGGATAGAGCCGCAAGTCGACATCGTTGCCCGCCGCAGACAGCCGAGCCACCATTGCAATGTTCTCGGCCAACACCAGGTCCTCGGACCCGACCACAACGAGGGTTGGCGGCAGGTCGTTCAGGTCGCCGAACGTCGGAGAGATATCCGGAACCGTGCGGTCGGTGATATGGCCGACGTACGCCTCGATGAAGTACTCGTCGGCGATGGTTCGCCCAGCAGGGGTTTGGGCGCTCATGTCATACGTGCCTGCCTCCAGGACAGCGCCGAGAAATGACAGTGCAAGGCCTCGCTCGCGAAGGCGCAACAGCGTCGTCGCGGCCAAGGTCGAACCCGCAGACATACCGCCTATGACGAGCTTGGTTGTGCCGAACCGTTCGGCTGCGACGTCAAGCAGCCACAGAGCTGCCGCTTCACAATCGTCCGGCGCTGCCGGCCAGGGGGACTCGGGCGCGAGTCGGTAGTCGACGCACACCACAACCGCCCCGACTGCATCCGCAAGCCTTGTGTTCCGAGCATCTGCACTGGCAGCTGAACTCATGTAGAAGCCACCGCCCGGGATGTACAGATAGACCCCGGTCACCTCGTTGTCTTTCGGAGTGATCACGCGCAATGACACACTGCGGCCGCCGATGTCGACCGTCTGCACAACAGCTCGGGTTGGTGATGTGTGGTCAGCTGCCCTCGAGGCACGCACCGCAAGGAGTTCCTGGGGAGAGTTCGGGCCGACGCCGGCAGGCCGAGTCTCGTAGAAGGCCTGTGTGATCGACCGATCATCACCGGACACCGGTTCGAACAAATCAATTAGTGAGAGTTTCACAAAGACTCCGGTGATTGTCGGGTCGTGCTGCCATAAGGCCGCAGCCTGTTATTCGGTCGCTTGCCAACGCGGAGTGAACCCCGTCATGAGCACATCGACGAGGTCTTCGATGAACTTCAGATCCACCGGCTCCCTCGTCAGCAGGACGCGCGCGTAGATCGGGGCGTGGATCACCTCGAGAAGCAGTGGATAGTCGGGTTCGGTGGTGATGTCGATTTCTCCGCGCTCGGCCGAACGCACGAAGGTCGATTTCAGTACCTCGGTTCGTGCCTGCGTCATCCGGCGTTGCAATTCGACGAGGGGGCCGACGTCGATGGGCATGGCAACGAGTCGTGAGAGCGTCTTCACCTGCGGATTGGTGAGTGCGGTGTGGAGGTCGATGGTCAGTGCGATCAGGTCGCCCCGCAGGGAACCGGTGTCGGGCACATCGATCGTGGGATCGAATTGATCGACCAGTGCGTCGGTGACCAGCTGTTCCTTGGTCTTCCATCGACGATAGATGGATGTGACGTGGACGCCTGCCCGGTCGGCGACCTGCGCGATGGTGAGCCTGTCGAGGCCGACGTTGAGCAGCTCGTTCACGGTCGCCGACATCACGCGATCGCGGACGGCCGCCCCGCGGCGGTGTGATCGGATCCGTGGTGTCGTCTCTGGCATGGGGTCCGAAGACCCGGTTTGACGCACCTATCGACTCTAACGCAACTTGAGTTGCTTTATGTATAGTTGCCGTTAACTGCGATCGAGATCTGACCGCGCCCGTGGTCTGGTGATCGGCGGTGAGAGAAGGTGGACCCTTGACGGCGCACCAGTCCAGCCGACGTTCACGGCTGGCCAACGCCTTCAAGAGCATTCGCCGTATCGATGATCGGATCGATCACTATTTCGTCGACGTACCCGATCCGAGTCTGGATGGTCCGGCCAGTCGACGGCATGTGGCCAACCGCTTTGTGGTCCTTGCGCTGATCGGTATCGCGGTCAGCAATCTGGCGGCCGCATTCGAGACCGTGGTCATGATCCAGCTGGTGATGACAGGCGGCGAATTGAGTGTGCCGGACATGATCGACGCGGCGAACATTCCCGTCCTGATCTGTTCGGTCGTCATCGGTTTGCTGCTCGGCGGTGCGGTGAGCACCGCCGTGTTGTATCCGCAGCTCGTGTGGTTTGTGAAAACCATCCCGGCGTCACCGGATCGGCGCAGATCGATCCAGATGATGCCGCTGCAGCAGGCGGGCGCGACGTTGCTCACCTGGGCGATCGGAGCGCTGATCTACATCCCGTTCGGACTCGGTGGTACCGCTGTCGAGTTCGTGGTGTTCGGTTCGGCCTTCCTGATGGCGGGGACATCCGCCGCCTGTCTCGCGTACCTCTTCGTCGAACGGGTGTCGCGGCCACTCGTGGCGATCGCGTTGCGCGACGGGGTACTCGGGCGATCCATCCTCGGGGTCCGTGAACGCCTGATCGCGGTGTGGATCGTGTTCTGTGCCGTCCCGCTGGTGGGCCTCATCGCCATCAACGTCGGCCGGTTGCCGGAGTGGATCCCCGCGAGCCGATACGTCGTCGATGTCCCGACGGTGGTCCTTGCCGGCTTCTGCCTCGTCGGCGGCATCCGGGCGACCGTACTCGTGTCACGCTCGATCACCGACCCACTCGGTGAGATCCGTAGCGGGATGGAGCGGGTGAAGGCCGGGCAGTCGCACCCGGTTCTGGATGTCTACGACTCCTCCGAACTCGGAATCCTGCAGCAGGGCTTCAACGACATGGTGTCGGGGCTGGCCGAGCGTGAGCAGATCAGGGAACTGTTCGAACGGCACGTCGGTGACGGCGTGGCGAAGCTTGCGCTGCAGCAGGGTGCGGGTTTTCATGGCGAGAACACATTTGTCGGCGTGATCTTCGTCGATGTCCAGGGGTCGACAAAACTCGCGGAACGAGAAGCGCCCGAGACTGTCGCGGCCCTGCTCAACAGCTTTTTTGCCATCGTCGCGGACGTGGTGGACCGGCACAGCGGATTCATCAACAAGTTCGAGGGTGATGCGGCGCTGGCGATCTTCGGCGCGCCCAGTGCGGTCCCCGACCCGGCGGGCGCCGCGTTGGGAGCGGCTCGCGAACTGCACGCCGAACTCGAAGTGCTTCGGCCACTACACTTTTCGATCGGGGTCTCGGCGGGGACCGTGTTCGCCGGAAACATCGGTGCGGTCAAACGCTACGAGTACACGGTCATCGGTGATGCGGTGAACGAGGCGGCCCGTTTGTCCGAGGCCGCCAAATCGGTTCGCGCGCACGTCCTGGCCAGCGGATCGGCGATCGACAATTCTGACGATGAGCACGGTCACTGGGATTCGATCGGATCCCTGGTGCTGCGTGGGCGTGCGGTACCGACCAATCTTTACACGATTCCCGTCGACAGCGAGCAGGGGAGCCGTAGCCTGAAATCACTGATAGGCACTGCATTCAAGATCCCGACAACCGTGGTTTCCGACGTTGTCGGCGAGGGAACCCGGTCACTGTTCGGAATGCGCGACCGGAGATAGCAAAAAGTACACATCGATGCTCGAAAATGACGAGGGGATTGGTTGAGGCGATGACATGGACCACGGGGGATATCGGTGATCAGAGCGGACGCACGTTCCTGATCACGGGAGCGAACAGCGGTCTGGGTGAGCAAACCGCCCTCGCGCTGGGAGCGGCGGGTGCCAATGTGATCCTGGCCTGCCGAACGGTGGAAAAGGCGCAGCCCGTGGCTGCCCGGATCGGGGCCAACGCCTCCATCACCGAACTCGATCTGGCCGATCTCGCCAGTGTTCGGGCGTGTGCGGAACGGACGGGTCCGATCGATGTCCTGATCAACAACGCCGGTGTGATGGCAATACCGCTGCGGCGCACGGCCGACGGGTTCGAGATGCAGATCGGTACCAATCACTTTGGGCATTTCGCGCTCACCGGGCTGCTGCTGCCCAAGATCTCCGACCGCGTCGTCACCGTGTCGTCGGCCATGCACAAGATCGGCAAGATCGACCTCGAAGACCCCAACTACCGGCAACGCTCATATTCGCGATGGCCGGCTTATGGACAGTCGAAACTGGCCAACCTGCTGTTCTCGTACGAGCTCGCGCGGCGGCTCGCTGCTGCCGGGTCATCAGTCAAATCGATGGCGGCCCACCCCGGATACGCCGCCACCGGATTGCAGGGGCACACAGAATCGGTCTGGGATCGCTTGATGGTCATCGGAAACCTGATGGCCCAGCCGGCTGCTGACGGCGCCCTGCCCAGCCTGTATGCCGCGACCTCGGACCAGGCACGGTCCGGCGGCTTCTACGGTCCGACCAAACTCGGCGGGTCGCGCGGCGCACCGGGACCTGCCACGGGTAACAAGCGATCGCGCGACGAACTCGTCGCCGCCGGACTCTGGGAACTGTCGGAATCACTGACCGGCGTGACCTACTCGGTGGATCCGGCGCCGTCGAACTGATGGGGTGGACGGCAGACGACATACCAGATCAGACCGGCCGAACGTTTGTGGTCACCGGTGCCAACGGTGGGCTCGGTGAACACATCACGAGCTCCTTGGCAGGCAAAGGCGCAAAAGTTGTCATGGCCTGCCGTGACACCGCGAAAGCCGATCGGCTGGCGCAGCGGATCGGTGGCGACCTCGAGGTGGCGCATCTTGATCTGGGAGACCTGTCGTCTGTTCGTGCATTCGCCGAACAGGTCGGTCAGTGCGATGTTCTGATCAACAACGCCGGAGTGATGAACACGCCGTACCGGCTCACCGTGGACGGTTTCGAAACACAGTTCGGAGTCAACCATCTCGGTCACTTCGCACTCACCGGGCAACTGCTCGACCGCGTCAGCGACCGGGTCGTCACCGTGTCGAGCATCGCGCATCGGCAGACGCCTGCGCTGTACCTCGACGACCTCGACTACGAGAACCGCCGGTACGTGCGTGCGGTTGCCTACGGTCAGTCGAAGCTCGCCAATTTGATGTTCGCCCGTGAACTCCAGCGGCGATTGCAGGCGGCGGGGTCACCGAAGCGGTCATACGCTGCCCATCCCGGTGTCTCGTCGACCGAATTGTTCTCTCACACAGAGACTTTTGTCGACAAGCTGGCCAAACCGGCAATCAGGCTGGTGGGGCATCATCCGCGCAAAGCCGCGCAGTCGACGATATTTGCCGCCACAGCACGCGATGCCGATCCGGATATCTACTGGGGACCAACGCGGTTGATGGGCATGCGTGGGCCTGTTGGTGAATCGCCGTCAACGGCGTTGTCCAAGGACGCCGCGCTCGCGGCACAACTCTGGGCGGCGTCGGAGAAGTTGACCGGCGTGACCTATCCGCTCTGAACCAGCCTCGGACCGGCCGCGAGCAATCATTAATCTCACCGACGAAGAAGATATGATTTCCGTCACACATTGCTGAGCGTTCTGAGTGTCGAAGACGGTACGAAACCGACTTGTTCCACTGAACAATTGACGGAATCGGATCGTCGGTGCCACTACTGACTCTAACGGTCAATCAAGTGTGGTGAATCGCCGAGTTTGTGTTGTTGCGCGAACGCAATAGAGCGGCGATGCTCACATCTTACTGATTCGAACATCAACTCGGCCAAGACATTCGGAGTTCTGCATGCGCGTTTCTTTTCGCGGGGTGGGCTTTCGCAATCAGACGTTCCTTCCGGGTGGGCGAGTTCTGACGATGGGATTTCGCCATCTCGGTGGAGCGTGACCGTGCGCCTCGAGGACCTGATTGTCGAGAAGAGCCGGATAGCGGGTGAGCCGTCCGATGACTTCGATGGGCGCGTACGACTTCAGGCCATGAACGGTCGTACTCGATGCCTCGGCGCGGTGATGCTGACCTTCGTCACCTTGACCGTGAGCGTCGGGTACATCTACTGGCTCACCTTCGCGGGAACCCCGGTTGTCGAACGGGTTTCCGTCGCCGGGCCAATCGTCTTCGTGTTACTCGCGATCTCGTTGCTCATCGAATCCTCGAGAATGCTCCTCACCTGCATGCTGGCCACGTCCACGGTCCTGGTGAAGAAGCCGGTCGTGATCAGGCCCAGGGACGGTATGAACGTGGCGCTCTTCATCACCTTTGTTCCGGCCAGCGAGGACATCGATGTGCTGGCGGGAACCCTGCGCGCGGCCAAACAGATCAATCACCAGGTTCAGAATGAAAACGGAGTTCAATCAGGCACGTTCGATGTCTTCGTGCTCGATGAAGGTGACCCCGGCGACCCGAAGCGGGTTCCGCAACTGATCGAGTCGATCAACGACGAGGTCGGCAGCAACATGATCTACCACTTCAGCAGACTCGGGATGCCCGGTTACCACGCCGGCGAAAAGTTCTCGACCAGAACCAAATACGGAAACATCAATGCCGCGTTCGACTGGGTGAGTACCACGGACCGTTTCCCCGCCTACGACGTCATCATGGGACTGGATCCCGATCATGTTCCGCTCCCGGAGTTCGGCGATCGCATGCTCGGCTATTTCGAGGACCCGGATATCGCTTACGTCTCGGGTCCCCAGGCCTATGCCAATGCGACGTCGAATGTTGTCGCGAAACTGGCCGAGTCGCAGCAGTTCCCGTTCCATGCCCTGATCCAGACCGCCGCCAACACGTACTGGGCTCCGATGCTGGTTGGCACGAGTTATGCAATTCGCAGCGACGTGTTGCGCCAGATCGACGGGATCCAGTCCTCGATCACCGAAGACATGGCCACCAGTTTCGAAGTCCTCTGCCGAACCAACCCGCAAACCGGTCGTCTGTGGAAAGGCGTGTACACGCCTGACCTCCTGGCCCACGGTCAGGGCCCGGACACTTGGGGGAGCTTCTACAAACAGCAGACCCGTTGGGCGCGAGGCTCGTTGGAACAGATGTTCGCCGGACCGTTTCTGCGCCAGATGTGGGGGATGCGGCGCAGCCCACTGCGCATCGCGCATTACCTGTTGTTGATGTCGTTCTACCCGGTGATGGCGGTGACGTGGATGCTGGGAGCGGTCAACGCGATGCTGTTCGCCATCTACGGCGTGAGTGCGACCGGCGTAGCGCCAAACGACTGGCTGCTCTTCTACGGCTGGGTCTCTGTCCTTCAGATGTCGGTCTACGTCTCGTCGCGGCGTCACAACGTCAGCCCTTACGAGGTCGGGCGGTCGTGGGGCGTCTACGGAATGTTCATGAGCGTGGTCACCGCACCGGTCTACGCCGCAGCATTGATCAAAATGGTGTTTCGACGAAAGACCGGTTTCGAGGTGACACCCAAAGGTGTGCACAGCAACCGAGACACCTGGTTTGCCTTCCGGCTCAACATCATCTGGCTGTTGTTCTATGTGGTCGTGATCGCTCTCATCTGTGTCAACGGCTACGCCGATCCGGCGACACTACTGTGGCCGTTGTCCGCGGCCGCGTTGTCGGCATCGCCGATTGTGATCTGGCAGGTGTCGATAGCCAGAGCGCAGGCCACGGCCGTGCCCGCTGACGGTGAACAAACGACGTTGGCTCGCACGCCGGTGAGCGCTTGACTCCCCGCACCGGCTGGAAACCGAATATGAGCCTGAAATCGGTGCTGAACTGGCGAACGGCGATCGGGGTGGGTGCGGTGCTCCTGCTTGCGGGGTTCTCTGCGCCGCCTGCGGCTGAGTTGATCCAGAATGTCAACAGGCACCGGCTCATCAACTCCGACGAGTACAAGGCTCAGCACGGCAAGTGGGAGACCATCACTCTGCCAGGGGATCACAAGATCAATGCCGTGCACGCTGCGCTGCTCCCCTCGGGCCGAATACTGCTGATAGCCGGTTCGGGCAACGATCGGGAGAGTTTTGAGGCCGGGCAGTTCAGCACAGTCGTCTACGACCCGTCCGATGGCTACATCAAAGAGGTCAACACACCCGAAGACATGTTCTGTGCAGGCCACGCACATCTCGCGAACGGCAACCTGCTGGTGGCCGGTGGCACACAAGGCTATGAGAAGGCGGCGAAAGACGTCACCAACGCCGGCGGCTACGTGACCATTCGAAATGAGACCCCCGGCAAGTCTTTTGTGGTCCCGAAGGGGACAGCGCTGACCGGGCTGGCAAGCGGTAAGCAGTATCGGTCGGATTCTGAGGTTGTGATCCCTGCGGCGAAGGTGGATCCCCGGACCCGCAAGATTTCGCCGACCGATCGCAACGTTTTCGTCGAAGCCGTGGTTGCAGGTGCTGCCGGGGTGTCGCTGCAAGGCGAGGCCTACCGGGTGGAACTCGAGGGAATGACGGCGGCCGATCGTCGCAACCTGCACGGCTTTGCCCCGAAGATGACGATGGACAAGAAGGAGTACCAGGGCACCCGGTACTCCTATGAGTTCAACCCGATCACCGAAGAATACGAGCGGGTCGGGGACATGAACTACGCCCGCTGGTATCCGACACTGACCACGTTGCCCAACGGATCTGTCATCGCGCTGTCCGGACTCGACAACTCGGGCCGAATCCTGGACGGACAGAACGAGATATATGATCCGAAGACAAAACTGTGGACTGAGCGCGGCAGCCTCAAGAGATTCTTTCCGACCTATCCGGCGGTCTTCCAGACGGCACGTGATGACATGCTGTTCTTCGCCGGGCCGTCGACCGGATGGGGTCCGGCGGAGTCGGGCCGCGAGCCCGGCCTGTGGAATCTGAAGAACAACACGTTTGCACCGGTGCCGGGACTTCGAGATCCGGATCAGCTCGAGACCGGGTCGTCCACCTGGATCGGGCCGGTCAACGATCAGCGGCTCGTGGTCGTCGGTGGCGGAGGTATCGGGAACTCGCCGCTGTCCACGGAGAGAATTGACGTCATCGACCTCAAGAGTCCGACTCCTCGATTCGAGCCGCTCGGCGAGTTGGCGGACGGCACAAGGTATCCGAGCCTGGTTCCGCTGCCTTCCGGGGATGTGTTCATCACCGGGGGTTCTCGGGACTATCGGGGCGGCGGCGACAGCGACATCCTCAAGAGCTACGTGCTGACCGCAGACGGTGAGCTCACGGCGATGGCTGATCCGGGTGTTGGCCGTAACTATCATTCGTCGGCGATCCTCTTGCCCAACGGGCAGATCCTGACGATGGGATCCGATCCGCTGTTCTCGGACAAAGACAATTCCGTGCCCGGTGAGTTCGAACAACGGCTGGAGGTCTATACCCCGGCATATCTTTTCCGAACGGACGGGAAGTCGGTGTCGCGTACTGCGATAACCGATGGTCCAACCGTGCTGCCTCTGGGAAAGTCAGGCACATTCACCCTTGATCCGGGAACGGCAGGTGCGCCGATCGCATCTGCCAGGTTGGTCCTTCCGGCCGCGACGACGCACGTCACCGACACCAATCAGCGGGTTGTCGACGTCGGATTCGTCCAGAACGGGAACAATGTCACCGTGACACTGCCATCCGAAAGGGCACTGCTGCCCAGGGGGAGCTACATGCTCTTCTTCAATGACACCGCCGGGGTTCCCGGCATCGCGAAATGGGTGCAGGTCGAGTGAACCAGGCAATGTCCTCGTTGATCGACACCTTCCTCGCATCGCGTGTGCGCCGTGGCGTCGTGGCGGGTTCGGCGATCGGTCTGTTGCTGGTCACGGGATGCACCGGTGGGGGAGAGGGTGATCCTGTCGATGGTTCGCTGCCGTCCGAGCGTGCCGCACCGGCACGCGCCGACTATTCGGTCCAGGCCGACCCGGGGTACTCCGCCGACCTGTTGGCGGCGGAAGGCTATGTCCCAGTGGAAAAACAGCAGTCCCTGAAGAATCTGATCCAGACCCCGGTGGCGGTATGGCTCTACTCCGAGGACTCCGCGCAGACCGTTCGCGAGGTTTTGAACCGGTCCGCCGCGAACGGGTCGGTGCCGGTTTTCGTGGCCTACAACATTCCCCAACGCGATGACGGCGGTCATTCGCAGGGTGGTAGCGCCTCAGCCGCGGCGTATGTCGAGTGGATTTCGGGAATCAGCGACGTGATCGGTCAGGGCGACGCGGTGATCGTACTCGAGCCGGACGCGTTGGCGCATCTGCCCGATCTGCCAGAGGCCGGTGCCGCAGAACGGGTCTCGATGCTCGCGGCAGCGCTGAAAGTGCTTGCCGCGAACGCGAATACCGCGGTATATCTGGACGCAGGCAACAGTACGTGGCGCAGCCCGCAGGATACGGCCGAATTCCTCAAGCGGATCTCGGCGCACGACGTAGACGTGCCGGGCATCGCGCTGAACGTGGCGAACTATCGTCCGGAAGCGGAAACCGAGCAGTACGGCCTCGACGTTCAAAATGCCTACGGGGCTGATCTTTTCGTGTTGATCGACAACTCGCGCAACGGCGCGCAGGGCAGTGGAACCGAATGGTGCAACCCGCCTACGCAAACCTTGGGCACGATCTCGGACAGATCATTCGATCCGGATGCGAAGGTCGAAGAGGTGTACGTGAAGGTGCCCGGCGAGTCCGACGGACAATGCGGGATCAGCGACAAAGCGGCCGGTGAGTTCGACGGAAACCTACTTGTGGCCCAACTGCCCTGAGACTCGCGGTTGCCCTGAGCCGAGATCTCTCGACCCCCTCACACCATCATGCAGATCGTCTTCGACTCGAGATAGTTGTCGAGGCCGGCCGCGCCGTTCTCCACGCCCCAACCGGACTGCTTGTGGCCACCTTTCGGTAGCTCGGGTGAGAAGTACGAGTGGCAGTTGATCCACACCGTTCCGGCCCGCACGTCTGCCGCCAGCCGATGGGCGGCGCTGAAGTCGCGGGTCCACACACTGGCGGCGAGCCCGTATTCGGTGTCGTTGGCCCAGCCGAGGACCTCGTCGATGTCGTCGAACGCGGTCACCGCCACCACCGGTCCGAAGATCTCCTCGCGCATCAGCGCCATATCCGGGCCGGCTCCGGTGATCACGGTCGGTCGGTAGAAGCTGCCTTCACCGGCCACGACCGAGCCGCCGGTGACGACTTCGGCTCCACCGGCCACGCCGTCGTCCACGTACTCGGCAACCCGCGCCCGGTGCGTCCGACTGACGAGCGGACCGAGATCGCTGGCCGGGTCGAGCCCGTGACCGAGCCGCATCGACGACGCCGCAGCCGCGAGACCGTCGACAAGTTCCTGATATGCGCTGCGCGCGACGTACACCCGTGAACCGGATACACAGACCTGCCCGGCATTGGCGAAGATGCCCCTGGCGACACCGGGAATCGTGATCGACATATCGGCGTCGTCGAGTACGACCACCGGTGACTTGCCACCGAGTTCCAGCGTGAGCCGGGTGAGATTGGTGCCACCGGCGCTTGCCACCAGCTTCTTTCCGACCTCGGTGGAACCGGTGAAGGTCACCTTGTCGACACCGGGGTGCTGCGCCAGTGCGCGTCCCACGTCACCGTCGCCGGTGACGATGTTCACTGCTGCGGCCGGAAAGCCCGCGGCGACGATCAGTTCGCCGAGCCGGATGGCGGTGAGACTGGTGTCTTCGGCGGGTTTGAGTACCACCGTGCAGCCGGCCGCCAGGGCAGGCGCGAGCTTCATCGCCGCCATCAGCAGTGGAGAGTTCCATGGCACGATCGCCGCGACGACCCCGATGGGCTCGCGCACGGTGTGCGCCATCACCTTCCGGCCCTTCGGTTGGTACGTGATCGACGGGTTGATGGTGGTTCCCGAGATCTTGTTCGCATAGCCGGCGTAGTACCGGAACTGTTCTGCAGCAGAGGGTATCTCGGCGAAACGGGACGTGGCCCAGGTCTTGCCCTGGTCGAGGGTCTCGAGCTCGGCCAATTCGTCGGCGTGTTCGTCGATCAGGTCTGCCAACCGCCACAACAGTTTTCCGCGCGCGGTAGGGGTGCACTTCGCCCACTGTCCGGTCAGCGCCTCGCGGGCCGAGCGCACCGCCTGGTCGACGTCAGCGGCGGATGCACAACCGATCTCGGCGAGTAGTTCGCCCGAGGCCGGATCGCGGCTCTCGAATACGCCGTTGCCTGCCGGAACCCAGTCGCCGCCGATCAGCAGTGCTTTGGGTGAGGTGCTCAGGAACTCGGCACTGTGGCGAGGAATTGTGGTCGGGGTGTTCATGCGTCTGCTCCTCGGCGGCTGCGGGCGGGTGGTAAGGGGACTGCGCCGTATCGCAGGCCCTTCGCCTTGAGCCAGCGTCGATAGGTGATGGATGAACCGTCTGCTCGGGTGGGGATTTCGTCGCGCGGATCCAGTGGGAGCAACAGCGGGCGTTGATTCTCGACGATGATGCGATCCTGCAGGAAGATCGTCTGCTCGAAGTGGAGCAGATCGGTGAAGGCGGCCTCCTGATCGACCAGGTACATCACCGGCTGTGCACGACAGAGTGTTTGGGTGATCGGCTGGATGAACAGGGCGATCGCGTCCTGCCGGGTCGGGTCTGCCGGTGACACCCGATAGAGCACCACCAGATACGGCGCCGGGACCCGGTAGGACAATTGTGCGAACGCGCCCTCGGAACTCGCGCTGACCTGTGGCTGGAAGAACGTGCAGTTGGTGGCCCACACCTCGTCGGTGTCGCGGCGGATCTCCGATTCGTACTTGGCCACTTCGGTGTTCGATTCACCGCCGAGGATCCCGGGGTGCACAAACGGGAAGTGCGCCATGTCGAGGAAGTTCTCCACCACCCGGCCGGGTGAGGTCCGCATCGTGATCCATCCGCAAGGCACGTAGCGCCGATCAGGCTCCAATGATTCGGGGAGATCGAAGATGTCCCCGGCCGGGGTGCCGAGCGTGGTCCAGACGAACCCGTATCGCAGACGGACGGGCAGTTCGGCTCCGTCGGCGCGAACCAGTGGAACATCGGGATCGTCCGCCATACAGGTCAAGTCGACACCGAGGAGACGTGTGGTGATGGCGCCGTCGTCGAGTTCGGTGCGGGCGCACACCGCATACCATTGGTCGAGAACCACCGGATCGTCGCAGCGGCCGTCGTCGCTGCGTTCATCGGTGTGGACGTCGTCAATCGTGGGCACCGAAGACTCCTTCCAGATCGTCGTGCTCGGCGAGCCAGTCCGCGCGCCGTTCGAACAGGCCCGGGACGACGCCCCGAGCGCGGGCGATGATGTCCGGCAGGTCCTGCGACACCAGCTGTCCGTCGCGCACCACCACCTGACCGTCGATCATCGTCAGATCCACATCCGAGCCGCGCACGGCGTGGACCAGGTTGTGTTGCAGGTTGAAATAGGGACCCTGGGGGAAGAACGGTGTCATCCGCGGGGTGTCGGTGCGGACGGCGATCAGATCGGCCTTCTTGCCGGGCTCCAGCGAGCCGATGTCGGCGTCCAGGCCGAGGCCCCTGGCGCCGTTGATGGTGGCCATTTCGATCACCTTCCAGCTGTCCAGGGCGGCGGCATCCCCGCTGGACAGTTTCGCGAGAAGGGAGGCGGCCTTCATCTCCTCGAACATGTCGAGGTTGTTGTTCTCCTTCTCCCCGTCGGTACCGAGCCCGACGGTCACACCGGCGGCCAGCAGGCGCTCGATCGGTGCCACCCCGCTTGCGAGTTTCATATTGCTCACCGGGTTGTGGACGACGGCGACACTACGCTGCGCGAGTAACGCGATCTCGTCGTCGTCGAGCCAGACCGCGTGCGCGAGCATGGTGCGCGGGACGTCGAAGAATCCGAGTCGCTCCAGCGCCCTCATCGGCCTGCTGCCGTAGCGCTTGTCGAACTCCGCGATCTCGATCTCGGATTCGCTGCAGTGTGTGTAGAACCCGGTGTCGTAGTCGCGCGCCATGTCGATGGCCCGGCGTTGGCCGGCGGCGTCGGCATAGAAGACGTGCTCGAGTCCGACCCAGACCGAGACCCGGCCGTTTGCCGCACCCTGACTGCGCTGCAGTAGTTGCTCGTTGTCGTCGAGGGTGTCGAAGTAGTCGAAGTCGGGATGGGCGCTCACGTAATTGACTGTGACAAGCCGGTTCCCGACCCCGGTGGCGGCGGCGACGCTGCCATGCATGTGCCGCCACATGTCGACCACCGTGGTGGTACCCGACAGCACACTTTCCGCATAGCAGAGCCAGGACGCCGCTTCGGCTTCGGCAGCGGTGACGACCCGGTGCATGGGGTCGATGTGTACGCGGAGCCATTCCCAGACCGGTAGCGCTTCGGCGGTTCCGCGCAGTAGCCCGGAGTGGCTGTGCGCGTTGATGAGTCCGGGCATCAGGAGGCGTCCGGGCAGCGCGGTCACCTTGGCCTCAGGATATTCGGCGGTCAGCTGATCGGTGGGTCCGACGGCGATGATCCGGTTACCGTCGACCAGTACCGCGCCATCGGGGATCACGGTGCGGGCGGCGTCCACGGTGACCACGGCATCGGCGGTGAGAAGTGTGCTCATGCGGCGTTCCTTCCGGCGATCAGATCTGCCGCGCGCTCGGCGAGCGCGACGACGGGTGCGTTGGTGTTGCACGAGGGCAATGTGGGGATCACAGAGGCATCCACAACGCGCAGGTTCTCGGTCCCGTACACCCGCAGCTCGGAGTCGACCACGGCTCCGGGACCCGTACCCATCGCGCAGGTGCCTGCGGTGTGGAAGAACGTCGAACAACTCATTCGTACGAACGCCGCGCGCTCGGCGCCGGTGAGACGACGATCGGGTGCGATCGGTCGCGCGATCAGCGTTCGGTACGGCGCGGTCTGCGCCAGATCCATGATGGTGTCGAGTCCGGCGACCAGGGCGGTCAGGTCACGAGGGTCGGACAGATACCGGGGATCGATCTCCGGTGCCGTCTCCGGGTCGGCGGACCGTAGGGTCAACTGTCCGACACTGTGCGACCGCATCAGCCCGGGTGAGACCGCGAACACGTTGTCGGATGTTGTAAGGCCGTACGTCGCAGCGACTTCGGGCGTCGCGTGTGGCCCCTGGACGACAAAGGCGTGCAGGTCGGGCAGTGACTGCTCCGGTGTGGAGCACCAGTTCAGGATGGCGCCGCCGCCGTTGTCGCGCACCGGTCCCATCGGCAGGCGGGCGGCGAAGTTCACCCCCATCAGCAGTGGGTGGTCCTGGAGGTTCTGTCCTACACCCGGCAGATCACTTCGGACCCGAATGCCGTGTGCCCGCAGGTGTTCGGGTTCGCCGATACCGGCGAGCAACAGCAGGTGCGGACTCGAGATCGCACCGGCCGACAGAATCACTTCTCGTTCGGCCCGAACCAGGGTTCCGCCGAGATTCACCCCGGAGCACCGGGCACCTTCGAATTCGAGGGCCCCGACGTGAGAGCCCGTCCGCACGGTCAGATTGGTCCGCTGCGCCGCGGGCCCCAGATATGCACGGGCGGTGCTCATCCGTCGACCGTCCGCGATGGTCAGATTTGCCAGCGAGGCGCCGTGGACGTCGTTGCCGTTCGAGTCGGCGAGCACCGGAAAACCCAGTTCCGTGGCCGCACCGAGCAGCGCTTCGGCGACCGGATGGGGGTTTTCGGGCGTGGTGATGGTCAGTGGCCCTGCGCTGCCGCGCAATTCGGACGGACCGCCTTCCCAGTTCTCGCAGCGGCGGAAGTAGGGGAGCATTGACTCCCAATTCCACCCTGTCGCTCCGCTGTCCTCCCAGACGTCGTAGTCGCTGGGGTGGCCCCGATACCAGAGCATGGCATTGATGCTGCTCGAACCGCCGAGCACCCGCCCGCGGGGTATCGGGATCATGCGCCCGTCGAGGTTCGCGTTGGGCGAATAGGCATATCCCCAGTCGTACTTCCCGGACAACAGCCTCGCCCAGCCGCCCGGCTCGTCGATCTCGGCGATGCCGTCGTGGCTCGGCCCGGATTCCAGTAGGAGCACGGAGACGTCGGGATCTTCCGAGAGACGCGACGCCAGAACACATCCCGCCGAGCCACCGCCCACGACGATGTAGTCGAACGTCTCAGTTGTGTTCACTGGGCCCCATGATGGTGATCTCTTCGGTGGCCTCCACGTGCCGGACGAAGATGTACTTGTCCTCACGTCCGTCGCTGTGCTTGCGTTTGATCCCGGGCTCGACCACGCTCGAGACCTTCGCAACCAGGACGTACGGCTCGTCGGCCACCAGCCCCGCCGCGCAGTGCTGGTCAAACTCTTCGAGAGTTGTTGCAGTATAGGAGTGTTCGATGCCGGCGCCACGGGCGATCGCCGCGATGCTCACGATGCCCTTCGACGTGTGCGTCGGTGGGCCCCCGATGGATTGGTAGCACTCGTTGTCCCACACCACGGTGAAGAGGTTGCGGGGACGTTCGTTGGCGAGTGTTGCGAGTATGCCGAGGTTGAAGAGCATTCCACCGTCGGTGTCGAGGGAGATGATGCGCCGGTGCGGCAGGCCGACCGCGAGCCCGAATGCCTGGGGAGTGACGCATCCGAGTTGCTGTTGAAACAGGCTGGCGCTGCGCATGTGGGGTGCGGCGTTGTACCACTCGTCCACGCTGGCACCCAGTGAGACGATCACCAGTTCGTCCGATAATTTGTCGGCGAGGAGCTTCATGCAGTCGAAACGTGTCATGTTTGCTGTCGAGTCGTTCATCGGACCAGACCTCCGCCCAGAGCAATCGCCGAATGATGGTATGCCGCATAAGACCACTCGAAGGCGTCGTGAATCGCCCGCTCGATCTGGTCTTCCTCCCGCACGATCCGGTAAGGGATCCGCAGCGCATCGAGGATGGGTTCCATCGTGATGCCGTGCGGGACCGCCCACCAGTTGTTCTCGCCGAGTTCACCGCGGTAGCTCATGAGCATGATCACCGGGATTCCGGCGCCAAGACCCATCCGGGCGAGCGGTTCCACTGAGGCGCGCAGCCCCGAGTTCTCCATGATCAGAGCAGCTCGTTTGCCCGAGAGGAAGATGCCACCGCAGATGGCGGCACCCTCACCCTCGTTGGTGACCTGGATCGTCCGGATGTCGGGGTCGGCGTCCAGGGCCGGATAGAGCTCCTTGAACAGGGAGTCGGGGAGATAGCAGACGGTGCTCACACCGGCCTTTTTGAGGCCACGGATCACCGCGTCTACGGCACTTTGTTGCATGGCAAGCCTTTTCTTCTCGGGTGTCAGGGGAAGACGGGGATGCCGGGCATCGCGATGAAGCCGGGCAGTGTCTGCATGCGTCGGAGCCACCACCGCAGCGCCGGATAGCGCCCGCGGTCGATGCCGATGTCCCGGGTGAGGGCCGCACCGGCGAAGAGCGCGATGTCGGCGATGGTGGGTTGGGGGCCGAGTACCCAGTGGTTGTCGATCCGCTGCAGGGTGAGGTGGTCATCGAGTTGTTGCACAGCCGCCTTCGCCCGTCCGACGGCCTCATCCAGTGGGTCGACGCTGTACAGGGCGAGATCGCGCGCCACGGTGATCGCGCCGAATGCGTTGGCGCAGAAATCGAGCCAGTGGGCGAGCCGGTAGCCGTCCACGGATTCTCCAGGCGCCCAGGTGGTGTCGGTCGCGAACTCCGTCGCCAGATACAGCAGGGCGTTCTCGGCGCCACGTATGGTGTTATCGCCATGGCGCAGAACAGGCACCTTTGTTGCAGTGTCCGGGCCCACCGGATAACAGTTCACGGGCACTTTTGTGTACTCGATACCGAGTAGCGCCATCCCCAGTCGCACCTTGTAGCAGTTGAGGTCGAGTTCGAAGTCGGCGAGCAGCAAGTCACTCACGAGGCCACCGTCGCATGCGCGTTCATCTCATCGCGAAACGCGTGTGCCCACTGAATGATCCGGCGCACGAGAGCCGGGTCGGCGCCTTCGACGCCGACGCAGATGTGCATCACGGTTGTGGTCTCGTCGCGGACCTGGACGCCGATGACGAGATCGGAGCCGTCGACGGTCGTGTGGACGAGGTTGTCCGCATGTTGCATGTTGTCCGTACGGGAGGCGAGGGATTCCAGCACTCGGGGGACCGCAGCGTCGAGGTACACCGAACATGCAGGCGTCGCAGGGTATTCCGGTGGCATCTCGACGGCGTATTCGAGCTCGCCTCTGGTGGTGCCGGTCTGGCCGTCCAGCCACACCATCCCATAACGTTCGGCGGAACGGTATCGATCGGTCCGGACCGAACTCGGTGGATCGACATCGGGATGGGCGGGTATGTGTCGGCATCCTCCCGCGGATTCGTATTCCCAACCGTGGTAGAGGCATACGAGCCGGTTCTCGCGGACGAAACCCAGGCTCAGACGCATGCCGCGGTGCGGGCAACGGTCGGCCCACGCGTGGACGAGTCCGTCACCTCCCCGCCACAGTGCGATGCCGGCGCCGCTCAGCTTCGTGTCTGTTGCCGAGCCGGAGAGCACGTCGCGGCTCAGCGCGACCGGTGCCCAACCCGAGGACGGGGCCGGGTGAGATGTGAGCATCTCGATGATTCCTTTCTCTTGCGCTGCTGGTGTTCAGTCGAGGTGGGCGACATCGTGGACAACGCTGGTTCCGGGCGCGAGCTCGCAGGCCATCTCGAAGGCGCCGACGAGGTCGTGTTGCCCGTGTACCCGCACGACGATTCGATGTGGGGCAGCCTCCAGGACCACCGCATCCACGTCGAGAACCTCGGCGCGCGCGATGATGAAGTCGCAGAATGTTTCCGGCATCAGATCCCCACTCAGGATCAGGGTTGCCGCCATGTCCGCCACTCAGATCATGTCGAGGATCTTGGTGGTGAACAGCTGATCCGCGGCCACGTCGATCCCGTTCGCGGACAACGTGGCGATGTTCTTCTCGATGAGCGCGGGCGGCAGGGTGAGCAGTCCGCCGGTATCGGTGTCGGGTGTGACCATGATCTGCGGCAGGGTCTGCGACTCGAGCAATTGCTGTGCGCGGTCGAAGCCCTGGTCTTTGCCGAAGACGTTGAGGGTCAGATCGGTGCCGAGAGCAGGATCGGCCACATTCGCCTCCCATCCGAGTCGTTCGGATCGAAGGAATGCGGCGAGCATCTCGGGATTTGTCTCGACGGTCTCGGTCTTGGCGAAGTAGACGCCCGAGAAGACCGCATAGCCGAAGTCGGCGAACAGGAAGGTGTTGGTGGCAATACCTTTGGCCTCGAGTTGTGTGGGCTCGTTGATGACGAAGACCACCTGGCCGTCAACTTCCTTGTTCACGACGGGCGCGGGATCGAACTGCACCGGGACGACCTCGATACTGTCCGGGTCGATGTTGTTGATCTGCAACAACAGGTTGAACGACGTCTCATTGAGTGCGGCAACACCGATCTTCTTCCCGATCATCTCCTGCGGGGAATTGATGGGAGAGTCGGCGAGAGACAGGATGCAGAAGGGGCTCTTCTGGAATCGGGTGCCGAAGACCTTGAGATCGGCGCCCTGCGTGATCGCATTGGCCACCACGTCGGCGTTGCTTCCGCCGACCGCTGCCTTGCCGGACATCACAACGGTGTCAGGACTGACGTTGGGGCCCCCGTTGAGAAAACCCACCTTGAGCTTGTTGTTCGCGTACAGGCCGGTGTCGGAGGCGATCCAGCTACCGGAGTGTTCGGTGGTCGGCAGCCAGCTGAGTTGGTAGTCGATGGAGGTGGTGCCGTCGGCCGCCACCGAGGTCGATGAATCGGAGCAGGCCGTGAGCAGCGTGGGTCCGCCGAGGGCTATTGCTCCGAGACCGAGACCGCCCTTGAGCAGACTCCGTCGGGACAGCGAAAATCCTGCGTGGGACATGGGGTTCTCCTTGTGGTGAAGACGTGTGCGGGGCAGAGCACTTGTGGTTGGCACTGGCAAGCGTGTGGCGAGACGCAGACGCCGGTCTCAGGTCAGGGCGGCCGTTTGCATTCGCGTGGCGATACGGCGATGTTCACGCAACATGTCGGGCAGGGCTGCAGATACCGGTTGTCCTTCGTCGACAACAACTTTGCCGTTCACGACAGTTGTCCATGCACGTGCCGGACCGCACCGAAGCAATGCCTCAACGGGATCGGACGGTGCTCCGGCCAGGGACACCGGGTCGAGGTGCCACGCGACCAGATCGGCGAGAGATCCCACCGTGAGCCGCCCCAGTTCGTCGTCCCATCCGAGGCATCGCGCCGAGCCGACGGTGGCGATGTCGAGTGCATCGCGGGCCGTCATCGCGGTAGGTCCACCCTGGAACCTCGCCAGCAGCAAGGCTGTTCGCGCTTCCAGCCACATCGAGGCGTGGTCGGTGGACGCCGAGCCGTCGCAACCGAGACCAACGGCCATCCCGTGCTCACGAAGGGTTCGGACCTTGGCGGTTCCGCCGCCGATCAACATATTCGAACTGGGACAATGGGCAACGCCGACACCTGCCGACGCCAGCCGCCTGGCCTCGACGTCGCTGGGAAAGATGAAGTGCGCCACCCATGATCGAGGGCCGGCCCAGCCCACGTCCTCGAAGTGCTCGACCGGCGTACGGCCGTACTTTTCCAGGCAGTAGGTGTGCTCGTCGGTGTCCTCGGCGAGGTGCGTGTGCATGCGGACGTCGTGTTTCTCCGCCAGCTCGGCGGTGGCACGCATGAGTGTGTCATCGACCGAGAAGGGTGAACACGGCGCAAGGCCGATACGTGTCATCGCACCCGGCTTCGGGTCGTGGTACCGCTTGATCAGGCGTTCGGAGTCTTCGAGGATCGCCTCTGCGGTCTGGGTGACGCTGTCCGGCGGAAGTCCACCGTCTTTGACGGACAACGACATCGATCCACGCGTCGGGTAGAACCGGAAGCCGATGTCATTGGCCGCGCGAATCTGGGCGTCGATCAGATTGGGTCGAGGATGCACGTAGAGGTGGTCGGTGGAGGTGGTGCAGCCGCCGAGCAGCAACTCGGTGAGCCCGATGTACGTCGACACGTACACCGCTTCCTCATCGAGCATCGACCAGATCGGATACAGGCCCGTGAGCCAGTCGAACAGGGAGCCGTTCACCACGGGACCGTAGGACCGGGTCAGGTTCTGATAGATGTGATGATGGGTGTTGATCAGGCCTGGAGTCACCAATCGACCACCGACAGAGTGGGTTTCGGCTGCTTCGGGCTCAGTTCCGGCGGATCCGAAGGCGGCTACGCGGCCGTCTGACACCGCCAGCCAGGCGTCGGGCAGTTCGTTACCCGGCTCCAGCATGAGATGTCCGATATCACGAAAAAGCAGGTCGTACATTCAGTCCTCCAGTGGGCCAGACAACTTTCGTCTGTGATGGCCCTCGCGCCCACCACTGGAGGTGAATGTCCTCTTCTGGAGGGGAGCTCCAGATCGTGTCCGGCGATGCCGGGCGGACTGTTCCGGCTCAATCGTTCTGGCCGGTAGCTCCTGAAGTTACGGTTGCCGTTTGTCTGTGGTGAAACGGCGATGTTAACGCTGCGTAACCGGTTGGGCGCACGTTGATTTGGGCACGCTCGCGGGCTGGGTTGAATTACCAGACGCCTGGGGGACGGAATTGCACACTCACCCGTGGTCCGACGCCCGTGGTTTTCGGTACGGCGTGCTGCCAGGTGCGCTGACAGCTGCCGCCCATCACCAGCAGGTCGCCATGGCCGAGTGTGAACTTCAGGGATGCGCCGCCGCCGATCGGGCGCAACAACAGCGCACGCGGCGAACCCAGCGAGAGGATCGCAACCATCGTGTCTTCGGATTTGCCCCGGCCGATGGTGTCGCCATGCCAGGCGACGCTGTCATTGCCGTTGCGGTACAGACACAATCCGGCCGACGCGAATCCCTCCGGCAGTTCTGCGCGGTAGTGGTCAGTCAGAGCGTCGCGGCACGTGCCGAGCATCGGATGGGGGCCATTGCCCGCGTCGGGGTATTGGTGGACAAGGCGGGGGACATCGAGAACGCGGTCGTACATCTGCCGTCTTTCGGCGCGCCACGGAACATCTGCGTGCAGTCGGTCGAAGACCTCGTCGGCGCCGCCGACCCAGGCCGGTCGCAGATCAACCCAGGCGCCATCGGAGAGCTCACGACGGATCACGTTCCCCAGCAGCGGGTTCAGCGTGGGTATGGAGGTGTCACTCAGATCCTCGAACAGCGACACCTGACGTCCGGGACTCATCGGTCCACCTTAGCGCGATTAGAACGTATGTGCGACAAATTTCCCATCCGGTATGCTAGAGCGCAGTTTATTTACCAACCCATTACCATTGGTGCCTGTCGGGCACGGTGGTATCGACCCGCTCAACCGCAGAAAGAGCCATGGCCAGCGCCCCGCGCACAGATAGACCCTTCGACATTGACCTGACGGCCGAAGCGGGGTCGACTCCGCGTTGACGCTCGTGTCCATCGCTCTCGGCATCCTCGTTGTACTTCTCATCTCCGCGCTCACCGGCTATTTCGTTGCCCAAGAGTTCGCATATATGTCTGTTGACCGGTCGCGACTCAAGGCGCGCGCCGAGGCCGGCGACATCGGTGCTGCCCGTGCACTCACCGTTACGCGGCGCACTTCATTCATGCTCTCCGGAGCGCAGCTGGGCATCACTGTCACCGGCCTCCTCGTCGGCTATGTCGCCGAACCCCTCATCGGCAAGGGCCTGGGTGAGCTGCTGGGTGGGGTGGGCATCCCTACCGGTGCCGGCATCGCGATCGGTGCGATCATCGCCGTCGCCTTCTCGACGCTGGTGCAGATGTTGTTCGGTGAACTGTTCCCGAAGAACCTCGCCATTGCGCGCCCTGAACCGGTCGCACGGTGGTTGGCGATGTCGACAACGCTGTACCTCCGGCTGTTCGGTTGGCTGATCTGGCTGTTCGACCAATCGTCGAATCTGCTTCTGCGCGCATTGCGGATCGAGCCGGTTCATGACGTCGAACACTCGGCGACCGCACGCGACCTCGAACACATCGTCGCGAACTCGCGGGATGCCGGCGAATTGCCTGCCGAGTTGTCGACGTTGCTCGACCGGATCCTCGACTTCCCGACGCGGACAGCCGAACACGCCATGATCCCGCGATCCCGGGTGGGCACGGTGCATGCCGACCTGCCCGTGGCCGATGTGGTGGAACTGATGGGTACCGGCCACACCCGGTATCCGGTGATCGGTTCGACGTCGGACGACCTGTTGGGTGTGATCCACCTGCACGATCTGCTCGAGGACCCGACAACGGGTACCGCTTTGTCGCGTTCACGACCGGCGGTGGTCGTGCCGACCACGTTGCCGCTTCCGCAGGTGCTGGCCCACCTGACCGAGGAATCCGATGCGATGGCACTGGTTGTCGACGAATACGGCGGATTCTCCGGCGTCATCACCGTCGAAGACATCGCTGAGGAGCTGGTCGGTGAGATCGCCGACGAGCACGACCCCGAAGGCGGCGCAGTGGTGGCGGGCAATGCCGAGGACGGTTGGACGATGCCCGGTGACCTGCACGTGGATGAGGTCGAACGGATCGTCGGATACAGCCTGCCCGACGGTGACTTCGAGACGCTGGCGGGCGCAGTTGTCGCCCGATATGCCGGGCTGCCCGAGGTCGGAGAGCGCATCGAGATCGAACTCCAACCGGACCCGGCCGATCTGGTCAGTGACGAGGACGCTCCGGTACGCAAGCTGATCGCCGAAGTGACATCGATCGAATCGCATGTTCCCGCAACGCTGTTCGTCACGTTGACGGTGACGAAGGGAGTCGACGATGAGTAACCCCTGGGTCGTCGTGGCCATCACGGTGGCGCTGATCGCGGCGTCTGCATTTTTTGTCGCGGTCGAGTTCGCGTTGATCGCCGCCAGGCGGCATCGACTCGAGGATGCCGCACCGGACAGCCGCGCGGCGCGGGCAGCGTTGCGCAGCGCATCGGAGCTGTCGGTACTTCTGGCCGGTTCGCAGCTGGGCATCACCGTCTGCACCCTCGCGTTGGGAGCGGTGACCAAACCGGCTGTGCACCATTGGCTCACCCCGATGTTCGATGACTGGGGTGCCCCACTGTGGCTCGCCGATGTCCTGGGATTCGTTCTCGCACTGATCATCGTCACCTTCCTGCACCTCGTGGTGGGGGAGATGGCACCGAAATCATGGGCGATCGCCCACCCCGAGAAGTCAGCAACCATGCTCGCATTGCCGATGCGAGGATTCATGTGGCTCACGCGGCCACTGCTGCTGACATTGAACAGAATGGCGAACTGGCTCCTGATCAAGGTCGGTGTGACGCCGGTGGATCAGGTTGACGCAGGCCAGGATTCGGACGCGCTACGGCATCTCGTGGAACATTCGGCGACAGTGGGAACACTCGACGAGCGGTACCACGGCCAACTGGCGGTGGCTCTGGAACTCGAGAATCTGACCGTCGGCGAGTTGGTGAACCGCGGCGTCGCACCGAGTTCCATCGACGTGAACGCCACTGCCGCCGACATCCGGGCGGCCGGATACGCCACCGGACACCTGCGGCTGCTGGTCAGCGGCAAGACCGGAATCGAAGGCGTGGTGCACGTTCGGGACAGCCTGACCGTGCCGCCGACCACCACTGCAGGCGAACTGATGCGGCCGGTGCTGACACTGGCCGCGGCAACCCCGGTCTATGAGGCATTACAGACGATGCGTGAAACCCGCGGGCATCTGGCCGTGGTGACCGACGGGGCGCAGACCTGTGGCCTGCTGACCATGAACGATGTGGTGAAGAAGCTGCTACCGGTGCGGGGTGCCACTGCTGTTGCCTGACCAACGGGGTCATCAAGAGCAGTGTGCGTCCGCCTTCAGGCCAGGGCGCGCAACCGCGCTGCGGCCTGTTCGATCACATTGTCGCGCTTGGCAAAAGCGAACCTGACCAGGTGGCTCCACTGGTCCTGGTGATCGACGAAGGCACTGACCGGGACCGCCGCGACACCGATCCGTTCGGGTAGGTCGCGGCAGAACGCCGCACCGTCGTGATAACCCAGCGGACGGGGATCGGCACAGACGAAGTAGGTGCCCTCGCTGCGGTGCACATCGAAACCGACATCGGTCAGCGCGCTGGTGATGAGATCGCGGCTGCGCTGCAGACGGGTTGCGGACTGGCGAACCCAGTCCATTTCGGTGTTCAGCGCGGAGGCCACGGCCGGCTGGAACGGTCCGCTGCCGACGTAGCTCATGAACTGTTTGGCGGTCCGGGCCGCGGCGACGAGCTCGGCCGGACCACTGATCCAGCCGACCTTCCAACCGGTGCAGTTGAATGTCTTGCCTGCCGAGCTGACCCGCAGCGTCCGTTCCCTCATGCCCGGCAGCGTTGCCAGTGGAGTGTGCGTGCGGTTGTCGAACAGCAGATGCTCGTAGACCTCGTCGGTCAGCGCCACCACGTCGTTCTCGATGCAGGCGTTGGCGATGGCCTGCAGATCGTCGCCGGAAAGGACGGTGCCGGTGGGGTTGTGCGGCGAATTGACGATGACCAGCGCGATATCGGATGTGATTGCACGGTGCAGCGCATCGCGATCGAGGGTGAAGCCGTCGCCGTCCGGAACCAGCGGGACGGTGACCCGGTTGGCGCCTGCCATCGCGGTGGCGGCGGCATAGCAGTCGTAGTACGGCTCGATCATCACCACGTCGCTACCCGGCTCGACCAGGCCGACAACGGCTCCGGTGATGGCCTCGGTGGCGCCGACGGTGATCAGGACCTCGGTGTCGGGGTCGTAGTGCAGCCCATAGTGGTCGAGTTGATGCTGGGCGACGGCATTCCGCAGCGCCGGGATCCCGGCGCCGGGCGGGTACTGGTTGTGTCCGGTCGCGATCGCATCCTGCGCGACCATGAGCATGGTTTCCGGGCCGTCGGTGTCCGGGAAGCCCTGCCCGAGATTGATGGCGTCGTGTTGGGCGGCCAACTGGGACATCTCGGCGAAGATCGTAGAGGAGAACGGTTGTAGCCGTTTGACGGTCCGCATGTCTGTTGGCCTCCTGAGATGTCAGATGCTCGCAGTGTCCAACGCTACAGCGGCGCGGGCGCTCAGAATCGTTCACCTCGGCGGCGCGGTCGTCAGCGGTTACGCTCAGAATCTCAGCATTTCGGTCATCGGAGGGTTTCGCGTGTCAGATCAAGGTCCCTATCCAGGCGCGCCGGGACCCAATGGTCCTGGTGGGAACAACCCGTATGGAGAACAGAATCCCTATGGGCAGCAGTACCCCGGTGCCACGCCCGGCCAACCGGGACCTGGTCAGTCGTATCCGCCGCCGGCACCGGGCTACGGTCCGGCTTCCGGTCCGGCCTATCCTCCGCCTGCTTTCCCCGGTCAGCCCTATCCGCAGCAGCCCGTCGCCCCGCCGTACGGCGCGGTCCCGCAGTACGGCGGCAGTCCGTACGGCAACTACCAGCAGCCCCCACCCCGCAAGAAGCGCACGGTGTGGGTGGTTCTCGCAGTGGTGGCGGCTGTTCTGGTCGCAGGCGTCATCGCGGTGGTGGCGCTGGCGGTTGTCCTGGCCGACGACATCGACGACGTCAAAGCAGGTGACTGCGTCACCGTGACCGGCGCCAACTCGGACGCGGACTTCGACATCGTCGGCTGCGGCACGACCTCGCCGCTGAACTTCATCGTCGCCGAGAAGCTCGATTCACGTTCCGAATCGTGTGGGGGAGAGCAATATTCGGAGCTGACTCAGACCGGCGAGGACGAAACGAAGCTCTGTCTGGTCCCCAACTTTCAGGAAGGCAACTGCTACGAGGTCCCCGTCGCGTCATTGACCGGGATGAAAGAGGTGCCCTGTGAAGTCGGGAGCAGCCAGATCAACACGGTGCTCAAGGTGCTCACCAGGGTTGATTCGACGACCGTTCCCGGTTGCCCCAGCGCGATAACGTTCGACCGTCCCAAGCCGCTCGGATTCTGCTTCGGTAGCCCCGCCGACTAGAACAGGCGATCAGCCGATGGCCGGGCCGAGCAGGTCGTCGGCGTCGGTGATCCGGTAGGCGTAACCCTGTTCGGCGAGGAACCGCTGCCGGTGGGCCGCATAGTCGGCATCGACGGTGTCGCGGGAGACCACCGAGTAGAAGTGTGCCTGTCCGCCATCGGCTTTCGGTCGCAGCAGACGGCCGAGGCGTTGGGCCTCTTCCTGCCGGGATCCGAAGGTTCCCGACACCTGGACCGCGACTGACGCCTCGGGCAGGTCGATGGAGAAGTTGGCAACCTTCGACACCACCAGCGTCTGGATCTCGCCGGTGCGGAACAGGGCGAACAGCTCTTCGCGCTCCTTGTTCTTGGTGGAGCCCTTGATCACCGGAGCGTTCAGGGCCTCGCCCAGTTCATCGAGCTGGTCGAGGTAGGCGCCGATGATCAGTGTCTGAGAATCCTTGTGCTGCTCCAGGATCGACTTCACCACGTTGATCTTGGTGTGCGCGGTGGAGCAGAGCTTGTACTTTTCCTCGGGTTCGGCGACGGCGTATTCGAGGCGCTCGTTGTCGGTCAGCGTCACCCGCACCTCGATGCATTCGGCAGGTGCGATCCAGCCCTGTGCCTCGATGTCCTTCCACGGTGCGTCGTACCGTTTCGGGCCGATCAGGCTGAACACGTCGCCTTCGCGGCCATCCTCGCGCACCAGGGTGGCGGTGAGCCCGAGTCGGCGCCGCGACTGCAGGTCGGCGGTCATCCGGAAGACCGGGGCGGGCAGCAGATGGACCTCGTCATAGATGATCAGGCCCCAGTCCCGGGAATCGAAGAGGTCGAGGTTGCGGTACTCGCCCTTCGTCTTGCGGGTCATCACCTGATAGGTCGCGATGGTGACCGGCCTGATCTCCTTGCGTTCGCCGGAGTACTCGCCGATCTCCTCCTCGGTCAGGGAGGTGCGGGCGATCAGCTCGCGTTTCCACTGCCGGCCGGCGACGGTGTTGGTGACCATGATCAGGGTGGTCGCCTGAGCCTTGGCCATGGCGGCTGCGCCGACCATCGTCTTTCCGGCGCCACAGGGCAGGACCACCACACCGGAACCGCCGGCCCAGAACGAATCGGCAGCCAACTGCTGGTAGTCGCGCAGCTCCCAGCCGTTCTCGTCGAGCGAAATCGCATGGGCTTCGCCATCGACGTATCCGGCGAGGTCTTCGGCAGGCCAGCCGACCTTGAGTAGTACCTGCTTGAGCCGACCACGCTCGGACGGATGCACGATGACGGTGTCGTCGTCGACGCGATCCCCGAGCATGGGAGCGATCTTTTTGTTGCGCATGATCTCCACGAGAACCGCGCGATCGAAGCTCACCAGGGTCAATCCGTGGACCGGACTCTTGACCAACTGCAGTCGTCCGAAGCGGCCCATGGTGTCGACGACGTCCATGAGCAGGGGCTGCGGCACGGCGTAGCGCGAGAAGCTGACCAGCGCATCCACCACCTGTTCGGCGTCGTGTCCGGCCGCGCGGGCGTTCCACAGCGCCAGCGGTGTCACCCGGTAGGTGTGCACGTGTTCGGGTGCGCGTTCGAGCTCTGCGAACGGCGCGATGGCGGCGCGCGCTTCGGCAGCTTGGGGATGGTCGACCTCGAGAAGCAGGGTCTTGTCGGATTGCACGATCAGGGGTCCGTCGGTCACAAGGAACCATTGTCCTGGGAAGTGCGCGTTTGTGCCACGTAGGGGTGACGTGCGTCTCTCTACGGGCCGAAGTTCAGTCGACCATTTCGACGGTGGTGATGCGGTGCAGGGAGAACCGGTGCTCCTCGTCGGTGCCGGGCTCGGTCGCGATCACCTGGCCGGCGCCGATCAACCGGGGGACCACCACGTGACGGCTCGCAAAGCCCTCCGCGTTGACATATCCCAGCCGAACCGTGCTCTTCGAATTCAGTGCTTTCTGCAACAGCGCGGTGGCAGGCAGTCCGCCGCCGGTCACCGAGGAGCCGCCCTTCCCAGGACGGACCAGAGTTGCGGAGTTGGCGGCATCCTGCGAACGCATGTGGGTGACCACCGCGCCGAGCCGATCGCGGCTCGGCAGCGACAGCGACGGTTTGCGGGCACTCTGGCGTTCGCGCGGTGTCGGCAGCCGCGCGCCACGGAACCTCAGGTCCACCAGTTCGCCAGTGGCGTCCTCGCCTGCCGGGGCGAACCCGGCCGCCCGGAGGTGATCGAGCACGCCGATCAGTGGTTCGGACGTCACGGCGACGGTCGGAGCCAGCGCGCGTAGCGAGAGTTCGTCGGCGACCGGGGAGCTGAGCACCGCGGCCAGCGTCGTCGGATCCTCACATCGGATGAACGTACTGGCGACGCCGACCCGGAGCTGTCCGTGTTTACGGGCGACATCGTCGATCAGATAGGAGATCGACTGCGGCACCGGCGTTTTCGAATGAGAAGTGAAGAAGGTGAGCAACTCGGTGCCGGTGCGGCCGGCGTCGAGTGCACGTCGGACGGTTGCTTCCGAGACCCGATATACCGATGCGGCGCCACCGGATTCGAGATCTGCGACCAGGCTGAGGTCGGCCATCAGTTCGGGTGTCAGCGGACCCGGTGCGGTGATCGTCTGATCTGCCTGAGCAAGGAAGTAGTCGATGGGGGCCGGGATGGACCGTGCCATCGCGGCGATTGTCTGGGACTCGATGTCCTCGGCGGTACCGGTGGCGACGATCTCACGGCCCGCGGATGTCAGCGCTCCGTGGGCGACCAGGCCCAACGCCTGTGCTTCGGCGAGTGTCTCGGCGATAGTGGTCTGCGACAACCGGCGTATCCACCGGGGGTGACGCCAGGCGATCTGCCGCCCGACCGAGATGGGACCGACAGCGGCACCGGGTTTGGCCTCGGCCAGTGCCTGCAGCACCAGCATTCGTTCGGCGCGTGCGGCGCCCTCCGAAATCGAACCGACCAGCGCGCCGATGATCGTGCCTTCCGGTGTCCGATCGCCGATCTGCCACGGACGACGGTGCAGGTCGATCCACGCCGACGCGATCGAGAACCAGCGTCGTTCGGTGCTCTGGTGGATCCAGCTGTCGGCGGATGTTGTTGGTGCCCACGACGGTTCCACACCGTCGGACAGGTCTGGTTCGGGGAAGCCGGAGTCGATCAGGCGCAGGCCCGCCAGCACCTCGAGCACCAGCCCCATCCGCTTCTCGTCCACGCCCACCGCTTTGGTCAGGCGGCGGATCTCGCGGACTCCCATCCCGCCTGCCCGCAGGACCGTCGCCGGCTGCGCACCGAGTGCCTCGAGCACATCTGTGCTGTGCCGCAAGAACTCCATGGCCTCGCCCGCGGCGGCCGCGTCGACTTCGCCGAGACCGATCTTGCGGCCGCCGCCGCCGGTCAATTCCGGTGGGCGCGGAACCTTGGGCTCGGCCGGATCCTCGCCGCGCAACAACTGCCCGACCACCACCGGCAATTCGACGGTCTGCTCGTCCACCACGACAAGCAGATCCTGGTGAACGAGTTGGGGAACCGGTCGGTCCGAGTCCGGTCCGAGTGCGGCGTCACGGGTTCGGCCGAGGCCGGGGCCGGTGGACAGCGTGGTCAACAGTTCGCGTTCGCGCTCACCGAGCGCGTCGATCTTCTTCCGGATCTCCTCGAGGTCGCACAGGTTGATGGGCGCGGTGGCCAGCGGTGCGCGCCAGGGCCACGCAGCAGGCATATGCGGTCCGGTCCGCAGGGCTTCTTGCGGACCCCAGATCAGCGCCAGCGCGTTCAGCGAATCGATCCGGGCGCGGATCGCGGCCGGATCGCCGCGCTGCGACAGGGCTTCGGTGACGGCAGCGGCGGTGACGGCCTCGCCGCCGGACTCCCGTCGCAATGTGCTCAGGGTTTCGAGAACGGCCACCGCGAGCAGGTCCAGATCTTCGCCGGCACGGTTGATCGAGGCTGCCGACAACGCCCGCTGGGCGAGGACCACAACACCCGGAGGAGGTGGGCTTGCCAGGTCGGGCCGCGCCTGCAACAGATCAAGCAGTTGTTCGTCGCTGCGCGAGGCGAGGTCGTCGGCCAGGCTGATTGGCTGGTCGGGGCTCATCCAGTAGATGATATGCGCGCCGGTCATGGCACAATGACCGCCGTGGCTGAAAAGAAGAAGTACGTGGACAACGGTTGGCCTGAGGTTCCGGAAGGCGAGCACGCCGTGAGTGAATTCACGTCCGATCGTTCCGGATCGCTGTCACCCTTTGGCGACATCACATTCCCGCTGGATCCGAGCGATCTTCCCTACCTCCATCCCCGCACCACGGTCAATCGCTGATCGGTGGATCCCTCATCGGATTCGGGGCGCCTGACTCATCTCGATGAGTCCGGGGCAGCGAAGATGGTCGATGTCGGAGGCAAACCCGCGACCACCCGAAAAGCTGTGGCAACGGGCACGTTTGTGACCACCGCCGAAGTGATCGGGCTGCTGTCGTCTGGTGGTCTGCCCAAGGGCGATGCCTTGGCCACGGCCCGGATCGCCGGGATCATGGCGGCCAAGAAGACCCCTGAACTGATCCCGCTCTGTCATCAGGTGGCGCTCAGTTCCGTCGGCGTCGACTTCGAACTCGGTGAGAGCACCATCGAGGTGCGGGCCACGGCCGTCACCACCGATCGCACCGGCGTCGAGATGGAAGCGCTGACCGCTGTCGCCGTTACCGGTCTCACGCTTCACGACATGGTCAAAGGGGTCGACCCCCGCGCACAGATGACCGACATCGGACTTGCCGAAAAGACCGGTGGCAAGAAAGGTCATTGGAAGCGCGACGATGGGTAAGACCCATTCACCGGGGTCTGAGCACGCCACATCGCGCACCGCCGCCATCGTGGTCGCCTCGACACGGGCTGCCACCGGCGTGTATCCGGACCGCTGTGGGCCGATCATCGCCGGGTGGCTGCGAGAGCGCGGTTATGAGGTCGGGCAGCCGCAGGTCGTGCCGGACGGCGACGCGGTGGGCGAGGCGCTGCGCGGTGCTGTTGACGCCGGTGTTGCCCTCATCATCACCACCGGGGGAACCGGGCTCACACCCACCGACCACACACCCGAACAAACCGCCGCCGTGATCGACCGCGCGATACCTGGTCTGGCCGACGCCATCCGGCGCAGCGGTCTTCCGAAGGTGCCCACCGCGGTCCTCTCACGTGGCATCGTCGGCACTGCCGGACGCACTCTGATCGTCAACCTCCCCGGCTCCAGCGGAGGTGTGCGGGACGGACTCGAGGTACTCGAGCCGGTTCTCGACCACGCGATCGATCAGATCAACGGAGGTGATCACTGATGGCAGCCGTGGTGGCTTTGGCCGCCGTGACCGAGGAACCGTTGTCGACCGCTGTCCACGAACAGCTTGCCGGTGATGCCGCCGACGGTACTGCCGGGGCAATCGTGAGTTTTGTTGGTGCCGTGCGCAATCACGATGGCGGCCGAGACGTGACCGCTCTGAATTACAGTGCCCATCCGACCGCTGCCGAGGTGGTGGCAAGAGTTGTCGGCGAGGTCGCGGCGGCCGCGGAAGGTGTACGTGCCGTTGCGGTGTCGCATCGCGTCGGCAATCTCGCCATCGGCGACGCCGCACTGGTGGTCGCCGTCGCCGCCGATCACCGGCAGGCGGCGTTTGCCACGTGTGCGCTGCTGGTCGACGAGGTCAAAGCCCAGCTGCCGGTGTGGAAACACCAGATCTTCGCCGACGGCACCGACGAATGGGTCGGTTCGGCCTGAGGCTTGCCGGCTTCGGGTCGGCTCGGATATCGCAACTCTTCGGGATAGCAATCGGCGCGGCGGTGAGATGTTCACCGCCGCGCCGATCAGCGTTTGTGGGTCCAGGGCCCGTGGGCCGTGTGTGTGGCTACTTCCCGGCCGCTTCCACGATCTTCGGGGTCATCTGATCAGTTGCCCATTCGAGGCTGGGTGCTGACGGGAACGCCAGTGCAGCCGGGACCGACTCGGTCTTCGGGATCGCCACGACGGCACCACGTTTGACGGCAGGCATGTTGGTCCACAGTTGCTGATCACTGAGCAGACTCATCTGGTCGGCGGTGTCCGGGAACACGATCAGCACATCGGCGTCGAGCTTCTCCAGGCTTTCGTAGCTGACCTGGGTCCGGCCGTTGGTGCACGGGACGCTCTCTGCGTAGTCGGACAACACCATGCCGAACTCCTTCATGACGCGGCCCAGGTTGTCGTCGGCCGAGCACAGGATGTAGACGTCGGATGCCGACGGCGAGATGAGGACATTGAACGTCTTGCCCTTGAGCTGCGGGTTGGCCGCTGCGGCGTCGGAGAGTGTCGAATCTGCCGAGGCGATGACCTCTTCACCCTTGGACTCGAGGCCAAGGGCTTTGGCGACCTTTCGGGTCGAGTCCTGCCAGGAATCACCGTTCGCCTGGGTCGTGTACGACACGATCGGTGCCACGTCCACCAGTGCGGCATTCGTCTGATCGACCAGGCCGTAGAACGCGGTGCCCACCATGACGTCGGGCTCCAGGGCCAGAATCGCTTCGAGAGTGGACGACTGCGCGGTGCTGAGGTCCAACTTTGGGGTTCCGGCGGGGTACTTGCCCTGCGCCCAGGGGAACAGGCCGGTGCCGTTGGTTGTCGCGTCGGTCTGGGCGCTGGTGGGGATGGCGATCGGCGTCACGCCGAGTGAGAGGACGATGTCTGCGTCGGTCGGACTCAGTGCCAGGACCCGCTCGGGCTTCGATTCGATGGTGACGTCACCGAACGCACCGCCCACGGTCACCGGGAACGAACCAGAAGTCGACTCCGAGGCGGCCGCGGTTTCCGTTGCCTTCCGGGCATCGTTCGTCTGGTTGCCGTCGCTGTCAGACCCGCAGGCCGCGAGTAACGGAAGGAGGACCGTACCCGCGGCGACAACGCCGATCAGGCGGTTGCGCCACTGCATGTTCTTCGACCGTCGCTCCGACGTCATTCTGGTCTTCCTGTCGCTCAACGTGTTTCCACGAATATCTTAAGGAAGGCTCACCTTATCACCGGGGAATTCGGTGGCGAATACGTCCGCAGCGGACGCAACACCAGCGCTCCGCAGAGGGAGACGACAAGCAGGATTCCGCTGTAGACGGTGACCGCGCTCGATGCCGCCATGAAGCTGCCGACGGCACCGGCCAGCAGTGCGCCAACCGAGAGGCCCGCGACTTCCTGTGCGGCCCAGAGGCTGTTGACGCGGCCGAGCAGCGCGGCCGGAGTATTGGTCTGGATCAGGTTGTAGCGCAGCACTTCCTGGATGGTTGTCGCCGCCCCGAATGCGATCAGCAGTGGTACTGCGAGCAGGATGGTGGTCGCGAGGCCAACCGCGCCCTGCAGGACAAAACCAATGGCCAGTGCCGTCAGCAGCACCAGTCCGGGCCTGCGCAGGTAAGACAGCCAGCCGCTGGTGAAGGACGCGATCACCGCCCCGATCGCGCCGGCGGCGTAGAGCAGGCCGGTGGTCCGCGAATCTCCGGAGAATCGCTCGTCGACAAATGCGGGGATCAACGCGAGCAGTCCGCCGCCGAGCATCGCGATCACGCCGACCGCGATCACCCCGCCGACGAGTCGGTCGCGACGCAGGAACTGCACGGCGGATTCGCGGGCGGGGACAGCCTTGCCGTCGACCGGTTCCGTCGGCTCGTGGGTCGGCGCCGGAAGGCGGGGGAGCCCGGACAAGATGATGATCGTGATCGCCGTTCCGATGGTGGTGATCCAGTAGTTCCACGACACCGACCAGGTCGCCACGATCAGGCCGGCCAGCAGCGGGGACAGCACCGCGCCGAGCCGGACCGTCAATGCATTGAGGGCGCCGACACCGATCATCTGGTCGGACGGGATCAGGCTGGGGATCACCGACAGCAACGCGGCGACGCTGATCGATCCGAATGCCCCGTTGAGGACCGTCAGGACCGCGATTGCGGTGACCGACGGCGACGGGAGTATCGCGTTGACGCCGAGCCCGATGAACGTCAGGCCCGCGATCGTGCGGGACAACAGGATCAGGGTTCGGCGATCGTATCGGTCGGCGAGCACACCGCCTGCGAGCATGCCGCCGATCGTGGCGACACCGCCCAGCGCCGACACCAGGCCGACGAGGAACGTCGAACCGCTGAGGTTGTAGGTCTGGATCGGAACCGACACCGTCAGCATCCCGATCCCGAGCAGGGAGATCGTCCGCGCGATGAAGATCCGACGGAAGTTCACGCTCTCACGCAGTGGTCGAAGATCGAGGAGGACCCGGCGTTTGTTGGTGGTTCGTTCCGCTGTCACAGATCAGTACCTCTCGGGCGGCCCACACCGGCGTTGCGCGTTCGGTGGTCCAGTGGTCATCGGTGAATCATGTTTGGCTACCCTAAGGCGAACAGATCGTATCGCAGTGTTGTGTGCCACAACCCAATCGAAGGGGCCGCGCAGTCGTGACCACCGAACGACACGTCCCGCCGGAGCGGACATCGCTGCCGATCGTGCTGCGGCACTTGCACGTTGTCCGGGTTGTCGATGTGACTCCACATATGCGGCGCGTGACCCTCGGCGGTGAACAGCTCGGCGCGTTCAGTGCCTGCGGCTACGACCTCACGCCGTTCGCGACGCACAATCCGGACGACTACGTGAAACTCTTCTTCGCAGACCCCGAAACGGACGTGCTCACCCTGCCCGAGCAGGACGATGGCCACCTCGATTGGCCAAAGCGCCCGGCGCCGACCTCGCGGTCGTACACGGTTCGCAGTTACGACGCGGCCGCAGGCGAGCTGGACATCGACTTCGTGCTGCACGGTCGCGGTGTTGCCGGTGAGTGGGCCCGTGCGGTGCGGCCGGGCGACAGTATTCATCTCGCGGGACCGAAGGTGACCACCGCGCCGCCGGTGGGTGCGCCGTGGTGGATCCTGGCGGGGGACGAAACAGCATTGCCTGCGATCGCGCACTACCTCGATGCACCGCCGGCCGGGACGCCGGTTCATGCTTTCGTCGTGGTGCCCGATGCTGCCGATGAACAGGCCGACGTCGATGGGATCACGTGGTTGCGGCGCCGCGCCGACGTCACCGACGGTCAGCAGTTGGCCGCGGCGATCAACGAATTGTCACTTCCCGACGGCGACGGCTGGATGTGGATCGCCGGCGAGGCCGGGACCGTTCGCGAGCTTCGCGCAGTGGCGAAGTCTCTGGGTGTCGGCAAGGCGATGCTCGACGCGAGTGGTTATTGGCGCAGGCCCGTCACCGGTGGTGTTCTCGAGCGGGTCCGCACGCTGCGTGTGCAGGCGACCGAAACCCTGGCGGGCAGACTGTAAGCAGGCCGAACAAGATCCCGATTGACCGGCTATGCCTTGGTCAGGCTAACCTAAGGCTCGGTTGTCGTTTCGGGAAAGAGAAGTCGCATCGTGCAGCTCCGTCAGCAGGTTCTGCGCACATCCAGCGCCTCGCAGAACGTCCTTCTGGCGCAGGCACTCGCTCCGGGGAATCCCACCTTCGTGGTTGGACAGTTCCTGCGGATGAGCGGCCCGCTCGAGGTCGAGCGGCTGGTGCGTGCAACGGATTCCACACTGGCCGTCCTGGACGTGGCGACGGCCAGGTTCACGGTCGATGCCGATGGTGCGGCGATGTCTCTGGGCCACGAGGCGCCCCCAACCGAGGTCGTGGATCTCATGGCGGAACGGTCGCCGGAAACGGCCGCGCTCGAATGGGCGCGCCGCCGCCATTCGGTCGCCATCGATCCGGCATCGCAGCCCTGCGTGCGGGCAACCGTGCTCATCCTGGGCGCGCAGACCCACCGCCTTCACCTGGCCGCCCACCATGCGGCCCTCGATGCCTTCGGTATCGCGCTGCTGATGCGCAAAGTCTCGGCGGTGTACGAGGGTGCCGAACCCCTGGTGCCCTCCGTCGGGGACGTGGTCGATGACGACCTGCGGTACCGCGCGAGCGAACAGTTCGGCATCGACCGAGAGTTCTGGACGCAGGAACTGGCCGGGTCAGATCCCGCTGTCTCGCTTGCACATCCGGATGCCGGTCCGGCAGCCATTGCGACATCGGTGCGGACCGAACGGATCATGGTGCCGCCGCAGACCGTCGACGCGATGACCGGTTCGGCGTCAGGCGGCGGCACCTGGATCGAGGCACTGGCGGCAGGTTTTGCCGGCTTTGTGGCCCGCGTGACCGATCGCGACGACGTGATCCTGGGATTCCCGATGATGGCACGTATGGGTACGGCTGCGACCCGGGTGCCGACGACCTCGGTGAATGTTGTTCCGCTGCGGATGCATACCGCTCGGACGAGCAGCGCCCGCGAGATCATGGAGTCCTTTGCGCAGACCAGGTCGCGGATCAGTGCACACGCGAGATACCGCGGAGAGGACATCGCGCGGTCGGTGAGATCGAGCGGATCATCGCCGATCGTCGGACCGTCGATCAACATCAAACCGTTCGGCGACCGGATTCGCTTCGCCGGACTGGACGCTTCGGTCGAATCCCTGGCTCGTGGGCCGGTGACCGATCTGAGCATCACCGCACAGCGCGTCGAACGTACCGGGGCAGTGGAGTTGTGCATCGACGCAGACTCCGAGCGATACACCGAATCCGAACTCGCTGCGCTCGGCGTGCGTCTGGTCGCGTTCATCGACCGTTTCTTTGCACCCGGACCACCGACCCGCCTCGGTCAGGTCCCGGTCGCGACGCCGCGTGAGGTGGACGCACTGCCGATCGCGGGGAGCAGTGTCGAGTTCGACTCGAATGCAGATGTGCTGCAACTGATTCGTAGTACGGCCGAGCGCACGCCGAATGCAGTCGCGATCACCTCGGGCGACGATGCGATGCGTTACGGCGATCTGGTCGAGGCCACCGACCGTTTGGCCGACCGTCTGCGGCAGCAAGGCGTCGGTGTCGGCGACAGGGTTGCGATCCTGTTGCCCCGGACACCGGAGCTCGTCGTCGCGCTGTTGGCAACATTGGCCGCGGGTGCGGCCTACGTTCCACTCGATCCGCGCTTCCCGGCCGACCGGGTGGAATACATGCTCGGGCACAGCGATCCGCGGACCATCCTCACAACGACGGACTGCGCCGGGGTCTTGTCCGGCAGGCAACTCGAGCGCACGCTTGTTCTCGATGCGCCGGGCGGAGACGTTCACCCGGATCCGGCCCGGTCGCAGGGGTGGTCGGGTACTGCTCACCGGACACCGGATTCGGTGGCCTACGTGATCTACACGTCGGGTTCGACCGGATTGCCCAAAGGGGTTGCGATCAGCGACCGGGCGATGGCAAACCTGGTGTGCGACATGAGTGCGCGATTCGGATTCGGCTCGCAGACCGTGATGTTGGCGGTCACCACGATCTCCTTCGACATCGCGGTGCTCGAATTGTTCTCACCTTTGATCTCGGGTGGTTCGGTTGTGTTGGCAGGCAACACCGAGATCCAGGATCCGCAGGCACTCGCCGATCGGATCTGTTCGGACGGTGTGAATGTCATGCAGGCGACACCGGCGCTGTGGGCGGGGTTGCTCACGCTCGGTCCGGCTCTGGATCTGCGCGGCGTCGACGTCCTGGTTGGCGGCGAACCGTTGCCCGAACCCGTTGCCGAAGCGCTCGGAGCTGCCGCCCGAACCGTCTGGAACATGTACGGCCCCACAGAGACAACAGTGTGGTCGACGGTGGCCGCGGTGAGCTCCGGTGCCGACATCACCGTCGGTAGGCCTATCGCCAATACCCGCGCATACGTCCTCGACAGAGCATTGCAACCGGTCCCGGTGGGGGCGGTCGGGGAGCTCTACCTCGCCGGTGACGGTGTCGCAACGGGATACTTCGGGCAGGCCGATCTCACAGCGGCCCGATTTGTTGCCGATCCGGATCAGTCGGGGTGCCGGATGTACCGCACCGGCGATCTGGCGCGGTGGGGGACCGATGGTCGACTCGCCTGTCTCGGACGCACCGATGATCAGGTCAAGGTCCGCGGTTTCCGGGTCGAGTTGGGTGATGTGGAAACCGCGGTTGCCGCGATGGCAGGCGTGGATCGATGTGTCGCAAGGGTGATTCCGAGCGCCACCGGTGGGCAGTTGGTGGCATACGTCCGCCCGGTTGCCGACGCGGTGGTCGACCCGGCGAAGATACGCGATGACCTGCGACTGATACTGCCTGAATACATGATCCCGGCAGCGGTACTCGAAGTGGCCGGGTTCCCGCAGACGCCGAACGGGAAACTCGATCGTAAAGCGCTGCCTGCGCCGGACTTCTCGTCGATGGTCACCGACTCCAGAGAACCCGAGAACGAGGTCGAGTCGGCGCTGTGTGCTGTCTTCGCGCAGGTGCTCGGTGTGGCGCAGGTGGGCGTCGAGGACGATTTCTTCGGCCTCGGTGGCGACAGCATCACCGCGGTTCGGGTGGTCGGTGCGGCCGCCCGGGTGGGATTGAAGCTGACGGCGGCCCACGTGTTCGAATCGAGAACCGTTGCGGTACTGGCGCCGCTGGCCACACCGGTGACGGCCTTCGCGCCCATATCAGCTCCTGCGCAGGCCCACCCGCGACAGCGGGTGGCTCCTGACACCGCAGTGTTCACCGGGCTCTCGCAAGAAGAGCTCGACGAGTTCGAAGGCGAAGGCAACCTACTGTGACGACAGGCTCGCGACCCGCTACATCGTCCACGCTCGAGAACGTGGTACCGCTGACGCCATTGCAGGAATCGTTGGTCTATCAATCCACGAATGCGGTTGGGACCGACCCGTATTCGATAGTCCTGTCGGTGCCTTTGCAGGGCGTGGTCGACGCGCAGCGGCTGCGGTCGGCGATTGCAGCGGTGATCGATCGGCATCCCGGTCTGCGCACCGGTTTTGCCCGCCGCAAGACCGGTGAGCCCGTGGGCCTGGTCCGGTCGTCGACCGAGTTCGGGTGGCAGGAGTTCGACGACTCCGACCGGCCCGGGGCCGAGCAGATCGCGCATCTGGACCGGCTGGTCGCCGCCGAGCGCACACACCGGTTCGACCTCACCTCACCGCCACTGTTGCGCGCAGCCCTGGTCCGCACCGCCCCGCAGCAGTGCACCCTGGTGCTGACCGTGCACCACCTGATCGTGGACGGGTGGTCGCTGTATCTGCTGCTGACCGATGTATTGCGTTCTTACGGCGACGATCCCACCGATCCGGCCGACGGTACGAGCGCCTACTGGAGTTTTCTGACCTGGCTCGCCGCGGACCAGCAGTCGGGTGGGCAACGCCTGGAACAGTTCTGGAAAACGGAGTTGGCCGACCTCTCCGGTGGCACTTTGCTCGCCGAGGCGCGATCACCGGGGGCACGGTCGGAACTGCCCGCCGAGTTCGAGGTGTCGGTGGCATCGGAGGTGGTCGCCCGGCTTCGTGAAACGCTCGGTGCGGCAGGTCTGACGCTCAACACCGCACTGTCACTGGTGTGGGCGACCGTTCTCGGGAAGCATCTCGGGCGAACCGATGTGGTGTTCGGTGCAACCGTCTCGGGGCGCCCGCCGGAGATCGAAGGCATCGAGTCGGCGATCGGGACATTTGTCGACACCGTGCCCGTCCGGGTGCGGTTGTCGCCGTCAGACAGCCTGATCGACAACGCAATCTTCTTGCAGCGAAAGCAGATTGCGCTGATGCCCGCGATGCACGTGGGTCTGGGTGCGCTGCAGCGCGCGGCCGGGGTCGGCGACCTCTTCGACACCATGTTGGTGGTCGAGAACTTCTTGATCGACTCCGCGGTCATCGACGAGGCGCAACGCAGTGCCGGCCTCGACATGGGTGAACCGGTCATCGCGGACGCCACCGAGTTCCCGTTGTCCCTCACCGTGGTTCCTTCACCGTCGTCCGGGATCCGGATTCTCGTGAAGTTCTCGCCGAGTCGGATCGCCGAACCTGTGGTCCGGTCGTTGGTTGACCGGATGTGCATGGGGCTGAGTCTCTTTGCCGAGGCGCCGGAGCGCTCTCTTGGCAGCATCGACTTCACGTCACCGACAGAGCGCGAGCAACTCGAGACGTGGTCGGCGATCACCGCCGCCGGGCCGGCGCCGTCGGTGCCGGAGCAGATCCGAACCCGCGCGGCAGCGGGCCCTGACGCGATCGCGCTGGTGACCGAATCCGCAACGCTCACCTATGAAGAACTGCTTGCCCGCGTCGACGACTTCGCGCACGAGTTCGTCTCGCGTGGAATCGGCTGCGAGAGTGTCGTTGCGATTGCGGTGCCGCGTGGCATCGACGCGGTGGTGTCGATGCTGGCCGCATTAGAGGTGGGTGCGGCGTATCTGCCCATCGACCTGGAGTACCCGGCCGAGCGAATTTCCTACATGATCTCCGATGCCGTACCCGCGCTGGTGGTCACCGACGATCTGCGGGTCGGTGCCTTCGCGGGCTGCCCGGTTGTCGATCCGGCGACGATCGAATCCCGAAACAGGCGCACCACGAGAGCGGCCGATACGTACATCCCGGCCACGATGGCCTACGTCATCTACACGTCCGGGTCGACCGGCACGCCCAAGGCTGTGCTGGGAACAGCAGGTGCGCTTGCCAACCGAATCGCGTGGGCGGCACGGGACTGGTCGTTGCCCACTGCCGATGTCCGGCTCGCGAAGAGCTCGTTCAGTTTCATCGACGGATCCACAGAACTACTCGGTGCGCTGGCATCCGGGGCACAGGTGGTCATGGCCGATTCCGGGAAGGCCAAAGACCCGCAAGCCCTGGGACGGCTCATCGGTGACCATGTGGTCAGCCAGCTGACGGCGATCGGTGGACTGGCCACGACGCTGGTGGACACCACGCCGGTGCCATCGCTGCGCCGATGGATCCTGAGCGGTGAACCGCTCACCACCGATGCGGTGAATCGGATCAGCCACGCGACGCCCGGTGCACAGCTGGTCAACTCGTACGGTTCGTCGGAGGTCGCCGGTGACGTGACCACTGCGGTGGTGACTCCGGGCGACCGGGTACTGGTCGGCTCCGCGGTGCCCGGCACCGGGATCGCTCTGCTCGACATATTCCTGCAGCCGGCCGCGCCGGGCGCGGTCGGCGAGGTGTACGTACGTGGTGCCCAGTTGGCGCGCGGCTACCGCGGTCGGCCGGGGGCCACCGCGCAGGCCTTCGTGGCGGATCCCGCCGGGCACGGCACCAGGCTCTATCGCACCGGTGATCTGGGCCGCTTCGACGAGAACGGCCGATTGGAACTGTTGGGCCGCAGTGACAGTCAGGTGACCATCCGGGGTCACCGTGTCGAACTGGCCGAGGTCGAGGCGGTCCTGGCGGCGTTGCCCGAGGTCCGGGCGGGCGCTGTTGCAGTCCGTGCCGATGCGCACGGCGACAACCTGCTGGCCGGATACGTTGTGCCCGAACATGGTGGCGTGACAGGGCAGACGCTGCGCCAGGCGATGTCCCAGCGGCTGCCGGGACACCTGATCCCCACCGCGTGGACCCTGGTCGTGGACCTTCCGGTCCTCCCGAACGGCAAGCTCGATCGTGAGAGGTTGCCGGAACCCGTTGTCACCGGTGAGGGTGGTGGGCGCAGTGAACCGCGCACCTGGGCAGAGGCGCAGTTGTGCACCCTGTTCGCCGAGGTCCTGGGCGTTTCGATGATCGGACCCGAGGACAACTTCTTCGATCTCGGTGGGCATTCGCTGTCGGCCACCCGTCTGATCACCCGGTTGCGCGCGGCACTCGGCTCAGCACTCACCGTCGCCGACATCTTCGAAAGACCCACACCCGCACAACTGGCGGAACTCGTCGAGTCCGATGCCGGCACGGCCACCGAACCTCTTGTGGCGCAGACCCGGCCCGCACCGCTGCCTTTGTCGTTCGCGCAGCAACGTCTTCGATTCCTGCACCGGATCGAAGAAACCCGGTCGGCCTACACGCTGCGCTTCGCATTGCGGCTGCGTGGTCACCTCGACCGGGATGCGCTGCGGCGGGCCCTGGCAGCGGTGGTGGACCGGCATGAGGCACTGCGAACGATCTTCCCGGAAGACGCCGAGACCGGTCACGCCATGCAGGTCATCCTTCCGGTCGGAACCGAGGTGGCGTGGAACGAGAGTTCCTGTGGCGACGGCGATGTGGCCGACAAGTTGCAGTCTCTCGGTGAACAGACCTTTGATCTGACCTCGGAACTCCCGATCCGCGGCGAGCTGATCGACATCGGTCCGCAACGCTGCGTGCTGGTGCTGCTGGTCCATCACATCGTCGCCGACGAATGGTCGGCGACGGCGTTGATGAGTGACCTGGCCCGGGCCTATCAGGGTGAGTCACTGCCGATGCTGCCGGTGCAATACGCGGACTACGCGCTGTGGCAACGTCGCGTCCTCGGGGAACCGGATCAGCCGACCGAACTCACCCGTGGGCAACTCGACTATTGGCGGGACCGGCTTGCGGGAATACCCGTTGAGCTGCCGTTGCCCTACGACCGGGCGCGTCCGGTACATGCGACGTATCGCGGCGGCACAGTCGAGTTCAGCATGGGCGCGGAAGAACTCGCTGCCCTGCGGCAGGTTGCGCGGGCCACCGGATCGTCGATGTTCATGATTGTCCACGCGGCGACGGCCATTGCGCTGTCGGCGTCGGGCGCAGGCACCGACATCGTGGTCGGAACACCGGTTGCGGGTCGCACCGACAACGCTCTCGATGAATTGGTCGGGTTCTTTGTCAACACGCTGGTACTGCGCACGGACCTCGGTGGTGACCCGACCCTGGCCGAGGTGATCACGGCCGTTCGCACCGCTGACCTCGAAGCGTATGTGCACCAAGATGTTCCGTTCGAGCGAATCGTCGACGATCTGGATCCGGAGCGCTCGCTGGCGCGTCAACCGCTGTTCCAGACGCTGGTGCAGTACCGGAACGCGATTGTCGCCCCGAAGTTCCGGGGCACGGTGGCCGAACCGGTCTTTGCCGATTCCCGGACTGCGAAGTTCGATCTGACGTGTGAGTTCCGCGAATCGGCGCAGGGCCGCGGACTGACCGGAACATTCGAGTACGCAACCGATCTCTACGATCGATCGACCGTGGCGACGATGGCAGGACGGGTGCGGGCCGTGCTCACGGCCATGGCCGAAGACCTGACCACCCACGTGTCCTCTTTGCGATTGATCACCGCCACCGAAGCGCAGTTGGTGCTGGCCGGCGCGCAGCCCTGCACTCCGGTGGCGTCGTCGCTGACAGATGTGTTCGCGCAGACCGTGCGCGACCATCCGGAATCGGTTGCAGTGCAGGACGCGAACGCGGCCCTGACCTACTCCGAGCTCGACCAACGGTCTCGAACACTGGCGGCGACACTGGTGGCGGCCGGAGCCGGCCGCGGCTGCTTTGTGGCGCTGATGATCCCGCGGACAACGGATCTGGTGGTGGCGGTACTCGCCACCCTGCGCGCAGGTGCGGCATATGTCCCTATCGATCCGGACTACCCGGCCGATCGAATCCGAATGATTGTGCAGGACTGTGCTCCGAGCGTGGTCGTGGTTGCCGGTGGCACCCGTCCACCTACCGGATTGCCGCCGCAGGCAACCGTGGTGGACCTCGAGACAGCCTGGCAGACCGTCGATTCGGCTGCGCCCATGCCGCCGGTGGTGCTGACCGAACAGGATCCGGCTTACGTGATCTACACGTCGGGCAGTACCGGTCGGCCCAAGGGTGTGGTCGTCTCGCACGGCAATGTGTGCGCCTTGCTCGGTGCCACCGCAGATCGGTTCGAGTTCGGCCCGAGCGACGTGTGGTCGCTCTTTCACTCCTACGCGTTCGACTTCTCTGTGTGGGAATTGTGGGGGGCTCTTGCCTACGGGGGCCGGATCCAGGTTCTCGGTCGCGACGAGGCCCGATCACCCCGGGCGTTGCTCGAGACGATCAACCGTGCCGGTGTGACCGTCCTGAACCAAACCCCTACCGCCTTCCGGCAGTTCGATGCGGCCGACACCGAAACGCCGGGCATGGCAGAGTCGTTGCGGTACATCATTTTCGGCGGCGAAGCCCTGGAACTCCCGGCTCTTTCCGGGTGGTTTGCGCGGCACCGCCGCGCATCCGGTGCCGCGCAGGCAGGTCCGGCTCTGATCAACATGTACGGCATCACCGAGACCACCGTCCACGCGAGTTGGCTCCAGATCACAGAGAACGACACCCGGGTGCCGTCGAGTTTGATCGGCGCCCCGCTTGCCGGATTCCGGGCGCGCGTACTCGACCACCTGCTGCGCCCCGTCGGTGTGGGCGTGAGCGGTGAGCTGTACCTCTCGGGGCCACAGGTCACCGCCGGATATCTGCGGCGCGCCGGTCTCAGCAGCGTGCGTTTCGTCGCCGACCCCTGGGGCGCGGAAGGGGAGCGGATGTACCGCTCCGGAGATGTGGTCCGGTGGACCGATCGGGGCGCCCTTGACTACGTGGGACGCGCCGACCAGCAGGTCAAGATCCGCGGATTCCGTATCGAACTCGGTGAGATCGGAGCGGCGATCCGCGACGTCGAGGGCGTCCGCGACGCCGTCGTGGTCGACCGTGAGGGCCCCTCGGGTGCAACCATTTTGGTGGGTTACGTGGTTGCTGCGAGCAATCCCGATTCGGCTGATCCGGAATCAGCGGACCTCACTTCTCGTGACCGCATATTCAGTGATTTGAACTTCAGGCTTCCCGATTATATGGTGCCGTCGGCGTTGGTGTTCTTGCCCGACTTCCCGATGACACCGCACGGCAAGCTCGATCGCGGCGCACTTCCCGATCCGGACTTCACCACGAGCGTCACCTCGCGGGAACCGGAGACCGACAACGAGCGGATCCTGTGTGAGGTGTTTGCCGAAACGCTTGGACTTGAACAGGTTTCGGTCGACGACGACTTCTTTGCGTTCGGCGGTGACAGTATCGTGTCGATCCAGCTCGTGAATCGGGCGCAGCGCCGAGGTCTGACCTTGGCGACACGGGACATCTTCACCCATCGAACCGTCGCCGCACTCGCGGCGGTGGCGACAAACGAGTCGCAGGACCAAGCCGATATCGATGCCGCGGTCGGCCCGGTTGCATTGTTGCCGATCATGTCTCGTCTACGTGAGCTGGGCGGATCGAGTACCCACATCAATCAGTCGATGGTGGTGCAGGTTCCGGTATCGGCCGACGGTGAGGTCATTCGCTCGATCGTGTCGGCCATGGTCGATCATCACGACGCCTTGCGCCTGCAACTCACCGATATTGCAGGCATCCTGTGGTCTCTCGAGATCAGGCCACGGGGCGCGGTGTCGGGCGCAGACTGCGTGGAAGTGGTGCGAGTGTCCGATGACGCCGACCTGAGCGATGCGGTGGCCCGCGCTTCCTCGGCCGCCCGCGATCGCCTCAATCCTGAAGCCGGCCGGATGCTGGCCGCGGTCTACCTCGACCGGCCCAGCGCCCCGGGCCGGCTGGTTCTTGTCATCCACCACCTGGCCATCGATGGTGTGTCCCGTCGAATCATTCTCGAAGACCTGGAACAGGCGTGGGCGGACATACAGGCCGGCAGTCCGATCGACCTGTTGTCCGCGCGAACCACTTTGACGGAGTTTGCGGACCGGGTTTCGGCTGCGGCGCTCGACTCCGGTCGGCAGCGTGAGCTCTCGCATTGGCAAGATGTGCTGGCGCCGGGCGGCGAACTGGTTTCGGGTCCGGTGGCCGGGACGGTGGGCGAGCAGCGCATGGTCGAGGTCGCGCTCGATACCGAGACCAGCGCTGCGCTGCTCACGTCGGTGCCGGCACTGTCCGGAGTCGAGGTGACCGCGGTCCTGCTCGGATCGGTTCGAGCGGTTCTCGGCGAGAGCGAGCGTGAAATCGTCGTCGACGTCGAGCGTCATGGCCGTGAAGATCCCGATTCGGGTCCGTCGGTGGAACTGACGCGAACACTCGGCTGGTTCACCGCGATGGCACCGGTTCGGTTGCCCGCCTTCACATCTGTTGGCGACGCGGTGGCGCAGACCGCGGCAGCGCTGGCCGCGGTACCGGGATCCGGACTCGGATATGGAATGCTTCGCTATCTCGATCCCCAGACCAGTGCGATTCTGTCTGAAACAGGCAGTGCCCAAGTGCTGTTCAACTACTTGGGGCGTATCCCGGTCGGCAAGGGTGGTGATTGGCTGCCGTCTGAGGAGTCGCAGGCTCTGGATACCCCACCGGATACGGATCTTGGTGTCCCGTATGCGTTGGAGATCGAGATCGTGTGCATCGATGGGCCCGATGGCCCGGTACTGCGTGGCAGGTTCACATACCTGCCGAGTGTCCTGGCCGAGGACGAAGTGGTGAGTGTGGCGCGGCGATGGATGTCGGTCAGTGGGCAATTGGCGGATCCCGCCACGAATTCGGTGGAGGTAGCACGGTGACCGACGTCAAGGAGTCCTACGGCAACGTGGACGAGACCGCAGCGCAGGGTCCGGTGACGCTGCCTGCCACGGCTGCTCAACGAGATGTGTTCCTCGGCGCGCAGACCGCGCTGGACGCCACGCTCTACAACACCGGCCTCTATGGAGAGGTGACGTCGGGTCCGCTCGACATCGATCGGCTCACCACCGCGATCGGCAGCGTGGTCGCCAAAGCTCCCACCCTGCACGTTCGATTCACCATGGCGTCTGACGGAGAACTCCGGCAAGTCGTCACGCCGCCGGGGAACACCATTCCCGACGTTGTCGATCTGCGCGCGGACGCAGATCCGCGTGCTGCCGCGATGGCGTGGATGCGAGCTGAGCTTGACCGGCCCCACGACGTCGCCACCGACGATCTGTTCGGGACCGCCGTCCTGCTGTTGTCGGACTCTGTGACCATCTGGTTCCTGCACGCACATCACATCGTTTGCGACGGTGTCGGACTGATGCAGCTCGGTCTCTCTGTGCGTCGTGCCTACCCCGCACCTGCCGAGTTCGATCCGGGACCGCGATGGTCGATAGAGGGCTACGTCAAGGCAGATCAGGACTATCGGGACTCGGAACAGTTCGACGCAGACCGGGCGTATTGGGTCGGGCAGATGGCCGACCTGCCGCCTGCCCCGCGTCTGTTGAATCGCTTTCTGCCACCCGCGCAGGGGACCGAGCATGCTGCGGTGATCCTGAACACCGACCGCACGAAGGTCCTGCAGGACCTGGGCAAGGATCACGGTCTGTCGTTGGCGCAGGTGCTGATCGGTGTGCTCGCCGCGTTCACCCATCGAAGGACCGGTCTGTCCGACATCGTTTTCGCGCTGCCGACCACCGCGCGTGGGGTCAGTGAACTGCGAACCGTTCCGGCAATGGTGACCAGTGTCTTGCCACTGCGAGTTCCCGTCGACGGTCGCGACACACTCACCGACATCGCCCGCAGAGTTGCCGACCGTCTCGCCGAGATGTTGAAGCACAGTCGGTTTCGGGGTGAAGACCTCGGCCGGGAACTACGCGGCCTCGACCCCGGGTACCGCATGTTCGGCGCCGGTATCAATGTCCTGTCCGCCTCATCGAACGCCACCGTCGGAGGTTTGCCTGCGCAGTTCGTCCCGCTCGCATCAGGTCCGGTCGGAGACGTTGAGTTCCTCGCCGTGATTCAGCGGGGTCTCGAACCGATCCGCATCGCGTTGCGGGGTGTAGCCGACGCCAAAGATGATGTGCTCGAGATCAGCCGCGAACTGGAGGCGTTCTTCGAGGAACTGTTTGTCGACCCGACCGCCAGGCTGCAGGCACTGGGGTCGAGCGCTGTGGCGGTGTCCGGCGGCGAACCGCAAGCGCTGCCACTGCTTCCGTCCCTGCACCGGGCGCGGCAGCAGTCGGAGACCGTCGCAGCATTGCGGACCCGGACGGTGACCTTGCCCGCCGGATCCACCGCCGAGGTCGTCCGCGACGCGGCGTATTCACTGGTGAGCGCCCATCCGATCCTGCACAGCCGGTTGGCCGAACCCGCTGCGGGACTGTGGTCCCTGGAACCGGTCGATCCCGAACGCGCCGCTTCTGGAGACGAGATCGACGTCCGCGCCGGTCGGATCCTGTGCGCGCACTGGCGATCCGAAGAGCTCACAGCACATCTGACGGTTGCCGCATTGTTCGTCGATGAGGTGTCGCTGGACGTACTGGCGGCCGAGCTGGAACTGGCCGTTCTGGACGCGCTGGCCGGACGGGCGATTCGAATCGATCCACCCGCAACACACATCGCAGCGCTGGCCCGCGAACTCTCGGCCCGATCGCGCTCACCCCAACTGCTCGCCGAATTGCCCCGCTGGCTTGCGGTCCATGCCCCGGGCGGTCGGGTGGCGGCCGGTGTGATCCACCAGGGGGATTTGGATCAGTCGGCCCAGACCGGGTACGAGTCGGTATCACCTGTTGCCGCACCCGATGAGTTGGCAGCTGAAGAACTCACAGCGGTGTTGTCCGCCGCGGCGGCTGTGACGGTCGCGCGTTGGGATGCTGCCCGCGGTATCGACCGGACCGAGGTCGTCTTCGAGGTCGGCCAGGACATCCACCACAAGACCCCGTTCGGCCTGGACCTGTCCGGGACCGTCGGCCCGCTCCGTTCGGTGGCGCCCATCCGGTTGTCGACAGGCTCGGGGGCCGAGTCGGCGCAGCTCATCGAGACCGCCCGCGAGTTCTGGTCCGACGCAGCGGATGTGCGCTACGAGGTTCTTCGGCACCTGCAGCCGCAGGCAGGCGCCGCCCTGGCGGCCTTACCGCCGGTGGACCTGCGGGTCGAACGAATGGACACCGACGAACCGTTGCCTGCGCAGACGGCGATCAGACTGGCCTTGCGTCGCGGTGCTGACGGCTGGTCGGCGCATGTGCAGGGAAGGTTCTCGGCGGCAGGTGAACTCGAGTTCGAACAGCTTTCGACGATCTGGTCGCAGACCCTGACAGCTCTGTTGCCTGTAGCGGCGGCGCGGACGTCGCGCTACCTGGTACGGGTGACCCCCGAGCAGGACGAGGCCCTGATTTCACTGGCCGGAGAACACATCTGCGATGTGTGGCCACTGTCGCCGCTACAGGAGGGCCTGTTCTATCAGGCCCAGGTGGACAGCGGAAATGACATCTACACGGCACAGTTCTGGTTGGACGTCGATCACCGGCTCGACGCGGACCGGTTACGGGTCGCCGCCACCGAGCTGATGAAACGCAATCCCGCAATTCGTGCGGGTTTCACCGTCGACGGTTTTGATGCGCCGGTCCAATTCGTGGTCGATGACCTCGAACCCGCATTGGTCGAGGTCGATCTGTCGGGATACCCGGCTGCCGATCGCGACGCGATGCTCGAAGCCGAGCTGCTCCGGGACCGGCGAACCCCGTTCACACTCGATGCACCGCCGCTGTGGCGGATGACGCTCATCCATCTCGACTCAGGTCATGACCGACTCGTGATCAATCGTCAGTTCATGCTGTGGGACGGCTGGTCGGGTGGCCCCTTTGTCTCCCAGCTGCTGGCACTTTATTCCGCAGCAGATTTCGGCACCGTCGAAGCTCCGCATGCGACGTTCGGCGATTACCTTGCCTGGCTCGGTGGACAGGACCAGCAGGCCGCGCACGACGCGTGGGCGCAGATCCTCTCCGGTGTCGAAGAACCATCGCTGCTCGCGCCGCGTGCGGCGGGTACGGTGACCGCGGCACCGGAGCGCATCGAACGCACTCTCGGAGCGGATCTCTCAGTCGACCTCCGTGGGGCATCTCGTCTGGCGGGTGTCACGCTCAATGCAACACTCAATTCCGCTCTGGCGCTGGTGCTCTCACGTCACCTCGGTCGGGCCGATGTGATTTTTGGTTCCACCGTGTCGGGTCGCCCGACCGAGGTCCCCGGTCTCGAAGGAGTCATCGGGCTGTTCTTGAACACGATTCCGGTCAGGGTGGGGCTGCGGCCCGGAGAGACACTCACCGAACTTGCGCGCAGGGTGCAGACCGACCGGGTCGATTCGATGGCATACGACCATCTGGGACTCGCCGGAATCCAGCGCGCCGCCGGAGTCTCGACGCTGTTCGACGTCCTGTACGTGCTGCAGAACTTTCGCACCGAGGACGAAGAGGCCGAACAATCGCAGCGGCACGGCCTGCTCGGTGAGGGCAGTCTCGATCACACGCACTACCCGGTCACCATCGTGGTGACGCCGAGCGAGGACATCCGATTCCGGATCGAGTACCGGGCAGACCTGATCAGCGACCACCTGGCCGCCACGATCGCCGACGAGTTCCGTTCGGTGCTCGCGACATTCGTCGATGCTCCCGGCACCGTCGCCGCGGCCGCGCTGCCCGTTGCGCTCCCTGCGGATCGAACCGAACCGCTCCATGACCTCGCCGACCTCCAGGACCTGCCCGACATCACGATCTCCGAGATGCTCGCCGACCGAGCGGCACTCATACCGGCGGAGAGCGCGCTCGTGTTCGGGGACAAGCGCCTCACCTACGCAGAACTCGATGCCCGGATCAATCGGTTGGCCCGACTCCTGGTGGGCCAGGGTGCCGGTCCCGAGTCGATCGTGGCGATCGCGCTACCGCGCAGCATCGACACGGTGGTTGCGCTGTTCGCAGTACTCCGTTGCGGTGCAGCGTATCTGCCACTGGAACTCGATCATCCCGACGACCGTCTCGCGGCGATCCTCGACCAGGGTGATCCGATGGTGGTCCTCACCGTCGCGGGCACAGCGCAGCGACTCGGCGGGCGGAATCTGCTGATCCTCGACGACGCCGAGACCCGCGGACACCTGGCCGAGGTGTCTGAATCACCCTTGACCGACACCGAACTCGGGATGTTTGCGCCCGGAACACCGGGCCGCCTTCGGCATCCGGCCTATGTCATCTTCACCTCGGGTTCGACGGGCCTGCCCAAGGGCGTGTCGACGCCGTATCTCGGGCTGACGAACATGCAGCTCAACCATCGCAGTGCGATCTTCGATCCGACGGTTCGGGCCGTCGCCGAGTCCGGCAGGAGCGGCCGACTTCGCATCGCCCACACCGTGTCGTTTGCGTTCGACATGTCGTGGGAAGAGCTGTTGTGGCTTGTCGAAGGCCACGAAGTCCATGTCTGCGACGAAGAACTCCGCCGCGATGCCGCCGGGCTGGTGGACTACTGCCGTCGCCACCTCATCGACGTCGTCAATGTCACCCCGACGTACGCTCATCATCTGTTCGAAGCCGGACTTCTCGCCGGACCGGAGGACGTCAGAACCCCGTATCCCGGGCATCGCCCACCGCTGGTCCTGCTCGGCGGCGAAGCGGTTCCGGAGAACATCTGGCAACAGCTACGCGAAACGCCGGATGTGCTGGGCTACAACCTGTACGGACCCACCGAGTACACGATCAACACGCTTGGCGCAGGCACCGACGAGTGTGACAAACCCACCGTCGGACATCCGATCAGTCGCACGCAGGCCCACCTCCTCGATTCGTGGCTGCGGCCCGTACCCGAGGGCGTGGTCGGCGAACTGTATGTGACCGGCGCCGGTTTGGCGCGGGGTTACCTGAACCGGGCCGCACTGACCGCCGAGCGATTTGTGGCCGACCCGTTCGCCGCCGCCGGGCAGCGGATGTACCGCACGGGTGACCTGATGCGATGGCGCGCCGACGGGAACCTGGAGTTCCTGGGACGCACCGATGATCAGGTCAAGATCCGTGGCTACCGGGTTGAGGTCGGCGAGATCGAGGCCGTCCTCGACGCGCATCACGACATCGTGCGGGCCGCCGTGATAGCCGCTCCGGATCCATCACTTCCCGGTACCAAACGCCTCGTCGCGTACGTGGTGCCCGCGACGGGCTTCGATGGTGATCTGGCTGCGCTGCGTGCGTACCTGGGTGGATTGTTGCCCGACTACATGGTCCCGGCGTTGTTCTCGGCGGTGGAGAGCCTGCCGATGACCGTCAACGGCAAGCTGGACATCGCCGCGCTGCCCAAGCCGGAACTGGCGGTCGGTGGCGTGCGACGTGCGCCGCGAACCGACACCGAACGTGCTTTGTGTGAGGCATTTGCCTCGATCCTCGAGGTCGACGAGGTCGGTATCGACGACGACTTCTTCTCACTCGGTGGGCACTCGATGTCGGCGATGCAGTTGGTCGGCAGAGTTGAGGTCGACGGCCGCAAGCTTGCGATCCGTGATCTGTTCGAGGCGCGGACACCGGTTGCCCTGGCTGCGCGTTTGCAGGGTGGAGATCTCCGGGCCGATCCGGAGACGTCATCGTTGATCGCCGTCGCGAACACGCCACGGCCCGAACTGGTTCCGTTGTCTGCGGCCCAGGAACGTCTGTGGCTCCTGCACTCACTCGATGGCGACGATCTGTCGTACCACTACGCGCATGTGGCGCGTGTCGGTGGAGTTGTCGACGAGAATGCGCTGCGTGCAGCACTTCTCGACGTGCTGGACCGGCACGAGGCGCTGCGCACGGTGGTTCGTGTCGTGGACGGACAGCCGACCCAGCACGTCGGTATGGCGGACGATGCATTGGCATTCGATGTACTCGAGCGCCGCGGCGCCGACGACACCGCGATCCGCGCCACTGTCGCAGAACATCTGACCCGACGCTTCGACCTGGAACGCGGACCGGTTCTGCGGACCTGCCTGATCCGGGTGGGCGAAGCCGGTGAACACTCGGTCATCGCGTTGGCCCTGCATCACATGGTCACCGACGAGTGGTCGGACCGCCCGCTGCTGACCGATCTGACCATTGCCTACCTGGCCCGATTGTCCGGTACGGCACCCGGATTCGCCGACCTGCCCGTGCAATACGCCGACTACACCCGCTGGCAGCTCGAGCGGCTGGGATCGGTGTCGGATCCCGGGTCTCGCGCGGCGCGCCAGCTCGATTATTGGAAGCAGACCCTGGCCGGTCTGCCCGACGAGATCGAACTGCCGCGCGATCGGCGTCGGCCGACGGTCCCGACCGGGGCGGGTGACATGGTCACCGCAGAGGTCGGACCCGAGGTCCGGGACGCACTGCTGGCCGTGGGACGTGAGGTCAACGCCAGCATGTTCATGGTCACCCAGGCTGCGGTGGCCGCGCTGCTCAGTCGCCTCGGCGCCGGGACCGACCTGGCTTTCGGTTCGCCGATCTCCGGTCGAGGCGATCCGGCCCTGGCCGATCTGGTGGGGTTCTTCGTCTCGACGCAGGTGCTGCGGATGGACGTCTCGGGCAACCCGGCGTTCACCGACCTGCTGGAGCGCACGCGTGAGGTCGATCTGGCCGCCTTCGAGAATCAGGACCTGCCCTTCCAGCAGATCGTCGAAGCTCTGAGCCCGTCGCGGGTGGCCGGTCGCAACCCGCTCTTCCAGGTGATGGTCAGCTACCTGCAGATCGGTGGTGCCAACCCTGATTTCCTGGGTATGCCAACCGAATTCGAGAACCTGCAGGCACAGCATGCGAAGTTCGACCTCGCGTTCACCTTTGTCGACACAGACACCTCGATGACCATTGGTGTGGAGTACTCCACCGAGCAGTTCGACCGCTCCACCGTCGAAGGATTCGCACGTCGTCTGGTGGGCATCCTGCGCCAGGTGGCAGCGTGTCCAGGCGTGCGGATCGGCGACCTCACGGTGATAGATGCCGCGGACAACGAGGCCCTGGCCGCACTCCGGGGCCCTCGGGTTCCGGCATCGCCGACGTTGGCGGACCTGCTGGTCGCCCGTCCGGCGCAGCCGCAGCCCGCCCTGCTGACCCCGGGGGGCGGTTCGGTGTCGCACGGCGAGTTCCGCGGTGCCGTCGCGCGGTTGGCGCGCTATCTCATCGCCGCGGGAGTGGGGCCGGAGTCGGTTGTTGCCGTGGCGGTTCCACGCTCGGAAGAGCTGCTGCGCGCAATCCACGCCGTCGTCATGGCCGGCGCCGCCTACTTGCCGCTCGATGTGGATTATCCGGCGGACCGGCTGCAATACATGGTCGATGTCGCGAATCCGGTGGTGGCGCTCACCGTCGCCGATTGGGCAGTTAATCTGCCTGCCGGTATCCCGGCCATCGTGCTGGACGATTCGCTTGTGGCCGAGGCGCTCTCCGAACTGTCGGGTGATCAGCTGACCGACGCCGAGCGCACCGGGGCGTTGTTGCCGGAACACCCCGCCTACGTGTTGTTCACGTCGGGATCGACCGGGCGACCGAAGGGTGTGGTGGTCTCGCACCGGGCGATCGTCAACCGGCTGGTGTGGATGCAGAGTGTCTACGGGGTCGGGGCCGGTGACCGAGTTCTACACAAGACGCCGATCAGCTTCGATGTCTCGGTGTGGGAGTTGTTCTGGCCGTTGGCATATGGCGCCACCCTGGTGATCGCCGAACCGGAAGGACATCGCGATCCGGCGTATCTGGCCGGGTTGATCGACCAGCAACGGATCCGGTATGCGCACTTCGTCCCGTCGATGCTGGAGGTATTCCTGTCATCCCCGGCGTTGACGGAGGTTCCGCATCTGGCCCACCGTGGACTCGAGGCGATCATCGCCAGTGGGGAAGCGTTGCGGGCAGACGTCGCGCAGACGATTCGTCAACGACTGCCGGGGGTACGCCTGGACAACCTCTACGGACCCACCGAGGCAGCGGTGGACGTGAGCGCAGCAATCGGTGTGGGCGACGGAACCTTCGAGGATCCAGATGCGGTCAGTGCCTCACTGTCGCTGGGTGGACCGGTCTGGGGCACCGACCTGTTCGTCCTCGACGCATTCCTCCAACAGGTTCCCGAAGGCGTGATCGGGGAGCTGTACATCGGTGGCGTACAACTGGCCCGCGGCTATCACGCGGACCCGCGACGCACGGCGGAACGGTTTGTCGGACACCCGTTTGTGGTCGGTGAGCGTCTGTACCGGACAGGTGACCTCGTATGCGTGCGCCGGGACGGTGAGGGCCGGATCGGGCTCGACTATCGTGGCCGCTCCGACCAGCAGGTCAAACTCCGTGGCCTGCGTATCGAACTCGGTGAGATCGAGACGGCGATACTCGAAACCGGAGGATTGTCGGCCGCCGCGGTCGCCGTGCACGCGGATGACCTCGTGGGCTACTACGTACTCGACCCGTCGTCTACGGAACATCGCGGCGTCGAAACGATACGCAGTGCCATCGCATCCCGGCTGCCGAGCTACATGGTGCCCACGCAACTGATCGAACTCGACGTTCTTCCACTGGGGCCGAGCGGCAAACTCGACAGGCGCTCACTGCCGGCCCCGGCGAGTGCCGCGCGCACCTCACGAGCTCCCGAAGGTGAGCTCGAGACGGTGCTCGGTGAGGTCTTCGGCGACGTGCTGGGCCGGGACCCGGCGCAGGGGCCGGTCGGCGCAGAAGATGACTTCTTCGCACTCGGCGGACACTCGCTGCTCGCGATCCGGGTCTCCAACGCGCTCGGCGAGAGGCTTGGCGTCTCGGTGGGGATGCGGGACCTCTTCGAGAATCCCACGATTGCCCAGTTGGCCGATCATCTGAAGAACAGCCGGACCACGCAGACGCGTCCGCAATTGGTCGCGCGCACGCGCCCCGATCTGCTGCCGCTGTCGTCCGGGCAGGCCCAGATGTGGACGTTGTATGCCGTCAGTGGTGCCGACCCCACGTACAACGTGCCGGTGTTCTGGTCTCACCCCGATCCGATCGATGAACAGGTTCTGGCGCAGGCGCTCTCCGATGTTGTTGCCCGGCACGAGGTTCTGCGCACGTTCTACCCCGAGGTCGATGGAGAGCCGGTCCAGGTCATCAAACCGGCCGGGACGGCCACGGTGCCTGTCGAATCGATTGCGGTCGGCGAGGCCGATGTGGTCGCGACGGTCATGTCGGCGGTGTCATACGGCTTTGAGCTCGATCGTGAGGTGCCGTTGCGGGCAACCGTTCTCAAGACCGGTGCCGGAGCAGACCTGGTGCTGCTGTTGCTGCACCACATCGCGACGGACGAGTGGTCGGCGGCGCCATTGCAGCGTGACCTGACCGAGGCCTATCGGGCGCGATCGGCCGGTGCTGCGCCGGACTGGTCCCCGCTCCCGTTGCAGTACGCCGACTACGTGCTGTGGCAACGTGATCTGCTCGGCGACCCGAACGACGAAAGTTCGAGGGGTGCACTCGCTCTGGACTATTGGCGGACCCGGTTGGCCGGGCTTCCAGAAGAGCTGGCGTTGCCCTACGACCATCCCCGACCGGATCGGATGAGCAATCGCGGTGGCACCGTCTTCCGCCGGATCGATACTCCGATCACCCGGCCGCTGCGGGAGCTCGCAGCGCAGACCGGTGCCAGCATGTTCATGGTCATGCAGGCTGCGGTCGCAGCGATGCTGCACCGGATGGGTGCCGGCACCGACATCGCGATCGGATCACCGATCTCCGGGCGCAGCGACGCGCGGCTCGACGACATGGTCGGATACTTCCTGAACACGGTTGTCCTGCGCACGGATCTGTCCGGCCATCCGACATTCATCGAGTTGCTCGGAAGGGTGCGGGAGACCGATCTTGCCGCCTTCGACCACCGCGACGTGCCGTTCGAGCAGGTTGTCGAGACAGTGGCGCCGAACCGTTCCCCGGCGATCCACCCGCTGTTCCAGGTGATGATCGTCTACCTGACCGGGTCGCTGCCGGATACGTCGTCGGCGGGCATCGGTGCACCGGAACAGCTCTCCGGCAACGGCACGGCAAAGTTCGAGCTGTCTTTCGATTTCACCGAAGACCAGGCAACCGGCGTTGTCGGCTGCGCGTTGCAGTACAGCAGCGACCTGTTCGAGCGGTCCACGGTCGAGGCGTTGGCCGAGCGACTGATCGCCGTGCTGCGCACGGTTGCCGAGCGCACGGATGTTCCGCTGCGCGAGATCGACGTCCTGTCGGCCGCGGAATCGGCCAACGTGGCGGCATGGTCGACCGGCGATCAGGTGGAGCTGCCACCGGGCACGATCAACGACTTGCTGATCGACGCGGCCCACCGGCATCCGGCTGCCGAGGCAGTGGTGTTCGGTGACCGGACGTTGAACTACGCGCAGTTCGACATGCACGCGAACGGGTTGGCCCGCCTGCTCCTGCGCCGCGGTGTGCGCCCGGGGGATCGGGTTGCGGTGGCGTTGCCACGCAGTCTGGAATTGCCTGCCGTCCTGACCGCGATCATGCGCACCGGTGCTGCCTATGTGCCGATCGATTCGGATTATCCACTCGATCGCATCGAATACATCCGCGAAAACAGTGCGGTGGCACTGACAATCGTCGATTCGACGAGGCGCTCGGCGCTCGGCGACGCGGCCGATGTGGTGTCACTCGACGACGCGGCCGATGTGGTGTCACTCGACGACGCCGCACTGCGCGCCGAACTGGCGACACTGTCGACGGAGCCGATCACCGATGGCGAGCGGGGCCGGGCAATCCTGCTCGGCGACGCCGCCTACACGATCTACACCTCGGGTTCGACCGGACGCCCGAAGGGTGTGGTCATCGACCATCGGGGCCTGGTCAACTTCCTGGTCTGGAAACAACGGGCCACCGGAATCGATGCGAGCGACCGGATTCTGCAGAAGACCCCGTTCTCGTTCGACGCCTCGGTGTGGGAGTTCTTCGTTCCGTTGATGATCGGCGGCACGGTGGTGATGGCCGAGCCGGGTGGACATCGGGATCCGCAGTACCTTCTCGACGAGATCGAGAGGGCACAGCTGACAACGGTCGAGTTCGTTCCGTCGATGCTCAATGCTCTTCTGCAGTACGACTTCCCGAAAGAGGCCACGGCATCGGTGCGGCGGGTGTTCTGTGGTGGTGAGGCACTGTCTGCGGCAACCGCGGCCGCGGCGCTGGCCCGGTTCGATGCAGATCTGTACAACCTGTACGGACCCACCGAGACCACGGTCGGTATCACCGGCGAACTGGTGACCGCGCAGGTCGTCGCAGGCGGCCAGGGTTCGGGGGCCGGCCTGTCGATCGGGAGCCCGGCCTTCAACTCGACGGCGCGAGTGCTCGACAACTCGCTACGGCCGGTGGCCGTGGGTGTGGTCGCAGAGCTGTATCTCGGTGGTCCTCAGGTAGCGCTTGGCTACCACGGCCGGCCGGACCTGACCGCAACCCGCTTTGTTGCCGACCCCTTCGGCGGCATCGGCGAACGGCTGTACCGCACCGGCGATCTCGTCCGCTGGACCGAGCACGGTTCGATCCAGTATCTGGGCCGGATCGATGATCAGGTCAAGATTCGCGGCTTCCGTGTCGAGACCGAAGAGATCAGGTTTGTGCTGGAATCGCATCAGGACGTGCGAACCGCGGCAGTTGTTGTGCGCCACCGTGGTTCCCTCGCCGAGCCGTACCTGGCGGCCTATGTCACGCGAGCCGTTGCCGGATCCGATCCGGCAACCGATGACGGGCTCATCGCCCGGTTGCGAGACTTCCTGGCGGAGCGCCTTCCCGACTACATGGTGCCCGTCGCGTTTGCCGAACTCGACGAACTGCCGGTCACCGTCAACGGCAAGTTCGACGCCAGTGGACTGCCGGAACCGGTGCCGTTCGCGGCGATCGATCATCGGGACCCGCAGACGGCCACCGAGATCTTTGTCGCCGAGGTGCTGCGAGAGGTCTTGGAGATCGGTCCGGATGTGGCGATTTCATCGAACGACGACTTCTTCGGTCTCGGTGGTCAATCATTGTCGGCGACAAGGTTTGCCAATGCCCTGCGCAGCAGGACCGGACTACCGCTGGCCCTGCGGACCATCTTCGACCGGCGGACCGTCACCGGGATCGCCGCAGCGATCGACGCGGGAGACCAGAGTGGGCAAGGCCATCCGATCGCGGTGGAACTCGCACCGTCGGCACAGGGTCGCCATGTCTTTTGTGTGCACGCCATATCCGGGGCGGGAACCGTGTATTCGAGTGTGGTGCCGCATCTACCCGACGGCCATGGCCTGATCGCGCTGCAGGATCCGGCCCATGGCGGATCGTCCCAGGACTTCGAGACCCTCGACGAGCTGGTGACGACCTACACCGAGGTGATCCGCGAGCACCAGCCCGAGGGTCCCTATGAGCTGCTGGGCTTTTCGTACGGTGGACATATCGCCTTCGGGATCGCCCGCGAGTTGGAGGCTGCCGGTGCCACCGTCAGCGGCCTGACCATCCTCGACACTCCGCCGATCACCGCTGACGCGGTGACCATCACCCCGGATGCCGATGAGCTCGAGCGCGAGGTGATTCGGATCTTTGCGCACTATGCCGCACTGCCTGCTGCGGACGTCGATGCGGTGGCCGGGCTGCCCCGGGATGAGGCCCGGGACCAGATCGCCCGCCGCAGTGCAGGATCCGGTGGACCGATGGCGGACTACAGCCTCGACGACGCCCGTGCGTTCATGGCTTCGTACGCACGCTGCCTGCGGCTGATGAAGCAGGCGCCGACACATGGTGAGGTCTCGGTGCCGATCGATCTGGTGCTGGGTTATCTGCACTTCGAGACAGAAAACGCGACCCGCGACCTCTGGCAGAGGCATTGCCGCAGCGTTGTGCGGTCCTCGCGGATACCGGCGATGCACGACGACATGCTGAATCCGGACATGGTGGGGCAGTGGTACCGCGCGCTGGTTCGCTCCCCAAACAGCATGGATTAGAGCGTCTTTCGGCCCGCGGATGACAATCTGCGGGCCGTCGGCCGGTCGCCAATGGGTGGCATCGCCTTTTACGGGGCCGCACTTCTGCGCCAGGGTTAGGTGAGGCTAACATCGAGTGGTTGTCAGTGATGGGTGTACTCGATGCCCATGAAGAGAGGTTGAACCCGCATGTCTGTGCCAGGCGTCAGTGGCAAGACCGTCCTGATCACCGGTGCGGCCGGTGGTATCGGGACAGCAACCGCGCAAGCGTTTGCGCAGGCCGGTGCCAATGTGGTGCTCACGGATATCGGCCCGGCGCCGGTCGAACCGCCGTGGGATGCGGCAACTGTCTACCTCCGGGCCGACGTCACGGACCCGGATGCCGTTGCGGGCGTGTTCGACCGCGCCCAACAGCTCCATGGTCAGGTGGACGCGGTGGTGCATGCGGCAGGCGTGCTCACCACCGGGCCGGTGTCGGAATTGACTGATTCCGAATGGGATCGGGTCCTGGCCGTCAACGCGACCGGCACAATGGTCGTGACGCGGGCTGCTTCCCGCGTTCTGCGTGGTCCGGCCTCGATCACGGTGGTCTCCTCCAATGCCGGGGCCGCGCCGCGTGCGGGTATGGCGGCCTATGCGGCATCGAAGGCCGCGGCAACCGCATTCGTCCGATCTCTCGGGCTGGAGTTGGCGCCGCTCGGCATCCGCTGCAATGTCATCTCGCCGGGCTCGACCGACACCGCGATGCTCCGGGGGATGTGGGATACGCCCGATGGGTCGGCGGCCACGATCGCGGGCTCGCCGGAGACTTTCCGGCTGGGGATTCCGCTCGGCCGCCTCGCGGATCCGAGCGAGATCGCCGGGTGCGCAGTATTTCTCGCCTCCGCCGCTGCCCGGCACATCACCCTGCATGACCTGCGGGTCGACGGAGGGGCCACCCTGGATCAGTGATCCACGAGGTGTCTGACTGGTGCATTCAAGTTAAGTGTGCCTACACTAACTTTTGGCCAGTGTTTCGTGACCACGTGTAGAAAGTGGAGGACCGTCTGTGGCAATTCCGGCGATTGATCCGTATGAACTGCCGAGTGCATCGGTGATTCCGGAGAACAAGGCACCCTGGGTGCTGGCGCCGGAGCGCGCGGCTCTGCTCATTCACGACATGCAGAACTACTTCATCGACGCCTATCAGGTCGATGCCGAACCGATGACCACGGTCATGCCCAACATCGCGGCGATCAGGCAATGGTGTGCACGACTGCAGATCCCGGTGATCTTCACCATGCAGCCGGGGGACCAGCACCCATCCCGTCGGGGCCTGCTTGCCGATCTGTGGGGTCCTGGACTGACCGTCGGCCGCGACACCGAGGTGGTGTCCGAGCTGACGCCGCTGAGCACCGATATCCAGGTGACGAAGTGGCGCTACTCCGCGTTCCAGCGCACGGACCTGCGTGAGCTGCTCTCGCATCACGGTCGAGACCAGCTGCTGGTCACCGGCGTCTACGCGCACATGGGCTGCATGCTGTCGGCCGCCGAGGCCTTCATGACCGACATCCAGCCGTTTTTCATCGCCGACGCCACCGCCGACTTCAGTCGCGATGAGCACGAGATGGCGTTGTCCTATGCGGCCAAACGCTGCGCCGTGGTCACCACCACAGACGACGTGATCAGCGTCCTGCGCCATGCCGCCGCTGCCTGAGTCCGGCGGGAGTGCCTCCCTGCCACTGGAGTTGGACGGAGTGGTTCCGTATCCGCCGCAGGTGGCACAGGATTACCGCGACCGCGGGTTCTGGACGGGCGAAACCCACTGGGAGATGCTGGAGAACTCGGCGGCCCGCAACTCCGGCGTCGTCGCCGTGCGCGACGAGCGCCGAACCGTGACCTACGGCGAACTGCGTGACAACGCACTCTCGCACGCCGACACCCTGTCCGCGATGGGGATCGGGCGCGGGGACCGGGTGGTTGTCCATTTCCCCAACGTCGTCGAGTTCGTCGAGATCACCTTCGCGTTGTTCGCACTCGGCGCGGTGCCGATCTTTGCACTGCCCGCACACCGCAGAAGTGAGATCCGGTATTTCATCGAATTCGGCGAGGCCGCAGCGTATGTGACTGTCGACAAGGCGGCCGGATTCGACTACGGGCGTCTTGCCGGTGAATTGGACAGCGAGTTCGACGACCTGCAGACGGTGGTGCTGTCCCTCGGCGCGGAGAATCCCGCAGTCGATCGTCGCAATCCATACCGATGCGCTGCGCTGCCCTCGGATCTGGCCTTTCTGCAATTGTCCGGCGGGACCACCGGGCGTCCGAAGCTGATCCCACGCACACACGACGATTACCTCTATTCGGTGCGCGAGAGCAACCGCATCTGTGGCGTCACCTCGGACACGGTGCTCCTGGTGGTGCTGCCGGTGTCGCATAACTTCACGATGAGTTCGCCGGGGATACTCGGTGCGTTCCACGCCGGGGCCACGGTGATCCTGGCCCCGAACCCCAGTCCGGACACCGCATTCGAACTGATCGAGCGGCACCGCGTCACCATGGTCTCCGTCGTTCCGCCGGTGGCACTCGCCTGGATGAACTCGTCGCTGAGGGAAACCCGTGACCTGTCGAGTCTGCAGACGATCCAGGTCGGTGGGGCCAAGTTCAGCCAGAGCGCGGCCGAGCGTGTCGAGACCGACCTGGGTGCAACTCTGCAACAGGTGTTCGGAATGGCCGAGGGTTTGGTCAACTACACGCGCCTCGACGACGACGTCACCACGGTGACCACGACTCAGGGCCGTCCGATCTCGCAGGCCGACGAGGTCCGGGTTGTCGACGATAATGACCGTGACCTGCCGCGGGGGCAGGCCGGGCACCTGCTGACCCGTGGGCCGTACACGATCCGCGGCTATTTTCGGGCACCCGAACACAACGCGAAATCCTTTACCGCCGACGGTTTCTACCGCACCGGAGACATCGTCACGCAAGACGAGCGTGGCTATCTCACGGTCGTGGGCCGGGCGAAGGATCAGATCAATCGCGGGGGCGAGAAGATCGCACCCGAGGAGGTCGAGAACCATCTCCTGGCACACGAGTGGGTCCACGACGTCTCGGTCGTCGGCATCCCCGACGACCATCTCGGCGAGCGCAGCAAAGCGTATGTGGTGTTGCGCGCCGAATATGCCTCCACACCACCGAGTTCGCTCGCGATCAGGAAGTTTCTGCGAGAGCGTGACCTGGCGGCCTACAAGATCCCCGACGTAGTCGAGTTCGTGACGGAGTTCCCGCGCACCTCGGTGGGCAAGATCTCGAAGAACGATCAACGAACACCACGGCCGGAGCCCGCGCGATGAAACGCCGGGCACCGAGAAGTGCACTGACAGAAATGGACAAGGGTGAGTGAAGTGAGCGGTTCCACCGTGCTGTCGAGGCAGCGGATCGTCTCGGATATCGCCGAACTACTCGATGTGGCACCGGAAGAGCTGACCGAAGACACGAATCTACTTGATGCCGGGCTGGATTCGATCCGCTTGATGTCGCTGGTCGAGAAGTGGCGCACGGCAGGATCTCCCGGCGCCGATTTCGTGAATCTGGCCTCCGAGCCGGTGGTCGGTGTGTGGCTCGACGCGGTGGCCGTCGAAGAAGAACCCGGGTCAACCCAGACCTGTTGAGCTCGTTCGACCAAATCAATGTGGGTGAGCCGGCGTGGTTGCAGATCAGTCGATCACAGGCGGTGAACCCGAGGAAGGAATGACAATGGCCATCGGCGATGGTTCTCCCGCGGACGTGGTGGGTGTGGGCTTCGGTCCGTCGAACCTCGCGTTGGCGATCGCGATCGAGGAGCACAACCAATCGGTTGGGGCAGATCGCCGGGTCGTTGCGCAGTTTGTGGAGAAACAACCACGTTTCGGCTGGCATCGGGGAATGTTGTTGCCCGGAACGACGATGCAGATCTCATTCCTCAAAGACCTCGTCACGCAGCGTAATGCCTGCAGTGAGTACTCGTTTCTCAACTACCTGACGCAGCAGGGGCGGTTGTCCCACTTCATCAATCATCAGAGTTTCTTCCCGACCCGGGTCGAGTTCAGTGACTATCTGACCTGGGCGGCCGCGAAGGTCGACGCCGATGTGGCCTACGGCGCGCAGGCCAGTGGCGTGGAATGGGACGGTGAGTTCTTCGAGGTCAAGGTCGCCGATCGACCTTCGATTCGGGGACGCAATCTCGTTGTCGCAGCGGGTCTGACGGCGAGTCTGCCCGACGGCATCCAGCCGAGCCCAAGGGTGTTCCACAATCATCGGCTTCTCGATCACCTGGCGGTGTTGCCCGAACAGAAACACCACCGATTTGTCGTGGTCGGAGCGGGGCAGAGCGCCGCGGAGGTCACCGCCTACCTCCATGACACATATCCGGGGTCCGAGGTCCATGCGGTCTTCGGGAAGTACGGGTACACCCCGGCCGACGACAGTCCCTACGCCAACCGGATCTTCGATCCCGAAGCGGTGGTGGACTTCCATCAGGCCTCGGCCGACCTCCGCCAGCAGTTGCTCGACTACCACCGCGGCACCAACTATTCGGCGGTCGATCTCCCGTTGATCGAGGAACTGTACCGGCGGGAGTACCAGGAACGGGTCAGCGGCAGACGTCGTCTGTTCGTCCGAGGTGCCTCCGAGGTCAGCAAGATCCTCGACTCCGAGTCCGGGGTGTCGGTGCGGATCTGTCATCGTCCGAGTCAGGCGATCGAGGAGATCGATTGCGACGCAATCATCTTCTCGACCGGCTTCCGTCCGACAGGACTCGTCGACCTGCTTGGCCCGCTGGGCGAGGAATGTGAGTCCGACGAACACGGACGTCCGGTTGTGGCGCGGGACTACCGGGTGGTGACCAGCGATCGGGTCGGCGGTGCCATCTATCTGCAGGGCAATACCGAGCACACGCATGGACTGACGTCGTCGTTGTTGTCGAACCTCGCGGTGCGGTCCGGTGAACTCGTCACGTCGCTCGCCGGGGCCGGCGTCCCGAGCATGATCTAGTTCGTCGGCCGGTCCACTCGGACCGGTCGAGGAATGCACATCGGATGGCCACGACTAAGGTGAGCGTAACCAATTGTGACGTAGGTAATCCATGTGCGGAGAGGGTCGTGAGGTCGGCGGCGAAATGAAGGCAGAACACAACATCGGCCGGTTATCCCGGTGAGTCTCCGTTCGGGCGCCATACCTCGGTCTGACCTGCGCAAAAGCAGTGAAGCCGCCAGTGGGACGGACGTGGCGAAGAAGCGGCCGGACGGACTGGCCGCGACCAACACACGTCGAATGCTGGGCGCCCTTGTCGCCCTTGCCGTGCTGGCGGTGGTGTGTCTGCTCAGCGTTGCGATCGGATCCAGGGACATCCCGCTGGGAACCGTCTGGCAAGCGCTGTTCTCGCCTGAGAACTCCAGCGATCACATCGTGATCCGTGAACTTCGCATCCCGCGAACGGTCCTCGGCCTCGTTGTCGGGATGGCGCTGGGGGTTTCGGGCGCACTCATCCAGGCAACCACCCGAAACCCGCTGGCCGACACCGGCATCCTGGGTATCAACGCGGGTGCGGCGTTTTCGGTCGCGCTGGCGGTCAGCGTTTTCGGTCTGAGCGGCCTCATGTCGAACGTGTGGTTTGCCTTCATCGGCGTGATCGTCGTGATGGTGGTCGTCTACATCGTGGGATCCTCTGGGCGCGGGGGCGCCACACCGATTCGGTTGACGCTTGCCGGCGTCGCGGTCGGAGCGGTATTCCAGGGCGTCACCACCGGAATGATCCTGCTCGATCCTGCTGCCTTCGACCAGATGCGCAACTGGATCGCCGGATCGATCTCCGGGCGCGGCCTCGATGTCACCTATTCGATTCTCCCGTTTGTCGTGATCGGGCTGATCATGGCGGTGAGCGTGGCCCGATCGCTCAATGCGGTGGCACTCGGCGACGATCTCGCCCGTTCCCTGGGCGCCAACATCGTGCGGACGAGGATCATCGGTTTTGCGGCGGTGACCCTGCTGTGTGGTGCTGCGACCGCAGCGGCCGGACCGATCGGATTCGTCGGGCTGATGGTGCCTCACGTCGCACGCTGGATCGTGGGACCCGATCAACGCTGGATACTCGCGTACACCCTGATCGGCGGCCCGATTCTGATCTTGCTGTCCGACGTCGTCGGGCGTCTGGTGATCCGTCCGGGGGAGATGCCGGTGGGTATCGTCACCGCATTCGTCGGTGCCCCCGTGCTGATCTTCCTGGTGCGTCGCACGAAGGTGAGTGGGCTGTGAGCATCGATGTCCGCAAAACATCGACTGCGACGGTGACGGCCTCGAAGATCGACTTCGGCCGCCGCCTCGTGGTTGTGCGGCTACCCGGCACCGGCCTGTCCGGAAGGTTCGACGTACGCGCCATCTCGGTGGTTGCCGTCCTGACCGTGCTGGCACTCGTGGCGGCTGTGATCGCGCTCGGTACCGGCGACTATCCGGTCGCGCCTGGCCGTGTCGTCAACGCGATCTTCTCCGACGGCACCCGGCTCGAAGAGCTGGTGGTGATGAAGTGGCGGATGCCCCGGGTCTTGCTGGCCCTGGTTCTCGGTGCGGCGCTTGGCATCAGCGGCGCGATCTTCCAGTCGATCACCCACAACCCGCTGGGTAGCCCGGACATCATCGGGTTCAACACCGGCGCGTACAGCGGTGCGCTGGTGGTCCTGCTCGTGGTCGGTGGCACGGGTTACTACGGCACCGCGGCCGGCGCACTGGTGGGCGGCGTGGTCACCGCGCTGCTCGTGTACGTCCTTGCCTTCAAACGCGGGGTCCAGGGATTTCGGCTGATCATCGTCGGAATCGCGATCAGCGCGATCCTGCAATCGGTGAACACCTGGCTGATCCTCAAGGCGGATCTGGAGGCGGCGATGTCGGCCGCGACGTGGGGTGCCGGGTCGCTCAACGGACTCGGCTGGAATCAGGCCGTACCGGTGTTCGTCATCCTCGGGGTCCTGATCGTGCCGACCATCTGGGCCGCGTATCGGATGCCGGTCCTCGGCATGGGCGACGACGCCGCCAAAGCGCTGGGGATCCGCACCGAGCGGACAAGACTCGGTCTGATCGTGCTGGGGGTCTCGCTGACCGCGGTGGCCACCGCCGCCGCGGGCCCGATCGCATTTGTGTCCCTGGCCGCACCGCAACTGGCCCGGCGACTCACCCGCAGTGCCGGGGTGGCGCTGGTGCCGGCAGCCGCGATGGGCGCGCTGCTGCTCATCGTGAGCGACCTGATCGCCCAGCGAGCCTTCGCACCGAACCAACTTCCGGTGGGAGTTGTCACCGTGTCGGTGGGCGGGCTGTACCTGGTGTGGTTGCTCGCCAGGGAAGCCCGACGACAATGACCCGCTCGACGAGGAGTGAGATGGACAAGGTTGACATGGTGCCGACCGGTGGCGAGGCGGCGGTCGCGACGTCGAGCAGGCTACAGGCCCGCGACATCACCATCGGCTACGACAAACGGGTCATCAGCGAATCGCTGAGCGTCCAGATTCCGGACGGCGCGTTCACCGTGATCGTCGGGCCGAATGCCTGTGGCAAATCGACGTTGCTGCGGGCCCTGTCCCGACTGCTGACGCCGACAAGCGGCTCGGTGTTGTTGGACGGCAAGGCGATCAATTCGTATCCGGCCAAGGAAGTGGCCCGCAAGCTCGGACTGCTGCCGCAAGCATCCATCGCCCCTGACGGCATCCGGGTCGCCGACCTGGTGGCCCGCGGCCGGTATCCACACCAGAAATTGATCCGGCAGTGGTCGAACGCCGACGAAACCGCCGTTGTCGATGCGATGGAGGCGACCGGCGTCACCGAACTGTCCGGGCGCCTGGTCGACGAACTCTCCGGCGGTCAGCGACAGCGGGTCTGGGTGGCGATGGTGCTCGCCCAGCAGACACCGCTGATGTTGTTGGACGAACCGACGACGTTCCTCGACATCGCCTACCAGATCGACCTTCTCGAGTTGTGCAGCGATCTCAACCGCAACCAGGGACACACCTTGGTCGCAGTCTTGCACGACCTGAACCATGCCTGCCGGTACGCCGACCACATCATCGTGATGAAGGACGGCCGGATCGTCGCCGAAGGGCGGCCCACCGAGATCGTCACCGCTGAACTCGTCCATGACGTGTTCGGGCTGCCCTGCCGGATCATCGATGACCCCGAGTCACATACGCCGCTGATCATTCCGCTCGTCAGGCGCTGACTGCCGTTGTATCCGACCCGGCCACGAGCCGACGCTACGGGGAGGCGGGGGTGATGTCGGCGGTGAGTGCGATCTCGACGGGCGCGCCGCCGGGCAAGGCGTAGACGCCGATGGCACTGCGGGCGGGTAGTCCGGCCGGGCCGAACCGCTCGACCAAGACTTCCGTGGCGCCGTCGGCGACCCGGGACAGGTCGGTGAAATCCGGTGCGCAAGCAATGTAGACGACCATCTCGACGCATCGGAAACACTCGGTCTCGTCGACCATCGACGACACCGCGGTCAGGGCGTTGGCCACTGCGACCGCGGCGGCGTCGCGGGCCGCGGTCAACCCGACCTCCGCGCCCACCCGCCCGGTGATCAGCAAGATGCCGTCGCGGCGCGGGGTCATGCCTGCGGTCCGGATCGTGTTGCCGGAGCGGGTCGCCGCCACGTACAGCCCCTGGGGGCGGGGAGCTTCAGCCGACACCGAGCGCCACCCCCTCTTGTCGCGGATCGCTGCCGCCACTGAGGATCCCGCGCGGATCGAGCGAGATGATCTGGGCACTTCCGTCGGCACCCATCGGCGGCAACACCTTCACCCGATGTCCGGCACGGGAGAGTTGTTCTCGGACAACGACATCGATGGACCCTTCGACACGAAGCTCCGGCGGTGCGCCGATGACATCGGCGTCGGAACCGGGATAGACGGTGAACCGTGGCGCCTCGACAGATTCTTGCGGATCGAGTCCGTGGTCGAGAAGATGGGACAGCAGCTGCATGTTCCACTGCACCTGCCCGTCGCCGCCGGGGGTGTTGCCGACATGCATGAGTTCACCGGATGCGCCGATGACCACCCAGGCGTTGAGGGTGTGCAGTGGTTTACGCCGAGGTGCCACCTCGTTCGGGTGCCCGTCGATCAGGTAGGCGCCGCGGCCCAATCGATTGTTGAGCACGATGCCGGTACCGGGAACGGTCATCTTCGCACCGAAGGTGAAGGCGAGCGAGTGGATGAAGCTCACCGCTCGTCCATCGGAGTCCACCGTCACGAATGACGTGGTGTCACCGTCGCCGACCGTGAACTGCTGCGAGGGGGTCGTCAACATGCGGGCCCGACCGGCGGAGATGTTGTCCGGATGCAGGATTCGCGTCACGGCATCATTGTCGGACGCGCTCCAGCGGAACCGGTCCTCGAACGCTATCCGCGCCGCATTCGCGAACTGATCGATCGCGGCCGCACTCAGCAGGGGTGAGGAAGTGACATCGGAAAGCAATGCTGCCTGTTGCAGGACCATCCACCCGGGTGTGGGAAGTGGTGTCTGGTGGATCGTCGCCCCGGCATAGTCGCCGGAGATGGCGGCCTCCGGGTGCACGTCCCATCCCTGCGCCCACTCGTCGCCGGAAAACGGTGCGCCACCGTCCTGCAGGGTGCGGACGCAGCGCTGTGCCAGATCGCCCCGATAGAACGCGCGCGGATCGGCGGCGAGCTCCCGGATGGTCTTGGCGAGATCGGGTTGCGGTAACCGTGTGCCCACGAGTGGTACCTGCCCGGCGTCGGTGAACCGGCTGCTCAGGTCCCGGTCGCGCTGGATCGCGCCCAGTGCGGTGTGGACGTCGTTGCGGGTCTTGGCCGAACAGGGGAGTCCGCCGGTGGCCAGGACTGCCGCAGGTTCCCACAGTTCGGCGAGACTGCGGGTGGCGCCGTGTCGGTGCAGGGCGGCCAGCGCCGCGGGTGCGCCCGGCACGGAGACGGCGAGCGCTCCGTCGAGGGGGATGGCGCTCAGCCCCCGTTCGCGATAGAACTCCGGGGTACCCCCGTCCGGCCCGAAACCGCTTCCGCCGACCGTCCACACCCGGCCGTCGGGTTCGGCGACCACGGCGAATGCGTCACCGCCGATGCCACATTGGCCGGGGAGCGTCAACCACGTCACCGCGGCCATCGCGAGCGCGGCATCGATGGCATTGCCACCGTCGGAGAGGACCGAGGCACCGGCCTGGCTGGCCAAGGGATGGCTCGACGACACCATGGCACCGGCGGCCAGAGTCGGCGGCCGGAGCGACCTGGTGGTCATGACTTGCGGAGCTTGCGCCTGCGGGGCCCCTCCGGGGGCTCGGTGGGATCGATGCCGACGAAGATCTCCCCGTCACGTTCCTGGACGGGATAGGTCTTGATCGGCTCGGTGGCCGGTGGACAGAGGGGTTCGCCGGTCTCGAGGTCGAATGCGCTTCCGTGGCAGGAGCAACCGATGCCGTCCTGGACGAGCTTTCCCGACGACAACAGGCAGTCGAGATGCGAACAGTAGTTGGACGTGGCGTAGGCCTTCCCGTCCAGTCGTGACACGGCTACCTCGTACTCGTCGGCGTAGAACCGACGCACGATGCCTTCTGGTACCTGTCCCGAGCGGGCAACTCTCTTGAACTCCAAGGTTTCCTCCAGTACGTTCCGACCGCAACGGGTCAGAGTGTGGGCATGAGATAGATGGTCTTTTCCGACTGGTAGAACTGCATCAGCGTCGGTCCGGCCTGTTCTTTGAACGTCTGGGTGCTCGAGTCCTTGTACCCGCCGAAGGGTGCGTTCATCGCCATACCGGTTGTCGGCTGGTTGATCTTGACCAAGCCGGTGCGCGAACGGTTGGCAAAACTGTTGGCGTGTGCCAGGTTCTGCGTGACGATCGATGCGGTAAGACCGAACTCCGTTGCGTTGGCAAGCGTGAGCGCCTCCTCGAACGACGTCACCCGCTGGAATGCCAACAGGGGACCGAACACCTCTTCGGTCACGATGCGCATGTCCGGGGCGGCGTCCGTGAAAACTGCCGGGCGGACAAAGAAGCCGTCGCGCAGTTGTTCGTCGGCGCAACGGGTTCCGCCGGATACGAGGTGCGCTCCCTCGTCCGTTCCGATTTGGACGTAGTGCAGGAACTTGTCTAGCTGGGCCTCGCTGGCGAGGGGTCCCATGGCGACTCCGGGTGCGGTGCCGACGCCGACGACGAGGTCCTCGGCCAATTCGACCACCCGCTCCAGGAGAGCGTCGTGGATCGTGGTGTCGGCGATCACCCGACTGGTGCCGGTGCAGGCCTGGCCCGACAGGCCGAAGGCGCCTTTGACGATGAGGGCGGCGGCCTTGTCCAAGTCCGCATCGGCCAGGACCACAACCGGGTTCTTGCCGCCCATCTCGAGTTGCACCCGCCGGGCCGGCCCGACCTCGCGGTGGATCGCCCGCCCCACGTCCGTGGATCCGGTGAAGGTCACCGCATCGACCCGTTCGTCGGCGACGACTGCGGCGCCGGCCTTTCCGTCGCCCTGGATGAGGGCGATCGCCTGCGGTGGCAGGCCCGCGTCGAGCAAAGCCTCGACCAGACGTTGCCCCATCAGCGGTGTCAATTCAGATGGCTTGAACAAGACCGCGTTTCCGGCGGCAAGGGCGGGCCCGATCTTGCGGGACGGGATGTTGAGCGGAAAGTTCCACGGGGTGATGGCGCCGATGACCCCGAACGGTTCCCGAACCGTGTAGACGAGGCCTTCACCCGGTGACGGATAAGTGGCGCCGGTCGCGCGTGTTGCCTCGCCCGCGTAGAAACGCAGGTTCATCGGGGTCCGGCTCACCTCCATCCGGGCCTCGGCGGCAGTTTTGCCCTCTTCCCGGATCAGTTCCGAGACCAATGAGTCGGCGCGCTGCTCCAAGAGCGTGGCGGCGGCCTCGAGGATCGTTGCCCGCCGTTCGGGAGGACTCTGCGACCACTCGGCGAAGCCGGCGACCAGGCCGTCGACGGCCGCGTGTACGTCGTCGGAGTCGGAGTCGGGGAACGAACCGATCACATCGGCCGGATCCGCCGGATTGCATCTGGAGAACCGTTTGCCGGATGCAGACGGAATCCATTGTCCTGCTACGAAGTTCATTCCTTCGATACTCATGTCAGTTCACCATCTGTTCGTCGATTTCCCACAGATCCGCGTCCTCGTCGGCGAGGATCCGACGATCGACGGGTTGTCCTATCAGTTCCCGTGCGGCCATGATGTCCTCGCCGCGATCGATCGCGAACGCTGCACACAGGACACCCTCGCGCAGGTAGAAAGCGGCGAACTCGCCGGAATTCTGGTCTCCCCGGATGACCAGGTCGGTGGCGCCCCGGGTGCTGCCGGTCAATTGGATGTTCATCCCGTACTGATCGGACCAGAACCAGTGCGGATCGTCGGAGGCGGTCTCGCGGCCCAGGATCGCGTTGGCGACGACACCGGCCTGGCGGTTGGCGTTGTCGAAATGCTCGACCCGGCTCGGGCCGGCGTCGGACATGCGGCACGCGACGTCCCCCGCGGCGTAGATGTTGGGGATACCGGTGCGGCCGGATTCGTCCACGACGATTCCGCCTGCGGTCGATAGCCCGCTGGCGGCCGCCACCTCGACATTGGGTTCGATTCCGACCCCGACCACGACAGCGTCCGCTTCGATGATGTGCCCATCGGACAGGGTGATCCGGACTCCGGCATCCGAGGTCGTCACCTCGCGCACCAGCGCGTCGGTTCGGATCTCGACGCCGCGTTCGCGGTGCAGACCGGTGCAGAACTCGGCCATCTCAGTTCCCAGGACAGCGCCCAGCGGAAGTGGTCCACGCTCGAGAACCGTGACCGAGACACCAAGACCGACTGCGGTCGAGGCGATCTCGAGTCCGATGAAACCGCCGCCGATGATCGCGAGCCGAGCGCCCGGAACGAGACGCTGCGCCAGCGACATCGAGTCGTCGAGCGTTCGTAGATAGTGGACGAGATCCGGCCGGCTGCCGGTGGTCTCGATGGTGCGGGGACGTCCGCCGGTTGCGAACACCACGGCATCGACATCGAGGAGTTCTCCGGTATCGAGTTCGATGCTGCGATCCGAAGGACTCACCCGCCGTACGGTTGTCCCGGTCCGCAGCTCGATCATGTTCTCCGAGAGCCATTTCGGAGTCAGCAGTGCAAGTGATTCCGCTGACTCACGGCCCGAGAGGAATTCCTTGGACAGCGGTGGACGCTGATAGGGCGCATGTGCTTCGGCGCCGAGCAGGACGATGCGCCCGTCGAACCCGCGACGACGCAAGGTCCGGGCGACGACGGCGGCGACTTGACCTGCGCCCACGGTCGCAACGGTGGTCGTCATGATGGATCATCCTCACGGGAGTCGTTGGGGCCGCGGCGGATGCGCGGCGTCGGATCGAGATAGAGGGTGTCGTCGTAGATCGCGACATCGTAGGTGGGCTGGCAGAGTTCCTGGTCTTCCTCGTAGCCGGTTTCCAGGTCGAAACGCCATTGATGTCCGGGACAGATCACCCTCCCGTGGAGCAGCGTGCCCTTGATCAGCGAGCGGTCCTGGTGGACGCAGAGGTCGGCAAAGGCGTAGATCTTCTCGCCCGTACTGAAGAGGGCGATTCCGACACCGTCGACCTCGATGCGTAGCTTTCGGCGTCGCGTGACGTCCTTGGTGGTAGCCACCGCCACCCAGTGCTGGGGCGGCGCAGTGGACTGGGATGCGTCGTCGAGCATGGGGGGTTTTCCGTTTCTCCCGAAGTGGTCGTGTCCGTGGTGGTGGTCCGGCCCGAGCGACGATCCGCGGGCCGGACCACAATTCGGCCGAGAATCAGGCCGACGTGAGCGCCAGGTCTGGTGCGACGTAGGTGTCGTACAGGCCCTTGGTGTAGGAGAAGCGCATCTCCGCGCCCCACCGCACCAGCTGCAGGCAGCGCTGCTGCAACTGCGGGGTGTCCGCGCAGTCGAGAACGATCTGGTATCCGCGTTCGCCGTGAACCACGTCTGAGGTGATGTGCAGATCGAAGAACTCGATCTCGTCCTCGGTGAAGCCGTAGACCTCACGCAGCGGGACGATCTGCTTCTTGTAGATGCTGGGCACCTGCGACTCCAGTCCGACCACCAGCGCGGCGGTCGCCACCACAAAATTCTCGCGAGACGACACCGCGTAGCACCACGACTGCAGGCCACGGGTGATGGCACTCATGTTGCTGGGATCCTCGATGCGTTCCTTGGTGGTGCCGCAGGCTTCACCGAACTTGATGAGGAGGTCCGTGTGCCGAATGTCGGCGAGTTCTTCCTCATACATGTTCTGCAGGGTGAAATCTTTGGCATCGGTGTAGTGGTCGGGGGTGTTGGCGTAGATGTTCGCCAGGTAGTCGGAGAACGGCCCGACGTAGTGGTAGTGGTTCTCGGCCCACCGGGCGAAGTGGTGCTTTTCGAGTTTGCCCTCCGCCCAGGCCTTGCTGAAGGAAGCGTTCTTGGCCTCACGGCCCTTGATCGCATCTTCCAGTGCGGTGCGGAACTCATCGCGTCCGAGCAATTCGGTCATGGTATTTCCTCTCGAGGATGTTCGATTCGTGCGCAGGGCGCAATCGCGGGCAGCTCCGTTGCGGCCTTTGATGAGCGAAAACCGGTGATTTACACCTGGATTCGGTGCTATCGACGCTATCGGCGTCCGGTCGGCCAGGCCACGTTCACAGTGGCCGGATCTACTGGGCGATGACGGTCTATGTGCACAATCAGCTGGTCGCGACAGATGTGAGGGACGCGAACTCGGCCAGCATCGCGGCGCCGACGGCCTTGTCCTGTTCGCCGTTGCCGCCGCTGATCCCGACTGCGCCGACGATCTGGCCGTCGTAGATCAGTGGAAAGCCGCCGACGAAAATGGCGAACTTCCCGGGCAGCATGTGGCTGATACCGAAGGCCTCGTTACCGGGGAGCGCGGGGCCGTTCGGCGGTTCGTTGAACAGATGCGTCGCCCGTTCGTGTCCTGCCGCGGTGAATGCCTTGGCGATCGCAATGTCGACCCCGGTCAGCCGAGCTCCGGGAAGTCGGTGCAGGGCAATGACATTTGCGCTCTCATCGCAGACGCACAGCGTCTGTTTGACGCCGATCTCGTCGGCCTTTGCGCGGCCGGCCATGAGAAGTGGCAGCGCGTCGTCGAGTGTGATCCGGTGAATTTGATGCATTGGGTCGCTCTCTTCGAGGGGTTCCACCGACCGTCGCGGTGGGTAGGTGCGGGTGTCCGATCGTGGCGGTCGCCAGCGGGACACCTCATTTTTAGCAGCGCCCGAGGTCGGACGGCGTGGTGAAAGTGGCCTAGGATCAACAAAATATATGGGCATTGTGCACATCGTTTGAGTGCGAGTGACCCCGATAATGGGTGGATGCAGTGTGTCCGGCAACCGCCGGCATCACATCTCCTGTGGAAGAAGGCAGACCGTCATGGAACCCAGCCCTCGACTCACCGGCCGTGGCCTCCTGGATGAAACACTCATGGCAGGCGCAACGGTGGTCTCCGGGTCGGGCAGCTTGGATCGCCCGCTGACATGGGCACTTCCGTTCAGTGAAGTCATGGGACGCTATGACAACCTTGACGCGGTTGCGGTGTACGCGCGCCCGGAAGCGATCGCAGGCAATCCGCAGGCATTGACCGCGCTCGCCGCGCGCGGTGCTGCGGCATTGATCATCGACGGCTCGCTTCCCCCGGCGATCGCCGCCATGGACCTGCCCGAGAACATGGCTGTGGTCGAACTGTCCTTCCCGATCGGCTTCGCCGATCTGAATCGTCTTCTGGCAGAACGGTCACTGAATCAAGAAGTGCATGTCATGCGGTACTCGTCGCACGTGCACAACACGCTCGCCGGGCTACTGCATCGAGGTGCCGGGATGGCGATCCTGATCCGAGAGGTCTCGACGCTCGCCCAGTGTCCGGCGCTCGCGCTCGATGCTCGCGGCACCGTCGTCGCCCAACACGGCATGGTCGGGGAAGAAACCGCGTCAGTGTACGAACGACTGCGAAACAATCTGGTGGACAGGCAGAGTCGTACTTCTGGCCGTTCCACACACGGCACCACCACTTGCGTGGTCGAACTCGACGATGAGGAGCCCCGATATACCTGTACCGCGAGCTCCATCATGCTCGGCAAATGGTTCGAGGGCTGGGTTGTCGTACTGGCCGGTGGACCGTCGTCTCCTGGCCTGCACGATCTCGCTCAGCATGCGGTGGTCACAGAACAGGCGACAGCGATCGTCGGATCAGAGATGTTGCGACAACGCAGCGTCGACGAAGCCGAGGAACGTGCACGGGGAGACTTCGTACAGGCGCTTGTACACGGCAGTTTCACGAGCGAACACGACCTACAGACACGTGCGGACTACCACGACGTCGACCTCACATCGACATTCGGTGTCTTCGTGGTGCCGGTGCCCGCGCCCAAGGTGAACTCGTCCGATTCAGACCGGAGTGGGAGTCTGGTGAAGATCGCGCGTCACGTCGCGGGAGTGCTCCCGGATCCGGCAGTCCGCTCGTACGTCACGGTGATCGGCGATGTGCTGGTGGTGGTTCGGACACTGAAGTCCCGCGACGACCGGGAGATCGAAGTCGAGATGGCCGAATACGCGGAAGCGATGGCTTTCGATGCCCAACGTCGCGGCGGACGCACCACCCGGGTGGCACACGGCGCTTCGGCTCTGGGTGTCGATCAGATCCGGGAGAGCTATCGGCAGGCACGGGTCGCGCTGGGTATCGGTCAGCGATTGCAGATGACCGGGTCGATCGCGTATCGCGACCTGCGTGGCTTCGGGGCCCTCGAACTCGTCTCCGGCACCGATCGTGGCCGACAACTCGTCCGAGATGTGTTGGGGCCGTTGCGCCCGGGCTCGGACCTCTACGACACCCTGGTCGCTTATCTCCGCGTCGGCGGCAACGTGAACGCTGCCGCGCGTGACCTCAATGTCCACCGGAACACGATGCTGTCCAAACTGGACAGGATCACCCGGGCCCTGCGTATCGATGTCCGGGTGCCGGAGAACCAGTTCACGGTCTGGCTGGCCATCCGGCTGGAGTTGCTCGAACAAATCCACCATGCGGTCGACGGCGAGATCAATTACCGCTGAGCTTCTTTCGACGGCTCGACTCCGACGTCTTCCGGGTCGCGCCCGAGGAAGGTGGCGCCGAGACCGATCGCTGCCACGATCGCACACACCCCGAACAGTGCCGGATACGACCAGCTGTCGATCGCGATGGCGACCCACGCGGCGCCGAGTGCCGATCCGCCGAACCGGATGAGGTTGAACAGGCCCAGTCCGGTGCCCTGCGCGCCTGCGGGGGATCGCGTGGAGCCGGCGGCCGCAGGCGTCTGGACCATCGCGATCCCGATACCGGTGGTGATCAGCGCCCCGACCATGGTCCAGCGGTTACCGTCAGATCCCCAGACCACCAACACCATCGCGATCTGGGCGAGAATCAACACGCACAATCCGGCCCTCATCATCGGTCGGGCGCCGAGTGCGTCAGACGTGCGCCCGACCACTGGTCCGAGCAGGGCCATCGCCGTCGGCAGGGCGAACAGGATCAGGCCTGCGGTGGCCGTGGACTCACCGTGTTCGTTGAGATACAGCGGCACGGCCAGCAGAGCTGAACCCAGACAGAACATTTGGGCGCACGCTGCGACGGCGCTACGGACGAAGCGGGATTCGGCGGCCAACCGGACATCGACGAAGGGCGCCGCGGCCCGGCGCGCGTGCCAGATGAACCAACCGAGAAGGGCACCCGCCACACCGATCAAGCCGAGTACGACGGCCACGTGTACACGTGGCTGGGGCACCAGGGTCAGACCCAGAACCAGGACTCCGGCCCCCAGCGTCAACGCGATGGCACCGGTCACATCCAGGCGCATGACACGTCCCGGATAGGCGGGTATCCAACGCATCGTGCCGGCAAACCCGATGAGCGCCACCGGGATCAGCGGGACGAAAACCCAACGCCAGCCCCATGTCCCGGCGATCAGTCCGCCCATCGACGGGCCGACGGCCTGCCCGATGCCGTTCACGCTCGCCCAGGCGCCGACTGCCCTGGCCCGGCGCTGTGGGCCGAACAACCAGGCGATCAAGCCCATCACGGCGGGCGCGAACGCGGCGGCTGCGACACCACCGAGTGACCGCCACGCGATCAGAGCGGCCAGGCTCGGCGCGGTGGCAGCACCGGCGGAACAGACGGCAGTGGCCAGCAGTGCACCGCAGTACACACGGCGCCTGCCGAAACGGTCCCCGACATACCCGGCGAGCGGCATGGTCGCGGCAAAGGTGAGCAAGAAGCCGACGGCGACGAGGACCCCGTCTTCGAGAGGGGCGTTGAAGTCGGAAAGTATCTCGGCGAGTGGAACATTGACGATGTTGTTGCTGACCGTACCGACCAGCGTCCCGGCAAGCAGTGCCGAGAGGGCCAACGGGGTACCGGCGTCGTCTGCGTTTGCCGTCTCGGCCGGGTCGGCAGTGGTGGTCATCGGTTCCTCGTCCCCGTCTCCCGGGCCGGGTGGCCGGCGCCGCACCCTACCTTCTCACCGCGGGGGGTGGTGAGCACTACCGCGAATACTGCATCGTGCACATCATTTTCGTACATTCCTGTGCATACTGCACCGACCGGTTCGTGTGATGCCACGTGTCGGATTCAGGCCGCGGAGACGCTGGGAACCGCTGCTTCGCGACGCTGTTCCCGTACCGCGAGATGACCGATGATCGCGGCGGTGATCATCAGGACGGCGGCCAGTGCCATCGGGACCGCCACGTGCACGCGCAGCAGCAGTGCCCCGACCACGGCGCCGAGGAAGATCGTGAGAATGGCGGCGAGCCGTCGGTTCGCAAGGCTGTGCCTGCTGCCGAGCACGAACGACTCACCGGCGAGCTGGGTGAGGGTGGAGGTGACGACCACCGTCGTCATGTCGGTCACTGCCAGTTTCCGGGCGACGGCCGCCTGGGTGCCCATCACCGCAGCTGTGGTTGCGGCGACCGCGATCTGGACTGGTTCGGCGTGCGAGTCGGCAAGGACCAGGGCCAGGGCACAGCCGGCGAGTGCGCCACTGCCCGCGAGCAGCAGGCCGGTGGTGCGACGGAGGTGCCAGGTCTTCTCGTGACCGTGCAGCAACCGGCCTGCCACATACGCACCCGCCATGAACGCCAACACCGCGAGCAAGGGGCCGAGAATCGGTAGTCCGTCGGCTCCGGCCAACCCCATACCGAGGATGACGATGTTGCCGGTCATGTTGCCGGTGAACACCCGATCCAGGGCGAGGTAGCCGACCGCGTCGACGATTCCGGTGACGAATGTCAGGACGATGACGGGTATGAAGGCTGGTTCGAGACGGAAGCGCGGCGGCATGGTGTGTGGGCTCCTCGGTGAGCGTGGATGGGGGACGAGCGGACCGGTCGACACCGAATGCCCGCCGCGGATACTCCGCGGCGGGCACTCGAGACGGATCGATGTCAGAGGAACAAGATGGCAAACAGTGTGCAGAGGACCAGGCCGCTGACGACGGGCAGGAAGCACTTGCGGGCCAGGTCGAGCACCGGAACGCGGGCGAATCCGGCTACGGCGACGAGCGACGACCAGGCAACGAGCGTGCCACCGCCCGACCAGATGTTGCCCATCTGACCGATCGCCGCGAGCGTCGATGGATCCATGTCGACGGCTGGACCCAGAGCCCCGGCGAGCGAACCGGTCAGTGGCAGGCCACTGAAACCGGAGCCCTCGAGACCCGCGACCATGCCGATGAACAGGATGCCGAACGCCGTGACGAACGAGTTCTGGGGGAGGTGCGACTGGGCGGAGTTCACCAGATCGAACAGGATTGCCGGACCTGCCTGGTCGTCGGAGTAGCCGAGAATCGCGCCGGAGAAGTCGGCGTTTCCGATGAAGAAGAAGCCGGCGATGGGGAGCACGATGCCCATCGCCTTGAAGGCGAAGACCAGGCCGTCGATGAGGTGCTCGGACGTGGTCTCGAGAAAGTTGCCCTTGTCGGAGACCGCGGCGGCCGCGAAGAGCACGAGTGTGGCAATACCTCCGACGATGGCGGCTGCATCGCCGCCCTTCAGGGCCGGGACGACACCCACCTTCCCCAAGATGAGGTAGATCACGAGGGCCAGATATACCAGTGGTACCAGCATCGCGAAGGTGCGAGCCATCGCGGACTTCGCCGGCGGTTGGTCGTCAACGACTGTTTTGCGCTCGATGACGGCCGTCGCCGTGGAGGGTGTGGCGATGGCCGCGGTCGCCACCGGTTCTGCGCCGTCCGGCCGTGGTCCAGCGGGTCCGCCTGCGGGCTCGGAGGCCGCTCCGCCGACACCACCGTCCTCGCCCAGCTCATCACGAAGTTCGTCGGCACCACGGTCCGCCTCGGCCTCCCATTCGACGAGCAGGTCCGGTGACGGGGAGCGCCAGTGTTTACGCTGCATGACGAACGTGATGATGAGGGCGGTCAGGCCGACGATGAGCGAGAGGATCATCGCCTTGTCGGCGACCGAGTCGGCGTCCACACCCGCGCTTGTTGCGGAGATTCCGGGCGCGACTTTGATGATGTAGTCCGACGACAGCGCCATACCCTGACCGCAGATGGCGATCACCATACCCACCGACAGAGGCGACAGACCCGCGCGGATGGCCACCGGGATGAGCACTGCGCCCACAAGTGGAACCGCAGGCGTCGGCCAGAAGAACAGCGAGATCACGTAGGTGACGACCGCCAGAACGATGAAACTGCTTGTGCCGGTACGCATCACGCGCCTGAATGGAGCGACCATCAGGCGGTCGGCTCCCATGTGACGAAGTGCGCCCAACATTGCCGTGACCATGGCGATGATGAGGAAGATGTTGAAAAGCTCTTTGGCGGCAACAAGACTGGCATTGAAGATCGACGCCAGACCGGTGATGATGCTGCCGGAGAAGACGAATGCGGTCAGGAATGTGGCGATTACAGCAGGTACGACGATGTTCTTGCGCATTGCCATCGTGACGAGGATGACGATGATCCCGACGAGATACACCCAGTGGGCGGCAGTGAGATGAGCGTTCAATGTGGCTCCTCCGGAAAACGCACCCGGGCCGATATGGTGCGGGGCTGTGCGACTTGAGTTTTCCGCTTGCACCGGTGCCCGGCAACGCGAACGTTGCACAGTGGTTCACGTCATAGATGTGCAATCTTCACGCATTGTTACGGGCGTGTTACTTCCATGTCTGCCGGGTAACGCCGGGTCATCTCCCCGGCCTGCTCCTGAATTTGGAAAAGGACCCCACACGGACGTTGCGTCGCGTGTGGGGTCCTTCGTCTGGGGGCTTCCTGAAGGTGGATCAGGAAGCGGGGAGGTAACCCTTGTACTCGTTGAACAGTGCGACCTGATCAGGGGTGAGGTCGCCCTGGGCGTTGGCCTGATCGAGCAGGTCGTGCAGCGCGGGGTCATCGATCGTGGCCTTGAGCTGCGCGACGATGTCGTCAGTTGCCTGCGACAGGTTCGGGAGCTCGGGCACGGCCGGGATCTCCAGGCTCGGGGCTGCGGTGGGAGCTTCGCGCTCGGTGGCGCCGCTCAGGCCGGTGCCGCAGGTGGGCCATGCGCCCTTGCCCTGCGAAGCGAGGACACGCTCGGCGACAGCGATCTGCTGCTCCTTGGTGGCCTGGTCTGCGGACGGGGCGAACTCGCCGCCGCCGTGGCCGGTCCAGGTACTCGGGGAGAACTGCAGGCCGCCCTGGTAACCGTTTCCGGTGTTGATGGCCCAGTTGCCGCCTGACTCACACTGTGCGACGCGGTCCCACTCTGAGTCGGTGGCCGCTCCGGCGTTGCCGCCGCCTGCGAAGGCGAGGCTGGCGCCGCCGCCGATGACGGCAGAGGTGAGGGCGATCTTGGCAACGGTGCGACCGGTGTTGGTCGGCTGACGATGACGTCCGGACATAAGGTTTACTTCCTCTCTCCACGCGCCTACGAAGTCAGCTGTCGGGTTCGAGCGAGAGGTTGCTCGGTTCCGCTATGCGGAACTGCACCCCAAGGATTTCGTCGGTGTCGGGCGTTGCTGCCGTCGGCCGTCGGAATCCGGTGATCTCCAGGAGATGGTTGGGTCCCCCGCCCTCGTCCCTGAATTACGTTTGGAGTTTCTCGGAACGCGGGACGAGGTTGGGCGCGGCGATCCGAGAATATTCAGTTGCATTGTTTGGCCGATCAGTTCGACCGAGTGAGACGCTACGTGTTAATTCGCGCTTGCACACGCCTATCTGAGGCGCCTGGGCGATGCGTCCCGAGGGGACTTTTGGTCCCGATTTGGCATATTTGCTGCTCACCGCTATGAGTGTCGTCCCGTGTCCGATCCGTGATCGAACCGTTATGTGAGTAACGTCACAGCATCATTCAAGGGGAGGAAGCACTCAAGTGGGTCAAATGACCCGATCGATGAGCGGGTGTCCGGTTGCTCAACCGCCCGCGAACGGCGGGAGAACGTCAACTGTGTCGCCTCCGGAGAGGGTGCGCGAACGGTCGCGGACCGCTATCGACTCATGCAGATATGAGCATCGTTGCAACACTTCGGCCAATTGCGGATTCGATTGGCCCAATTCGTTTTCCAGATCGGCAAGTGTCGCTTTGTCAGTGAGATGTATCACGAGCTGCTCGACGCCGGCGGCGGCCTGTGCGGCTGCGAAAAACCTGACGCAGATCTCCATGTCAGCCACCGATCGCCGACATGGGTCGAGAGGGCTGCAGGAAGCCCGGGTCGTTGACTCCGTGGCCTGGCAACTTGCCCCAGGTGGCTTCTCGCCACCGCAAGGCAATGTCCTGATCTGAATTCTCAGTTGATCTCAGTAAACCTCGGATGTCGGTCTCCGAAGTGGCGAACAGACAGTTGCGGAGCTGTCCGTCGGCGGTCAGGCGAGTCCGGTCGCAGTCACCGCAGAACGGACGTGTCACCGAGGCGATGATGCCGACCCGGGCCGGTTTGCCGTCCGGGGTGTGGTGGCCTCCGACAAGCCACCGCTGCGCCGGTGCGGCCCCTCTGGGGGCGGTGTCCGGCTGCAGATCGAACTCGGCCTGCAAGGTGTCGAGTATCTGATCGGCGGTGACCATCTTTGTGCGCGACCAGTGATGCTCGGCGTCCAGCGGCATCTGCTCGATGATGCGCAACTCGTATCCCTCGGCCAGGCAGAACCGCAGGAGGTCGGCGGCATCGGCGAGGCCGGTGTCGGGATCGAGGACGGCGTTCACCTTGACCGGCCGTAGACCGGCAGCGCCCGCTGCGGCCAGGCCCGCGAGGACGTCGGGAAGGCGGTCTCGGCGGGTGATCGAGGCGAAACGTGCCGCGTCGACGGTGTCGAGGGAGACGTTGACCCGATCGAGTCCGGCCGCGGCGAGGGTTTCCGCGCTGCGGGCCAGACTCAGGCCGTTGGTGGTCAGTGCGATCTCGGGGCGTGGATCGAGAGCTGCTACCGCGCTGATGATCTCGGTCAGATCCTTGCGTAGCAACGGTTCACCACCGGTGAATCGAACCGCGCGGATGCCCAGGTCGCGGACTGCGACACCGACGAGCCGGATGATCTCGTCGGCGGTCAGGACGTCGGCTCTGTCGAGCCAATCGAGGCCCTCGGCCGGCATGCAGTACGTGCACCGGAGGTTGCAGCGGTCGGTCACCGACACCCGCAGGTCGCGCACTGCCCGCCCGAAGGTGTCGATCATCGGTCCGGAAGTGGGCATGACGGTGTCGGTCACCGGTCTGGCGTTGGGACCGGTCGGCATACCGAGTGCGGTGACTGTCACAGTGTCCAGCCTACGGTTTGCTGCTCCTGCGTGGTGAACGCAGACGTTCACCACGCAAAGTCGGACCGTGAACCGTCAGGGACGTGCCTGCAATGCGCGGAAGGTACTGGCGTGGAAGACCAGCGGCTCGTGATCGGTGTCGGCGCGCAATGCCAGCACCTTGAGGAGGACGAGGCTGTGATCGCCTGCCGGGATCTCGTTGTAGATCTCGCAGGCGAGTTGCGCGACCGCGCCGCCGATGAACAGCGCCCCGTCGGCAGTTGTTTCGAGGTCGAGTCCGTCGAACCTCTTTGCCGCCGGGCCCGCCAACTGCTTGCACTCGGCGTCCTGGTCGTGCGCGAACACCGACACGCCGAGGACGGCCGCGGAGTGCAGCTTCGGCCACGTCGTCGACTCGTTCTGCACACACAGCGATACCAGTGGCGGATCGAGGGACACCGTGGCGAAGGAACTCGCCGCGATACCGATCGGATCACCGTCGCCCTGATGGCATACGGCGACCACACCGGTCGGAAAACAACTGTAGGCACGCCGCAGGGCCGAACCATCGCTGGTGGGCGTCAGGGCTCCGTCAATGTGAAGGCTCATCTCGAACGTCACTCTAATGGGGCGCTGTTGTCGTCGCCGGATTGGTCGGACTGCTGCTTTGCCCGGCGCCCTGATCGGAGGGCAAAAATCAGCCCGAACAAAAATCCCAGGGGAGCGCACATGATGAGCAGGTAGACGAACAGGGGAGCGGTTTCTCCGGTGATCGGCTCGGCGAGAAACAGCGCGATGAGGGCTATGAGCCCGATCGCGAACAACCCCACCGCAACCCGTAGCAGTCCGGCGCCTTCGGCTTTGCGCATGTGGTCAACGGTAGTGCAGTGCCGCATGTGCAGACGAAGGCGGAGGTCGCTCACCGGCCAGACGAAGCCGGAGGCCGAGCTCGCTGTCACGGCTGCCCGATGGGAGAAAACCATGGTGTTGGGAGCATGGTCGAGGGGCTAGACTGATCAAACGCGTCTGGCTGGACCGCACTTGTCACAGCGGGCGCTTTCGTTTTGGGTCACGCGAACAGATGAGGGTGTGCACAGTGCCTACCGGCAAGGTGAAATGGTACGACGCGGAGAAGGGCTTCGGCTTTCTCTCGCAAGATGATGGCGAAGACGTCTATGTACGTTCGTCAGCGCTCCCCGCTGGAACCGAGGCGCTCAAGCCCGGCCAGAAGGTCGAGTTCGGCATGGCTGCGGGTCGTCGCGGTCCGCAGGCCCTCACGGTCAAGATTCTCGACCCCGCGCCGAGCGTCGCCAAGAACACCAGGGAAGCCCGCAAGGATCAGCCCAAGCGGCATACCACCGACGAGCTACACGGCATGGTCGCCGATCTGATCACCTTGCTCGAAGGCAAGGTGCAGCCCGATCTGCGCAAGGGTCGTTATCCCGATCGCAAGACTTCACAACGTATTTCAGAGGTTGTCCGGGCCGTGGCCCGCGAACTCGAATCCTGATTCCGCCCCCGGCGGGGCCGACCTACCCGGAAGCGGGCACGTCGACGCCGTCGGGGAGTGTGTCGATTCCCCAGATACCTCGTTGGATGAAGACTCCCGGTTCGGTCTCGATCTGCGACGGCTGGGTGATCTGGACGACGGCCAGAATCTTGTCCTCGGTCGAGGGCAACGTGATGGTGCGTTTGGAATCGCTGAGGTAGATGGTCTCGGTTCCGTTGTCGAAACCTTCGGCAGTCAGGTACTGCACCACCAGGATCCACGGTCCGACAGCCAGTTCATGGGAGAGCGACACCATGAGCGTGTCCCCGACGGCAACGGGAACCCGCGTTGGCGGATTCGTCGCCGAGCCCTCACATTTGGACAGGTCGATGGTGCAGTACGCCAGCGGTTCGACGCGGACCAATTCGGTGCCGGAGGCAACCTGGACGTACGGGACGTCGTCGCTCTTGTGGCCTGCGGTCAGAGCGGCAACAGAGCCGCCGACGATGGCCACGAACAGGACGGCAACAATCGCCGCGATGATGGCGAACTTCTTTTCGCCTGCGGTCAAACTCATTCTTCGCGAGCACCCTTTTTCCGTGTGTTCTTGTTCCACGACTCCCGCACGGAGGGATCGACGTGGATTGCGCCGGTCGGCATTGTCATGTCAGGTCGCTTGCCGCCGAAACCGGGTACCAGGGTCGATCCCCGGTTGGTGACAAAGGTCTGGGCGAAGCCCAAGGCCAGCAGCACGGTGACCACACCGAATCCGATGGACAGATTCGTCGGCAGCAACACGCCGAGGGAGGCCCCGAACACCCAGCCCATCTGCAGCACGGTCTCGGAGCGGCCGAACGCCGATGCTCTGGACGCGTCTGGCAGATCGTCCTGAATGGACGAGTCGAGGCAGACCTTGCCGATCGCGCTGGTTCCGGATGCGACCAATGCGGCGATGATGACAAAGATGAGGTTGCCGAAGACCGCGGCGAGCAGCGCGACGAGGGCACACGAACCGGTGACGATCACAACGATGCGCTGAGGATTCGGGAGCTCGAGCCGGGTTCCGGTGGCATTGCCGATGAAGTTGCCGATACCGGCTGCCGCACCCACCGCGCCGAGCATCGCGACCTGCGCCCAGCCGCTGCCGCCACCCTGCTGAGACTTTGCGTAGAAGGCGATGAACAGCGTCAGGAAACCGGTGAGGATGCGAATGGTCCCGTTGCCCCACAGTCCCACCAGAACATTGCGGCCCAATGGTTGTCGGATCGTTGCCGTGAGCGCCTTGACAGTCGACTTCTTGGTTTCGTCGGGTGATGGCATCTGGGTTCGGGCCGGCTCACCGTGGTACGTCAGCGTCGTCGGCACCTCACCCTCGGTGACCTCGACCCACGACGGGATTCGCATACACAGAACCGCGCCGACGACGGTGATGATCGCCAGCCACACCATCGCGCCCGGAATGTGCAGCGGCAGAACCTTGCCGAGCGCCATCTCGAAGAAGGCGGCCACACCGCCGCCGACGATTGTGCCACCGACCAGGCCGAAGGTGGTCAACCGTGAATTCACCCTTGGCAGGTCGATGGTCGGTGGGAGGACACGTGGCGTCACCGCAGATTTGAGAACGCCAAAGGATTTGGACAACACCAACATTCCCAGGGCACAGGGGTAGAGCACCCACGGGTCGTATGTGAGTTGGCTCGAGGCCGCATCCCATCCGGAGTTGGCCATCACGAGCAGCGCCAGGATGGTCCGGCCGAGAAATGTTCCCGCCATGGCGATCCGGCGACCGCGCTGCAGTTTGTCGAGCAGTGGTCCGATCAGTGGCGCGATGATGGCGAACGGGGCGATGGTCAGCGCGAGATAGAGCCCGACCTTGCCCTTGGATTCGGCACTGGCCGCGGCGAAGAACAGGGTGTTGGCGAGCGCGATCGTCATCGCGGCATCGACGGCGAAGTTGACGACCGTCGGGTACGTGAGCGCGGTCAGACCGGATCGATCGGCACCGTCCGCCGTGGCGGCCTGATGGATTTTCCCGAGGCCCTTGGACGTCAGTTCGCGACCGCGCATGGCCGCCACCCGGGTGACGGTGAGTTTGCGCGGCATGGCACGGGCGTTGTCGTCGCTGTGGTAATCGGTCTCGTCGAGCGGGGGCAGGTGCCGGTTCTGCGACGTCTGCGGCCGGGTGTCGTGGCGACCGGGTGCACCGGGCGGCGGGTATGCCCCGGACGGATCTTGTCGTGGGGGGTTGTTCCGCGGCGGCTGGTTCCGGGGTGGCTGGTTCCGCATGCCGGGGCCCGGTGGTGGGGGACCCGCCTGCGGTGCGCGCGGGGATCCGCCGTCCGCCGGGTAATTGGCCGAACCCGGATGTGCAGTGGGTTGTTGGCGTGGACGCTCCCGGGGGCCGTGACCGGATGCACCAGCATGGCCCCGCGCGTCTCCGCCCCGGTCCGAGGGGGTCGCACGAGGATCAGGTGGTGGATTTCCTCGGTTCACTTTCCTGATTCTTCCCTATCCCGTGACCGCCGACCAACCCTCGTGCACTCCGGGCGGGTTGCGATACGGCACACTAGAGGGGTGAACGCGGTTACTGAACAGCCAGAAACAGCGACCGATGGTGCGCAGCCCGACAAACAGCGGGTTGCCTCGCTCCTGACCTCGGCCGTCGATCAGGCGCGGGCCGCCATCGACGCCGACGAACGGGAAATCGGGGATCACCTCGACGCGGTGATCGAGGCCGACTACACGGCGACCCACTACTTCGCGGCCAACGTGCCCGGGTATCGCGGGTGGCAGTGGTGTGTGGTGTTGGCCGGTTGCCCCGATAGTGACGACGTCACCATCAACGAGGTGGCTTTGCTGCCCGGGTCTTCGGCACTGACCGCACCGGTCTGGGTGCCGTGGGATCAGCGGCTCCGGCCCGGCGATCTGCATCCAGGTGATCTGCTCGCCACGCCCGCCGATGATCCGCGGCTCGTGCCCGGCTACGTCGACAACGGTGATTTTGATCTCGTCGACGAAGAAGCGGCGGTAGGCGAGGCGATCGGGCTCGGCCGCAAGCGCTTGTTGAGCTACGAGGGCCGTATCGAGGCCGCGCAGCGTTGGGTCGACGGCGACCACGGTCCGGCCGCCGAGATGGCCCGCAGCGCGAAGCACAATTGCGTCTCGTGCGCGTTCTATCTTCCCGTGGTGGGTTCCTTGCGCGCGGCGTTCGGCGTCTGCGCCAATGAGTACTCTGCCGACGGGCATGTGGTCCACGCCGACTACGGCTGTGGGGCGCACTCGGATGTGAAGGCACCCGAGGGTGCAGGCAGTCCGGCTTACGACGCGTATGACGATGGCGCGGTCGAGATCCACGCGAATTCCTGAGCTGCGCGTGATGGCGCACGCCGGCGGGTACCGGTGATGGCCGGGCCGGATCCGTTTGGTGTTGATCGGTTGCGGGATTCGATCCTGCAGTCCTGGTTGGCGTCGCCCACTCGTCTGCGTGAGGACACCGCCGCCGAATCCGATCTGGTCGGGGTCGGGTACCGCGATCGCCTGCTGACCGAGCTCGTTGCCAACGCCGCCGATGCTGCCACCGAAGCCGGTGTCGCAGGCCGGGTGGCGGTGTGGATCGACGGTGGAGACCTTCACGTCGCGAACACCGGGGCCCCACTCGATCGGTCGGGCGTGCAGGCTCTGACCGCGTTGCGGTCCTCGAGCAAGACCGGTGACGGTCTGGTCGGGCGTTTCGGGGTCGGATTCAGTGCGGTGGCCGCCGTCACCGACCACGTCCAGATCCGTTCTCGCACCGGATCCATCGAGTTCTCGGCGACGCGCACCAGGGCGCAACTGACCGGAACCGACCTGGCCGGGCATCCGGTGCCAACTCTGCGGCTGGCGTGGCCGATCGACGCACTACCTGCTGCCGGCTTCGATACCGAGGTGGTGCTCGAACTCGATGGCGCGGTCGACGCGGTGGCCATGCTCGCCGATTTTCGTGCCGAGAGTGTGGAACTGTTACTGGAACTGCCTGCCGTCGAAACGATTTCGGTTGGCGACAAGAACTTCACGCGGACCCGCGACGGTGATGTTGTCACCATCGGAGCCGAGCGATGGCGCGAATACGTGGCGCCACATGCCCGATGGCTGCTCCCGTTGCGAGGCGGCCACGTTGTTCAGGTGACGTCCGGAGTGCTCCGCGCGCCGACCCGGACCGATGTCGAACTCACGGTACCGGCGATCTGTGTCGGCGATGTCCGTCTGACGGCTGATCGTCGCGGATTACATCCGGATGCCGATATCTCCACGCTCGCAGTGGGTTACACCGACTTCGCTGTTGCGCTACCGGCGGTGGATCGGCTGGTGTTGGTTCCTCCGCCGGTTTTTGCCGCCGGTCACGAGGACGAGCGGTTGCGGACCGCGCTGATCAACGACCTGCGCGAGCATCGGTGGTTGCCTGGCGCCGACGGGAACGACCTGATTCCCTCTCGCTCCGAGGTGTTGGTCGATCTGACCCCGGGTCTCGCGGCGCTGATCGGGGAGATCGTGGCCACGTTGGTGCATCCGGATCTGTCCGAACGATCTGCGCTGAGTCGGTTGCGTTCGGTGGGGGTCACCGAGATCGGACTGGCCGAGGTCGCGGCTCGGCTGACCGGTGTTCAGCGCGAACCACGGTGGTGGGGAGAGCTTTACGCCGAGTTGTCGGTGCTCGCGCAGGGGCAGGTGGACGAACTCGGTGCGCTGCCGGTGCCATTGGTCGATGGCCGGACGATGCCGGGTGCTCGCGGCACGGTATTGCCGCCACACGCATCCGCCGACGCCGACGACACGCAGACCGCAGCCCCGTCGTGGCTGCCGACCATTCATCCCGATGCGGTCCACGACCTGCTCGAACGTCTCGGAGCCCGGCGGATCTCGGTGGGGGAGATGCTCGCAGACCCGGCGCTGCAGGCCGAGATCGAATCCGACTCGGGCAGTGAACAGCTCGTCCGTAGTGTGCTGGGTCTTCTTCGCAGTGCCCCGGATTCGGCGGTTCCGGGATGGCTGGGATCGCTGGAGCTGCCGACCATCGACGACGAACCCCGTCCGGCGGACGAACTCCTGCTGCCGGACAGTCCGTTGGCCGCTGTGCTGGTTGATGATTCACCGTTCGGCGTGGTCAGTCCCGAATGGGTGCAGGAGTACGGGGCAGCGGCGCTGCGGGCGCTCGGGGTCGGTTGGGACTTCACCTTGGCGCGGGAGGAATATCCGACCGGCCCGGACCACGATCTGCCCGACGAATCGCAGTGGTGGGACACCCTGACCGACGCACCTCAAACATTGATCGCGGTCCGTGATCTCGACCTGGTCGACCCCGACAAGTGGTCGGAGGCGCTCACGCTGCTGGCCGAATCGCCGGATGTCGCCCCGTTACTCGCCGACCGCCGCGGTTATACGGCCTGGTGGCTACGACATTTCGCCGTGATCGACGGGAATCGCTTGGGCGGTTGGCGGGCGCCGAGCGACCAGGCCGCCCGGGGTCTGCTCGATCCGCTGGAGCACCCACAGGCCGATGGTCTGGCCGGCGCGCTCGGCAGCGTCGACGTAGAGGACACCGAGCAGGCGCGGATGATGTTGTGGCACTTGTCCGATCCGGATCGGAGCATCACGCCATCGGTGGCAGCAGCGGTGCACACCGAATTGGCGCGTGCACTGCGCGATGGTCGTATCCGTCTCGACGACCTCGAACCACCGGCGGGATATCGCACCCTGGCCGGTTCGGTGACTCCGGAGGCGGTCGTACTCGACGCGCCGTGGATGGTCGCCGCGCTGGACCCGGCCACGACCGTATCGGTGATGCCTGGCGAATACGCCCTGGCCGCCAATCTCGCTGATCTGCTTGATATACCGACCGCAACCGAGGAGTTCGTCGGAGGGCCTGCCGAGGCGGGGCTGGAGTCGACCTGGGATGCGCAGCCCTGGGCCTTGCAGACGGCCCTGTCGCAAAACCGTGAGTTGCCGGTGGGCCCCATCCGGGTGCACTCGGACCTGACCGTCGTGTTGCGTCGAGGGGGCAGCAGTGCCGAGTACCGGGTGCCGTGGTGGCGTGACGAGGATGGACTGATCCATGTTGATACAAAGTCCCGCGTCGTACCCGGCTGACCTGCCCAGCAGCAGCCTCGTGGCCGGGACCGACGGGGCGACGTCGTTCGGTCCGGATCAGTACGTCCTCGACTGGATGGTCGATCACCGCACAGATACCTGGACCACGGTGATGAAGGCGATCACCACGTTGGGCAACACCCTGACGCTGTTTCTGGTCGCGATCGCTGTCACCGCTTTTTTCGCTCTCCGCAGCCAGTGGCGACTCGCACTCTTCGTCGGCCTCGGCTCGGCCGTGGGTTCACTGATGATGGTCGCCCTGAAGGAACTGTTCTCCCGTGATCGGCCCCCGATGCCCGAACGGCTGGTGGAGCTGTCGACCCATTCGTTCCCGTCAGGTCATGCGATGAGCTCGACCGTGGTCTACGGATTGACTGCGGTTGCCATCTATCGGTTCAGCCCCTGGGTTCGGGCGCACCTGTGGGTCCTGTTGTTCGCGCCGTTGCTGGCGCTGAGCATCGGCGTCACCCGTGTGTACCTGGGAGCGCACTGGATGACCGATGTCGTCGCAGGATGGATACTGGGGGCGCTCTTTGTCGCAGCTGCGACATGGATGACCTTCAGGACAGGCCCTGCTGAGCCGCCGGGCTCCCTCGGCGCACCGCCAGCTTCTGCAGATACACCACAAAGCAGCCGAACAGACCCACCCCAAGGCCCACCAGACAGATCGTGAGTGTGGTGTCGGTGCCGAGGTCCCAGATCGCCACCACGAGGGTGGCGATCAGCCACGCGGCCATTCCCACGGCGATCACCGGCCCGGGGGCGGTCCATCGGGAGGGCAGTTGGGGAATCTCTGCGTGCATGGGGTCAGGTTAATCCGATTTCGCCCGCGCATGAATTCGCGGTGCTCACCCAATGGGCGAAGTGCAGTTTTTGCAATTATTTTCGACAGTCGCTCAATTGTGAGGTGAACAAATGAACCTTGGCAGTTCAGCGCGCATTTCGGTCATGCTCACCTATCCTCGAACCGTGGAGCAGAATGACGAGAAGTTGCCAAGTGATCTGGCGATAGCTGTAGTGCGGCTGACCAGGCATTTACGTGGGCGCCGGGCATCGTCCGTGGTGTCGCTCACGCAGCTGTCGGCTCTGTCCACACTCAAGCGCGAGGGTTCTATGACCCCGGGTGCCATCGCCGCACGTGAACGCGTCCAACCGCCGTCGATGACGCGCGTGATCGCCTCCCTGGCAGACCTGGGGATGGTCAAGCGTGAGCCGCATCCGACGGACGGTCGGCAGGTGATCGTGACCCTGACATCGGCCGGGGACGCGCTGGTGGTCGACGAGGCGAACGCACGTGAGGAATGGTTGCGGGCTCAGCTCAAGCGGCTCGACGACCAGCAGCTGGCCACCCTGCGCGGTGCGGTCGGCATCATCGAGTCGATCGTCACCGAAAGCGACTGAGCGCCGCAACCGGCGGTGGCGCTCGTTCTCAGAAGGACGTGGTTCTCAGAAGGACGTGGTTCTCAGAAGGACGTGCCCGCAACCGGCCTGCGGTCCGTGCTGAACGCCTGATCGATCGCATGCAGGGTGACGCCGTCGACGGTCCAGAGTCTTTCCGCGGCAGCGAAGTCGACTGCGCGGTATGCGCCGAGATAGAGACTGCCCAGCACCGAGATGTCCATTCGGACAGTGGGTTCGGCGTCGGTGGCACTGACCGTGGCTTTGTTGTCGGTGATCGACACATTCCAGCGCCCACCGGATTCGCGGAACGAATCGGCCACCTCGAGCACGAAGTCGATGTCGTGACCGTACTCGCGCAGCGAAAGAGCTTGCTCGACATCGAGTATGCGGAGCCACATGCTGTCGTGGATACCGGTGACCGTCGGTGCACGCAGATCGGTGAGCTTGAGGGGGAGAGGATCGTCCACCGGGGTCGTTGCGGTGAGCGCCGGGATCAGATCGAGCCCTGACAAGACCCGCCACAGCTCGGTGTGGGCCTCGTCGGTGACGGTGAAGAGCTCGGAAACCTCTGCGATGGAAACGGTTTCGGACTCGTGGTGGATCCGGTAGCTGGCGTAACCATCGGGGTGCACCAGGTAGTGGAGTCCACTGCGCCCGTTACGGAGGATAGGGCGATCGGCGAAGATCATGTTCCACCACACCGGCGTTCGGACGATCGCGCCGGGCCGGGTCGAAACCCAACGGTTGTGGATCTCGGGAACACATTCGCGGACCTGGTCGGCATCGGCAAACCGGACCCGGGAGTCCGCCGGCGCCGGAGCCCGCAGTGAGGCCTTTCGCAGATCCAGACGCAAAGTGTGGTCGAAAGCCGCGGGCCCGTAACCGAATCGTTCGTAGATCGTTCCTTCGGAGGCCGTCAGGATCGAGAATGTCGACTGCTCGCGTTCCCACTGTTCGAACATCTCGGTGATCATCATCCGGAGGATTCCGCGTCGACGGTGCGTCGCTGCCACCGATACCCAGGACAATCCGGGCAGGTCGACCCGGAGTCCGCCGGGGATCGACATCTTCATCCGGAAGAACATCGCCACACCCACGAGGACGGGACGCTCCGGATCGGAGGTGTCGTGGACCACGATGGCGTCGCCTTCGGTGACCTTGGATCGGATGTCCGCCAGGGCTTCGTCGTCGAGCGGTTCGACAAATGCGAACGCCCGCGCATCGGCGATGGCGATGTCGGGCCAGTCGGATTCGATTGCTCGACGAAGCGTCAAATTACCGTTGCTCACCCTTCCAACCTGTCACATCGACGGTCGGGCAGACTAGCCGGATGGTCGGATCGCATACCCACCCAGGCGGCATCATGTCGGATCTCACAGTCGACGTGATCGACATCGACGACCCGATCGATCCACGGGTCGATGATTTTCGAGATTTGAACGCCGCAGACCGACGTCCTGACCTGCCCGTTCTTCCCGGTGGCCTGCCGGGTAAAGGGTTCGTGATCGCCGAGGGAGTGCTGGTCGCCCAGCGAATGGTTGCCTCCCGGTTCGCGCCGCATGCGTTCCTGGGCGTCGACAAGCGCCTACGGGAGTTGGCCCCCACCCTCGGTACCGACACGGTGGCCGGGGTGCCCTTCTATCGGGTCAGTGCCGCCGTGATGGCGGAGGTGGTCGGATTTCATCTGAACCGTGGCGTCCTCGCCGTCGCCCGCCGTCCCGAGCCGCTCACGCTCACCGATGTGCTCGTCGGTGCCCGGACAGTGGCGGTCCTCGAGGGTGTCAACGATCACGAGAACATCGGCAGCATCTTCCGGAACGCCGCGGGACTGGGGGTCGACGCGGTGATCTTCGGCGGCGCCTGCGCCGATCCGCTCTATCGGAGGTCGGTTCGGGTGTCGATGGGACATGTGCTGCTGGTTCCCTTTGCCCACGTCGAAAGCTGGCCATCGGATCTGGATATGCTCCGCGACAACAACTTCCGGATCATCTCGCTCACGCCTGACGGTGCTGCCCTCCCGCTGTCGGAAGCGGTGGACGCCGAGCGGGTTGCCTTCATGGTCGGGGCCGAGGGTCCGGGTCTGTCGGAGACGGCGATGCTCTCCGGCGATGTGCGAGCACGTATTCCGATGGCGAGGGGGACCGACTCACTCAACGTGGCGACGGCAGCGGCGCTCGCCTTTTACGAGCGGGCACGCTGAGCCCTCGCGTGATCTGATCCCGGGGGCGCCGGGAGTCAGTTGCTTCGCGCCCGGGTCAGGGCTTGGGGCCGAACCCGAACCACCGGGCCACCCGGCCCGGCTTGTGCTCGCCCGACTCGTCGTTGTCACCGCGGTCGGTCATTGCGTTATTGGTGGACCCGGTGCTGGTGGACCCGTTGTCGGTGGACACCCCCAACTCGACATCGGCCTCTGTCGGCACATACCCCTTGGGTCGAATCGCGAAGCCCGAGACGACGATGTTCGACGGATCGGAATCCTCGGGGCCCAGTGGCGTGGTGAACCGAAAACCGAGCCATTCGCGGATTGCCTGTTCGGCGAACTCCTGCGGATGGAATGGCAGAGCCTGTGGATCTGGTTGGGCGCCATCGGCATACATCAGGGGATGCTCGCCGGCCCAGAACGGGCCCTCGAATATGAAAGGCAGCCCGATGTTTTCGTAGATGGTGACCGGGTTTGCCGAGAACGAGCGGCGTAGTGTGCCGTCCTCCCAGCGGGCGAAGGCTCCCAGGGACGATTCCGGTTCGGTGTGCAGGACAACCACTTCGTCGGACGGGACCGCAGTGATCCAGGCCTCGGGCAGTGTGGACGGAGTGGTCGTCGAGAGTACCGGGCTCGTGACCACCACAAGCGAGCCATAGACGCCCACGAAGAGCTGATCATCGGCCGGAGTCGCGGCGGACGAAAGGTTTGTCTCACCAATGGGCAAAACGGCGAGGTCAGGGCACAATGCGCCGGCAAGGCTGGCCGCCGCGGCGGGATCGTGTCGCAGGCCCTGCCTGATCTCGGCTACCGGATCGCTTGAGTTGATGAACCAGAGCATCGACGCTTTCGCTGCCAACTCAAGTCCTTTCGTCGGTGCCGACCTGTCTTACGTACGGAACAATTAAACGCCCTTCACGGGTTGCCGCTGCTGCGGACCCCGAGAAGTACATCCTCCCAGGCAGGTACCGAAGGCTTGCGATTCCCGCGCCCGCGCTTACGGTTGGGTTCCGACTTGTCCCCGGTCTCAGGGTTTTTGGGACCGGTCGGTGTGACCGGACCCTGTTGCGCTTCGGGCTTTTCGGTGGCTACCGCCACCTCGGTCTGCTCCTCCGACGTCGGCTCGTCGGTGATCGCCTCGGGTAGATCGTCGGCTTCGTCAACCGGATCGATCCGGGCGGCGGTCGGCTGGGGACGGGACTCGACCGTGGCCGGACGAGGTGCTCGGCGGGCCGTTTGCTCACCGGTGACCGAATCGGCGTCCACGGTGACCTCACCGGATCCGTCGGACTTCACGGTCAGGCGAGCCGAACGCGAAATCGGCGACACCCGAGCAGCTTTCGGCGGTGTGTAGTCGAAGGCGAGTTCGGTCTCTTCGGAGCCGGTGTCGTCGACGGTGGGCGAGAGCGCTGTCACGCTACGCAACGGCCGGCTCAGATCCGGATCGATCAACTCGTCGGCGACCTCGTCGATTGCCTCCACCGTGCCCGAATTCGAGCCGGGCAGATAACGCCAATGAGCGCGATTGACAGAGCGTCCGACGTGCCAGCTGACCTGGACGACCCAGCGGTTGTCCTCGGCCTTCCAGGCGTCCCATTCGGTGTTCTCGGGATTGTGCCCGCGGGCGCCGAGGGCAGCGGCAACAATCTCGCCGAGCGTGGACAGTGCCGGCCCGTCGTAGCGCAACGGGTGCGCCGCCGCCGCCAGTTCGGCCGCGCGGGAGCGCTCGAGCAGCACCGGATGAGCAAAACGTTCGACACGACTCATCGACACCCCGGCAGCCGCAGCCACCTGGGCGACCGTGGCGCCCGCGCGGATCCGGGCCTGGATCTCGCGGGGCCGAAGGGTGCTTTCCATCTCGATCTCGATCTGTCCCAGCCGGGTCAGATCGCCACGGGCAGCCGCACGCAGGGTGTCATCAGCAGGGATACGGAACTTCTCGCCCGACTCGGTGTCCTGACAGATCACCTTCTTGCCGTCCGGCTCAAGGCCGATGACTCGAAGCTCACGCATCTGCTTCTCCTTCACGACTCGGAGCCAGCCTCAACATCTGTGTCGGTGTGCATTGGCGTCAGCGTAATGCAGTCAGACCCAAACGGTGGGCATGACACGCATAAAAATGCCAGCTCAGCAGGGGTGGGCCCAGTGAGGCTAACCGCTACAGTGCGCCGACGACGTAGTCGATGCACTGGGTCAGGCGGCTCACGTCGTCGGGTTCGACGGCCGGGAACATGCCGATCCGAAGCTGGTTGCGACCGAGCTTGCGGTAGGGCTCGGTGTCGACCACTCCGTTGGCGCGCAACACCTTAGCGACCGCTGCAGCGTCGACGTCATCGTTGAAATCGATGGTTCCGACGACCTGGCTGCGGTGCGCGGTGTCTTTCACGAACGGGGTGGCGAACTCGCTGGCCTCCGCCCAGTCGTAGAGCCGTGAGCTGCTGTCCGCAGTCCGGGCGGTGCACCAGTCGAGGCCGCCGTTCGAGTTCATCCACTCGATCTGGTTGGCGAGCAACAGCAGCGACGCGATGGCCGGGGTGTTGTAGGTCTGGTTCTTGCTGCTGTTCTCGACGGCGGTCGGCAGGGACAGGAACTCGGGGCACCAGCGATCGGAAGCGCCGATGGTGGCGATCCGGTCGAGCGCGGCGGGGCTCATCAGGGCGATCCACAGTCCGCCATCTGACGCGAAGGACTTCTGCGGTGCGAAGTAGTACACGTCGGTGTCGGCGACGTTGACGGGCAGACCGCCTGCGCCGGAGGTGGCGTCGATGGCGATCAGGGCGTCACCGGCGAGCACGGGGCGGCTGACGGGCACTGCCACACCGGTCGAGGTCTCGTTGTGCGCCCAGCCGACGAGGTCGACGCCGTCGAACTTGTCGGCGCCGATGGTGCTGACACTCGGTGCGGTGCCCGGTTCGGTCGAGATGACCACCGGGTCTTCCAGGAACGGGGCCTTTTTGGAGACGGTGGCGAACTTGCTGGAGAATTCGCCGTAGGTCAGGTTGAGTGCACGCTTCGAGATCAGACCGAATGCGGCGGCGTCCCAGAAGGCGGTGGTGCCGCCATTGGAGAGCACGACCTCGTAGCCGTCGGGGAGCGAGAACAGATCGGACAGTCCGCTGCGGATCGAACCGACGACGTTCTTGACCGGGGCCTGGCGGTGGCTGGTACCGAATACCGATGCGCCGGTGTCGACCAGCGACTGCAGCTGCTCGGGGCGAACCTTGGACGGGCCACAACCAAAACGGCCGTCGCTGGGCAAGAGGTTGGCCGGAATGGAGATCGTTTCGCTCATGCGATCAGTCTAGAGTCCCGCCCCAAGCGGAGATGATGGTGGGTTTGGTGAGCGCGACCTGCGGGTTTGCTCACCGAAAGCCACCATCATCGAAAAAACTACTTCGGTGCGATGGCGTCCCAGCCGTCGACATCCTCGGGACGACGTGGGGCGGCGCCCACGTAGAGCGCGGCAGGCCGGACCAGCTTGCCAAGACGCTTCTGCTCCATGATGTGCGCGCACCAGCCGGCGGTCCGCCCACAGGTGAACATCGCAGGCATCATGTGGGTCGGGACTTCGGCGAAGTCGAGGATGACCGCCGCCCAGAACTCGACGTTGGTCTCGATCGCCCGGTCTGGGCGTCGTTCGCGGAGTTCGGTGAGCGCAGCCTGTTCCAGTGCCGCGGCGACCTCGTATCGCGGGGCGTTGAGTTCTTTTGCGGTGCGGCGCAACACCCGGGCCCGGGGGTCTTCGGCGCGGTACACCCGGTGACCGAATCCCATCAGCTTTTCTTTGCGGTCGAGGATGCCCTTGACCAGGCCGCGGGCGTCGCCGGTCCGGTCGACTTCTTCGATCATCGGCAGCACGCGGGCAGGTGCGCCGCCGTGGAGCGGCCCCGACATCGCGCCGATGGCGCCGGAGAGGGCGGCCGCGACGTCGGCGCCGGTGGAGGCGATGACACGGGCGGTGAAGGTGGAGGCGTTCATGCCGTGTTCGGCGGCGCTGACCCAGTAGGCATCGATCGCACGGATGTGCGCGGGGTCGGGATCGCCCTTCCAGCGGGTCATGAATCGTGCAGTGACGGTGTCACATTCGTCGATGATTTTCTGCGGGACGGCGGGTTGGTGGATGCCGCGGGCCGACTGCGCAACGTAGGACAGGGCCATCACCGAAGCGCGGGCCAGGTTGTCGCGGGCGGTCTGGTCATCGATGTCGAGGAGTGGTTGATAGCCCCAGATCGGTGCGAGCATAGCCAGGCCTGCCTGCACGTCCACGCGGACGTCACCGGTGTGGATGGGCAGTGGGAACGGCTCGGCAGGCGGCAGTCCGTCACCGAAACGTCCGTCTACGAGCAGTGCCCAGACGTCGGAGAACGTGACGTTGTTCTCTACGAGGTCTTCGATGTCGACACCGCGGTACCGGAGGTTGCCGCCGTTCTTGTCGGGTTCAGCGATCTCGGTGGTGAATGCGGTGACACCCTCGAGACCTTCGACGAATCCTTCGGGTATTTCAACGTTGACTGCCATCGCTCGAGCTCCCTTGCCATTGCCCTGTATGCGTACTGATTAGGACTGTAGTGCCCGAGGCATTCCGGACGACCCGGGAGTAGCGTTATCGGCCGTGGAACGCAAACCGATCGACTTGGCCAACATGCGGATGGCCTATGCGGCTTCCGGAGGTGTCGGGCGGCCCGGATCCGGGGATGACGCTGCCGGTGCCGACGGGGTCAAGGACAACCTCGATCCGCTCTGGCTCGCAGGCGATCCGCCGTGGCTGGAGCTGTTCGGGAAATGGTTGCGCGAGGCCGTCGATGCGAGGATCCCGGAACCGAACGCCATGGTGCTCGGGACGGTTGATGCCGCCGGTCACCCGTCGACCCGCACGGTGCTCTGCAAAGGGGTGGACGCCGACGGGGTCACGTTCTTCACCAGTTACGAATCCGACAAGGGGCGGCACCTCGACGGCGTGCCGTATGGCGCCGTGACGTTTCCCTGGATCGCGATGGAACGCCAGGTCCACTTCCGTGGACCGGTGGCGAAGGTTCCGGCCGACCACACAGCGGACTACTGGTCCAAACGGCCGCGTGGTTCGCAGCTGTCCGCCTTTGCGTCGCAGCAGTCGGCGCCGATCGAGTCGCGGGAAGCGTTGGAGGACAAGGCTGCCGCCATCGAGGCAAGGTTCGGCGCCGAGCAGCCGGTTCCGGTGCCGCCGCATTGGGGCGGCTACGTGATCGCCCCCGTTGAGGTCGAGTTCTGGCAAGGCCGCGCGAACCGGTTGCACAACCGGGTACGCGCGTCGCTGGTCGACGGCCGGTGGAACGTCACGAGGTTGCAGCCGTAGATGTTTGACCACCTTCCGGTTCACCGCAGGTGACCCGCCGGTTCCTGGCCGACACCACCCCGCTCAAGCACCCACACTTTCGTCGCCTGTGGTGGGCGAACATCGTCACCGTCATCGGTGCGCAACTGACGGTGGTGGCGGTTCCGGCCCAGATCTACCAACTCACCGGCAACTCGGCGTACGTCGGGTTGACCGGCGTTTTCGGGTTGGTACCGCTGGTGATCTTCGGGTTGTGGGGCGGCGCGCTGGCAGACGCCATAGATCGTCGAATTCTGTTGATCATCACCACCTGTGGGTTGATCGGTACCAGTGCGTTCTTCTACGTGCAGTCCGCCATGGGGTTCGGCAACGTGTGGGTCATCCTCACGCTCTTCGCATTGCAGCAAGCGTTCTTCGCCGTCAATCAGCCAACTCGCACAGCGATTCTCCCGAAGCTGGTGTCGAATGCCGAACTGCCGGCGGCGGCTTCGCTGAACATGACGGTGATGCAGGCCGGTGCTATTGCCGGACCACTGGTCGGTGGCGCGCTGATACCGGTGCTCGGCTACTCGCTGCTGTATTTGGTCGACGCCGTATTCCTGTTCGCCACGCTGTGGGCCGTCATCAAGTTGCCGCCGTTGCGGCCGGGTGGAGGTGATCGGAAACCGACGTCGGCCGGCGTGCGCTCGATCATCGAGGGATTTGTGTTCCTGCGTGGCCAACCGGTCCTGATGGCGTCGTTCGTGGTCGACCTGATCGCCATGATCTTCGGGATGCCCCGGGCGCTGTTCCCGCAGATGGCACACGAGAGTTTCGGTGGACCTGAAGGCGGCGGCGTCGCATTTGCCCTGCTGTTCTCCGCAATTGCGCTCGGCGCGCTGGCAGGCGGCATCTTTTCCGGATGGGTGTCGCGGGTCCGCAGGCAGGGCCTTGCCGTCATCGTCTGCGTGATCATCTGGGGTGTGGCCATCATCGGGGTCGGGGTCTGTGTCGGATTCGCCAACCACACCGCGCTACCGATGCTGCCGATCGTGGTCGGGTTGCTCATGATCGGTGGTGCGGCCGACATGGCGTCGTCGGCGTTTCGGCAGGCGATCCTGTTGGCAGCCGCGAGCGATGAGATGCGTGGTCGTTTGCAGGGCGTGTTCACCGTGGTGGTCGCCGGAGGCCCCCGGATCGCCGATGTCCTGCACGGTGCTGCGGCCGTCTCGGTGGGAACCGCGGCCGCCACCGCAGGCGGCGGTGTCCTCGTTGTTGTCGGAACAGGGATTGCCGCGCTGGCGATTCCGGCTTTCGTCCGCTACCGCATCACCCGATAGTGGTGGCTTTTGGAGAGCAAACCCCCAGGTGAAGCCCGCCAAAAGCCACCATCATCGGGTGCGGGCAGAGTCTTTGAGGAGCCCGGCGGTGTAGCCGACGACCTGGGGGTCGGACATGGCTTTCCAGCTGGGCGCCAACAGCTTCATATACCGCTCGACGTAGAGCAGTTGCTTGCCGACGAGGACCAGCTCGCGAGGCAATCGGGCGTCGTAGGTCTTGGCGAGGTTGGCGAGTTGCCTGCCCAGGTCGGCATACGACATGTCACCGAGATTGGTGCCACCGATGGGTGCGGTGACCCGCCGCAGATCTTTTGCGGTCTCGCGCACCGAACCCGGTTTGCCGAACGTTCCGAGCGCGGCCAGTGCCTGCCCGGCCGCTTCGTAGTTGCTGCGCATCAGATTGCCGAGCAGTTCTCGCACGATCAGCCGGGACCGGTCGTCGAAGCGGCCGACGATTCCCCAGTCCAAGAGGACAATTCGTCCCTGGGGATCCACCAACACGTTCCCGGCGTGCAGATCGCCGTGAAAAATGCCATCGGTGAAGGCGGATTCGAGCAGGGAGAGCAACAACGTCTTGACGATCTTGGTGCCGTCGTGGCCCGCTTCACGGATCGCCTTGGCGTTGTCGATACGGATGGCGTCGACGAACTCGAGCGTGATCACACGTTCCGTGGTGTAGTCCCAGAAGACCTTCGGCACCCGGACCTGATCGGCGAAACGCGACCCGGAGATGGCGTCGGTCCATTCCTCCATCGCGGCGGCCTCGGTCCGGAAGTCGAGTTCGGAGTTGAGGTTTGCGGTGAAGTCCTCGATCACGGCCTTGGCACTGAGCATGCGGCCGTACGGCGAGAACTCGACCACAGCCGCGGCCCGCTGCAGGATCTGCAGATCGGCTGCCAATCGCGCTTTGATCCCGGGCCGCTGGATCTTCACCACCACGTGCTCGCCGGTGGCCAGAACCGCGTTGTGTACCTGCGAGATTGACGCCGACGCGATCGGTTCGGGATCGAATTGCGCAAACACCTCATCCGGATCCCGGCCGAGCTGGTCGGTGAGCAGCCGGCGAACCTGATCCGGGTCGGCCGGTGGAACCCGGTCGAGCAGCGTGCGGAACTCATCGGACAACACCCGCGGAAACACCCCGGGGCTCGATGCGATCAGCTGCCCGAGCTTGACGTACGTGGGTCCGAGCGCGGCGAATGTGTTGCGCGTCTCCCCGGCTCCGGCCGCGGCCAGATCTTCGGATCCGACGGCGCGCGCGGCGAACCGGGCCCCGCCGCAGACCGCCTGCCAGGCGGTCGCTCCGATTCGTGCTGCCTCACTGGTCAGTGACACCTTCTGCAGCGTCAGGGGTGCTTCCGTGGTGGTGACTGTCATATGTCCTCCGCAGGTGAGGAGGGGTGCGTGGCTCTCTGCGCCCTCCCCAGACTTCAGGTGGTCAGGATGCTTCGGGCCATGGTAGGGCATTTCTCCCCTAGTGGTAGAGGCCTCGACATGCGACGCTACAGAGGTGACCACGTTCGGTGGCCGGGCGGACGATCGGCCCGGCGGCGAGATCGAAGCGGTTGGCACAGTGCCGACCGGTCGGGTGGTAGGCGAGGAGATGAGTCGATGTTGTTGGGTGGTCCGGTCCAAGAGATGGCCGTCGACGAGTGCTGGGAGAAGTTGGCAGAGATCGAACTGGGACGGGTTGTCGTCTCTGTCGACGACGAGATCGACATCTTTCCCGTCAACTATGTTGCGAGCGAAGGTCGGATCTACTTTCGCACCGCACCGGGAAGCAAACTCCTGAAATTGACCATCAATTCGTCGGTTCTGTTCGAGGTCGACGCGTCCTCGCCCGCCGACGGTTGGGCATGGAGTGTGATCATCCGGGGAACCGCCCGGAACCTGGTGTCGTCGGGTGAGATCCTCGAAGCCGACAAGCTACCGCTGACGCCGTGGATCGCGACGTTGAAGTACGAGTACGTCGAGATCACCCCCGGACAGGTCACTGGTCGCAGCTTCGCTCTGGGCCCGGAGCCCGAGCGGTACTGATCCCCAAACCTGTTGGCATCAAAGACTTTGATGCCAACAGGTCTCAGTGCGCGACCGGACATTCTCCGGTGTCGTCGGATTGCCAGGGGAGTTGGGCCCGACGGGCGGCGGTCACCGGGCAGTAATGCATCGGCTTGTCGCGTACGGCCTCCGGTGGCAGGTTGCGTAGCGGTGTTTCGAGCAGAGGGGCGGCGGCCGGGACCCTGCCCGACAACCGATCCCACGCGTCTCGACAACGCGGATGCCGACGGTAGCGCTCCGGCAGGGCGTGCATGAAGGCGTTGACACCCTTGCCGAAAAGCCGGAACCGTTTCTCATCCTTGTCGGACCACGTGAAACCCATCATCTCGCGCACCGCCGGGTGGTAGAGCCCGGTGGTCAGCCAGGTGAAGAAGCGTTCCGTCGGCCGGACCATCAGCTTCCAGATCGGCAGTGGCATCGCAGACATCCACGGTGGCGGCGGGAGCTGGGAGATGTCGAGGACTGTGCGCACCGCGGGATGGTCCTCGAGGACGTTGCGGCACATGTGATCCCAATACTCGAGGAACTCTTCGTAGGTGTCGGGGCAGGGGCGGGTGCTCACGCCGTACATCGCGTACCAGGTGCGTGATTCGTCGAACAACGCTCGTTTCTCGGCTTCGGTGATCGGCGGGCCGAACACTTCCGCGCACCTGATGTTGCCGTACCAGAACGTGGCATGCGCCCAATAGAAGACGTCGGGATCGAGTGCGTGATACCGGCTGCCATCGGGCATCGTGCCCTTGATCTCACGGTGGTAGTCGCGGACCTCGTGTCCGGTGTCGGTGGTGCCGTCGAACACGACGCCGATGATCGGATACAGCGACCGGTTCAGGCGTTGCCAACGCTCGCCGAAGAAGTCGGAGTGCTCCCAGACCGCGGCGCCGAGTTTCGGATGCATGTTCTGCATCGACCCGGACCACAGGCCGATGAGCATGCCGTGCCAACCGCCGAAGAATTTCCAGGTCACGGAGTCGGGGCCGAGTGGGTTCACCTCGGGCGTGGCCTTGGCGAACTTCTCGGCAGCCAACTCGGGCTCGTGCACGTCGGTCATTGACGGCCTTTCGTCGACGGTGCAGAACACCACACCTCTTGAGACGAAAGTTTAGATCCGTCTCATTGGGGTGTCAACGTCCCTCCGGCGGTGGGGGACCGCTCGGCCGGGGCATTCGGACCATCAATTCGGTGGTGCGCTCGATCGGGCGGTTTCTGGCGCACCCGAACGCAGCTGTCCCCGCGCCGAATGTCGGCGCGGGGACAGCTGCTCGGGGTGTGGACAGGCTCTAGCCGGTGGCGACGGGCGCTGCAGCAAGATCCTGAACGTTGTCGGCGATGACGACCTGGTTCTTGAGGACGCCGAACTGCAGGTAGTTGTCGGCGACGGTCTGCAACTTCGCGACCTGCTCGGCGTCGAGTGCCGTTGGCACACGCTGCGACCGCTTTGCGACGAGCGCAGCGATGTTCTCCGGCCGTTTGGTCAGCTTGCTGTAGATCTGCACGTACTCGTCTTCGTTGTCGTTCGCCCACAGCAACGCCGTGTTGAAGCGGCCGACGAAGTCTTCCATCGCGGCCTTGGTGGCGGGGTCGGCGAGCGACTCGTTGTTCGCACTGAGGAGGCCGAGTTTGGATGAAATCCCTTCGGCGTCGCGGATGACGCGCGCGTTGTCGTCGATTTCGACCGCAGCGGTGTAGGGGTCCCAGGTGGCCCAGGCGTCGATGGAGCCGGACTTGAGTGCGGCCGCCGCGTTGACCGGATCGAGGAAGCTGACCGTCACGTCGTCCGCGGTCAATCCCGCTTCCTTGAGCGCCGACAGGAGTTCGTAGTGTCCGATGCTGCCCTGGGTCGTGGGCGAAACGGTCTTGCCCTTCAGGTCGGCAACCGACTGAATGGACGAATCCTCGGGGACGATGAGCGCCAGGCCGTTGGCGCCTTCGTTGACACTGGCGGAGACGACCGAGACGTCGGCGCCTGCCGCGAGTGCGTTGATCAGGGGAGCGTCGCCGGTGTAACCGATGTCGATCGCCCCGGCCTTCTCGGCTTCGAGCAGCGGTGCGGCGGCCGGGAACTGTGCCCATTCCACCTGGTACTCGGCTCCATCGAGTGCGCCGGAGGCCTCGAGGATGGCCTGCTGGATTCCGGCTTGATCACCGACCTTGAGCGTTACGGCCGAGAGATTGACGCTTCCATCGGAATTGGTGGTCGACTCGTCATCTGAGCATGCGGCCATGGACAGGGTCAGCGCTGCGGCGACACCTGCCGCGGTGGCCGAGAGTCGCAGTTTTCTGGTGATGTTCTTCATGGTGTGGCTGTTGCCTTCACTTCTCGTCTTCGAGGGGGTACAAGCCGGGCAGGTTGACGACGATCGCCTCCTGGGTGCTCCGGGCGATCACCACCACTGCGGGGTTCTTCGGGTCTGGATTCTCTTCGCGATGGGGTACGAACGGCGGGACGAAGATGTAGTCGCCTGCGGTCGTTGCGATCCGGACTTCTTCGACGCCATCGTGGAAGACGAACTCGGGGTTGCCACTCCGGATGAAGATGGCGGTCTCGGATTCACCGTGGTGGTGATTGTCCGACGCCGTGTCGGGAGCGACGTGGGTTTCGCCCATCCAGATCTTCTCGGAGCCGACCGTGGTGCCACTGATCGCGGCAAAGCGCTGCATGCCTTCGGTTTGCGTCGTGTTGTCGTTGACGTCCGAGGCCTTCACATGGTGCAGGCGGGCACGCAACGATTGCTTCCCGTAGTCGCTGCTCGTGGTGTGGAGATCCGGATGAAAACCGTCGTGCGTACTCATGAATGAATTGTTTCCTTTGGTGCTTGTACTCCGGGCAGTTGGCCCAGGTTCCACTGTTGGAGAAGATCGGTGACGTGGGTCTCGAGGGTCGACCAGACAACCTGCCCCGTGTCGGCGACGCTTTGAGTCACCACCGCCCCTTCGATCGCCCGGACCACCTCGGCGACCGAGATCTCTGTGGCCGGACGTGCCAGCTGATAACCGCCGTCACAGCCGCGCTGACTGGTCACGATTCCGGCGCGTCGCAGTTGGCCCATGATGTTGACCAAGGAGTTCAGCGGCAGATCCCAGGTGCGGGCGAGGGTTTCGCATTTGACGGGTCCGTCATCATCGGACGCCAGCGTGGCCAGGGCCTTGAGGGTGTAGTTCAGGCGGGCCGAAATATGGACCGGCGCAGTTCGTCTCGATCTCAGCGGCGCCTCCGCGGCAGCCGCGGCCGTGGTCCGGATGCCCTTGCAGACGTCCTCGAGGAACAACATGATCGTGGCGGCGACACTGCGATGCATCTTGTCGTTGAGGACGTCGTGACGACCGTCTTCGAATACCGAGATGCGGTACGAATCCGACTGGGTTGCCAGCGACGCGGCACGAGCCACGTCTGCGACGAGGTCATTTTCGCCATGGACGAACAGCACCGGTGCCGACGGTCCGTCGGTGTTGTACGCGACCGGGGTGGCGCCCAGGTGGCCCCAACCGAAAGCCTCATCGGAATCGAGCCGGGCCCGGTGCACGGGGCAGGCCGACCGCAGGTCGAGCTCTTCGGTGTGATCGGAAGGTGTTGGCGCGGACTGGGATTCGGGGCCTGCGCCGCTGATCACCACGGCGTCCGCACTCAGCGAATCAGCAAGGTTCCATGCGAGGGCTGCGCCGTTGTCGTGGCCGACGAGGATGCGCCCACCTTCGGTGTACGGGGCGAACAGCGCTGCCACATCCAGCGCATCGGTGACGGGCGGTACCACCACCCGGTAGCCGTCGAAAGCGATCCGCGTGCTGAAGCGTTCGTACACGCCCGGATGCTCACCCCGGCCGTGCAGCACCACAACGGTGCCGCGGACCGCGGCGGTGGGCTCGTAGACGAGGGGGTCGTTGTTGCTCAATGTGCTCCTGCCAATGCCGATTCCTGGCGCGCGGCAACACCGCGGCGTACCAGTGGGATCAGTTCTTTGCCCCACTCGATCACGTCGTCGTAGGGGTCGTAACCGCGGATCAGCAGTGCGTGCACACCGATGTCCACGTAGTCGAGTAGTGCGGCCGCAACGGTTTCGGGCGTGCCGACCAAGGCGGTGGAGTTGCCCTTCGCGCCGGAAGCCGCCGCCGTGGCCGTCCACAGGGCGCGATCGTGGCGCTCGCCGGCAGCGGCTGCCTCGAGCAGGCGTTGCGAACCGACGTTGGTGGTGGCGTTCTTGTCGTAGCGGGCGCCGGTGAAGGAGTGACCGTTCGTGGATTTGATGGTCTCGAGGATGCGGTGGGCGCGCGCCCAGGCCTCTTCTTCTGTGCGCCCGATGATCGGACGGAAGGAGACGCTGAACTTGATGTCGTCGGTGCGGCCTGCCGCTGCCGCGGCTTCGCGGACCGAGTCGATCTGTTCTTTGGTCTGCGCCAGCGGTTCGCCCCACAGGGCGAAGACGTCGGCGTGGGTTCCGCCGACCCGGTAGGCATCGGCCGACGACCCGCCGAAATAGATCGGGATCCGGGGCGTTTGGACGGGGAAGACTTCCGAACGAACATCGTTGACCTGGTAGTGATCTCCGCTGTAGTCGAACGATTCGGTGCTGGTCCAGACCAGTTTGAGCAGCTCGATGAATTCGGCGCTGCGTGCGTAACGCTCTGTCTTGGAGAGGAAGTCGCCGTCGCGTTGCTGATCGGCGTCACTGCCACCCGAGATGATGTGCACGGAGGTGCGCCCACCGCTGAACTGGTCGAGGGTGGCCAGGGCTCGAGCCGCGACCGTGGGCGCGACAAAGCCGGGACGATGTGCGATCAGGAACTTGAGCCGCTCGGTGTGTGCCGCAGCGTATGCGGCCACCTGCAGGCCGTCGGGAGTGCTCGAACTGTGCCCGATGAGTACACGATCGAATCCGGCTTCTTCGTGGACTTTGGCGAACCGGGCGACAAAGCCCGGATCGACGGCATCTGTCGTCGGCGCGTGGATCTCCGAGACGTGTTGAGTTCCGATCATGCCGATGATCTCGACGTCGGCGTCGTTGCTCACGAGTTGGCTCCCTGTTTGTTGGTGTCGGGTGTGTTGGCGCGGAGTGTGTTGGCACCGGGGTCATCTGTGCCGAATAGGGTTGTGTGAACGCCCAGCCAGCCGAGGAGCTGGATGCGAAGCGCGGCGAGGTCGGGTGCGGCGATGTCGCGGGGGCGTGCGGTGTCGAGGGTCAGGTCGTGGGCGATCTGACCGTCTTTCATCACCAGTACCCGATCGGCCAGGATCAGGGCTTCTTCGACATCGTGGGTGACCAGCAGGATCGCGCAATCGTGTTTGCGCCACAGTTGTTCGACGAGATCCTGCATCTTCAGCCGGGTCAGGGCGTCGAGCGCCGAGAAGGGTTCGTCGAGCAGCAGCAGATCAGGCGAGCGGACCAGGGCCCGGGCCAGTGAGGCACGCTGTGCTTCGCCACCGGAGAGAACCTTCGGCCACACCGTTGCCCGGTGGCTCAGTCCGACCTCGTCGAGTGCGGCGAGTGCGGTCGCCTTGTTCGCGCCTTTGAGACCGAGAATGATGTTGCGCCAGACCTTCTTCCACGGCATCAACCGTGGAGCCTGGAACGCAACTGCCCGCGCTTGCGCCACGGTCACATCGCCGGAGATATCGGCGTCGAGTCCGGCGAGAATACGCAGCAGTGTGCTCTTTCCGCAGCCGCTGGCACCGAGGAGGGCAACGAACTGACCGGGCTCGATGTCGAGATCGAGGTTGTCGATGACGTCCTTGTCACCGAATGTTCGGGTCAACCGGCGGACCGTGACCGGTAGGTCGTCGGTCCGGTCCGGGGTCACGCTCCGCTGAACGCCGGTCGCCATGACAGGAGGGTCCTTTCGAGGAATCGAACGATGAAGTCGGCCACCAGGCCCAAGAGTGCGTAGAGCACCAGACAGACGATGATGGCGTCGGTGCGGAAGAACTCGCGGGCCGTGTTCATCTCGTAGCCGATGCCCGCGGTGGCGTTGATGGTCTCGCCGAACACCAGCGCCAACCAGGCCGATCCGAGCGAGTAGCGAAGGCCGGTCAGTGCATTGGGCAGGGCCGCGGGCAACACGACGTTGCGCACCTGACCGAACCAGCTCAGGCCGAGGGTTCGGGCGGCCTCGATGAGGTTGGAGTCGACACCGCGGATACCGGCGTAGATGTTCAGGTACAGCGGGAAGGTCACTGCGAGTGCGATGAGCAGGATCTTGGGCTCTTCGCCGATGCCGAACCAGACGATCAGCAGTGGGATGAGTCCGATGACCGGAACAGTCCGGAGCATCTGGATGGGCGCATCGATGATGTCTTCGCCGAGGCGGAACAGGCCGGCGATGGTTGCCAGCACGGTGGCGACGGCCAAACCGATGGCCAGGCCGAACAGGACGCGTTGCAGTGATGTGGTCACTGCGTCCTGCAGGCTTCCGTCTTCCCACATGTCACGCGCGGTCTGGAACACCTGCCACGGGGTGGCCAGTGTGTCCTCGTCCAGAACGCCGGTGTCTCCGAGGATCTGCCACAACACCACGATGGCGACGGGGCTCAGCGTCTTGATCGCCCAGCGCGGAACCTTGCGCCTGCGCTTCGATCCACCTTCGGGTGTGAGGCGCGTTGTTGCGACCTTCCGGGTCGGTGAGACGGGTGGCGCATCTACGGTCATGATGTCTCCGTCCGCGCTGTCGTGGTGCAAGGCATGGGGGAACGGTAATCCTGGCCTTGAAGGTTGGGAAAGACAAAGATTCACGGTGAGCAAAAGGCCCGCGCCGGATTTTGAGCAAGGTTATTAGATGTGCTAATTGAACACGCACTCTCACGTCAGGAGAGATCCAGACCGCGAAAACCGATGTGATGGGCGCTAATCCGCGACGAACCGAACCTGTCTGCCCGGTACCAGCTGCGCTGCAGCGTCGATCGATTCCGCCACCAGGACTGCGACCACCGGGTAGCCGCCGGTGGTGGGGTGATCGGCCAGGAAGATGACCGGTTGTCCACCAGGCGGTATCTGCACCGAGCCGAGCGCGACCGGTTCCGACCGCAGTTCGCCGGCGTCGCCGCGCAATCGCAACTCCTGATTCCCGTCGAGACGTACACCGACACGGTCGGAGTTGGCGTTGACCGTCCAGATGCCGGTGTAGAGGCCGGCCGGGTCTTCCAAGTGGGTGAGCCGTGGGCCTGCAGATGCGTACAGCGGCACGGGCCGGTGGGGGTCGAGCACATCCCACGGTGCTTCGGTTGCCGACGGCCAGGGCCCTGCCAGGTCTCCGACGGCGAGTTCGTCGCCGGCGCGTAGCGGGGCCGGGCCCAAACCCGACAACAGATCGGTCGACCTCGACCCCAGCACCGGTTCGACGTCGATGCCGCCTCGTACCGCCACGTACGTCCGCAGGCCACTGCGAGGGGCCGGCACGAACAACTCCGCGCCTGCGAGAAGCACTGTCGCGTTGTGGTGTCCACGGTCGACGCCGTCGATCTGGGCGTCGGCGGGTGCCCCGGTCAGCGCGATCAGAAGTTGACGTCGGGCTGAAAGCCGCAAGCCGCCCAGGGTCACCTCGAGGCCGGCCGCGCCTGCGGTGTTGCCCACCAGCCGGTTTGCCAGCTTGAGTGCCCGTCGGTCGGCAGCACCGGACAGCGGGACGCCGAGGTCGCCGTAGCCTGCGCGACCCAGATCCTGGACTGTGGTCAGTGGTCCCGGCGCGACCACCACGAGGTCGGTCATGAGCCCACGCCCACATCGGTGAACCGGACCACTGCGCCCGGGCTCAGTAGTGCCGGACGTTCGGAGTTGGTGTCCCACAACGTGATATCTGTGCTACCGAGAAGCCACCACCCGCCGGGACTCTCGCGGGGATAGGCGGCGCTGTAACCGGCCGCGACCGCAACCGAACCGGACGGGACGCGCGGTCGGGACTGCTCCCGTCGGGGCAGGGATGTCAGGGCCATTGCGGTCGAATTGTGTTGTGGCACCAGATAACCGAATCCGGGTGCGAATCCCATGAATTGGACTCGCCACAGGGTCTGGGAGTGTGCGGCGATGGCGTCGGCGACCGACAGTTCGGACCGCTCGGCTGCCTCACCCAGATCGATGCCGTTGTAGCGCACCGGAATCGCGATCGGTTCGACGTCCTCTGTGGGGTCGGTGGAGCCTTCGGCGAAGTCGACATGACGCAGCGCGCGCCGGATCGATAGTTCGTCCAGGCCTGCTCCGGGCTCGGCCTGCACCAGGACGGTCTCGGCAGCCGGGATCACATCGAGGACGCCGGGCAGCAGCCCTGAGGACATCGCGGCTTTCAGGACCGAATGCGCCTTGAGTGTCGCGATCGACGGGTGCGGCTCACCGCTGAAGTCGAGCAACATGGCATCGCGCCCGGCGGGTAGTTCACGCATCTGGCCGCCGCACCTTCCTGCCGCTCATCTCCCGACCCTTCGTTCCTTCGTTTCACACCGAGTAAAGCAGCAACGGCTCCTTTGGGCGCCCGGTGAAATCGAGACTGGCGGTGGCGGTGATGGCAGACTTCAGGCGTGGGTGGATACAGCATTGAATCGAACGGATACAGCGCCGAGATCGCAACAGCGGGTGCCGGACTGCGCGCGGTGCGTTGTGGTGATCGGCTCCTCACCGAGACCTGGGAGATCGAACCGGGGGTCAAACCGCCGATGTCCGCCGGTTTGGTCCTCTCTCCGTGGCCCAACCGGACCGGTGACGGTACGTACACCTTTGACGGGACGACCCATCACCTGCCGATCACCGAGGCCGGCCGCAACAACGCAAACCACGGCTTCGTCCGCATGGTGGACTGGAACGTCCTCGACCAGACCGCGTCATCGGTGAAGCTGGGTGTTTCGGTGGGGCAGCATCCGGGATGGCCGTACGACCTTCAGCTGACCGCCGACTATGTCGTCGGCGCCGACGGATTGACCGTCACCCACACCGCCACCAACAACGGCGCCGAGTCCGCTCCATATGCCTTGGGGCAGCACACGTTTGTCCGAGTGGGGGACGACCCGGCCGATGACTGTTCGCTGCAACTCGCAGCTCAGCAGCACCAGCCGCTCGACCCGGAGCGGCAGCTCCCGAGCGGAGATCCGGTCGATGTCGCCGGTACCGACTACGACTACCGAACCCCGCGACCGCTTGCCGGGCAATGGCTGGACACTCCGTTCACCGCAATGGTCGCCGATGAGGGCATCATCACGCACCGGCTGATCGGTCCGACCGGCGCAACAGAGTTGTGGACCGACCTCAATTTCGGCTGGGTTCAGGCGTTCACCGCCGATCCCTCGCACGATCAGGCCTATCCCGGACGCGGGCGCGCCGTCGCGATCGAACCGATGACCGCACCTCCCAATACGCTGGCGTCGGGAATCGACCTCATCGTTCTGGAACCGGGGCAGGTCTGGACCGGACGCTGGGGCCTGAGATTTCAGGCGCCGGGTCGACATCGGGGAGTGGAGCAGGCGTGAGAGAGATCGTCGTATGCGGTGAGGGGTTGGTTGATCTTGTTCCGGCAGGCGGCGATCCGCTCGATCCACTGACACCGGCGCTCGGCGGTGGTCCGTTCAACGTGGCCATCACACTCGGGCGCCTGGGTTCGGCGGTGTCGCTGTGTTCGCGATTGTCGACCGACGGATACGGGCAGGCGCTGACGGAGGCATTGCGCGGCGCGGGGGTGAACCTGTCGCTGCTGCAACGCGGTCCGGAACCGACAACGCTGGCGCTGGCGAGCGTCGGCGCCGACGGATCGGCGCAGTATTCCTTCTACCTCGAGGGCACCGCCGATCGGCTGGTGACCGATCCGGGTCCACTGCCCGGAACCGTCGGCGCACTGGCCTTCGGGACCCTGTCGATGGTGCTGGAGCCGGGTGCGAGCGTCTACGAACAACTGTTGCGTCGCAGCCATGCGGAGGGACGGCTGACACTCCTCGACCCCAATATCCGGTCCGGTGTCATCGACGACCCGGACGGCTATCGCCGCCGTTTCGCCAGTTGGCTGCCCGACCTCGACATCGTGAAGGTCTCCGACGACGATGCGGCCTGGTTGGCCCGCGGTCCGGCCGGAACCGGCCCGGAGCAGTGGCTGCAGGCCGGCGTTGGCGCGGTGCTGATCACCCGCGGCGGCGACGGACTGACCGCCATGACGACCGATTTCACCGTCGACGTGAAGGCCCCGCCGGTCGCCGTCATCGACACGATCGGAGCGGGCGACACGATTTGCGGTGCGGTGCTCCACCGACTGGGGGTCCGGCGCATGCTCGACCCGGTGCTGATGCGTAGGATGAGCCGTAATGACTGGTCAGAGGCGCTGGAGTTTGCCGCGAAAGCAGCCTCGGTGACCATCTCACGGTCTGGGGCGGACCCTCCATGGGCGGGCGAGCTGTAAACCGACTAAGTTATTAACGGGTTGCACGGCCGGTTCGACCGGTTCGACGACTCTGGATTCAAAACATCTGTATCCGGTCCACAAGACCGGTCAGCCCGTCGAAAAGGGGAAGACCCAGTGTCCGCCGAAACAGTGTCCGCCAATGGAGCCGCAGCGGAGGCAAACGCCACGTTCAGCTATCCGGGCGGAGAGATCAAGCTTCCTATCGTCAAGGCCACCGAAGGCAGTGACGGGGTCGGGTTGGGCAAGTTCCTTTCCGACACCGGGCTCACCACCTTCGACGGCGGGTTTGTCAACACCGCTTCGACAAAGTCCGCGATCACCTATATCGATGGCGATGCCGGAATCCTGCGTTACCGGGGATATCCGATCGAGCAGCTCGCAAAGGGTTCGAGTTTCCTGGAGGTCAGCTACCTGCTGATCAACGGTGAGCTCCCGACGCCGACCGAGCTCGACGGTTTCACCAACAAGATCAGCCGGCACACCCTGCTGCACGAAGACCTCAAGCGCTTCTTCGACGGCTTCCCGCGCAACGCGCACCCGATGCCCGTCCTGTCGAGCGCCGTCAACGCCTTGAGCGCGTACTACCAGGATTCGCTGGACCCGAAGGATCCCGAGCAGGTCGAGCTCTCGACCGTTCGTCTGCTGGCCAAGCTGCCGACCATCGCGGCCTATGCCTACAAGAAGTCGGTCGGCCAGCCGTTCCTGTACCCGGACAACTCGCTGAGCCTGGTCGAGAACTTCCTGCGGATGACCTTCGGCCTGCCCGCCGAGCCCTACGTGGTCAACCCGGACATCGTCAAAGCCCTCGACATGCTCTTCATCCTGCATGCCGATCACGAACAGAACTGTTCGACGTCGACCGTGCGTCTGGTCGGGTCGTCGCAGGCCAACCTGTTCACGTCGATCTCGGGCGGCATCAACGCGCTGTGGGGCCCGCTCCACGGTGGCGCCAACCAGGCGGTCCTGGAGATGCTCGACGAGATCAAGGCGTCCGGTGGCGACACCAAGGCGTTCATGAACAAGGTCAAGAACAAAGAAGACGGCGTCAAGCTCATGGGCTTCGGGCACCGCGTCTACAAGAACTACGACCCGCGTGCGGCGATCGTCAAAGAGACCGCGGACCAGATCCTGCAGCTCCTCGGCGTCAACGACGACCTGCTCGACATCGCGAAGGGTCTGGAAGAGGTCGCCCTCTCGGACGACTACTTCATCTCTCGCAAGCTGTACCCGAACGTGGACTTCTACACGGGCTTGATTTACCGTGCGATGGGGTTCCCGACCCGGATGTTCACCGTGCTGTTCGCTCTGGGTCGCTTGCCCGGATGGATCGCACACTGGCGTGAGATGAACGCCGACCCGACCGGAAAGATCGGCCGTCCGCGGCAGATCTACACCGGATACACCGAACGTGACTACTTGAAGATGGATCAGCGCTGAGCCATGAGTAAACCTGAGATTGAAATGCCGCAAGGCCCCGCACCCGCCGAACTGGTGACCACCGACCTGGTGATCGGAGACGGCCCGGAGGCTGTCGCCGGTGGCGTTGTCGACGTGCACTATGTCGGTGTCGAATACGAGACGGGCGAAGAGTTCGACTCATCCTGGAACCGCGGTCAGTCCGCGAACTTCCCGCTCGACCGGTTGATCCCGGGCTGGCAAGAAGGCATTCCGGGCATGAAGGTCGGCGGACGCCGTCAGCTCATCGTCCCGCCGCTGCTGGCGTACGGCCCCGAAGGTGCCGGACACCGGTTGTCGGGCAAGACCTTGATTTTCGTGATCGACTTGCTGGGTGTCGGCTAACCCGTTACCCAAGCGTTCTAATGAAAACCCTGCACGTGAACCGTGCAGGGTTTTCTCTTGTCTGCAGCACGTACTGCACCTGAATTTCGATCGAACCCCGGCACGGTGCCTCGTCGCCGCGGATAGGTTGGCACCGTGATCGCACAGCCGTTCATCTATGAGATCAATACGTGGCCGTGGCTGAAGGATCTCGGCACCGACCTGGCCGGCGTTCCCGACCACGTGTGGGACACGATCGCCGATCTGGGCTTCGATGCGGTGTGGCTGATGGGGGTGTGGCAGCGCAGCCCGGCCGGCCGGTCGATCGCACTGGCGGACGCAGCGCTCATGCAGTCCTTCGAGGATGTCCTCCCGGACTTCACCGCCGATGACGTAGTCGGATCCGCCTACTGCATCCGTGACTATCGGGTTGATGACCGCCTGGGCGGACCGGAAGGTCTGGCCGTCGCCCGGCGCGCGCTGGCCCGGCGGGGCCTGTCCCTGATTCTCGACTTCGTCCCGAATCACGTCGCATCCGATCATCCCTGGGCCCACAGCAATCCCGACTATTTCATCACCGGCACCGATGACGACCTGCGTGAGGACCCGGAGTCGTTCGTGGAGGTCAGTGGAACGATTTTCGCGAACGGGCGGGATCCGTACTTTCCGGCCTGGCGTGATGTGTTGCAACTCAACACTTTCTCGCCGGAACTGCGGGCTCAGATCGTTTCGACCCTGATATCGATCGCCGAGCAGTGCGATGGGGTCCGCTGCGACATGGCGATGCTGCCGCTTCACGATGTGGTGACCCGAACCTGGGGTGAGCGTGCGGGTGACCCGCCTGGCGACGAATACTGGACGACGACGATCGCCGCGGTGCGCCGGGTCCATCCGGACTTCACGTTCATCGCGGAGGCCTACTGGGACCTCGAATCACAGCTTCAGGAACAGGGATTCGACTACTGTTACGACAAGCGTCTCTACGACGCTTTCGCCGGACACACAGGCGCCGAAGCTGTTCGGCAACACCTCCTCTCCGACGCCGGCTATCAGCGCGGGCTACTCAGATTCCTGGAGAATCATGACGAACCGCGCGCCGCGGCAACCTTTGGTGCGGACGAAGAAAAGGCGGCGGCTGTTGCGACATTCACTGCGCTCGGCGCCAAGCTGATCTACGACGGTCAACTCTCCGGGGCGGCCACGCGGTTGCCGGTGCAACTCGGACGAGGTCCGGTCGTGGAGCCGAACAAGGATTTGGCCGAGTTCTATCACGCCTTGCTCAGGTCGCTGCGCGAGAACGTTTGGCGCACCGGCGATCTGGTGCCGTGCGCCGTGACCGGGTGGGAGGGCAACGATTCCTTCGGGGATCTGTTGGCGTGGACCCGCAGTGGCCGGAGTCGATGGCTGGTGGTGGTCAACATCGGCGACAAGCCGGCCTCCGGCAAGGTCGCTACCGGCTGGGATGATCTGAGCGGCAGTCAGTTCCGGCTGGTCGACAACACCCGGGACATCGAGTATCTGCGCAGCGGTGACGACCTGAGTGCCGGATTGTTCGTCGAGCTCGACCCGTGGCTGTGGCACCTTTTTCGGATCGAACCTGCCGAACCTGTGACCGAGGAGCGTTCGTGATGGAGCATCGTCAGCCGCCCGGCGGTACGCGTGAACACGATCGACTCGCAGAGGCGACAGGTCGGCTCGAAGACGGCTTGCACGAGGCGAACCCGTGGTACGAGTGGGGTCCGTATCTCTCGGAGAGAGCTTGGGGCACGGTCCGGGAGGACTACAGCGACAACGGCGACGCCTGGTCGTATTTTCCGCATGAGCATGCCCGTTCGCGTGCCTATCGGTGGAATGAGGACGGCATGGCAGGCGTCTCGGACGTCGGCCACGAGTTTGCCCTCGCGCTCGCGCTGTGGAATGGGGCCGACCCGATCCTCAAGGAGCGGATGTTCGGTCTCACCGGACCGCAGGGCAACCACGGTGAAGATGTCAAAGAATGCTGGTGGTATCTGCAGGGATTGCCGAGTCACGCACTGCTGCAATGGCGTTACCACTATCCGCAGGCCGCGTTCCCGTATCAGGACCTGATCGACGAGAACGCCCGGCGTGGGCGGGAGGAGTTCGAATACGAACTGCTCGACACCGGTGTCTTCGACGACAACCGTTTCTGGATCGTCGATGTCACCTATGCCAAGGCCAGTCCCACGGACCTGATGATGCGGATTGACATCACCAACAACGGGCCCGACGAACAGACCATCGACGTATTGCCCACCGGCTGGTTTCGCAACACCTGGAATCCGGACGGCAACGGTGACCTGCCGGATCTGGCGATGCAGGACGGTGCGGTGGTGCTCGAACATCATCGGCTCGGTGGCTATCGGCTGCAGGCGGCGGTCGCCGACGACGGTACCGAACCGCAGGTGTTGTTCTGCAACAACGAAACCAATATCCCGAAGATCTTTGGAGGGGAGCCGATCACGGCCTATCCCAAAGACGGGATCAACGACCATGTTGTCGCCGGCGCTGACACCGTGAATCCGGATCAGCGTGGGACGAAGGTGTCGTGGCGGTATCGGTTGTCGGTACCGGCGGGGCAGAGCGTCCAGTTGCGCCTTCGGCTCGCAGATGCCGAATCGGCTGTGAGCAAGGCTGATTGGTCCGACACATTCTTCGATGACACTTTTGCCGATCGACAGCGGGAAGCCGATGAGTTCTACACCGCGCTGGCGCCCGCCGACATCGACACCGAACGCATGCGCATCCTCACCCAGGCCAGTGCCGGCCTGATCTGGAGTAAGCAGATGTACTCCTACGATGTCGGTCGGTGGCTCGACGGAGATTCCGCGCAGCCGTCTCCGCCGCCAGGGCACCGGACCGGCCGCAACACCGGGTGGCGTCATCTCGACGCCAACGACATCCTGGCCATGCCCGACCCCTGGGAATACCCCTGGTTTGCCGCCTGGGACTTGGCATTCCACGCGATTCCCTGGGCGCACCTCGACCCGGCTTTCGCGAAGTATCAGCTGGTTGTACTACTACGCGAATGGTTCCAGCACCCCAACGGTGCGCTGCCAGCGTATGAGTGGAGCTTCGACGATGTGAACCCGCCGGTTCATGCGTTGGCCGCGCTCCGGGTCTTCATCATCGATGGTGCCAAAGATGTTCAGTTCCTCGAACGCGTCTTCCAGAAGTTGTTGCTCAACTTCACCTGGTGGCTCAACCGGGAAGATCCCGAGGGCAACAACATCTTCGGCGGCGGATTCCTCGGCCTGGACAACATCAGTCCGGTTGACCGGTCCCACCTACCGCCGGGCAGCACTCTGGAACAATCCGATGGCACCGGCTGGATGGCGTACTACTCGAGTGCGATGCTGGCCATCGCCCAGCACCTCGCCGACTTCGATCCGGTCTACGAGGACATGGTCACCAAGTTTCTCGAACAGTTCGCATTGATCGGCGAGGCGCTCGACCGATCGGGACTGTACGACCGGGAGGACGGCTTCTTCTACGACCGCCTCACGGACGCCGCCGGAAATTGTTCGGCCATCAAGGTGAAGTCGCTGGTCGGGGTGATACCGGCCCTGGCAGCGGCAACGGTCTCGATCGACGACGCCAGCCGTGCCCAACGGCTCCGTAAACGTTTTCGTCGTCGGTTCAGTGATGTGGAGGCGCAGAACCGTCGATCCTGGCGGATTCGGTCGGACGGGAAGGGACACACCAAGGTTCTGCTCTCCGTGCTCGACGCCGATCAGCTGCGCCGACTTCTGGGCACGGTCTTCGACGAGGACGCATTGCTCTCACCGTATGGGCTGCGGTCGTTGTCGAAGGCGTACTCCGTGCCCTACGAACTACCGAATGCGGACGGGGCGATCATCGATTACGAGCCGGCGGAGTCGCGGACCGCGATGTATGGCGGCAATTCGAACTGGCGTGGACCGGTCTGGTTCCCGGTCAACTATCTGGCGATCCGCGCGTTGGTGCAATACGGACGGTTCTTCGGGGAAGAAACCAAGATCCCGTTTCCCACCGGCAGCGATACCGAACAGACGTTCTTCGAGATCGCCCACGAGATGGCCGAACGTCTCATCGCCATCTGGTTGCCGGACGCGAACGGCAGGCGCCCGGTCTACGGCGGGACGGAGATCTTCCAGAGCGATCCGGCCTGGAAAGACAACCTGCAGTTCAGCGAGTACTTCCACGGCGACAACGGTGCCGGCCTCGGAGCCACCCACCAGACCGGATGGACGGCGTTGGTGATCGATCTACTGCTGCGTCCGCCAGGTCATTCCCACCACTGACCCGCCGGGCGCGCTCACCGTGCACGATGGAGGCATGAGTGAGCAACCGATTGTGCTGTGGCTGCGTCGGGACCTGCGACTGAGTGACCTTCCGCCGCTGCTGGCCGCGCAGGGGCGCGAGGTGCTGGCCTGCTTCGTGCTCGACCCGGTGCTCGAGGCCTCGTCGGGCGCTCGCCGGCTGTCGTTTCTCTACGATTCGTTGCGCGACATCCACGATCAGCTCGACGGTTCGCTGCTGGTCGTGCGCGGCGCCCCGGAGTCGATGATTCCGAAGGTTGCCCGGTCGCTCGACGCGGAGGCCGTGCATGTCAGTGCCGATTTCGCGCCGTACGGTATCCGGCGGGACGACAAGGTCCGAAAAGCATTGGGTGACATACCCTTGCGGGCCGACGGCTCACCGTATGCGGTGGCCCCCGGGCGAGTCCTGAAAGACGATGGAGAACCTTATCGAGTGTTCACGCCGTACTTTCGGCGGTGGCGCGATCACGGCTGGCGGGCACCGGCAGATAGCGGCGTCGGCAGTGCAACGTGGGTCAACCCGGACGACGTGTCCGGGGTTCGTGGGATCACGATACCGAACGCCAACGCCGAGTTGGACTTTCCCGCCGGTGAACGAGCGGCATACGAGCGCTTTGCGGAGTTCATGGCCGACGACATCGTGGAATACGGAACCCAGCGCGACCGGCCAGATCTGGACTCGACCAGTCGGATGTCGGCGTATCTGAAGTTCGGCAACATCCATCCACGCGCGATGCTCGCCGACCTCGACGCACGCGAAGGCGAAGGCCGCGCCGCGTACATCCGCGAACTGGCCTTCCGTGATTTCTATGCCGACGTGCTGCATCAGCGTCCGGACAGCAGCTGGTGGAACCTGAACCAAAAATTCGATGCGATGGAACATGATTCGGGCGCCGACGCCGACGCGGATTTCGCCGCGTGGTGCGAGGGCAAGACCGGATTCCCCATCGTCGATGCCGGAATGCGGCAGCTGCTGGGTAGCGGATTCATGCACAACCGGGTCCGGATGATCGTCGGATCGTTTCTGGTCAAGGACCTCCATCTGCCCTGGCAACGCGGCGCCGCCTGGTTCCTCGACCAGCTCGTCGACGGTGACATGGCCAGCAATCAGCATGGCTGGCAGTGGGTCGCCGGTTGTGGCACGGATGCCGCCCCGTACTTCCGTGTGTTCAATCCGACCACGCAGGGCAAGAAGTTCGACCCGTCGGGGGACTACGTGCGGCGCTGGATTCCAGAACTGCGGGGCATCGGCGGAGCCGCGGTGCATGAGCCCGGCGCGCTACGTCCCGACGACTATCCCGAGCCGATCGTCGACCACAAAGTGCAGCGCCAGGTGGCTCTCGACCGCTACAAGAACCTCCCCTGAACCCGACGGGGATGTCGGCTAGCGGGCTTTCCACTCGGGTGGACGCCTGCTGAAGAACGCCTCTATGCCTTCGCGCATGTCGTCGGATGCGACGACGGTTTCTTTGGCACGCTCGGTGGCCTGCCACCCCGCGACATCGGCGTCGGTGTTCAGTTCGGCCAATGCAGCAAGGGTCGCCCGCACCGCGACCGGTCCGGATTGGTTGATGTCGTCGGCCAGGGTCAGCGCGTCGGCCAGAGCCTGCCCGGGTTCGCTGACGATGTTGACCAGACCCAGATCGAAGGCCCGCTGCGCAGTCAATCCGGTGCCGGTGATCAACAACTGCTTGGCGATGTTCGGTGGCAGCGCCCGGGTGACCCGGAACAGGGCACCCGATGTCGCGACCAGTCCTCGGCGGCTTTCTGGCAGTGCCATCATCGCGGTGGTCGCAGCGACGATGAGGTCACACGCCAGCGCGATCTCCAGACCGCCGCCCATGCACGGCCCCTCGACGGCCGCGATCAGTGGCTTGATCCGTTTGCGTCTGATCACGCCGTACTCGCCGCCACGGTCGGTGTGGGCGCCGACGCCCGCGCGCAGATCGGTGCCCGCACAGAAGACCTTGGGGGTGCCGGTGATGATCCCGGTCCACAAGTCGTCGTCATCGTCGAGACGGTCGAGGGCCGCACTGATTCCGAGCGCCATCTCGACATCGATCGCGTTGCGCTTCTCTTCGCGCTCGAGGTGGACGATCAGCGTTCGTCCATGGACTTCTTCGCGAATGGGCATGCTCAGAACCTATCAATCGCAGCAGGGCTGAACACGAGATCGCCGGTGCACCCGAGTATCTGGGTGCACCGGCGATATCGGTGATGTGTTTGTCAGACCCGCTTGTTGAGGTCCGGGTTCTCCGCGTAGACCTCGGTGATGAGCGACATGTCGAACATCTGCTCGGCGCTGACGTCGTACCCGGCCTTGGCCAGTGCCTCGATGTTGAGATCGATCATTGCCGGGGAAATGGTGAGCAGGCCGTTGACCTTGGTCTCCTCGGAGACGATCAGCAGGTTCTGGGCCTGCGCTTCCAGGGTCTGCTCAGCGACCTCGAGTCCGAGGTCCTTGCCGTACTTGGTCACCGCGAGCTCGGCAGACTTTGCCGGGTCGGCAACCGCGTCGTACCAGCCCTGGATATCGGCTTTGAGGAAGGCCTTGAGCTTGTCACGCTCGTTGTCGATTGTTTCCTGGCGCACCACAAGCGTTTCCGCGACGAGTGGCAGGTTGAAGTCCGCGAACAGGAAGTTGGTGTTCGGGAAGCCGCCCGCGGCCAGGGTGATCGGTTCGTTGGTCACATACGAGACCCAGCCGTCCACCTCGCCGGTGGTCAGTGGCGTGGGGTCGTACTGGACTGTGATCTTCTGGACATCGGACTCGGTCATCCCGTTAGCGGTGAGCAGTGCTTTGAAGACGTTCTCGTTGGAGGCCTGCACGCCGATCTTCTTGCCCTTCATGTCTTCCGGCGACAGAATGGGCGTTTTCTCACTGGACACGATGCAGAAGGGGTTCTTCTGGAACGTTGCGGCGATGGACTTGAGCTTGGCACCCTGCAGCACCACCGGTGCGGTCAACTGCGGTGAGGACATACCGATCCACACCTTGTTGGCTGTCAGACCGGTCTCGACGCCGGTACCCGGGCCGCCGCCGGTGATCAGTTCAGGTGTCCCGAGTCCGACTGCCTCGTAGTAGCCGTTCTCGATTGCGAAGTACTCACCGGCGAACTCGATGTTCTTCTGCCACGACAGCTGGACCTTCGGGTTGGTGGTGCTGCTTCCGCTGCTGTCACTGCCGCCGGAGCTGCAGGCGGCCAGCACGCTGGCGCTACCCACGGCGCCGCCGGCGATCATGGAGTACCGAAGAAACGATCGGCGGTCGAACGTGTAGGCCATGTGTTGACTCCTTGGTTGTGATTGCTCGACGCTGACGTTAGGGCGGTTCGGTTTCCGCCGTATTTCCGGTGCGAATTAGATTGTTACAAAAGAGCTTTGCCCGAACTGATGTCAGGTTGTCTTGGTGCCCATCTGCGCCAGGACGAGTTTTTCGGCGACACCGACCAGCGCGTACAGCACAATCGACGCGACGGTGATGACCAGAACCGATGCCCATAGCTCGTTGTAGGCCGCCGCGGGTAGCGCTTGCTGCAGCGTCGCGCCCAGGCCCTTGTTGGTGCCCAGCCACTCGGCAACGGTGGCGCCGATCATGGCGCCGGGCACCGAGACCTTCGCGGCGGCGAACAGTGCCGGTACCGCCGAGGGCAGCGACGCCATCCGCATCGCGGTCAAACGTGTTCCGCCATAAGCGATGATCACGTCGTTGATCTGGCGCGGTGCGTTGGCCAGGCCGGTCATGATCATCACCAGCGCGGGGAAGAAGACAACGATGCCGCCCATCACCGCCACCACTGCCACTCCGCGCCCGACCACCAGTGTGATCAGCGGGGTCATCGCCACCAGGGGTACCGAACGCAAGAGCATGGCGATGGGCATGAATGTCTGGGCGACGGGCCGGAACATCACGAACAGGGCGGCCGCGACGATCGCCGCGCTCATGCCGCAGACGAAGCCGATTCCCGCGTCTTTCAACGTGATCTGAAGGTTGTCCATGATCTCGGCGCGGTCGGTCGCCGAGGTCGGTTCGGTGAACAGGTAGTGGAAGACATCGACGGGAGTTTTGCCGATGATCGGCCCGATGTCGGGGAAGGCCAGCAAGAACAGCCACCAGATCACCAGGATCAGGATGAACGAGATCACCAGCGAGCCGATGAACTTCCCGATCTCCCACGTGATCGCCTTGGCGTTGCCCGAGTTCGCCCGTGCCGCGGCGTCGGCGGGGACCGGTGCCGACGGGGGAGCTGTTGTGGTGGCGGTCATTTGGTCCCTGCCATTCCGGTGCTGTAGCGGGTGACGTATACCGAGATGACGGCGACGATTGCGTAGCCGATGCCGGCCACCGCACCGGTGAGCAGTGCGATCGCCCATACCGCAGGTATGTCACCGGCCTGCTGGGAGATGATCAGCGATGGGCCTGCACCCTTTTCGGGCATGGCCAGGAACTCGCCGAGCACGGCGCCGAGTACGGCGGCGGGAGCGGCGATCTTCAATGCGGCAAAAGTCGATGGAAGCGCGGAGACGATCCGGACCCGGACGAGCTGGGCGATGGAGCCGCCGCCGTACACCTTGACCAGATCGAGACTGGCCTGATGTGGTGATCGCAGTCCGGACAACGTGCCGATCATCGTCGTGAAGAACACCGAGATGGCGGCAAGGAAGACGATCATCGTCTGCACCTCGGCAAACGCCACCTGGACGATGGGTGCCACCGCGATGATCGGTGTGCAGTAGCTGATGATCGCCAATTGGGTTGACACACCCTCGATCAGCGGAATGACCACCACCAGCAAAGCCAGACCGATGGCCAGCACATTGCCCCACATGAAGCCTCGTAGCGACAGCTCTATGGTCGGGCCGAAGTTGTTGACGTAATAGTCCAAACCCTTGTCGTTGATCTTTTCGATCACCGCCCAGGGAGTGGGGATGGTGCCTTTGAACCACTCGAAGTGCCCGGCCATCGACCAGATGATCAGCACCGCAACCATGCCGATCACACCTGCACCCCAACGTTTTCCGGCAAGCTGCGCGCGGTCGGCGAACTGTGCCCCCGCGGAACGGTTTTGCGCGGTCAGGGTGCTCACGCCACCCCCGCCGATCCCTTGCTGCCGAACAGGAGACCACTGAGGTGATCATGCAGGGCATGGAACTCGGGTGTTCGCATCATGTCCGGAACCCGCGGACGTGGCAGGTCGATCGTGACGGTTTCGAGGATGGTGCCCGGACGTGGACTCATCACGGCCACCACGTCGGAGAGAAAGACCGCTTCGCCGATCCCGTGGGTCACCATCAGCGTGGTTGCCGGCTTCTCGGTCCAGATGCGGAGGAGTTCGATGTTGAGCCGTTGCCGGGTCATGTCATCGAGCGCGCCGAACGGTTCGTCGAGGAGCAATGCGGTCGGTTTCACGACCAGCGCGCGGGCGATCGACACACGCTGACGCATGCCGCCGGACAGCGTGGCCGGTTTCGCCTTCTCGAAGCCCTTGAGGCCGACGAGTTCGATGAGGTCGTTGATGGCTCCTTTGTCGACAGGCATTCCTGCGACCTGCAAGGGGAGTTTGATGTTCGCTTCCACGCTGCGCCACGGCAGCAGCGCCGAATCCTGAAATGCGATACCGAGTTCGTGCTGGGATTGGAGCTCTTTGGGCGAGAGTCCGTTCATCAGGGCAGTGCCTGCGGTGGACTCCTCGAGCCCGGCAAGGATTCGCAGAACCGTCGACTTGCCGCAACCCGACGGGCCCAGCAACGAGAGGAACGCGCCCTCGGAGGTTTGCAGGTCCACATCGTGAAGGGCGGTCACCGAAGACCCGCCGCGTAGGCCACTGGACTTGAACTCTTTGGTCAGCCCCGAAATGTCGATTCCGGTGCCCAAGGGGCGGCTTTTGGTGGCGGCGACGGCGGGTTGTACGTCCGTCTGTGTTGCTCCCATGGAGTCGGCAGGGCTCATATTCGGGGACGTTAGGCGGCGATGGTTTCTTCTGGATTACGTCGGCGTTACTGCGCTCGTACCTCGTTCAGCGCCTTCGAGAAACGCGTGTCACTTCTGTTCTGATTCGAGGATCGGAGCCAGGCTCGTCAAGATGGAGAACACACCGCGGATGGCTTCGGAAGCGGGTTCCGCGGACACCGAAGGGTCGACAGCGCGCTGAATACCGAGTCCGATTCCGGTGCTGAGCAAGAGGTTCGCGATGCTGGCCGGCGGGACCGGGAGGTGTTCGAGGCCGGTATCGCCGATTCCGATACCGGAAAGAAATGACCTCAATACGGCGATGACCGCGATCTCTCCGAGTTTCTCATGATGGATGGCATCGAGAACCGCGCGGCAGAGGTGACGCTTGTCCTGAAAGTTCGAGTAGACGTACCTTCGGTACTCGAAGTGGTGTGCGGCAGAGTTCACCACGTTCGTACATTGGGGGAACTGATGGGGACCAGGAACAGAACGCAGCCGGTCGACGACGCCAGCGCGGCCGTCGCCGTGCGGCATGCCCTGGCCGACGCGGAGACACGCCCATGACGGCCCCGAGGCGAGACCCCCGCGTGGTGATCATCGGTGCCGGGGTCGCAGGGATCGCGACCGCCTACACCCTGCAAAAGGCCGGGTTCGCCAATTTCACGATCCTGGAGAAGGGCACTGACGTCGGTGGTGTCTGGCATTGGAATCGCTACCCGGGGCTGACCTGCGACGTGCCGTCGCAGATCTACCAGTTTTCGTTCGCCCCCAATCCGGACTGGTCACAGATATGGGCCGATGGGGACGAGATCCAGCGCTATCACCGCGACGTCGTCGACCGTTTCGGGCTGGACAAGTACCTGCGGTTGAGCACCGAGGTGGTCAGTGCCCGCTACGACGCGTCCGGGGGACGGTGGCACGTCACGACCGGCGATGGCGCGACAGAGATCGCCGACTTCGTCATCTGTGCCACCGGGGTCCTGCATCATCCCGCGATTCCGGATATTACTGGGCTGCAGTCTTTTTCGGGTACGACCGTACATACTGCCCGGTGGGATGACGACCTCGTCACCGCAGGCAAGTCGATAGCGGTGATCGGTACCGGATCCACTGGCGTGCAGATCGTGTCCGCCCTGCAGCCTTCTGCTGCCCGGCTGATCCACTTCGTCCGCTCACCCCAGTGGATCCTGTGGGCGCCGATGCGGTTGCCGCAGCCGGCGGCGTTGGGGACAGTCCTGGCGAAATACCCCAGGTTGCACGATTCCGTCCATCGTCAATTGCTCTGGGCTTCAGGGATTCTGGCCGATATCGTCACCAAACCGTCGTGGCGACGCCGATTGGTTCAGGCCTATGCTCGGTGGTCGCTGCGAGCGCAGGTACGCAACCGGCCGCTACGCGAGGACCTGACCCCGGATTATCAACCACTCTGCAAACGGCAGGTCCTGTCGGGCAGCTACTACAGGGCGATCGCCGCCGCCAACACGGAATTGGCCTCGGGCGCCATCGCCGAGATCACGCCGGATGGAATCCTCATGGAATCCGGGACCCACCACGATGTGGACGTGATCGTTCTCGCCACGGGATTCAAGGCGCACAACTATATGCGGCCCATGCGCATCGAGGGCCGCGATGGCATCACCTTGGACGAAGCGTGGGCCGACGGCCCGCGTGCGTACCGGATGACCGCCATACCGGGGTTTCCCAATCTGTTCACCGTGCTCGGCCCCAACTCACCCACGGGCTCGATATCCCTGCAGTACACGGCCGAACTCACCGCTCGTTACATCGTTCGATGGCTGGAGCAGTTCAGGGACAACAAGATCACCGCGGTGGAAGTCACGGAGCCGGCCACCGATCGGTTCAACAGGGAGGTCGCGGACGCGATGGGCCCCACGGTCTGGAACACCGGATGCAATTCCTGGTACTTCACGGACAACGAGACCATCGATCTGTGGCCCTTCGACCGCGCCACATTGACACGGATGCTCACTGCTCCGGACGAGGGTGACTACTTCATCCGCCGACCCCCGAAAGTGGTGGGTTCCGGCGAGCATTCACCCAGGTGACGCCAACCAGAACCCCCCGCTTTCGGGTCGGGATCAGCCTTTGATCGCTTCGATCCACTTGACCCGCGCACCGGTGCGCAAGACGTTGCGCTGGTAGATCCGGGCCGCGAACCAGGTGGCCAGCGCGCAGGCGAGGATCATCAACACCGCGCTACCGATGATCTGGAACATCGACGCATCCCCGGTGGCAATGCGGATCGGCATGATGGACGCCGAGAAGGGTGGGATCCAGGCCAGGGTCTGCATGAGTGTGCTGTCGAGGGCATTGATGCCGAAGATCGCCGCGTAGATGACCGCCATCGCGAGAATCGTCAGAGGTGCCGAACTCGACCCGAGTTCTTCCTGCCGCGAGACCACCGCACCGGTGGCGGCGTACAGCGTGGCGAAGAACAGGAATCCGAGGACAAACCAGACGAGCACCGCGACAAACATGGACCCGGCAGCTGAGGGCACGTCGAGCAGTCCCGTTGCCAGAGCGGTGATCAACGCGGCTCCGCCGAGGACGATCACCTGCGCAAACGCCATCGCCCCGATGCCGATGATCTTGCCCCACAGCAGATGTAGGGGCTTGATCGTGGCCAGGAGGATCTCGACGACCCGTGATGTCTTTTCCTCGACGACTCCGCCTGCGACCATGCCGCCGCCCTGCAGCACTGCGAACATCAGTAGTGACATGCCGGTCAGTGCTACGGCGATACGTTGTCCCTCATCGGGTTTGGCCGGTTTGGTCTCGGTGATCGTCAGGGATGAGTCGGCACTGATGGTGGAGAGGTCGACATCCTGCTGTGCCAGAGCCTTACTCAGCCCGTCTTGGCTGACGGCGGTCCGTAGGACGCCTTCGAGGGTTCCGTCGAGATCGTCTTTGGTGATGGCCTCGTAGTTGTTCCCCGAACCAGGGACCAGCGCGACCTTCACGTCACCGTCTTCGGCCTGCTGCCGGGCGTCGTCAGGGTTGCCGATCGGAACGATCTCGATCTTCTCGCCGGAGGCGTCTCCGATCGCAACGATGGTCTGTGAGATCTGTGGGTCGTCGCCGACCAGACCCACCTTCGTGGGTTTGCTGTTGCCGGTGAACATCGACAGCACGATGATGCCGGCCACGATCACCACGAGCAGCAGAACGTTGGTGATGACAAACGATTTGGTTGCGGCGCGCGTGGTGATCTCACGGCCGGCGACAAGCCGGATCGCGCGCCAGGCGCCGAGTCGCTGAGTGTTCGTTGACGTTGAATTGTCGATTTTGAAAGGACTATCGGTGATCACGCGCTTACCACCTCACGGAACAGTTCGGTCAGGTCGGGTTTGGAGATGGCGAAGTGTGTCACCGGGCCGGTGCTCAACGCGGTCGCGAGCACTGCCTGCTCGTCGCCCTCAGGCGTCATCGTGACAGTGGTTGTGGTGCCGTTGTGGTTGCTGCTCTGAACACCCGGGATCCGGTCGGCCCACCCGGGAGGTGCTTGCGGCGCAACAACATCGAGCCGGATGTCGCCGGTGGAACGCAGTTCGTTCACGGTCCCCAGTGCGCGCATCGTGCCTTTGGTGATGATGCCGACCCGGTCGCAGAGTCGTTGCACGAGATCGAGCTGGTGGCTCGAGAAGATGACCGGAACACCCTGCGCCGCCTTTTCTTCGAGAACCTCACTCATCACGTCGACGGCGACCGGGTCGAGTCCCGAGAAGGGTTCGTCGAGAACGAGCACGTCTGGGTCGTGGACCAGCGCCGCAGCCAATTGCACGCGCTGCTGGTTGCCCAGACTCAGGTTGTTGACGTCATCGTTGATGCGCTCGGCGATACCCAGTCGCTCGACCCAACGTTCGACCTGGCTGTCGGCCTCGCGGCGAGAGAGCCCGTGCAGCTGGGCGAAGAAGGAAAGCTGTTTGCCCACCTTCATTTTCGGGTAGAGACCTCGCTCTTCGGGCATGTATCCGATACGGCGGCGGGTGTCGAGGTCGATGGGGGAGTCGCCGAGCAGGACGCGCCCCGAGTCCGCGGACAGGACACCGAGGATGATGCGCATCGTGGTCGACTTGCCGGCACCGTTGGATCCGACGAAGCCGAAGATCTCGCCGGGGGCGACGGAAAAGCTCATGTTGTCCAGGGCGACGAGGGATCCGTATCGCTTGGTCAATCTGTCGACGATCAACGGGTCTGTCATGTATCCAATCCTTCTGTGGTGGTGACATTCCGGGTTTCGGATAGGTGTGCTTGCATGTCGTCGGGCAGGTCGTAGACGGCGTAGTCCTCCGGGTCGGGATCGTTGAGCCACCAGGCGAGCAAGCACGTGGGCAGGCAGGTGCCAGCCACCAGCAGGACGATCAGCAAGGTGCCTGCGCCGTAGACCACCTGGCCACTGACGCTGTCGCCGAAGGAGACCACGATCAGCACCAGGTAGGGGATGAACATGGTCACCCAGAGCGCCGTGTATGCGAGCGAACGCGCCGCGTTGCGGGTGGCCAGCTGGATTTCGTCGAGCGCTCCTGCAGGTGCATCGCTGACGTTCAGGGTGATCGCTCGCAAGATGTACAGGACCGGCAGGAAGACAAGGCAGATCAGCACTATGTACGGAAGCCCGAACCAACTGGTGAAAAAGGCGGCGATGCTGCACGCGAAGACGAGTATCCAGGTGATGACCAGCGTGACGACCAATCGTCTGGCGGAGCGACGATTGCGCAGGCGGGGAAAGCGGGTTCCCCAGCGGCGCAGGAACTTCTCATGACTCCTGGCCTGCCACGACTCGTAACCACGCCACCAGCCGGGCTTCGCCGATTCCGGGATCGGGGAGTTCGGATGGTTCATCGTGCCCCTCCATAGTCGTTGCGGTACAGCTGTTCTGACATGGCGCCGAACTCGTGCCTGCTGAAGACCGCCTCCACCGGAAGGTGGAAGACATCGCAGATCCGAAATGCCAGATCGAGGCTCGGGTAGTTGTCGCCCCGTTCGAGTGATCCGATGGATTGAACGTTGACCCCCACCAGTTCAGCGAGCTGTGCCCGAGACATCCGCCGCTCGGCGCGCAGTACGCCGATGCGATTGTGGATCGGCAGATGTCCTGCCTTTTTCACGGGGCTCACCTGTGACAGTGTTGTGAAAACACAACAATATGTCAAAGAATCGCACTAATTCGTTGCTGGAACAGTTGGTGATACTCGCAAATCGATGGCCGAACAGGTCAGCTGGAGGACCTCAGGAATTCTCGGCGATGATCATGTTCGGGATTCCGTCACCCAGTGCCACCGGGACGCATTGGTCGGTGAACCCAGCCGCTGGATCGAGGGCGGCCAACACGAGGGCGATGGTGAACTCGTCGTAGGGCATCCGGAAGTGACCGCTCTGATCGGCGGGGCACAGATCCTGCACGATGACGTTGGTCGCGGCCCGGTCCCGAAGCGCCACATTGGTCGCCGGTTGGATGACCTCATCGACTCGCGATGCGATCGTGGTGTATTCGACTCCGGGCACAGTGTCAGCGGGAGAGTTCAGATCGTTGAGGAACGGCGAACCCTGGGCCTGCTGCCACAACGCCGTGGACACCAACTCTCTTGGAGGGATCTTGGCAGCGACCTCCATCGCACCAGGGATCAGTGCGGCCAGGGGAACGAGACCGTACAGCGAACTCCCGTAGGAAGGTGACGCCAGACCCACCCACCGACCGACTACCTGAGCCCCGCCGAGCTTGTTGATGAAATATCGGCCGACTGTGGCGCCCTGCGAGTACCCGACGATGTCGACGTCGGCGGATCCGGTGGCGGACAAGACGTCGTCGACAAATACCGCGACCTGTGTGGAGCTCGCCGTGATGTCCTCGGTTCCGAAGTTGGCCGTACCGGGTTGCCCGCCGTAGTTGAGCGCGAACACGCAGTAGCCGGCAACGACCAGTCGCGGGCCGATGGCGGCGTAATCGGAATATGCGGTCGAGTCGGTGCCGTGCAGCAACACCACCGGGCGCGGATGCTCCTTCGAAGGAACGCAGGTGAAGTCGTTCACTCCCGCTGGGACCGAACCGGGATTCTGGCGAACGTACCGCGAGGCGTCTGCATGGGTGACCTGCGCCGGGCCGGTCAGGCGCGGGACCTGCGAGGTCGAGGTGGTCGCGGCGCCGTCGGGTTCAGCATTGGCGAGGGTGGGCGAGGCGACACCGACGGCGAGGACAGCAGCAGCAACCAGCGTGAGACGAAACATGTGCATGTGTCACCATCCGGCATCTTGTTGCTCCAGCTTTGTTTCAATGCCAATTGCAGCACTCTGTTCGGGTCTGTGCAGCAGAACCCGGTGCCGGCGACGCTCATCGGGTCGTGAGAAGTTCTTGCACCACCCGCGCTGCTTCGCGTCCGGCCCGGTTGGCGCCGATCGTCGATGCAGAGGGTCCGTAACCGAGTAGCTGTAGCTGTGGCAATGCCTCGACCACTGTGGCCAGACGCCCCGTCATGACGATCCCACCCCCGGGCGCCCGTAACCGCAGGGGTGCCAGATGATCGAGTGCACTGCGAAAACCGGTGCACCAGAGGATGATGTCGACGTCCAGATGCTGCAGCGGCTCGCCTTCGTTCGCGCAGTCCCAGCAGACTCCGCCGGGCGTGATGCGGGTGAACATCGGCCGCCAATCCAGGATCCCGTCTGCCTGTGCGGCCCGGATCGAATCGGTCACCGGTAGTCCGGTCACCGACACCACCGACCCCGGGGGCAACCCTGCTCGGACCCGTTCCTCGACCCGTGCCACCGCAGCGCGTCCGAGGTCGGGGGAGAACGGTGCATCAGTGAACTTCGGTTCGGTGCGGCTGCACCAGAACGTCTGGACTCCCTCGGCGTTGCCGGCGATCTCGATGAGGAGCTGAACTGCGGATATACCGGCTCCGACCACGAGAACCCGCTTGCCTGCGAAGTCGGTGGGGCTTCGGTAATCGTGTGTGTGCAGCTGGGTGCCGGTGAAGGTCTCGATGCCTGCGACGTAGGGAACGAACGGGCGGTCCCAGGTGCCGGTGGCATTGATGATGGTGCGTGCGGAGATCTCGTGTCCGTCGGCGGTGGCGACCTGGAATTCCTCGCCGTGATGTGTCACCGATCGGACGTCGACCGGCCGATGTACGTCGAGGTCGAACTTCTGCTCGTAGTGAGCGAAGTAGTCCCGCACCGCGGTGGCGGCAGGCCACTGATCGCACTCCATGCCCAAAGCCTCTGGCAGGCCCAACCCGGGCAGGTCGTGAACGCCGTTGGCGCCGGCCAAAGTCAATGTCGGCCAGCGAAATTGCCATGCTCCGCCGGGGCCGGGCGAGTGATCGACCATCAGCGTCCGAGACCGCAGGCCGAACTTGCCCAGGTAATAGCCGGCGGACAGCCCCGCCTGTCCGCCGCCGATGACCAGGACATCGGTCTCGGTGGAATCGCCGAAAGGGTTCGCGTTCACAATCGAACAGTAGCGGTACGCTGACCTGATGATTGGGACCAGCCGAGACGGCGACGTGCTGACCATCGAATTGCAGCGCGAGCAGCAGCGGAATGCGTTGAACCACGAAATGGTCGAGGCGTTGGCGGATGCATTGGGCGACGCTGCCGATTCTGGTGCGCGAGCCGTGATTCTGACCGGGGCCGGCAGTGTTTTCTGCGCTGGGGCCGATCTCTCGGGTCCTGTCTACGAGCAGTCATTCCTCGACAAATTGCTGGCGACGTTGCGATTGATCGAGGACATTCCGATGCCGGTGATCGCAGCCCTCAACGGCCCTGCGCTCGGGGCCGGTTTGCAGTTGGCGCTCGCCGCCGACCTACGGGTCATGTCTCCGTCGTCCTTCTGTGCCATTCCGGCGGCGAAAATCGGTGTCACGGTGGATGAATGGACGATCAAGCGTCTTGTCTCCCTGGCCGGTGCCGGAGATGCGGCGGGGATCCTGCTCGGCTGCGAATCGATGAGTGCCGAGAGGGCGCACGTGGTCGGGTTCGCCAACCGGATCGGTGATCTCGGGGAGGCCCAGCGGTGGGCTGCGATGATCGCGACCCTTGCTCCGCTGACGCTGCGGCACTACAAGTTGGTCCTGGGCGACGATGGCGCGCGCGACGAACCCCCCGCAGAGCACGTCGCCGCAATGGTGCTTGCGTGGCAGAGCAACGACATGGCCGAAGGTCGGGCGGCCCGCTCCGAGAAACGCCCGCCCATCTTCACCGGCAGCTGAGCACTGCACCGGTTCGGTGAGATCGCCCCCGGTGCACGGCGACCCGGCGCTGCAACAGCACACTCAATTCTCTTGCGCCTGTTGAAAAGCTGCCGCCACCATACCGACGTCGTCGCCGACCTGGAACACCCCGCGCGGTAGGTCGGGGAAGACGGCGTTGCTCACAGCGGTCACGAAGAGCAGCCGGCGGCCATCACCGACGTCAAGGTAGCCGGACAGGCCTTGCGTGGTGATCACCAGACGTTCGGTGCCCGGTTCGACATCGGCAGAGGTGGACGTCTTGCCGATCACCTTTCCTTTGGCCGGGCTGTCCACACCGACCCCGGACAGCGACCCGCGCTCACCCAGGATGGGTTGCCCACTCCAGAATGTATCCGCCCAGGATTGACCGTTCACCCACTTCAACCAGGTGGCGACGGCGGCGGGGGTCGCGGACGACGGGTCACCGCCCTGCCCGTCCATGATCACGAAGTCTGATGCGGGGACACCGGCGTCGGTCGCCAGATCGCGGATCGCAGGCAATCCGTCCGCGCACTTGTCGGAGCCCGCCTCGACGGCCAGCAGGCAGACAAAGGTATTGGCCCCGGTGTTGTAACTCGTTGCCAGGATCATGCCGCCCGCTTCGCCGAGCGGGGCCGAGTCGAGCGTCGCAAGCCGCAGGTCGTCCTGATAACTGCCCTGCGGCGGAAGGACAGCCGCATTGTTGACCTTCGACGTTGTGTCAATCGTAATACCGTTGCGCTGCAACGCCTCTATGAACAGCTGGCGCGCCCAGCTCGACGCGTCGGTGATGCGGTAGACGGTCAGCGAGGTCTTGCCCGCCGGAACCGATCCGGTCACCCGGAGCAACGTCGGATCGACCTCATCCGCGGCGACCTTCAGGGTGGAGTCGCTGTCGGCGGCGCCGGTGGTCACCTGTGCGTCGACGGTGAACAGGCCATTGCCCGGAAGCATCTCGATCGTGGCAGGCTGCCCGGGTTCGCCGGGCTGTGCCTGGATATCGACGAGGTTGTCGTTGACAAAGATCGACGGCACCTTGCCTTCGACGGTGTCGTAGGTTTCCCAGAGGCGCGGATCGATCAGCACGTCGCCGTCGATGCGCGTGACTCCTGATGCGGCAACCTGCTGCGCCATCGCATCGAGTCCGGCGAGCGGATTGCCCGGCGCCAGGACCGCACCGGGGAGTGCGTCGGCGTAGACGTGATCGATTCCCTCTGTGGCGAAGTCGAATTGATCCTGGTCGGCATTGCGCCCGCCGAGTGCCAGGTCGCCGGATCCGACGAGTACCAGGTCACCGGTCAGGGTGCCGCCCACCGGTGCCGCCGTCGCGTAGACGGGGGTCGTGATGGTGCGGTCGACACCGAGGTCGTTGAAAACCGTTCCGACTGTGAAGTGTTTGGTCTGCGACGCAAGGAACATGAAGGTGTCGGCTTGATTGCTGTAGATGACCTCGTCGGTCTCGGGGTCGATCACCAGATATGACCACCGCGCCGCGGTGTACGGATCGGTTTCCATGATCGCGGTGGCGTCGGCCGGTATCGCCTGGCCCTGGGTTCTGTTCGGCGCGGACGTGCCCGACGAGTCGCCGGAGCAGGCGGCTGCCAGCAGCATGCCGGCGGCAGTCACGATCGCCAGAAACGTTCGAGCTGTGCGCGTTCGGCGACGTCGTCCTGGCATGAGGCACCAACTTTCCGTGTCGGGTCGACGCCGCGCAGCACGCTCAGCGAACGTTCCATCTCAGCGCAACCTACTCCATTTGGTGCAAATTGCATACTGCACTTTGCACCAAACTGAGGTACTGTCGGTGCACCGGCGTGCCCAGGACAGCCCTCGCTGGATGAGTAGTCCGCGCGCCGTCCGTGACGCCGGAGCCGCCGGATGGAGCAACATGGTCACCCGAACCACACCCAACCCACCGTCGCATCGACGTCAACGTGCCCGGATATATGCCTGCACGGCAATAGCTTTCGGCACAGTGGTCGTACTCGCGCTGGCAGGATGCAGTTCATCGTCGAATGATTCGTCCACCAGCTCGATGGCCGAGGTCCCACCGAGTGTGCCGGACGCCCAGCTCGACCGGGCCGACGTCGACGCGGCGATCGGCCGGCTCGACGGTTACGTCGAGAACATCATGGCCGATACCGGCGCTCCGGGTGTGGCCGTGGCAGTCGTCTACAAGGGCGAAGTGCTGTACGCCAAGGGGTTTGGCGTCCGGAAGGTCGGTGAACCAGGCAAGGTCGACACGAGCACCATGTTCCAGCTGGCGTCGGTGTCGAAGCCCCTGGCGTCGAGTGTCGTGGCGACCGTCGTCGGCGACGGGAAGATCGCTTGGGACGACCCGGTGATAACCCATGAGCCGGGCTTCGCCGTGGCCGATCCGTATGTCACCGCCAACGCAACGTACACCGATCTGATGTCGCACCGATCGGGCCTGCCCGACCACGCCGGCGACCTGCTCGAGGACCTCGGCTACACGTATCCCGAGACGATCAGCCGACTCAACCAGGTTCCGCTGTACCGCTTCCGCGACCACTACGACTACACCAACTACGGATTCTCGATCGCCGGGAACGCTGCGGCCAACGCCGAGGGCATGACGTGGGCGGACCTGTCGGAGCAGAAGATCTACGAACCACTTGGGATGGAGAACACGACCTCCCGGTACGACGAGTGGCTGAACTCCCCCAACCGCGCGTTCAACCATCAGCTCATCGACCCCGACGCCAAGACCTGGGAGGCGAAGTACGTCAGCAATCCCGCGGAGCAGGCGCCGGCCGGTGGCGCCATGTCGTCGGTCGATGACATGGCCAAGTGGGTTCAGATGGAACTTGCGGACGGCATGTTCAACGGGCAGCAGATCGTCGATCCTGAAGAGTTGCAGTTCACCCACCAGGCTCATTCTTTCTCCCACCCCTCCACCGCCCCTGGTGCGCGAGACAGCTTCTACGGCATCGGGTTCAACGTCAGCACCGACGACCACGGTCGAGTGCAGATCGGGCACGCCGGCGCCTTTGCGCTCGGCGCCAGCACCGACGTCAAGATGCTGCCCAGTGAGCAACTCGGGATCGTCGTACTCGCCAACACGGCGCCGGTCGGGGTGTCGGAGACATTGACGGCTCAGTTCCTCGACTACGTGAGCAACGGCAAGCTGACGGTGGATTGGCCGCCCTTTGTAGCCGAGCAGTTCAAGATGGTCATCGCCTCCGGGCGCTCAGACGTCGACTACGCCACCCCACCGGCCGATGCCGCGCCGGCCCGCCCGGCGAGCGACTACACCGGGATGTACACCAGCCCGTTCTACGGCCCTGCCGAGGTGGTCGCGCAGGGCAACAACCTGGTCCTGCGGATCGGCAAAGATCTGCAACAGAGCTACCCGCTCACCCACTACGTCGGCGACACCTACTGGTTCGAGCCGGAAGGCGAAAACGCCGCGGGCCCAACGGGTGCCGAGTTCACCGTCGCCGGACCGGCCAGTTCGTTGACCATCGAGTATCTCGACAAAGACGACCTCGGCACCTTCACGCGAGCGCCACAATGAGTTCCCCACGCTGTGGAAACCACCGCAGCGAGGTCCGGTGAGATCACCACTCGAGGAGAAGGATTATGTCCCCACTAGAAGCAGGTCCGCGGGCCACACGACGGCGTCGACCGAGCCGCGCCAAGCCGGCGGCACTGGCCGTGCTGCTGTCGGCGGCGCTGGTCGCCACCGCATGCTCGGACGATTCGGACAGTTCGTCCTCGTCGAGCACTGCGGCGAGTACGGGAACATCCACGAGCTCGAGCGGATCATCGAACAGCGCACTCGTGCCGTTCGACACCGCGGCCATGGACAAAGCGATCGACGAACTCGCCACGGAGTACCGCGAGATCGGCATGATGGTGCTGATCCGTACGCCGGACGGTGAGTACGTCAAGTCGTTCGGCACAACCGCCAGTGACTCGACCGATGCGCCAACCCTGGACACGAAGGTACGCATCGGCTCGAACACGAAGACCTGGACCGGTACCGCGATCATGCAGCTGGTCCAGGAAGGCAAGATTTCCGTCGACGACCCGGTCAGCAAGTACCGTCCCGATGTCCCCAACGGCGACAACATCACCATCGGTCAGCTGCTGAACATGCGCAGCGGGCTGTACAACTACACCGAGACAGTCGAACTCAATCAAGCGCTCGACAACGAACCCGAAAAGGTGTGGACACCAGAGCAATTGCTGGCGCTGGCGTTCGCCAATCCCCCCTATTTCCCGCCGGGCGACGGATATCACTACTCCAACACCAACACGGTGTTGCTCGGACTCATCGCCGAAGAGCTCGACGGCAAGCCGATCGCCCAGATCTTCCAGGATCGGTTCTTCAGCAAGCTCGCAATGACGGGTAGCTCGTTCCCCGCCAACACCGACACCGCAATCCCCGCGCCCTATTCCAGCGGCTACTCCTACAGCGGCAATATCGAGACGCTCGGCGAAGGCAAAGAGTCCCTGTCGCCGGAGCGGATCGCGGCCATCGAGGCCGGGACGGTGAAGCCACGGGTGACCACCAACGACAACCCGTCGTGGACCTGGTCGGCCGGACAGGGCATCGCGACCGCCAATGACCTGGCCATCTGGGTGAAGGCCATGGGCGACGGCGAACTGCTCGACGAGGCGACGCAGAAGCTTCGGATGGACAGTGTGCAGCCCAGTGACCCGGATAAGCCGGAAGGGGCCGGGTACGGATACGGAATCGCTCAAATGGGCCCCATGTACGGGCACATCGGTGAGATGCCGGGGTACAACTCGTTCATGGGCTACGACCCGGTCAACGACGTGACCATGGTGGTGTGGGCGAATCTCGCGCCGACCATCGACGGCCAGGCCGCCGCCGCGCGCGTGGCCGGGGAACTCGTCCCGTTCATCTATGCCAAGCCGGGCGCGGACACCGACGACGACATCGACGATACGGCCGACGACACCAGCGGCGGGTAGGTTCGCGCTGGTTGAACAGGTGATATGAGGTGCCCGACGGTGCGATCGGGCACCTCATATTCCTGTTGCTACGCTAACGGCTGCTTTTATTAATTTGCCAGTCCGGGAGGGTTGCTGTGCCACAAGGCGACCTCAACACGATGTCGTATGCCATCCTCGGCATACTGGCGCCTCGGGACTGGTCGGCCTACGAAGTGGCCGAACAAATCGGCCGAGGCATGTCGGAGATCGTTCCGCGGGCCGATCGGCAGCGGTACAACGCCCCCAAGAAGCTTGTCGCGCGTGGTCTGGTGGCAGCCCGCACCGAATCCACCGGCTCGCAGCGCAGCCGGACCGTGTACTCGATCACCCCGGAAGGCCGCGCCGCCCTCGCTGAGTGGATGTCGACTGAAACCCGCGCTCCGTCGATGGAATTCGAAGGTCTGCTGCGGGTGTGCGTGGCGGAGCAGGGCACCATCGACGACTTGCGGAACACCCTTCGCACCGTCCGTACACAGGCCGAGATGAAACGGCAGATCTTCGTCGGCAACGCGAAGCTGCTCATCGTTCCCGGCGCAGGATCGTTTCCCAGCCGTCAGCATCTGCTGGCGTTCGCTGCCAAGTACATGGTCGGCCACTTCACCCACATCATCTCCTGGGTCGATTGGATGCTGGCCGAGATCGAGACCTGGCCCGACACCACCAGTCCCGTCACCACGCATGCCGATCGCATCCGCGAAGTTCTGGAAGAGATCATTCGCGACTACTCGCAGGACGGTGCCGGCGACTAGTGTCGCGGTCGTTGAACGCCCCCGCACGGCGCGGATGACTGGAATGCCGACGGGGTCGGCCTTGTTGCACTACAAAGTGCCCAACAGAGTGCGAGTCAACGACGACGGAGGGATTCACATGTCAAAGATCGCCATTATCGGAGGTCACGGCAAGATTGCGCGCAAGCTGGCGAAACTGCTGGCCGGCGAAGGCCACCAGGTCAGCGCGTTGATCCGTAACCCCGACCAATCCGACGACATCAGGGCGACCGGTGCGATACCGGTGATCGCCGACATCGAGAACCTGTCGACCGATGAGATCGGTGAGGTCATCAAGGGCCACGATGCCGTGGTGTTCTCCGCAGGCGCCGGTGGTGGAAGTCCGGAGCGCACGTACGCCGTCGACCGGGACGCTGCGATCCGAAGTATCGACGCCGCGCTGAAGGTCGACGTACCCCGATTCGTCATGGTGTCGTACTTTGGCGCGGGCCCGGATCATGGTGTTCCCGAAGACAATTCGTTCTACGCCTACGCCGAGGCCAAGGCGGCGGCTGATCAGTATCTCCGGGGCACCACGCTGCTGTGGACGATTGTGGGTCCCGGTGCGCTCACCGACGAGCCCGGTACCGGACGTATCGCGACCAAGGAACGTGGCGCAGACGCCTCTGAAGTGAGCCGTGACGACGTGGCAGCCGTACTTGCCGCCGTCCTCGAAACGCCGTCGAGTGTCGGTACCACCATCGAGTTCGTCAACGGTGAGACCCCGATCGCGGACGCGGTCAAGGGCGTCTGACCGACTCGAATCAAGCCAAACCGGTCAGAATCGGGGGTTGCGGATCCACCGCAACCCCCGATTCTTGTGCCGGGGAGATCTTTCGGCTGGGCTACTGCACGTCGTCCATGCTCTTCCCGACATCTGCCAACGTCATCGGCTGCGGGTAGTCACCGGTGTATTTGTGTACCGGGATATTGCAGCGGTATGGACCCTGGTCTGCTCCGAAATCGGGGGCTATCCAACCATCGGGTTCGGCTTCGGCAACGTTGAAGCAGGGCGTCGGTGGCACGGGCTGCGCCAAATTCCGGGCCGTGTGCAGGCCACCCCCGGTCCACGCGGTCTCTTGCTTCGCCGTGTTGTACACACAGGTCCGGGTCAGGTCGTCGCCACAACTTGCCGCGGATTTGGCGAACAGCAACCACGATGACATCGCACGGATGGACGGCAACGTCAGGTTGGCGTCCGGCGCGTACTCGTCGTAGAGCGCCAGCAGATCCTGCATTGCCGGCTCGTCGCTGTTGAGCGGCAGGTTGCCGCCGAGATCGAGATAGTTGTTCTGGAAATCAATCGACGTTCCGGCGAGTTCGATGAACTCCGGGCCATAGGCGTTGTTGTTGGTGTCGATCCAGTCGAGTTTGTAATCCATTCCGGTCAAGACGGTTTCGAGTTTCGCGAGCTGCCGGAAGTCGCCATAGAACAGCAGGCCCTTGACGCCCTTGCTCTTGATCGTCTGTGCGTAGGGCGTCCAATCGGACACGCCCATCGCCGGGTACAGGTCGTTGTAGACAAATGTGCCACCCGCGGCCTCCACGGCTTCGACGGCCTGTTCGCCGAGGACCTTCGTGACGGGGGAGTCGCCATTGACGAAGCCGATCGCGGATTTCGATTCCGGGTAGGCGTCGTTGATCAGCCAGCTCCGGAATCCGTAATACGGGTCGTATCCCTGGGTGAGGCTGGGATCGGCACTGATCTCGAGGTCGGAACCGGCAGAGGTGAGCTGCGCAACCTGGGCTGGGAAGCTCGGCAGTAGGCAGTTCAAACGTTCCTTGACGCCGAGGCCGTCCAGGCCGCTACCGCCACCGACGAGTACGAAATCCTCGCTGCAGGCGGTCACCATCTGCTGGCGCGCCTCCATGAACTTGGCGTCACGTGTGTTGGCCACGATCTTGCGTCCATTGATGCCGCCCTGAGCGTTACACCAGGAGGTGAAGACCTTCGCCGCGTTGACGAACTCGGGGTTCTGGGTGAATCCCAGGTCGGTGAAGACTCCGACCTGGATCTCGGTGTCAGTGACTCCTTGCGTGGGTGAGCCTGCGGCCGAGCCGGATTGGCATACGTCTGTCAGGTCGCCGAACGTAGATGAAACCGTATCGGCCGATCCGGTTCCACCCCCGCCGCCACCGTCGTCTTCACCATCATCTCCGCCGCGATCACTGCATCCGGCAACCATCAGCACGGCCGCCATCGCGACGACCAGCATGCGATGTGTTCTCAACTGACATCCTCCTCCGACGGACACCCGATGTGATTGGGGAGGCTCGGGTGTCTGGTTGTGGCCAGGTCCAGATGACCCGTACTGCGGGAGCCGCGTTCTCGGGTGACGTTCGCCGGTACTCCCGATCTCGCCGATGGACGTCGCCGACTCCAGGGGAAGGACCGGCCCAGCAGGGCTGTTCTCCTACGCGGGAGTTGGGCTCTTGCAGATGTGCGGAGCATATATCGGACCGCTGTCGACTGATGCCGGATTCAGAATTCGGCTGCATTCTTGTTGGGACACTGCGTAATCCACGTATTGAGGTCCGATATCGGCAATTCGGGGGACGGGGCAGGCGGATACGGGCGCGAGCGGCTCCCCGGTGTTTCGAGAAATCTCTCCGGTTTTGCTCACACCGTCTACTTATGCGTGTAAGTTCAGCCTCGCAGGCAGATGTCGAGGGTGTCACGTCCTCGCTGCGCCCGCCGGTATGAGTGTCTTCAGGACGCGAAAGGGGTGGTTGATACCTCTGGTGGTCAGTGCTGACTGCTGGTCGAAATCGACTGGGCTGCAACAGTAATTGTGTGGCCGAACGCTCGACCGTACTTGTGTGATGGGTTACGGCCCGCAGCCCGGGCGGGGGTGGCCTTACGGGTTTTGCCAAATCGGCTGGCAGGCAATGTCATCGAGCATGAGGTGATGTGGCGGCCGAATCAGGTTTCTTGCACAGCGAGGTGAGCGGATGCAATCACCAAGGATGTCGATCGGGTGGGGAATTGGTTGGCATGCAGAGGCTGTCGGCGATGGTGAGGCATTCTGATGGCCGGATGGCAACGCAGTAGCACCGGCCGGTCCGGGGGATATCGCGGCCCCAAACTGTCCGGCCCGTTCGAATCGGTCGGTGGCCTGTTCATGATGTCGGCGGATGCGGTGAAGTTCCTGTTCCGCAGACCCTTTCAGGGTAAGGAGACGCTCGAACAGTCCTGGTTCGTGGCGCGCATATCGCTGGTTCCCACACTGCTTGTCGCGATTCCGTTCACGGTTCTGGTCAGCTTCACCCTCAACATTCTTCTTCGTGAACTCGGCGCCGCCGATTTGAGCGGTGCCGGCGCGGCCTTCGGTGCGATCACGCAGGTCGGCCCGATGGTCACCGTTCTGATCGTGGCGGGCTCCGGGGCCACCGCCATGTGCGCGGACCTCGGATCGCGGACCATCCGTGAAGAGATCGACGCCATGGAAGTCCTCGGGATCAATCCGGTGCAGCGACTGGTGACGCCGCGGATGGTCGCGTCGGGACTGGTTGCGCTGCTGCTCAACAGTCTTGTCTGCATCATCGGGGTGGTCGGGGGCTATGTCTTCTCCGTGTTTGTCCAGAATGTCAATCCAGGTGCCTTCGCCTCCGGGATCACATTGCTCACCGGGATCAACGAGGTGGTCATCTCGTCGATCAAAGCGCTTCTGTTCGGCCTCATCGCAGGTCTGGTGGCGTGCTATCGGGGGCTCACCGTCTCTGGTGGCGCGAAGTCGGTGGGCAATGCGGTCAACGAAACGGTTGTGTACGCGTTCATGGCGTTGTTCGTGGTCAACGTCGTGGTCACCGCGGTCGGCGTCCAGCTGACCGCCGGATGAGGGGGATGGCATGACACCGAGCACGTTGCACGGCCGGACGGTCCGGGAACTGAACCGGCCGGTGAAGACGCTCGGCGGAATCGGAGATCACACGATCTTCTATGCGAAGGCGCTGATCGGGTCTCCGCGCGCGGCGTGGCAATACAAACGAGAGACGCTCCGGTTGATCGCCGAGACCAGCATGGGGGCAGGCAACCTCGCGGTGATCGGTGGGACCGTCGTGATAGTCGGGTTCCTGACACTTGCCACCGGCAGCACGCTGGCCGTCCAGGGCTATAGCTCGCTGGGTGACATCGGGATCGAGGCGTTGACCGGCTTCCTGTCGGCATTCATCAACGTGCGCATCGCTGCGCCGGTGGTGGTCGGAATCGGGCTCGCCGCCACCTTCGGTGCCGGTGCCACAGCACAATTGGGTGCGATGCGGATCAACGAGGAGATCGACGCCCTGGAGTCCATGGGCATCGACCCGATGAAGTACGTGGTCGGTACCCGGATCATCGCGGGGATGATCGTGCTGGCGCCGCTGTACGCGATCGCGCTGACGGCGTCGTTTGTTGCCTGCTGGTTCACCACCGTGGTGATCCTCGGCCAATCCTCAGGGCTGTATCAGCACTACTTTTCGACCTTTCTGAACCCGATCGATCTCCTGTGGTCGTTCCTGCAGGCATTCCTGATGGCCTTGATGATCATGTTGATCCACACCTACTTCGGCTTCTTTGCCAGTGGGGGTCCGGCCGGAGTGGGTGTGGCGGTCGGCAATGCGGTGCGGATGTCGCTGATCGCGGTTGTCTCGGTTACCTTGCTGGTCTCGTTGGCCGTCTACGGTTCCAACGGCAACTTCAACCTGTCGGGATAGGCGAAACAGTATGTCGCCTAATGTACTTCGACCATTGGTCGGTCTGGGATCGATACTCCTGGTTGTCGCGGTCCTGATTGTCGCCGTGACCATGTTCCGGGGTGGCTTCACCGATACCGTCCGCGTCACTGTCCTGTCGCCACGTGCGGGTCTGGTCATGTATCCGGACGCGAAGGTTCAGATGCGGGGCGTCACGGTCGGCCGGGTCAGTTCGATCGATTCATTGCCCGACGGTCAGGCCTCGATCGAACTCGCGATGAATCCGTCCCAGCTGCAGGATATCCCGGACAACGTTGGTGTCGAGATCGCGTCATCGACGGTGTTCGGGGCGAAGTTCGTCGAGTTCCTGCCCCCGGAGAATCCATCATCGAAACCGATGTACGCCGGCCAAGTGCTCGATTCCCGCAGGGTCACAGTGGAACTCAACACTGTCTTCGAACAGCTGACATCCGTTCTGTCCCAGATCGAACCTGACAAGCTGAACGAGACCCTGGGTGCGATCTCCACGGCCCTGAGTGGACGTGGCGATCAGGTCGGCCAGATGCTGGTGGACTTCGATACGTTCCTCGCCGCGGTTGAACCGGGGCTGCCGGCGCTCGAGCGCGACCTCGAGATGGCTCCGGAGGTCCTCGAGACCTATGCTGATGCCGCGCCCGCTCTGGTCACCACCGTCGACAATGCGACCGGCCTGAGTCAGTCGATCGTCGAGGAGCAACAGAACCTGGATGCGTTCTTGGCCAGCGTGATCGGGCTGGCGGACGTGGGGGACCGGGTGTTGCGCACCAACGGCCCGCTGCTCGATTCGATATCGGCGGTCCTCGTTCCGACCCTGGCACTGACCAACGAATACAACGAGTCCCTGACCTGCTCGCTGGACGGCATGGCCTACCTGGCCGATTCATCGCCGGTCGACGTTCCCGGGCTCGGACTTTCTGCGAACTTTCTGTGGGGCACCGAGCCGTACAGGTACCCGAACAATTTGCCCAAAATCGCGGCGTCGGGCGGACCACAGTGTCAGGTGCTGCCGGTCGGCTATCAGGAAAAGCCCCCGTTTGTGGTCGCCGACGTCGGGGCGAATCCCTTTGCGGCCGACCGACGTGGCCTCGAGGTCAACGTGGAGAGCCTGCAGCGGGCACTGTTTGGTCCGATCATGGACGGCAGGGCGAGATGAGTGTCCTCCGGAGCCCGCAGGCGGTGAAGTTCGGGATCTTCGCAATTGTGATGATCGTGTTGTCGGCATTTCTGGTGGTGGTCTTCGGTGACTTTCGGACCGGCTCCACCCACAGCTATTCGGCACGCTTCGAGGATGTTTCAGAACTAGGGCCCGGGGACACCGTTCGGGTGGCAGGGGTGCGGGTGGGGACCGTGGAAGCTGTATCCCTGCAGGATGACCATCACGTGAAGGTCACCTTCAATGCGGATCGGAATGTACATCTGACCGCGGGCACACACGCCAGGGTCAAGTACCTCAATTTGGTGGGGGACCGGTACCTCGACCTCTCAGACGGGGCCGGATCGACCCGGATGTTGGCGCCGGGGGGCCAGATTCCCGAGGAGCAGACGGCGCCTGCACTCGACCTCGATGTTCTGCTGGGCGGATTGAAGCCGGTGATCGATGGTCTGCGGCCGCAGGAGGTCAACGGTCTGACGTCGTCGCTGCTGCAGATCATGCAGGGCCAGGAGGGAACGGTCGGATCACTGTTCGCCAAGACTTCCTCGTTTGTCTCGACACTGGCCGAGGACGGAGTGGTGATCGAGGATCTGATCGACAACCTGAACACGGTGATGGGCACGTTGGCGCGCAACGGTCCCGAGTTCTCGGCAACGGTTGAGCGACTCGACCAGCTGGTGGCTGAACTGGCGCAGCACCGTGATCCGATCGGTTCTGCCATCACGGCACTGGACGCCGGAACCGCCGCGGTGGCCGACCTGCTCACGCAGGCGCGGCCACCGCTGGCCGAATCGGTCGACGAACTCGCCAGGCTCGCCCCTCTGGTCGACGACGACAAAGGTCGTCTCGATACGGCACTGCAGAAGGCGCCGGAGAACTTCCGAAAGCTGGTGCGGACCGGCACATACGGCAACTTCATCCAGTACTTCATCTGTGCGATCACGGTCCGCGTGACCGATTCCTCGGGCGCGGTCGTGGTGCTGCCCTGGATCGAACAGACAACCGGGAGGTGCTCGCCCTGACATGCTGAAATATCGCGGTGGTCGCCTTGCCCGACACGGGTTCATCGGCGTGGTGTTGATCTGCCTGTTTGTGGCCGTGGGTCTGCAGGGGCAGAAATACATCACCTGGTTCACCTCCTTGCCGTACCAGGCACTGTTCGAAGAGGCCGGTGGTCTCCGATCAGGGGCCGACGTGGTGCTCTCGGGTGTGAAAGTCGGGACGGTGTCCAAGGTCTCGCTGGACGAAGGGGACGTCCGGGTCGAGTTCTGGGTGGACGACGGTGTTCGCCTCGGGACCGAGAGCACCGCACAGATCAAGACCGGATCCTTGTTGGGGAGGCGCATGCTGACCCTGGACAGTGTTGGTGGTGGCGTCCTGCACCCCTCGGATGTCATTCCACGCTCACGGACATCGTCGCCGTATTCGCTCAACGATGCGCTGGGAGACCTGACCACCAATGTCACCTCGATCGACACCGACGCCTTGAACCAGTCCCTGGACACGTTGTCGTCGACCATCGATCAGGTTGCGCCGCAACTGGGCCCGACGTTCGACGGATTGAGCGAACTGTCGCGGTCGATCAACGGCCGCAACGAATCGCTGCGTGACCTGCTGAGCAGTACCAGTGAGGTCACCTCGATACTGGCCGAACGCAGTGACGAACTGAATTCACTGATCCTCAATGCCAATTCGTTGCTGGGTGTTCTGGTGGACCGGCGCCAGGAGATCGTGGATCTGCTGGCCAACACCTCCGCTGTCGCTGCGCAGCTGTCGGGTCTCGTTGCCGACAACGAGGCGCAGTTGGCGCCCACCCTGGACCGGTTGAACTCTGTCGCAGCGCTGCTCGAGAAGAACAGGGACAACATCGGGCAGGCGATACCGGGTCTGGCGAAAGTCTCGCTCACCCAGGGTGAGGCGGTCTCCAGCGGCCCGTTCTACAACGCCTTTGTCGCCAACCTCATCGACGGCCACATGATCCAGCCGTTCATCAACAAAGCGTTCGGAATCGAACCGGGAGTACCGTTCCCGATCCCAGGGGGCCAGATCCCGGTTGGGGCCTCGGCTCAGACACCGGCGGGGCCGGGCCGATGACGCGCAAGCGGATCGTGGTGGCTCTCGTGGCGGTGGTGTTGCTGTCGACATTGCTCGCCGGCACGGTGTTCGCCTACCAGAAGACGTTCGGGCCCAGATCGATCAGCGCGATCTTCACCACCGCGACCGGAATCTACAAAGGCGACGAGGTGCAGGTCGCGGGGGTGAAAGTCGGGTCGGTCGCCGGAATACACCCACAGGGGACTTCGGTCCGGCTCGACATGAAGGTCGATCGTGGTGTGAAAATCCCGGCAGACGCCCAGGCGATCATCATCGCCCAGAATCTGGTCGCCGATCGGGTGGTCGCGCTCACCCCGGCCTATCGGAGCGAGGGCCCGGTCATGCCGGACGACGGTGTCATCCCACTCGAGCGGACCGGTGTGCCCATCGAATGGGACGAGATCAAGACCCAATTGACACGATTGGCAACAGATCTGGGTCCCAGTGGTGACATCTCGGAGAGCTCGGTGGGCCGCTTCATCGACAGCACGGCCGACGCGATGGACGGCAACGGCGACAAACTCAGAGAGACGGTGAAGCAACTGTCGGGAGTGGGACGAATCCTGGCCGATGGCAGCGGCGACATCGTCGACATCATCACCAACCTGCAGACCTTTGTCACCACCCTGCGCAACAGCGACGAACAGATCGTCCAATTCGAGAACCGCCTCGCGACGGTGTCGAGTGTGCTCGACGAGAGCCGATCCGATCTTGATGCGGCACTGACAAATCTCTCGGTCGCGGTGGTGGAGGTCCAGCGGTTCGTGGCATCGAGCAGCAGCAAGGCAACCGAACAGGTACAGCGGTTGGTGAATGTGACGCAGAACCTGGTTGATCACCGGGCCGACATCGAGCAGTTGTTGCACGTGTTCCCGACGAGCATGGCCAACTTCTACAACATCTACAACCCCGACACCGGCACAGAAGCGGGGGTTTTCACGTTGAACAACTTCTCGAATCCCATCCAGTTCATCTGTTCCGGCGTTGCGGCGGTGGAGAACCTGACCTCAGAGGAGGGCGCCAAGAAATGTCGCGAGTACCTCGGTCCGGTCCTACCGCTCCTGGCGTTCAACTACCTGCCGTTCCCGCTCAATCCGCTCCTCGGCCCCACAGCTGATCCGAACAACATCATCTACACCGAGCCGGACCTCGTCCCGGCGAAGACGATGCCCACCAAGCCGGCAGCAGCGACGAATCCACTCGATGCGTTGCTCTTGCCGATCGAAAGGCGCCCGTCATGACACCCCGACGTATCGATCCACGCCTGCCGATGATCGTCGTATGTGTGGTGTTGACGGTTGCCGGATGCAGCTGGCAGGGCGTCAACTCATTACCGTTGCCCGGTACCGAAGGCCGTGGGTCTGATTCTCAGCTCTTCCACGTCCAGATGGCCGATGTCAGTACCCTCGTGTCGAATTCGCCGGTGATGATCGATGACGTGGTGGTCGGCAGCATCGGGGACATGACTGTCGTCGGCTGGCACGCGAATGTCGAAGTGTGGGTGAAGAAGGGTGTGGTGGTCCCCGGGAACGCGCAGGCCCACATCGGTCAGACGAGCCTGCTCGGCTCCAATCATCTGGAGCTCAATCCGCCGGTGGGTGCGCCACCGACCGGGCAACTCCCCGCAGGCGCCACGATTCCGATCGATGAGACGGCCACCTACCCGACCACCGAGCAAACCCTGGCGTCGGTCTCCACGATTGTCAACGGAGGCGGTCTCGGGGAGATCGACAACATCATCTCTTCCCTCAACACGGCTTTGAGCGGCCGGGAGGACGCGGTTCGTGACCTGATCACGCGGCTCGACACGTTTGTCGGTGCCCTCGACCAACAGCGCGCGAACATCGTGGCCACCATCGACAACGCCAATCGGCTCGCCGAAACATTTGCCACACAACGGGATGTCCTGGTCGGAGCCTTGGAGAAGATACCGCCCGCCCTGGAGGTCCTGGTGTCGGAGCGCCCGCAGATCACCACCGCACTCGACAAGCTCCGGGTGTTCAGCAACACCACCACCGGCGTTGTCGCGGCGGTCCAGGACGATCTGGTGACCGACCTGGAGAACCTGGCGCCCACTCTGCGATCTCTGGCCGACGTCGGCCCGCAACTGGACAAGGCCATCGCCTACGCGACTGTATATCCGTACGGTCAGAAGACGATTGATCGCGCTGTCCGTGGCGACTACATCAATCTCCATGCCACGGTCGACCTCACGGTCGAGCGGATGCAACGTGAACTCCTGCTGGGCACTCCGCTGGGAGATCCGAACGCGGTTGTTCAGGCAGCGGTCGGAGACCCGGGTTATGGCCGATACGTTCGGGATCCATTGAGCGCGCCGATCACCGGAGGTGAATCGTGATCCTCTCGGGTTTCGTCCGGTTCCAGCTGGTCGCCTTTGCGCTCATGTCCACGGTCGCAATGGTGGTGATGCTGTTCTCCTACATGCAGATTCAGACCCAACTCGGGATCGGCCGGATGGTGGTGGCACTGGATCTGCCTGCGGCAGGCGGACTGTACCGGTTCGGAAACGTCACGTACCGGGGTGCCGAGGTCGGCAGGGTCGTGTCGGTGAGCCTGACCGACAGCGGTGTCCGGGCCTCGCTGTCGATCGACAGCGGCGCCCGGATCCCCGCGGATCTGCGGGCACAGGTGCGCAGCATGTCGGCCGTCGGTGAGCAGTATGTGGACCTGCGGCCCAACACGGACTTGGGGCCGTATCTCCATGACGGATCGGTGATCACCTCGGACAAGTCCGAGATCCCGCAGCCGGTCGGGCCGATGCTCGACGAGCTCAGTGACCTCGTCGGAAGCATTCCGAAGGACAAATTGAACAGTCTCACCGAGGAGTTGTATCGGGGTCTCGGTGGTCAGCGTTTCGAGCTCCAATCGCTCATCGACACGTCTTCGAAACTCGCCGGCGACTTCAGCGACCTGGGGGACACGACCAGGACCCTGATCGAGGATGCGGAACCGTTGCTCTCCTCGCAGGTGCGCTCAGCAGATGCAATCGAGATCTGGAGTCGATCGCTGGCCGGTGTCACCGATCAACTGCGGACCAATGATCCGCAGATCCGCGCGATTCTCGCTTCCGGGCCGGGCTTTTCGGACGAGGTGACCGGTCTACTCGAATCGGTCGAGTTCACCTTGCCGATTCTGCTGGCGAATCTGACCTCGGTGGGTCAGCTCGCGGTGACCTACAACGCGGCTCTGGAGCAGCTGCTGGTGCTACTGCCGCCGTCCATCTCGATGATTCAGGCGGTCCAGCCCAAGAACAACGCGTCCGGGCTGGGCTTGGGAGACTTCCGGATCAGCGGTATCTCCGATCCGCCTGCCTGCACCGTCGGGTTCCTGCCGCCGGATCAGTGGCGTCCGCCGTCGGACACGACCACCATTGACACACCCGAAGGTCTGTACTGCAAGTTGCCGCAGGATTCCGACATCGCGGTGCGGGGTGCGCGGAACATCCCGTGCCTCGGCAATCCCGGTAAGCGCGCGGCGACTGCTGAATTGTGCAACAGCGATGAGGAGTTCGTACCTGTATCTCCGACGCAGCCCCTGCTCGGCGACTACCCGCCGGATCCGAATCTGCAGGCGCAGGGGATCACCCCCGCCGTGGCCGGGGCGCAGTACTCGCCGACCACGGGCACCTATGTCGGGCCCGATGGGGCGATGTACCAACAGACCGATCTCGCGGGCTCACAACCAAGGCCGACCTGGCAGGGCATGCTGCCGCAGGGATGACGCGAACGCGCCGGGAGTTGGATCTCAGACCGGATCGAAAGCCGAGATCTTCCAGGCACCATCCACTTTGGTCAGTGCGACCTGGACACTACTGGCAGTCAGGGCCGGATCGGGTTTGTCGGTGCTGGTGGTGCTCTGGTTGATGAACACCAGGACCGTTGCCGAGTTCTCGTCGATGTCCGACACCGCGGACCGGACGACCTCAGCCTGGGTATCGACTGAATTCTCCTGGGCGGCCGGTGCGACGACCTTTTCGGTGAATTCGGTGTAGTACGTCAGGAACTCGCCGGTGAGATGGGTTTTGGCGGCGGCCAGATCATCGTTGAGTGTGTCCGGCGAATACGACAACAGCGCAACGGTGGCGGAATCCGCCGCCGTGATCGCTGATTCCTTTGCACCGGAATCGGATTGCCTGTCCGGGGCGTACAGGAAGAAGTAAGTGAGGGCGACGGTGACCAGAGATGCGGCCACCAGTAAGGCAAGTGCCACAGTACTGAATCTCGGCCTGGACCCGGTTCCCCGCCGAAATCGAAGCCGAGACCTCGAGCGTCGCCCTGCCTTGGGATTGTCCGACTCGTCGACGTCGGCCTCCGCCGCGTCGTGCTCCTTTGTGAGGGTCACCGCTTCGCTGGATTCGCTCATGGCACGAACTCGACTTTCGACATCTTCAGTTCTCCATCAACTCTGGTCACGGTGACGCTGAGCCGCCAGGCCCGGGATTCTTCCTTGGCGCCGGCGGCGTTGGTGACCTCCGAGGTGGCCGCCACCAGCACAACTGCCGAATCGTCCGTCATCGACTCGACCGCGGAGGCGTTGACCTGCCCCTTGGTGGTGACCTGCGACTGCTGGACCACACTGGTGAAATCATCGGCTCGACTTTGGAATTCGGTGAGGAACGCCCCTGTCGAGTTGTCGAGTACCCGCTGGACATCGGCCTGTGCCTGATTGAAGTCCAGTGACGTGAGCGTGACCACGCCTTGCCGCGCCGCCGCGTCGAACTCGGCTTCGAGTTCCTGGGTCTTGACCACATCGCGGTGTTGCCAGGCCAGATACCCGCTCACCCCGAGCGCCGCGACGATCACCACGGCAGCAACCAGTATCGCTGTCAACCGTTTGCTCGGGCGCCGGAGCCGGAGCCGCGATCGCAGTGAGCGGGATGGTTCCTGCACACCGTCGTCCTCGGCGGGCGCGGTCGAGTCTTCTGGCTCGACATCATCTGACTGAACAGCTTCCGGCTCAACGTCATCCACGGCAGGTGTGGTCTTGATGTCTGTGGGTTCCGCCTCGGATTGTCGTCGTAGTCGGGCAGCTCGCGCGCGGGCGCGGGCAGCCACCGCGCTGGCTTCAGCAGCTTCGGCGAGCGCTTCGGCTTCCAGCACAGCCAGATCGGTGGTGTCGGCTTTGGTCATCGCGCCTCGGCTTTTCGTTGGTGAACGGCTTGATCGGGTCGACGGGTGGTCAGGCGGCCGATTGTCCGGCGTTGCTGTGGAACACCTCGGTGTAATCGACTGTGTCGGCGGGAAGTGCAGCCGCAGTGAGTGCGTGCGATTTGAAAGCTTGCGCGGCGAAGCTCAGTTGGTGGACGACGGAGGCGGTGGCGGTGTCGGAATCGAGCGGCCAGGAATCACCCCAGAACGTGACCTCCACATTGCCGTCGGCGAGAGCTCTCACCACGCCCCCGTGAACTCGATCATCGCTTCGGAACAGGTCCGCGGCAATGGCAAGAGCCTGTGGATGGCGGCCGAGTCCTTTGGTGGCCAGCGCGTTTTCGAGGTCGGCGACGTCTGCTCCGAGAATCTTCACCGGCCGGGTGTCGCAGCTGTCGGTGAGTATCACGGTGACGTCCCAGCCGGCCATCACCCGGTCGTACACGAGCCCTCCCGCGTGCTGCACCACGTCGGTGACACTGCGGGCAACCACATTGAGTTGATATCTCATCGGACTGACTCCTGGTTGCCGGATCTGGTCTGCAGAATGGGTAGGACGGTGTCGACCGCTCGGGAAAGCTGTTCTCGGACATCTGAGTCCGGGGTGGCGGCCCAGTGTCCGAAGCCGCAGGTCAACGCGCCGATCAGGGCGGCAGCGCGGGTCTCCCACACGATCGGCTCCGTGTTCTCGGCGGTGACCCCGGCCGCGGTACGCAGGATGTCGGCCAGCGGTGGCACCATCCGCTGGGTGGTCAGGTGTAGGAAACGCGACATCTCGCGTTCGGTGGTGGCCAGGTGCAGGAGCTCGCGATTCTCTTCGTTTGCATCGACGGTCGCCCCGCAGGCGGCGTCGAGGATCGCCTCGCGCAACGGCATTCGTTCCAGATTGGCAACGAGGTACGTCATGAGGTCCTCTGACCGCAGCGCGACGGTCTCGGCGAAGAGTTGGCCTTTGCTTCCGTAGTGCCGGTACAGGCTACGTGGCGATACACCGGCGAGGGCCGCGATCGCGCCCATGGTTGTTGCCTCATATCCGTGGATGCGGAAGGCATCCAGAGCCGCGTCAACGATTGCGCGCCGGGTCTTTTCGGCACGTTCCTCGGTGGTTCGGGGCTGGTATCGGGGCAGGTCCGCACTGCCTTGTGTGGCGGAGGTCACATGGCATAGTGTGCCATTGGCAGACTGTGCCACACAAGGGGCAATTCACTTCCCGGGTCTCTCTGGCCCGACTGCGCTGGTCTCTGACATCTCGATGATCGCGTGCGCGGGGCAGTCCATGAGCGCCCGCATGACCTGATCACGGTCGGCGGGCGGGACCTCACCGTTTCCGATGAGGGAGGCGTAGCCCCAGTCATCGAGCGAAAAGTATTCGGGCGCATGCCGTGCGCAGGTGCCGAACCCGTCGCACATCGTACGGTCGAGTCGTATCCTCACAGCCCGTCTCCGTTCTCCGCCGCAAACGGTCGCAGGGTGCGGTAGAGCGAGGCATCGCAGGTGGCGCATCGCCGCGATCGGTGATCGGCCACCGCGTTCGGAAATAGTGCCAGCAGCGTGCCTGCCACGTTGGTGGCCGCATCCAGCGTCGCGCAGGAACCGCGGCCGCGTAAGACGATCGACCATCGCCTCAGGCGTACGACGTCGTCTTCGGTTGCAACACCATCGCGCAGTGCGTCGAGTACAGCCGACATGGCCGCGGTGCCGTTGAAACACGACCCGCACTGGCCGGCGTTCTCACGATCGAAATAGCTCATCACAGACGCCGCAACAGCCACCGGACACTCGTCGGTGAGCAGCGAGATGGCGCCGCATCCGAGTCCGCCACCGAGCGTGCGGATGCTGTCGTGATCGAGGTGGCCGGCCAGGACGTCGCGATTGAGCAGGCCACCGAAGTAGCCGCCCATGAGCACTCCGCGGACCCGGCGAGGTGCCACGCCGTGCAGTGCCAGCAGGTCGGTGACCGGCAGTCCGTGTGGAATCTCGTACAGGACAGCCGGTTTACCCGCACCGGTGACCGTGGCCAGAAATGTGCCGGGGGAGGTGGCGGTCCCTATGGTCCGGAACGCCGTACCGCCCTTGTGCGCGATATACGGAACGTGTGCGAGCGTCTCGACGTTACTGACCAGCGTCGGCATTTGGCCCACGCCCTGTTGGTAGGGCCGTGGAGGTTTGTCGCTCGGCTTGGCAGGTCCACCGTTGATCGCGCGAATCGCAGCAGTCTCTTCGCCGCTGACGTATCCGGGTTCGACCACGAGCACCGAGAGTTCGAGGTCGCCCAGCAGATCGACGGCGTCGGTCAGCGCCCGCTCCATGGTGCCGGCCGCATCTGTGTCGGAGACGTAGACGTGACCCCGGTGAGCCCCGACCACGGCGGCCGCCAGTCGGAGGCCGTCGAGGATCAGGTGGGGACGATGCCGCATCAACCAGCGGTCCTTGACCGAAGCAGGTTCACCCTCTTCGCCATTGGCGACGACGATGGCCGCGCCGGCCCGCAGACCGTGATCGCGGACCGACCGCAGTTTGGTGCCCATCGGGAATCCGGCGCCGCCGCGGCCGCGCAGCCCGGACTCTTCCACCTCGCGCAGGACGGTGTCCGAATTCTCGACTGGCCGGTATCCACCACCTCGGCGGTAGCCGGTCAGATCCTCGATCTCGCCTGCGCGACGATCGGCGTGCAGGAGCCGCGGTGTGAGCCCGGGGGCAACCGCCACGTCGATGTGTGTCGGGCGGCCCGTCGGCATACTCGTGGGGGTGGTACTCATGACCCTCGATTCTCCTGGCCGCGTTGGGGTATCGGTCGACCATCACAGCAGTGCACGGTTAGGCTCACCCCCATGAGAACGGCAGTGCTGCGGATCAACGTCGATCCGGACGGTGTACTCACCGCCGGGCAGTTGACAGCCGGCATGGCGCAGCTCCGTTCCGGCGCGGCGCAACTGGGCGCCGAGCTGATCGACATCGACCTCGTTTCGGCCGCGGCCAAGCGGCGCGAGGTCGAACTCTTGATGTCCGGTGACGACCCTGATGTGCTGCATCGGCAAGGACTCGAGTTGTGTGAGCGGGTTTTCGAGGTGGTACCGCGTGCCGGTGTGGTGACCTTCATCAGCCGGGGAACCGATGACGATGCCCGCGGCGTGCTCGCCGGCTTCGGGCTGATCGCCGACATCGAGAGAACACCTGGACCCGATGGTTGGGATGTGGTGGTTGTCCACATCCAGGAGACCGATCTCGACCGGATTCCCGAGAGCCGCATTCACACCGCACTCGAGGCCTCCCTCAACTGCGAGGTCCACATTCGTCCGGTGTGAGCGCACCGCAATGCGGCTCATGAGTCCGCCAGGAACTTCAGGATCGCGGGAGCGGCCTGGACCCAGGTGTCGAACATGTTGAATCCCTTAGACCTACCGGACGCGCGGTCTTCCATCGCACGTTCCCAGGCATCCTCCGGCCACGGTGGATCGATCAGGACGGCGCCTTTGATCAGGCAACTGACCTCCAACGACGTGCGCTTGGGATGATCGAGATCGTTCTCCCCACCGCGGATGATGAGGGTGGGAACCGTGATGCGATCGAACAATTCGTCTTCGACTCCGGGGATCGTCTGACCCGGTTTCGGGACATAGCTGCCGAGCCACCGCAGGGACAGTTTCACGAACTCGTCCGGGTCGAGGTCCAGCAATCGCTGTTTGTTGGCCGGGTTCTCATCGATCCGTTCACGCCATTCGCGGAGCCGTAGCAGTCCCTCGGCACCGAGTCCGCGGACGGCCTGCAGGCTCGGAAGTACATAGTGTGCACCCAGATTGAACGTTCCATAGATACCGCCGACGATATTCCACAACACCAGTTTGCTCACCAGTTCCGGGTAGAGAATGGTCAGCACCATCGAGTCCCGGGCGCCACCGGATCCACCGGCGACGATGCACGGTCCGCGGCCGAGCCCGTTCAACAGCTTTGCGAGTGTCTCGGCACGCATGTGGGATTCGGACCGGCCGTAGAACTGGACATCGGACGCACCGCAATTCGGGCGATCCCACAGCAGGACCGAGTAGCCACCGTCGACGAGGGCCTGCGCCAGCGGACGTAGGCCCGGGATGTCTTTGCCGAATCTGCCGCCAGGGGTCAGGACGATGAGTTCGTCTGAGGTACCGAGGATTTCGTAGACGACGTTGCCGCCGTTGATCTCCATGATGCATGGACTGGACAACGCTTCTCCTGTGCTCATGCGGTGACGAGCACGTCGTCGTCGACAACCCGCACCGGGTAGGTGCGGATGCTCCACTCCGGCTTCACTGCGGTTGTCCCGGTGGACAATTCAAAGCCCCACTGATGCCAGGGGCAGTAGATGAACTCCAAATCGCGAACCATCACCGCATCGCCGGGCACACTGTCGTCGACGATGGTGCGGCCGCGGGCCCGCCCTGAACACAGTGGCCCACCTTCGTGGGGGCAGTAGTTGGCGATGGCGTAGAAGGTGCCGCCGACGTTGTAGACACCGACACCGTGCCGTCCGATCGGAACAATCTTCGACGAGCCCGGCGGGATCTCGGCCACGGTGGCGACCACATGTTCGCGTCCCTGCGCGAGCCGAGGTGGTGTGGCGTCGGCCGGTGTTGTCTCGTCTGCCATCTCAGAACACCCGGACCTGATCTTTGAGGGCCGGAACGTATTCGGGCAGGTGATACGTCTCGATGCCGTTGCGGTACATGACCGCGTCACGGGCATGCCGGGGGAGATGCTTGACCAGCCAGCGGGGGTCGTCGAACGTCCAGTGCGGATAGTCCGAGGAGAACAGCAGGATCTTGTCGGCCTCCATCCACTCGAAGGCCCGGGTCAGTTCGGTTTTGTCCTCCGGGTAGTCCAGCGGCTGGGTGGTGAACTTGATGTGTTCCTTCACGTACTCCGACGGCCTGCGGTTGATCGACACATACGATTTGCGGGCTTCGTAAATCGCGTCCATCCGCCACATCAGCGGCAGAATCCACGTGAACGCGTGTTCGACGAACACCACCCGCAGCGCCGGGAAGCGGTCGAAGATCCCGTCGAAGATCAGGCTCATGATCTGGTTCGCGGCCAGGAGCGAGTAGGTGACCATGAAGTCGTGGTTGTAGCTCGGGAACCCCACCGGCGGCATGGGCATCGTCTCGAACGATCCGCGGCCCAGATGGCAGCTGACCGGGAGGTCGTGTTTGACCGCGGTTGCCCACAGCGGGTCGTTGGCCGGGTTGCCCCAGGCCGGACGAGGTTCGGCCTTGATGAGGATCTGGGCCATGTACTCGTGCCCGGCCCACTTCTCGATCTCGCGGATGGCGGCCGCGGGATCGTCGATGCCGGCGCAGATCGACCCGCGCCAGCGCTGATGCCAGTTGTTGTGGGAGTCGAGCCAGTGAGCGGCCAACCAGCTGTTGACCCCGGTGGCGAGCGCGGCAGTCGTTTCGGGGAGCCGCGTGGCCTTGACGGTCGGTTCCAGGATCGCGATGTCCGAACCGGCGTCGATGATCAGCTGACGAAAGGCCAGTTCCGGGTCACTGCCGGGGAACTCGCCGTCCGCCGGGAACGAGTCGACCCGCATCGCATACGAGTGCGCATAGTCGGGTGCGTCGTAGATGATCGTGTCCCCGACCTTGTGGCTGAGGAAGTACTCGCTGCGATAGGGCTCCGGGATGTGGTCGACCAGCTCGCCTCGTCGCGGAACGGGGTGGACGTCGGAGTCGACAACCCGGACCGGGATCATCTCGGTGTCGGGTGTGTGATCGTGAATCTTGGTGCTGGTCATGGCTTCTCCTTCACGCGGGCTCGGGTGCGGCCAGTGCGACCGAGACGTCGATGCCGTAGATCGAGGCGGCATTTCGCCAACAGAGTTTCTCGCGTTGTCCGACACTCAACGAGTGGGGCAACGCATCCAATGAGTTGTGGTGCCAATGGGGATAGCTCGAGCCGAACATCACCATGTCGTCTTTTCCGGTGAACCCGAACCACTCTCCGGCGAAGTCGGTATCACCGGGACCGTCGATGCTGCTCTGCACGAAGTAGACGTGGTCGGGTAGATAGTCGCTGGGCATGCGCGGTGCCCACGGTGTCTGCTCGAGATGCGGGCGGCCGAACGTGTCCATCCGCCAGATGAACGGAGTGAGCAGGTCGGCGCCGCCATCGGCCCACACGAACTTCAGTGCCGGGAACCGCTCGAAGACACCCTCGGCGATCATGTTCATCAGGTGATAGATGTAGTTCAGATCCATGAAACCCAGGTATTGCTCGTATGTCCGGGCATGACCTGAAGGGGTCGGGGGGAAAGCGATGCTCTCCCCGGTCTCGATGTGAACTGCCAATGGGAGTTTCGCGTCCGCTGCGGCCTCCCAGATCGGCCAGAACTGGGGTTTTCCATACAGCTCGCGCGACTGGAGTGGGATACCGAGCTGGACCACGCGTGGATGATCTTTCCATCGGTCGATTTCACGAAGGGCCCCGGTGACATCCTCGGGATTGATCCGGATGGTTCCCCGGAAGCGATCGCCGAATTCGGCCGATTCCAGCCAGCGCGACACCATCATCTGGTTGTGGGCGGCCAGCACCGCGCTGGTCAGATGGCGGTCGGGGAGGATGCCGCGGGTCATCGGGTGCAGGATGGCCACGTCGACGCCGTGGTCGACGAACAGATGCTGCGCGACGAGTTCGGGATCTGAGCCCGGATAGCCGCGCCCCGGTCCCCGGGTACCGGGCGCATACTCACCACCCGGTGCGCCGTACCAATCCATCTCGGCGTCGGGGATGCCGCGACTCTTGAAAGGTTCTCGCAGGAAGCTGCGCATGTCTTTGTTCGACGTGAAGAAGATGTGCACGCTGGCGTCTATGACGGGTGTGGTGGTGCCGTCGGGGTGTGTCTTCATCGGCTGTCCTGCTCGCGTCGGACGGTGATCGGTGCGGCGAGTTCCTGTTCGGCGCAGAGCTTTTGAAGCTTTCTGAGAGTCTCGTCGAGACCCGGGCCCAGCTTGGGGCCGGGCGTGAACGTGGCGGGAAGGTGGCGCATGCCCTGGATGACACCGATGGTGTCGTAATGGACCGCTGCGCCGGGGTCGCACCTGTAGTCGGGCATGCGGTCGAGTACCGCGAGAAGCATCGACTTGAACACCGTCCGTGCGACGTTTGATCCGATGCAGCGATGAATTCCGAGACCGAAGCTGTAGTGCCGGTTGGCGCCGCGGTCGAGTTGGATGGTGTTGGGTTCCGGGAAGAGGTCCGGGTCGCGGTTTGCCATCGCCCACGAAAGCCACAGCCGCTCACCCTCTTTGAGGTCGGCTCCGGCGACGGTGCAGTCACTCGAGATGGTCCGGCCATCGCCGGGGGCGGGGGTGAAGTAGCGCAGGAATTCCTCGGTCGCCGGATTCAAGAGATCATCACGGTCGTCGCTGAGGCGAGTCCGTTCGTCCGGATTCTCCGAGAGCCATTCGAGGGCATGTGCGGTGAGCGCCGTGGTGGTGTCGAAGCCGCCGCCGATGATGAGACCGAGCATGCCGAGCACTTCGAGGTCCGGTGCCGGCTGCCCGTCGATCCGCATGTCGACCAGTGCCTGGATCAATCCGGGCCGTGGGTTCTCACGGATCTCGGCCACATTGGACATCAGGTCCAGGCCCATCTCCTGATACAGCTCGTACACCCGGACCGCTTCGGGCGAGTTGACCGGCGTGTACACCGAGGCATGCACCGGTTCGCAATAGATCGACCACTTGTCCAACGGGACGCCGAGCATCGCCAGTGTGAGGACCGCCGGCACCACGTTGGCCAGGTCGTCCACGAAATCGATTGTCCCGCTTTCGATCTTCTCGTCGATGCTGGCGTCGACCACTTCTTTGATGAAGGGTTCCCACCGCTTCACCGCCGCGGGTGACAGGTAAGGGTTGAGGACCTGGCGGTAGTGATGGTGCTCGGGTTCGTCCATTTCGAGCATGCCGCCCCGCGCGATCAGCTCGTGCTCGGGTGTGGGAATGCTGATTCCCCTGTACCCCTTGCGAATTCCGTTGATGTCGTTGTCGTTCGACACGTAAGAGGAGCGCGCGAGCTCGAAGACCTCACTGTTGCCTGCCGCCACCCAGTGTCCGTTGTAGGTCTCGGTCCAGGCCAGTGGGCACTTCTGATGCATCTCGGAGGTGATCGACTCGAACTGGAGTCGGTACTCGGGCGTATGGCGATCGAAGTGCAGACCGTTCCGCGTTGCCGCGTCTCCGGTGGATTGGTCAGTCGATTGTTCGGTGCTCACGCGAGGTGTCCTTCCTTTGCGTCACTGAAACCCGTCCCCTTCGCCGATACGATCTATTCGTAGAACACCGGTTGGTACGTCTCGGTAACTTTTATCGACGGGCCTGCGGCCGAAGCCATCCCGGTATCAGGAATGTTATTTCATTCCGGAAGAATGATCTTGTGGTTTGCGAGAATGCTACTCTACGAGCGATTCTGCAACAAGGTTTCTGGTCATCCGCGACCGGCCGAGCAGGGGTGATCGAATCCGGCGAAACCGTTGATTTATCGACCGATATTGGCACATCCGTACTGAATTCTCATGAGTTGGTGGGCGGTCGGTTTCGCCACGCGATAGGTCTCGAACAAGGAGTGAGTGTCGACGATGCGGGAGATCCCAGGTGACGTGCGCGCTCGCTATGTTGCGGAAGGTTGGTGGAGCGGGGAATCGATCGGGCAGATGCTGGACTCCGGCCTGGCCGGAACCCGAGACCTTTCGTTCACCGTGCATTCCGAGTCGAGGCCGTGGTCGGGGACCTTCGCCGACGTCGAGCTGATCGCCCGCAGGCTTGCCACCGGGCTTCGCACGCGCGGCATCAAGCCGGGTGACGCGGTGGCGTTTCAGCTGCCGAACTGGATGGAGGCTGCCGCCACGTTCTGGGCATCGAGCCTGCTCGGCGCGGTGGTCGTGCCGATCGTCCACATGTACGGACGCCGCGAGGTCGAATACATTCTGGCGGTCGCCCAGCCTGCGGTCTTCATCACCGCGGAGCGATTCGGCCGGTTGGTCTATGAGCCGGACGTCGCGGCCGACGTGCCCATCGTCGGCGTGGTCGGACGTGACTTCGACGATCTCCTTGGCGACGAGCCGATGATCGGCGCGGTCCCGGTTGATCCCGATGGCCCCGCGCTCATCGCGTTCACGTCTGGTACGGCCAGCGCGCCCAAAGGGGTGGTCCACAGTCATCAGACCCTCGGCTGTGAGACACGGCAGCTGGCGGCGCAGAACGCCCAGGACACCGGCGCTGCGCTGACGGCGACACCGGTGGGCCACTTCATCGGAATGGTCGGTGCGCTTCTCATCCCCGTGCTCAATCGCAAGCCGGTCAACCTCATGGACGTCTGGGACCCGGGTCGGGCCCTGGCCTTGATGCGGCGCGACGGTCTGTCCGTGGGTGGTGGGCCGCCGTACTTCGTGAGCAGCCTGCTCGATCATCCCGACTTCACCACAGAACATCTCGCACACGTTCGGTTCGTGGGTCTCGGTGGCGCTTCGGTATCTCCGGCGTTGATGCGAAGGCTCGCTGACCTGGGAATAGTCGCGTTTCGCGCGTACGGGAGCACTGAACATCCGTCGATCACCGGCTCACCGTTCGACGCTCCGCAGCGATTCCGACTGCTGACAGACGGACGTCCCATGCCGGGTGTCGAGGTCCGGTTGGACGACGATGGCGAGATCCTCAGCCGAGGTCCGGACCTGTTCGTGGGGTACACCGACGACGCGTTGACCGCAGCGGCTTTCGACAGTGAGGGGTGGTACCGGACGGGGGATGTCGGCGTGATCGACGCCGACGGGTGCCTGACCATCACGGACCGAAAAGCCGACATCATCATTCGTGGTGGTGAGAACATCAGTGCCCTCGAGCTCGAAGAAGTGCTCCTGCGGATGCCCGCGGTGGCTGAGGCTGCAGTGGTCGCCGTCGCTGATCCGCGGCTTGGTGAGCACGCCGCCGCAGTCGTCCGGGTTCGTGACGGATATGAACTCCCGACGCTCGAGAATATGCGCTCTCATTTCGAAAGTTGTGGGATTGTCATGCACAAATGGCCTGAACAAATCGCCGCATTGAGTGACTTTCCGAGGACCCCGAGCGGAAAAGTGCAAAAGCATTTGATACGACGGCAGAATCTATTTGAATCGCAGCAAACGCACTGATTCTGGCGACGATATTGGCGCGACTGTCGCCAACTGATTGAAAGGACATCTCGTGTCAGACATCTACGATCGTCACCCTGTCGGTGAGCGCACCGTCGGCGTGGAAGACGTGTCATATGACCGCGAGGTCGACGTACTCGTCCTGGGAACCGGTGCCGCCGGGATGACGGCTGCGTTGTCCGCCGCAGATGCCGGCGCCTCGGTGGCGATCTACGACAAGGCGGCGACCGTCGGTGGCACGAGTGCGGTCTCGGGCGGGATCGCCTGGATCCCCGCGCATCACCGCAGCCCCGACGGCGAGCTGACCATTGACGATGCCCTGAGTTACCTGCGGGCGCAGGCGCTGGACTCGATGGAAGACGACCTCGTCGAGGAGTTCGTCCGAACCGGTGAGGCGACGATCGACTTCGTAGAGGCGCACAGTGCGCTCCGCTTCGAGATCGCAGACGGGTTCCCGGACTACAAGCCGGAGTTGCCCGGAGGCAGGCCTTCGGGCGGGCGATCACTGAGTCCGATCCCCTTTGATCTCAATCGCTTGGGGGAGTGGAAGAATCGGATCACCACCTTTCCCGCCGATTGGAGCAACGTCGGATTTGATGCCGAGACGAGAGCAAGACTCAATGCGGCGGTGGATGTTTCGGATTCATCGACCATCTGTGTGGCCGGTGCCGCGCTGATCGGGGGCTTGCTCCGGGGTTTGCTCGACGCCGGGGTCGTCCCCGAGACCGGTACCCGCGCACACCGGCTCATCACCGAATCCGGTCGCGTGGTCGGAGCGCAGATGACTAAGGGAGACAGGGGGTTTGCGGTCAGGGCCCGGCGGGGAGTCGTCCTTGCGACCGGTGGTTTCGAGTGGGATCCGACGTTGGTGAAGTCTTATCTGCGCGGCCCGATGCATGGTCCGGTGTCGCCGCCGAACGGGACCGGCGACGGGCTCCGGATGGCGATGGCACTCGGGGCCGACCTGGGGAACATGAGTGAGGCGTGGTGGGTGCCGATCGTGCGGATCCCGGGCGATCTGATCGAGGGCAGACCGCGCAGCCGAAGCGTTCGGCTGGAACGCACTCGTCCGCGCAGCATCATGGTCAACCGCGCCGGTAGGCGTTTTGTCAACGAGGCATCAGAATACAATTCGATGGCCGGAGCGTTCCATTATTTGGACCCCAAAGGCGGCTACGTCAACGATCCCGGTTGGATCGTGTTCGACGCTCTGCATTTCAAGCGATTCGGTTTTCTGGGAGTGGATCCGAAAGATGAGGTTCCAGAATGGTTTTCGGAATCTCAAGATTTACGTGAACTCGCAACGAAGGTGGGAATCGATGCCGACGGCCTGACCGCAACGGTGGCGGAGTGGAATCGGAATGTCGCGGCCGAGGTGGATCCGGAGTTCGGCCGTGGCGCGAGCGCCTACGACGGATGGTGGGGTGACGAGAGTGCGCCGACCGTCGCGGGCCGCACCCTCGGACCCCTGGACACCGGCCCCTTCTACGCCGTGCCGGTGACGGTTGGCGCCATGGGAACCAAAGGTGGCCCGCGGACTGATCGCGACGCGCGCGTCTTACATGTCGACGGTGGGGTGATCGACGGACTCTTTGCTGTCGGCAACGCCATGGCGGGCGTGACCGGACGCGCGTACGGCGGCGCGGGCGGCACGATCGGCCCAGGCATGGTCTGGGGGCTTCGTGCAGGTCACAGGGCGGCAACCGGCGCATCGCTGTAGGCACGCCCTGCCGGATTCGCCGGGTTCTGATCGAGTCGTACGCGGCGCGGCGACCGGTGTGTTGATAATCTCGCACCGAGGCACCCCCCGCCGGCGCAGACGCGCCCTGTGGGCCACGGTGGCGAACAGGGTGTGAGGCCGGAGGTGGCAGTGGGCGTCAAGGGGCCGTCGAGGCCGACCAAAGCCGATGTCGCCCGCTTGGCAAAGGTCTCTCCGGCGACCGTCAGCTATGTCTTGAACAACGTCGCAGGTCAGAAGATCTCCGCCCAAACCCAGGCAGTGGTGCGCAGCGCCGCCGAGACGCTCGGCTACCGGCCCAATCTCGCCGCCCGCAACCTCGCCGTGGGTGGCAGCGGTGTGGTGCTGTACGTGCTGCCACGCATGGCGCTCAGTGAGCTACCGATCGAGGTCGGCAGCCGCCTGACAACCGCGCTCGCCAAACACGGCGTGGTCGTCTCGTTGCAATTCGAGACCAGGGATCCCGCGAGCATGAGTGGCGCGATCGCAAATCTGAACCCGATTGCGGTGACCAGCATCTTTCCGCTGTCCGGTGAACCGCTTGCGGTGGTCGAGGCTGCCGGTATCCGGCATATCGACGTGGTCAGTACCCACCTCGAGGGGTTCGATTCGCTGAATCTGTCCGTGGGTGAACTCGTTGTCGATCACCTGATCTCCAAAGGGCACAACAATCTGGCGTTTGCGGGCGTCGACGTGCCCAAGCAGCGGGCGCTGAACGGCTTTCGTCGTGACGGTGTTCGTGCGGCCGCACGGGAACGAGGGCTCCCCGAAGTCACGGCCGGGTCATTCGAGCCCAGTGGGTCCAATGCGGCGGCCATTGTCACCGAGTGGGCCGACAGCGGTGTGACCGCCATCTACGGCGCGAGCGACGAGGCCGCGTTTGTGGTGCTCCACGGGCTGCGGGAGGCGGGCTTGCGATGCCCGCAGGACATCGCCGTCATCGGCGGTGAGGCCAGCACGCTCGGGCCGGTGAGCAATCCGCCGCTGACCACCGTGAAGATCCACGCCGGTGCGATCGTCGACGCCGCCGTGGCCGCGATGATGCGTGAGCTCGGGTATCTCCCCGATGAGGATCCCAGTAGCGCGAACGTCTTTGAACTGATCCAGCGTCAGTCGACCTGATCTCGCCTGGTCAGAACACATCTGAAATTGTCCGAAGAACTACTTCTGCGAACTTGGTGACGCGGGTCACTTACGCGTGTAAGCTCCCTTTCAGTTCAAAGTACACAGTCAGTTCAGAGCTCGAATCAGTTCATAACCAATCCTTGCATCAAGTTGAAGTGTTCCGGCGCATGTAGGGCCCGCAATTCGGGTGGCTGCCCCCGGGATGGACCGTGCGAAGAACATCAGCCACTTTCGGATTTGAAGAGTGGTCTGCGAAGCGTGCCGAGCATGCGTGAGCGGCACAGAAGGAGGGGCAATCCGGTGACGGTGAGTGCTGGTAGTGATGTGCATTTCGACCCATACGACGTGGAATTGAACGCTGATCCGTATCCGATGTTTCGCCGGCTCCGGGAAGAGTTGCCGCTCTACTACAACAGCGAACACGACTTCTACCTGCTCAGTCGCTACGCCGATGTCCACGGCGCGCTGACAGACCCCACGACCTTCAGTTCTGCGCGTGGTGCGATTCTCGAGCTGATCAGGGCGAACATCGACATCCCGCCCGGTGTGCTGATCTTCGAGGATCCGCCGGTCCACACCGTTCACCGAAAGCTCTTGGCTCGAATGTTCACACCCCGCAAGGTGTTTGAGTTGGAACCGAAGATTCGCGAGTTCTGCGCTCGCAGTCTCGATCCATTGATCGGTGCCGGAGAGTTCGACTTCGTCGCCGATCTCGGCGCGCAGATGCCGATGCGGGTGATCGGAATGCTGATCGGAATCCCGGAGGCAGATCAGGTGGCCATCCGGGAACACGCCAATGCCCAGATGCGTACCGAGGCAGGCAAACCGATGAAGGCAGCCGAGGAAGGGATCGATACCGGTGAGATATTCGCCGACTACATCGACTGGCGCGCCAAACATCCTTCAGATGACATCGTGACCGAACTGCTCAACGTCGAGTTCGAAGATGAGACCGGGACGACCCGCAAACTCACCCGCGCAGAGTTGCTCACCTATGTCAATGTGGTTGCCGGAGCGGGCAACGAGACGACCACCCGGCTGATCGGATGGGCCGGCAAGGTTCTTGCCGAGCATCCGGATCAGCGGCGCCAGCTCGTCGAGGATAATTCTTTGATACCCAAAGCGATTGAAGAGCTGCTGCGGTTCGAGCCGCCAGGGCCCCATGCGTCGAGGTATGTGACCCGCGACGTCGAATACTACGGCCAGACCGTGCCGGCGGGCAGCGTGATGATGTTGCTGCTGGCCTCCGCCTGCCGTGACGATCGCCAGTTCCCGCCGAACGGTGATGTTTTCGACATCAATCGCGAAGCCCACCCGCACCTTGCCTTCGGTAGCGGCACACATTTCTGCCTCGGCTCGTCGTTGGCCCGTCTGGAAGGACGGATTGCGCTCGAAGAGATCCTGAAGCGATTCCCGGAATGGGACGTGGACCTCACCCGCGCGACCTTGTCCCCGACCTCGACGGTCCGGGGTTGGGACGCGATGCCCGCCATCATCCGCTGATCACTTGAAAGTGAACCCATGACAACCACCGAACTGCCCGTACCCAGGTCGTGGGACGAGATCACGGGTGAGTGGATGACCACTGCGATCTCGCGACATCACCCGGGTGCGGTGGTGGATCAGGTCGAGGTGGTGCTGCGCGACGACGGAACCAACCGCCGAGCACGGTTGGGTTTGACCTACTCGTCAGGCGCCGGGCCCGCGACGGTGTTCGTGAAGGGGGCCGACCCGGCACATACCGAACTGATCGCACTCACCAGCGGGCTCTATCACGAGCCCCGCCTGTTCGATTCGAACATCGAACTCCCGCTGGAACATCCGACGGTCTACGCCTCGCTGACCGACGAGGCCAATGACAACTTCGTCCTCGTCATGGAGGACCTGACCACACGTGGCGCCGATCCGCGCGACGCGACCCGACCCATGTCGGTGGCGCAGGCCGCGAGCGCAGTCCGTGGACTTGCTCGACTGCACGGAGCGTACTGGGGTGTGCGTTTTCAGCGCCCTGAATTGAGCTGGGTCGAGCCGTTTGTGCCCTGGCCCGGTATGGAATACGCGCCGCTGCCTGCCGCCCTGGAACGACTCGGTGCCGCTGCACCTCCCGAGGTTCAGGCGCTGACCATCGATCACCTCATCAACACGGTCTGGGCGCCGTATATCCGCACGCTGACCACGTCGAACCAGACATTGCTGCACGGTGACGCACACATCGGCAACTCATATGTGCTACCCGGCGACGATGTGGGATTCCTGGACTGGCAGGTGGTTCGACGCGGCAACTTCGGTCTCGACCTGGGCTACTTCCTGCAGGGCGCGTTGACAATCGACGACCGCCGCAATAACGAACGCGACCTCCTCGAAGAGTATCGCGGGGCGCTCGGGCTCCCCGCCGACGAGCTTCCGAGTCGAAACGAGGTCTGGCGGCAGTACCGCGCCTCGGTGGCACACGGTCTGGCTGTTTGGCTGTGCACCGCCAGCGCCGGCGAATTGTGGCAACGGCCGGACATCGCAATCGCACTCGCCGAGCGTTATTCGGTGGCCTACTCGGATCTGGAGACAGCGCAGGCTCTCGAGAGCTTCGATACCTGATCTCATCGCGAAGACTCGTCTACTGCACCGACCAGACACCGGAGATGACAAGTGCCAGAACATGAAAGCATCTGGAGTGACCTCCAGGGTGTTGCCTTTGAGCAGGGATACCTGGCGGTTGGCGGGATTCGGACCCGTTACCTACATGCCGGGGATGACACCAAGCCGGTCCTGGTGCTACTCCACGGGTCAGGCGGTCACGCCGAAGCCTATGTGCGCAATCTGGAGGCACACTCCGAGCACTTCTCGACCTGGTCGATCGACATGCTGGGGCACGGCTACACCGGCAAGCCGGGTCATCCGCTCGAAATCCCGCACTACGTAGACCATTACCTTGGATTTCTCGACGCCATCGGCGTCGCACAGGCCAGTCTGAGTGGCGAGTCGCTGGGTGGCTGGGTGGCTTCGCGGGTTGCCGCCGACCACCCGGAGCGCGTCCACCGGCTCGTGCTGAACACCGCCGGGGGATCGCAGGCCGATCCGGTGGTGATGAAACGGATCATCGATCTGTCGATGGCCGCTGCGCAGAATCCGTCCTGGGAGACCGTGCAGGCCCGCATCAAGTGGCTGATGGCAGACAAGTCGAAGGACTATGACGACATTGTCGCCGGCAGGCAGCGGATCTACCGGCAACCGGGATTCGTCGATGCGATGAGCGACATCATGGCGTTGCAAGATCCAGACATCAGGGCCCGAAATGTCCTGGGCCCGGCCGAATACGGGCGCATCACCGCGCCGACCCTGGTGCTGTGGACCACTGACGATCCGACCGCGAACGTCGACGAGGGGCGGCGGATCGCGTCCATGATCCCCGGTTCGCGCTTCGAGGTGATGGCCGGGTGTGGGCATTGGCCGCAGTACGAGGACGCAAAGACCTTCAACGCGCTCCACCTCGAGTTCCTGTTGGGAGGCTGAGGCGTGTCATCCGCAATCGACGGTGGGACGATCGGGGAGGACCGGGTCGGTCGCGCGCCACAGACGGCGCAGTTCGATGTGGTGATCGTCGGTGCCGGCCCGGTGGGGCTCACCCTCGCCAACATCCTTGGCCTCCAGGATGTTCGGACACTGGTCGTCGACGAGCGAAACACGCTGATCGACTATCCGCGGGGAGTAGGGCTGGATGACGAATCCCTGCGTACCTTCCAGGCAATCGGCCTGGTCGACCAGGTGCTCCCGCACACCAGCCCGAACCAGATCCTGCGTTTTGTCGACGCCAAACGGCGGCTACTGGCCGAAATCGCGCCCACCGACACCTCCTTCGGATGGCCCAAGCGCAACGCATTTGTTCAACCGCTGGTCGACGCGGAACTGCTGGCCGGACTGAGGCGTTTCGATCACGTTCAGGTGGCCTGGAATTCTCCGATGGTGGCGGCCGACGACACCGGCGACGGTGTGGTGGTGGAACTCGCCGGCACCGGGGGACTCCGGACCGTGAGAGCGCGCTACGTGGTCGGATGCGATGGCGGGCGCAGTACGACAAGGCATTTGATGGGGGTGTCGTTCGAGGGGACGACATCACCGACACGATGGCTGGTTGTCGACCTGGCGACCGACCCGCTCGGTCACCCGAACATCGAGGTGGCCGCCGACCCGGCGCGTCCCAACGTGTCGGTGTCGATCGCCCACGGCATCCGCAGGTTCGAGTTCATGATCCACTCCGGCGAGAGCGACGAGGACGCGCAGAGACCGGAGTTCTTGGCGAAACTACTTGCGCCACTGGTGCCGTACCCGGATCAACTCGATGTGATCCGGCGTCGGGTGTACACGCACCACTCCAGGATCGCCGGTGCATTCCGAAAAGGCCGGATACTGCTGGCCGGTGACGCCGCGCATCTGATGCCGGTCTGGCAAGGCCAGGGCTACAACAGCGGGATCCGCGACGCGGCCAATCTGGGATGGAAGCTGGCCGCAGTGGTGACCGGTCGCGCCGATGACGCTCTTCTGGACACCTACGACAGCGAACGGCGCAGTCATGCCCGAGCGATGATCGATCTGTCGACGATGGTGGGCAAGGTCATCTCGCCGACAAATCGGCGGGCTGCCGCGGCACGTGATCTGCTGGTCCGCAGTGCGTCCGCGCTCCCGGCCCTGAAGAACTACGTGCTGACCATGCGTTTCAAGCCGATGCCCCGGTATGAGCACGGTGCTGTGTTCCACGCCGATCCCCGCCCACCTCGATCGGCGGTGGGCACCCTGTTCATCCAGCCGCGGGTGGACACCCGCGACCGCACCGGGGTTCTGCTCGACGACGTGCTGGGCACCTGGTTTGCGGTGCTGTGCTGGAACAACCATCCGCGCACGGTACTGGGCGAGCAGCAGTTCGCGGCGTGGAAAGCCCAGGGCGCCAGATTCATCACGGCCCGGCCGGAGTGTCAGCTGGAATGGACCGGACACGACGATCCCGACGTGATCGTGATCGGCGACAGCGACGGGCAGGTGAAGCGCTGGTTCGATACGCAGACCGACTCGGTCCTGTTTCTGCGCCCGGACCGATGCATAGCCGCGGCCTGTGTCGCACAACGCGCCCCGGAGACAAGTGCCGCACTGCTCGGCGTACTCGGACCAGGGCAGGTCAGATCAGGGCAAGCCGGACCAGGGGAAGGGGATACCGATGCCGCTGGCGCTCTGCTGCGTGTCGCACAGCCCCCTGCTTGAACTCCCGGGCACACCGCCGGACCTCGTCGACGACGTCGGAGCCGCGCTCGAAGTGGCCGCCGACTTCGTCCGGAGTTGGGATCCTGAACTGGTGGTGATCTTTTCGCCCGATCACTACAACGGGTTCTTCTACCAGGTGATGCCGCCCTTCTGCATAGGTAACGCCGCCCGAGGCGTCGGCGACTACGGAACGCAAGCCGATCCGTTGGATGTGCCTCGCGAGCTTGCCGATGCGTGCGCGCGGTCAGTGCTCGAAGCCGGTGTCGATGTTGCGGTCTCCGAATCGATGGACGTCGACCATGGCACCGTCCAGCCTCTGCAACGCCTGCTCGGTGACTCCCGTGCACTGCCGGTGATACCGATCTTTGTCAATTCCGTTGCGGCGCCGCTCGGTCCGTTGTACCGGGTACGGGCGCTTGGTGAGGCAGTTGGCAACTACCTGGCAGGTCTGGATCAACGGGTACTCGTCATCGGCTCAGGTGGTTTGTCGCACGATCCGCCGGTCCCTTCGCTGGCCACGGCAACCGGTGGAGTCCGCGAGCGCATGGTGCACGGGGGCAGCCAGACACCTGAGCAACGGTCTGCCCGGCAGAGCGCGGTCATCGAGGCAGCGCAGGACTTTGCCGCCGGGCGTGGACCACTGCGGCCATTGAATCCGGATTGGGACCGCGAGTTCCTGGAGATCATCGACTCCGGCCGGCTCGACGAGTTCGATGGCTGGTCCAACACGAAGATCACCAGTGAAGCCGGCAATTCGGCGCACGAGATCCGCACCTGGGTCGCTGCATTCGCGGCGATGGCCAGTCAAGGGCCCTACGAGACACCGGTGCGCTACTACCGGGCCGCACCCGAACTGATTGCGGGGTTTGCGATTCGATCCGCACAGCTGACAACCAAGGTGCGCCCATGACAACTGAACCGATGACCGGAGAGGAGGACGCAGTGGTGGATCCAGCCGCAGCGGGGATCACGTCCCCCGGCGACTACGACAAAACAGTCGACGTGCTGGTGATCGGATCAGGCGGCGGCGGGATGACCGCGGCACTGGCAGCAGCTGACAGCGGACTGGAAACCCTGGTGGTGGAGAAGGGTTCGCAATTCGGTGGTTCCACCGCCTTGTCGGGCGGTGGCATCTGGGTTCCGGGTGCCCCTGCCCAGCGCCGCGAGGGGTACTCGCCGGATCCGGCCGGGGTGCAGGAGTACCTGCGTGCGATCACCGGTGGACTGGTCAGTGACGAACGAATCGCGCAGTACGTCAAGACCGCCCCCGAGATGATGGACTTTCTGGAGAAGTCGAGCCCTTGGCTCGAGTTCGTCTGGAAGCCGGGCTACGCCGACTATTACCCGGAACTGCCGGGGGGTTCCGAGCGTGGCAGCACCATCAACGTTCCACCGATCGACCTGCGGGAACTCGGCGACGAAGAACAGAACCTGTTGACACCCTTGGCGCTTGCGCCGAAAGGCGTGTGGCTGGGCCCCAAGGATTTGCGTGCGTTCTATCGGATCCGGCAGTCCTGGGAGGGCAAGGTCGTGCTCTTCAAACTGTTGTGGCGCATGCTCCGGGCCCATGTGTTCGGTGACCGGATTGCGGCCATCGGCCAGTCGCTGGTGGCGCGGTTACGGCTGGCCATGAAAGAACACAACATCCCGCTCTGGCTGGATTCGCCGATGAACGAGCTGATCGAAGGTCCGGATCGGTCGGTGCTGGGTGCGGTGGTCGAGCACGAAGGTGCAACGCTGCGGATCCGGGCCCGCCGGGCCGTGATTCTCGCGACCGGTGGATTCGATCACGACATGGACTGGCGTCGAGAACATCAACCAGTCCTGTCCGATGATTGGAGTTTCGGGAATCCGTTGGCCACCGGGGACGGGATCCGGGCGGCCGAGAAGGTCGGGGCCGCAACCGAACTACTCGACGAGGCCTGGTGGTTTCCGGCGATCCAATGGCCCGACGGCCGTATGCAGTTCATGCTCAACGAGCGGATGATGCCGTCACAGTTCGTGGTCAACGGTGCCGGGCGCCGATTCTGCAACGAGGCGGCGCCCTACATGGACTTCAGCCACGCGATGATCGCGGGCGAAAAGACCGGGGTCACCCACATTCCCTGCTGGCTCATCACCGACTCACGGTCGTGGGCGAAGTATGTCGTGGCAGGGCACCTGCCGTTACCCAGGATTCCGTTCGCGCCCGTACCCACCGGGCACAAGATGCCGAAGGAGTGGTTGCAGTCAGGAGTTGTCCAAGAAGGGTCCACCTTGGCAGAACTCGCCACCAAGATCGATGTGCCGGTCGACGAACTCGCCAGGACCGCTGAGCGTTTCAATGAACTCGCCCAGCGAGGCCATGACGACGACTTCAACCGGGGTGACAGCAGTTACGACAACTACTACGGCGACCCGACATTGCCCAACCCCAACCTGTACCCGCTGGTTAAGCCGCCGTACTACGCCTTCCGGATGGTGCTGGGTGATCTCGGGACCTCCGGTGGACTCCGGACCGACGAGCACGCCCGCGTCCTTCGCGACGACGACTCAGTTGTCAGCGGTCTGTACGCGGTGGGCAACACCTCTGCGGCGGTGATGGGCCGGAGTTACGCCGGGGCCGGGGCCACCATCGGGCCGGCCATGACCTTTGGATATGTCGCTGCGTGTCATATCGCGGAGAACGCACCGCCCGGCGAAGGCGCTACACAGCACGAAGATTCCGTTCTTCCCTCACAACCGTTTCATTCCCATCGGAGGTAACCATGAAGATTTCCTTGTTCTATGAGTTCGCTCTGCCACGTCCGTGGACGCAGGACGACGAATACAAGATGTTCCAAGAGGGCTTGGCCGAAGTGGAGGCCGCCGACAAGGCGGGATTCTCGACGGTGTGGCTCACCGAACACCACTTCCTCGAAGAGTATTGCCACTCAACGGCACCCGAGATGTTCCTCGCCGCTGCCAGCCAACGGACCAAGGACATTCGACTCGGCTTCGGTGTGATGCATCTGCCGCCGCTGATCAATCACCCCGCACGTGTCGCCGAGCGTGTCTCGACGCTCGACCTCATCTCCGGTGGCCGAGTGGAGTTCGGAACTGGTGAATCGTCCTCCGTTGCCGAACTCGCCGGGTTCAACATCGATCCGGCGGACAAGCGTGGACAGTGGGAGGAAGCCCTCGAGGTCACCATTCGCTGCATGACCGAGGAACCGTTCACCGGATTCAAGGGTGAGCACATCGAGATGCCGGCCCGCAACGTGATCCCGAAGCCGATGCAGAAGGCGCATCCGCCGGTGTGGGTCGCCTGTACCCGCCCATCGTCGGTGCAGATGGCTGCGCAAAAGGCCATTGGTGCACTGAGTTTCGCCTACACCGGTCCCGGACCGTTGGGCGACCGAGTGGCCTCGTACTACCAGGAATTCGAAGAGCGCGGCGTCCCGTCGACGCCGGAGATCAACCCGAACATCCTCGCGATCGGCGGGGATCTGTCGATGATGGTCGCGCCGACCGAGAAGCAGGCACTTGATCGCCTCGGACTCGGTGGCGGTTTCTTCTCCTTCGGGATCATGCATTACTACATGACCGGACAACACGTTCCGGGCCGCACCGGAGTGTGGGAACGCTACCTCGAAGAGGTGGCCAATGACGACACCCTGGCCTACGGTCCGGGCCGCGGGGCCATCGGCTCGCCAGAGATGGTTCGCGAGTTCCTGCGTGGCTACGAGGAGAGCGGGGTCGACGAAATCATCCTGTTGCTCAATCCGAGGTGCCACGAGGCGACCATGGAGTCGATCGAGCTGATGGGCAAAGAGGTGCTGCCGGAGTTCATCGAGCGGGACGAAAAGGCGGTCAAGGCAAAGGCTCAGCGGCTCGCGCCGGTCATCGAAAAAGTGGAGGCACGCCGTCCGGAGTCGCGGGCGCCGGAGTTCGACCCCAACTACTCCTTCGGTGGACTGCCGACCGGCCGCGGCGGAAGCTTCACCGCGAGTGAGATTCCAGAGGCCATGGCGGAGATCAACGAAGGCCGGGTCCAGGCGGCGCAGGCCGCGAAGGAGGCAGCGGCACAATGATTGCCACGGCGCAGGTATTCCGGTCATGGGCCATCTAGATCAGCTGTTGCGCTATGACGGTCGTCGCGTCGTGGTCACCGGATGCTCATCGGGCATCGGTGAGCAGGTCGCGAGGCAGAGTGCTGAGCTGGGTGCCGAAGTCATCGGTCTCGACATAGCTGCGCCGGGCCAGGACTTTCCGATCAGCGAGTTCTACCAGGTGGACCTCGCTGATCGGGAGTCGATCGATCGCGCCGTGGCCGTGATCGGCGCCGACCCGATCGATGTCCTGTTCAACGTTGCCGGGGTGTCGTCGGGGATCGGGAATTCGCTCCTGGTCGTGACGATCAACTTCCTCGGCATGCGGCACCTGACCGAATCGCTGGTGGGGCGGATGCCGGACGGCTCTTCGATTTGCTGCGTGTCTTCGATGGCTGCTTCCGGGTATCGCGACAATCGGGCCACGGTTGCCGAACTACTCGCGACCAGATCGATGGCCGAGGGAGTGCAGTGGTGTCGTGACCACCCGGATGCACACGCCAACGGTGGCTACACACTGTCCAAAGAGGCGATCATCAACTATTGCATCCTGAACTCTGAATACCTTGGTGCGCGGAAGATCCGGATCAATTGCACGGCTCCCGGCGTGACCGAGACGCCCATACTCGATCAGCTGCGCACGGCGTACGGCCCGGCGTACCTTGACGACATACCGAAACCGTTGGGGCGCGTATCGACCCCGCAGGAACAAGCCGCGGTTCTGGTCTTTCTGGGTAGCAATGCCGCCAGTTACGTCTCAGGCCAGGTGGTTTGGGGTGACGGCGGAATCGTGAACAGCAACGAGCTGCGTGAACCTTTTTCAACCATCGGGCTCTCCGACCATCAAGCACATACACATGACGCGAGGAATTGACATGAGCGATCACAGTGGAGTCAGCACCGTCGAACCCACCGCGATGTCCACGATGAAGGACTTTCGCCGGGTCGCCGACGAGGTCCGGAACTGGGGCCGGTGGGGCAGCTTCGACGAACTCGGCACCCTCAACTTCATCACCGCCGACAAGGTGGCCGAAGCGGCGTCCCTGGTCAAGCAGGGCAAGGTGTTTCCGCTCGGGGTCGACTTCGGATCATCTGGTCCCCAGGGCGCCTTCAAATTTCGGCAGAATCCCGTCCACGTGATGACGGTGGACGGCGGCGACGCCGAAACCTTGGTCAAGCACTGCACGGATTGGGATATCAACTCGGTGGGCCAAGAACTGAGCGGCTTCTTTGCCGGCGAGGACAATCCGTTCCGGTTCAACGACGACATGATCATCATGCCGCTGCAGGCCGCGACACAGTGGGACGCGTTGTCGCACGTGTATTACGAAGACAAGCTGTACAACAACTTTCCGGCCGATTCGGTGACGAGCATGGGTGCCAAACACTGTGGAATCGACAAGGTGGATGGCAAAGGGATCACCTCCCGCGGAGTGCTGCTCGACGTGGTCCGCCATCGCGGGGCCGACCTGTATCTCGAACACGGCCAGACGATCACCCCCGCCGAACTCGACGACGTCGCCAGGGCCCAGGGAATCACCATCAGACGCGGTGACGTCGTCCTGGTCCGCACAGGTTGGTGGGCGCGATTCCTCACCACCGGTGCCGGATCCGAACCCGGAGCCGGACTCGACTGGACCTGCGCATCGTGGTTGCACGATCACGAGGTGGCCGCGGTAGCGTCGGACAACCTGATGGTCGAGGATCCGGTCTCGGCTGTCGAGGGCACGTTCCTTCCGATGCACATGCTCTGCCTGCGCGACATGGGGTTGATGCTCGGCGAATACTGGGATCTGACTGCGCTGGCCGCCGATTGCGCAGCCGACGGCGTCTACGAGTTCCAGTTGATCGCACCACCTTTGCGCGTCACCGGGGCCGTGGGATCACCGGTCAATCCGATAGCGATCAAGTAGCCCGCGATGACACACAGTACGACGGCGACAAACAGGGCCACGGCGACAAACACGGCCACCGACGGGCCGGCTGATACCAGACCCCTGGTGGTCGGACTCGGCGGCACACTGCGTACCAACTCGTCCACCGAGCGGGTGCTGCGGTTCTGCCTCGAATCGATCGAGCGGCAGGGCGGACGCACCGAGATCTACAGCGGCACCGACCTCGACATGCCGATGTACTCGCCACACGAACTGGAACGGACGCCGCAGGCGCGCAAACTGGTTGATTCCCTGCGCAGTGCCGATGCGGTGATCGTGTCGTCCCCGGGCTACCACGGCGGCGTCTCAGGGCTGATCAAGAATGCGATCGACTACATCGAGGACCTGCGCGACGAACCGCGGACGTACCTGGACAACACTCCTTGGGGTTGCATCTCCTGCGCCTACGGCTGGCAGGCGGCCGTGGGAACGCTGGGGCAACTCCGGTCGATCGGGCACGCGTTGCGGGCGTGGCCCACACCTTTGGGCGTTGCCATCAACTCGGCTGACCAGATCTGGGATGACTCAGGTGAATTGACGAACGAGGCGGTCCGCGGGCAGTTGGACATGCTGGCCGGACAGGTGCTGACCTTCGCCGGCGCGGGTGGGCGGCGGTCATGACGGTCTCGGCAGGCCGGATGCCGCCCGACCATATTTCACGCAGACACGTGGTGGTGGACGGACATTCCACCAGCTACCTCGAAGGTGGCTCGGGTGACACCGTGGTGCTCTTGCACGGTGGAGAGTTCGGCGCCAGTGCAGAATTGGGCTTCGAGCGGATTCTCGACGCACTCGCCGAGCGGTTTCATGTTCTCGCACCCGACATGCTGGGCTTCGGCGAATCGGCGAAGGTGGTGGACTTCAACGACGGCCGCGGACTGCGGATCCGGCACGTCGCGGCCTGGTGCCGGGTGCTGGGTGTGGACTCGGCCCACTTCGTCGGGAACTCGATGGGGGCGGTCATGCTGTTGGCCGACCTCACATCAGATCGCCCGGTGTTACCGGTCCGAAGCCTGGTGGCCATCTGCGGTGGTGGAGAAATCCAGCCGAGCCAACACATGCAAGCGCTGTACGACTACGACGCCACGATGCCGGCCATGCGCCGGATTGTCACGGCCCTCTTCCACGACGCCTCATACCCGGCGGATGGGGACTTCGTTCGCAGGCGCCACGAGTCCGCGACTGCTCCGGGAGCGTGGGAAGCGGTGGCAGCAGCCAGGTTCCGGCGGCCAGGACCGGCGTCGACATCTCCGGTGACGGCTGATCGGCCCTATGGACGGGTCAAGGTGCCCACACTGGTCGTCGAGGGCGAGTGCGACAAACTCCTGCCTCCGGGTTGGGCAAAAGAACTTGCCGACCAGGTGCGGGTGGGTTCATCGGCGGTGGTTCCACAGGCCGGTCATTGCCCGCAGATAGAACAGCCGGCCGCAGTGAGCCGACTTCTCATCGAATTCTTCGAGAACCAGTGCGCGAGTGCGCGCGCGACCGAACGACGGAAGTGATGGCGATGGGCGAACTGGCAGGCAAGGTCGCAGTGGTGACGGGCGGAGCCGCGGGCATCGGCGCCGCGACGGTCGAGAGGTTCCTGGCCGAAGGGGCCCAGGTGGTGATCGCGGATACCGACCGGGTCGGTGGCGAATCCCTCGCCGCCGCATATGGACCCGAAGCGATATTCCAATCGACCGATGTCTCCGACCCGCTGCAAGTTGAACGGCTCGTCTCGGTTGCGGTGGATACGTTTGGCGCCCTGGACATCATGGTCAACAACGCCGGGGTCCCCGGAGTCATGCACAAGAACTTCCTGCAGGATGACTTGGCCGACTTTCATCACGTGATGGGGGTCAACCTTCTCGGGGTGATGCTCGGTACCCGAAACGCGGCCCGCTACATGGCAACTGCAGGCGGTGGCTCGATCATCAACGTGTCGTCGGTGGGCGGCGTGTTGGCAGGCGGTGGTGTGATGACCTATCGGGCGTCCAAAGCCGCTGCCATCCACTTCACGAAATCGGCGGCCATCGAACTGGCCGAGTACGACATTCGGGTCAATTGCATTGCACCGGGCAACATTCCCACCTCGTTGCTCGCCACGTCCGCGGCAAAGATGCCGCCGGAGGCGGGGGAGCGGTTCACCAGGGGCGTGCGCGAGGCCATGAAAGCCGACCGGCCACTCAAGCGGGACGGCGAGCCCGGGGACGTGGCAGAAGTCGCCCTGTACTTCGGTAGCGATCGTTCCTCTTATGTGACGGGAACGGTCCTACCGGTCGACGGTGGCACGGTCGCCGGTAAACCGCTGAAGAAGCGGAACTTCTCGGACAAGTCGCCTGCCGCTGCCCACAGCAACGGAGAAAGAAGGCCCGTATGAAAGTGACGGTCGAACAATCCAAGTGCATCGCTGCCGGACAGTGCGTCTTCGAGGCGGCAGATGTTTTCGATCAACGTGATGACGACGGGATCGTCGAGCTGCTCGACGAGCATCCACCCGCCGAACTGCATGGGCACGTCAGGGAAGCGGCGGCGGTATGTCCCGCAATGGCCATCCACGTGGAGGAATGAGCGCACCCATTGCGCCCGCGTACCGCCCTCGATCTTCCGATAACCCCTAAGGAGTGACCATGTCTGACTCGCTGCCGAGCACCACAATCGAAGGAACCGGGGACGTTCCGGACTACCCGATGGAGCGGTCGGCGCAGTGTCCGTTTGCGCCTCCCGCGGAGGTCCGGGCACTGACGGACACCGAACCGCTCAGTCGCGTCCGGATCTGGGACGGCAGCACACCATGGCTGGTCACGGGGTACCCCGAGCTGAAAGCGCTGATGGGTGATCCGCGGGTCAGCGTCGACGACAGGCGCCCGGGCTTCCCACACTGGAATGAGGGGATGCTGTCGACAGTTGATCTGCGGCCGCGGTCGGTGTTCACCTCCGATGGTGAGGAGCACACCAAGTTCCGTCGAATGTTGACCCGTCCCTTCACCTTCAAGCGCGTTGACGCGATGCGCCCGGCCATCCAGCGGATCACCGACGAGCATGTCGACGCGATCCTGGCCGGCCCGCAACCCGCCGACCTGGTAGAGGAACTGGCGCTGCCGGTGCCGTCGCTGGTGATCACCGAAATGCTGGGTGTCCCTTACGAGGATCACGAGTTCTTCCAGGCGCATGCCACCACGGGGGTGAGCCGGTTTGCCTCGGCCGAGCAGGCGGCAGAGGGGCGGACCGGGTTGGCCAGGTATTTGATCAAACTGGTCAAGAAGAAGATGGACGAGCCGGCCGAGGACATCGTGACCGAGTTGGCCGAGCGGGTTCGGGCCGAAGAAATCACCATGCGGGAGGCCGCGCAGCTCGGCACCGGACTGCTGATTGCCGGCCACGAGACCAGTGCCAACATGATTTCGCTGGGTACGCTGGCGTTGCTGCAGAACCCGGAACAGCTTGCGTTGCTGCGTGACTCCGATGATCCGAAGGTGCTGGCCAACGCGGTCGAAGAATTGATGCGGTATCTGAGCATCATTCAGAACGGGCAGCGGCGAATTGCGGTTGAGGACATCGAGATCGGCGGCAAGACGATCAAGGCGGGGGAGGGCATCATCATCGACCTGGCCCCGGCCAACTGGGATGCCAGGGAGTTCCCCGAGCCCGACAAGCTGGATATTCTCCGGCCCGCCCGTCAGCAGGTCGGCTTCGGCTTCGGCGTTCACCAGTGCGTGGGCCAGCAGCTCGCGCGGGTGGAGTTGCAGATCGTCTTCCAGACCCTGCTCCGGCGGATCCCGAACCTGAAGTTGGCGATTCCGTTTGAAGACGTCGAGTTCAAGCACGACCGCCTGGCTTTCGGCGTCTATCAGCTGCCGGTCACCTGGTAGCGCCCGAACCCACCCCCACCCCACCCCGCAAACGCTCCATCTGTACGAGGACGCTCCACAAATTTGTGGAGCGTCCTCGCACAGATGGAGCGTCTGCGCTGGGGGGAATTATTGGTCGGGTGAGGTGCCGATGATGCCGTCGGCCTGCAACGCGGCGATCTCGTCGTCCGTGAGGCCGAGTTCGGACAGGATCTGATGGTTGTGCTGGCCCAGCAGGGGCGCAGGCGACCGATGGAAGTGGTCGATGCTGTCGGTGAACCGGATCGGTGTGGTGCTGTGGGCCGCGGGTCCGTTGACCGGATGATCCACTTGCTCGAAGAACCGGCGATATGCGAGTTGCGGAATCTCGGTTGTCCGGTGCGGCTGCATGACTTTCGCCGCGGGTACTCCGGCGTCGCAGAGTAATTCGACGGCGGTGTCGCTGCCCATCATCAGGAAGAAGGCGGCGAGTTCGGAGTCGATGAGGTCGTGATGGCGGTGGCGACCAGCGGCATCGTCGAGCCGGGGATCCATCGCCCACTCCGGTCCGCCGAGCGCTTTTTGCATCGCGGTCCACTGGGTGTCGGTGGCCACCGCCACCGCGATCCAGCAGTCATTTCGGCCGAATTCATCGACATCGGCGGTCCGGTAGAGGTTTTGCGGCGCGGCCACGGGTCCTCGATTTCCATCCCGCTGCAGGATGTTTCCATATGCCGAGTACTCGGTGACCTGTTCGGCGGCGATGGACAGTGCCGCATCGACCATCGCGACCTCGACCTGCACACCTTCTCCCGTGCGCTTGCGGTGCTCCAAGGCCAGCAGCAGTGCACCCAGCGCATGGATTCCGGCATTCGGGTCGCCCAGAGAATACGGCTCGAGTGGATTGGCGTCGGGATACCCTGTCAGCCAGGTCAATCCGGACGCATCCTCAATGACGTACGCGAATGCCGGGGTCTCCCGCCAGGGCCCGTCGAGACCGAAGCCCGGCATTCGCACCATGATGGCGTCTGCACGCAGGGCGTGGACTCCGGCGAAGTCGAGACCGATCTGATCGAGTACTCGCGGTGTGTAGTTTTCGACGATGATGTCGGAGGTCGCCACGAGTTCCCGGAGCAGTTGCTGCCCCCGGTCGGTCTGGAAGTCGAGAGTCAAACTCTTCTTGTTGGTATTCAGGCCGGAGAAGATGGGTGAGCGTTCCCACCACTGGTCTTCGGTGACGGGAACACCTGCGATGAGCCGGGTTCCGTCGGGCCGTCGTGTCGACTCCAGGTGGACCACCTCGGCGCCGAGCATCGCGAGAAAGTGGGTGCAGGACGGTCCGGCCCAATACGCGGTCATGTCCAGCACTCGCAGCCCGGCAAAGGGAAGTTGTTTGAGGGCCAGGGGATTCGTGGGTGTGGCACGCCGACGCGGCGGCTCGGCACGGTGGTGATCGGTGTGCTCGCCGAGGTGGGGCGCCGGCTCCGGCGGGCGAAGCTGTGCCGGCTGCATCCGGAAAGGCGACGTGGGTTGGTCGAATCCGTCCCGCGGGTTCGTGGTGAAGGTCCGACGTTCTCGGAAATGGTGCTGCGCGGTTGCGTTCTCACCATTGACGACCGGGGCATTGGGGATGCGCAGCGCACTGGCGAACTCGCGGATGCCTGCGACATCCTGCTCGGACAGCCAGGCGTAGATGTCTGGGGCGTGCTGCTGAGCCCGCTCGGTGAGGGTGAGTGTCGATTCCTCATCCATCCATTCCGGATGCCCGACCATGACCGCGAGGTCGAACCACTGCTGCATGGTGCCGCAGCCGAGTGCCACCAGCCCGTCGGCCGCGGTGGCCACGCCGGGAACACCGGCGGCGCGCTTGGTTCGGAAGGGTCGCTGCAAGACGTCGAAGAAGCTGACGGAATAGTAGGTGAGACACAGGATCTCGGTCTCCAGCATCGAGACGTCGACCAAGTCGCCGATACCGCTCTCGGTGGTGCCGATTCTCGATGCGAGTGTCCCCGCGCTCGCGTAGGCGCCGGTGAGCCATTCACCCACCTGACCACCCACGTGAACCGGTGCCCGGTCCGGCGATCCTCGTCCGAGCCCGACGATGCCGCCCGAGGCGGCCTGCACGGTGAATTCTGTGGCCGGACGATCGCTCCACGGTCCATCCGAGCCGAATGGCGTGATCGCGGTGACGGTCAGGTGCGGATACCGGCGATGGATTTCTTCGGCGGTCAACGATGGCTGCTCGGTGATGCGCGAGTCCCGCGACCACACAACGGCATCGGCCCCGGTCAGCAGTTTTTCGAGGAGTTCGAGATCGTCGGGATTGTCCGGGTCGACGACGACGCCGTCCTTGGAGCAGGCCAGGTGACTGAACAGGGCACCATCGGAGTCCGGTGCGATCCGTGCGCCCGAGGCGGACCACCTGCGCAACGGATCACCTTCGGGTGGTTCGACTTTGATGACCCGGGCACCGCCGTCGGCCAGGAGTTTGGTGCAGTATGCCCCCGCGATACCCACCGACAGATCGACAACCACGTATCCGTCGAGCGGGTAACCGGCACCGGGTATGGACATCTCGACTACTTCTTCTTCTTGCGACCGGACTTGCTCAACCTGAACTCCGGCGGGTACTGATCGTCGTTGCCTTTCACGGTGTTGTTCAGGCCGCGGCCGAACGTGTCCTCGTCTTCGAGCATCACCTCGTCGCCGTCGGCCGCGATGTTGCTGCCCATCGACTCGAAGAACGCCGACATGAGGCTGCCCATGTACTCGCCCTGTTGCTGTTTCATGATTTCGAAGAACGTCTTCTGCATGAAGACGGTATCGGTCGGGCGAGTGCGCGCACAGGAGGTCGCGTACTTGTCGACCTCTGCCTCGAGGTCCGCGCGGGGCACCACACTGTTGATGAATCCGCAGGCGTCCATCTCGGCGGCGGTGAAGGCCCGTCCGGTGAACACCATCTCCTGAAACTTGCGCAGTCCCATGGCCTGTGCCCACGTCCACATCCGCGGACCCCAGCCGTGATAGCGGAATGACGGGTGCCCGAACAGGGTGTCGTCAGCCGAGATCAGCAGGTCGGCGTCCGCTGCCTGATAGAAGTGCCAGCCGTAGCAGTAGCCCTTGGTCTCCACGATGCTGATCTTCTTGAACTCCTGCAGGCTGCGACATCCGGCCTGTGGATTGGCATACCACTGGCTGACCGACGCACCGAATCGAAATGACCCTCGCGGCGGTGCCGTGACGTCGTCTTCGTCGAGTTTGAACTCGCGGAGCCGGGCCTGCGGAGAATCCGCATTCTGGTTCGCCATGAACTCGGGAAGATCTGCGCCCGAACCGAAGTCGTCACCCACGCCGCGTACCACCAGTACCTTGACGTCATCATCGATGCTGCATCGGTGGATGAGGTCGCCGTAGCGCAGACGTGCCGCTGCGGTCGGTGCGTTGAGCTGGTCTGGACGATTGAACGTGATCGTTGCGATCTTGGTCTTTCGGTCCTTCTCGAAGAGGATGATCTCCTCGGGCTTGGGAAGTGAATCGGTCATGCTGTGCTGACTCCCTCTGTATTCGCCTTCACTGGGGGTTATCCGGTCCACCAGGGAGCTGTGGTGAGAACCTCGGGCCCGTGGTCGGTGATCAGGACGGCATCGCGACCGAAGACTGCACCGAGGCCCTCCGTCCAGACGTAGCTCGTGACGGCCAAGACCATGCCCGGCTCGAGTATTTCGGAGGCGTTGGTCTCCGGTAGATGCGGCGATACGACGGGTGGGTCGAAGCCCAGGCCCAATCCATGCGCAACCGGAGTCGGTGGCAACGGCTCACCGGCCGCCTCATACGCCGATAAGAGCGCGCCGGCTCGTACTCCGGCCTGACAGGCTTCAAAGAGACGTTCTCGCAGGGCTTCCGAGCGGCGATACAGCGACCGGATCTCGTCGGTGACCTCACCCACCGGCCACGTTCGACCGACCTCGCCGGTATACCCCCTGTCGAGGACTCCGGCCGCAAAGGCGACGAGATCGCCGTTGCGGACGTCACCTGCTCCGTTGGCGCGCCGTCCGTGGTGGCCGGGCGAGGTCACCCACGCCCCGTCCTGGGTGGCCAGGGTGCTGACACCGCCTGCGGCCATCGCCTCCAGGAGGACGCCCGTGAGCCGCTGTTCGCTGATCCCGGGCCGGAGTTCGGAGACCGCCGAGGCCAGGCCCACCTCGGCAATCCGCAGTGCTTCACGGATGGACGCGATCTCGTCATCGGTCTTGATCCGGCGTGCGGTCCGTAGTGCCACCTCCGCATCCACCAACTCGGCGTTGGGGAATGCGTGGGGCAGCAGTTCGGCGAACCCTGGCGAGAGAGCGTCGATCCCGACCCGGCGGGCCGTTGCAGCACCGTTGATCTCCTTCAATACCGCGATGATGTTCATCGGGTTCCATGCGATGCCGTACAGGTGATCGTGGGGGATGTCATCCGGGATGCCCTCGTCCCAGGTGCTGAGCAGGTGGATCTCACCGGTCTCCCGGGACAGGACACAGTTCGGTGCGAATGGTCGTGTGCCTGCCACCCACAGTTGGGTCGCGCCGGTGACATAGCGGACGTTGGCCTGTCGACCCAGGACGAGTATGTCAAGGTTGTGGGCCTGCATCTGGGCCAGTGCGCGCTCTCGCCGTCCGGTGCGAAGAGCGCGATCATCGGCCAGGATCTCAGTCGCCATAAGGCGTGTACGGGTAGTCGGTGAGCGGCGCGAAGCCCTCCTCGGTGATGACCACGATCTCCTCACTGCGGTAGCCGCCGGTGCCGTCTTCCCAGACAACCGGTTCCAGTACCAGCACCATCCCGGGTTGCAGGACGAAGTTCTTGTCGTAGGTGGGACCCAGATCGGTTCCGATCATGGGCATTTCGGCCGCTGAGGTGCCGATGCCGTGGCCGAGGTAGAAATGTGGAAGCCAGGGTTTGGACCCGCCGTTCACTGCGATGGCCGCGGTGGCCAGATCCTCGAGCGTGACACCTGGCCGCAGGGTCTCGAACACCGCGGTGATGAGGTCCTTCCAATGCCGGAACTGTGCCTGCTGACGTGGTGACGGGTCTTGCCCGACAATCCAGGTGCGACCGAAGTCGGAGCAGTACCCCGAGTAGGTGATGCTCACGTCGACCCAGAGGACGTCGCCGGCACCGAGTTCGCGTTCGGTGGTCAGCAGTGGAAGCGCCAGATCACCGTGGGTGGTCCAGACACCGGTGTCCTTGCTCGACGGCATCACCTGCCAGATGGCATCGAGCATGTTGGCCGTTGCCCCGCGCTCGAATGCCCGCCGGACAAAGCCGGCGGACAGGTCTATCTGCCGCATCCCCGGAGCAAGAGCTGCCTGGACCTCGACCATCGCTTCTTCTGTTATGCGACAGGCATTTCGGATGCAGGACAGCTCATCAGGGGTCTTGATGAGTTTGGCGGCACCGATGATCAATGCGGCGTCGCGCGGCGGCCCCGAGGGGAACAGGCGCTTGGCTGCTCGCAGCATCGCCCCGGTGCTCTCGTCGACGGCGTAGATCGCATCGGCAGGCACCAGGTCGGCCAGTGCCCGGGCAAAGGATTCGACGCCCTCATCGAACTCCAGATAGACCGGTGGCAGCACATGATCGTCGGGCAATACCGAATCTTCCGGTGCGCCATCGCGTATCGGCAAGAAGAGGTAGGGCCATTCGTCGTCGGGCAGGATGACCGCCACCGGTCGCTCGACGTGGGACAATCCGGCATCACCCAGCGGCCAGCTCACGCCGGTGGCGTAGGCGACCGCGTTGTTGCCGAGGAGGATCAACGCGCCGATCCCGCGCTGCACCATCTCCGCGCGGATGCGGACACCGACCTCATGTCGCATCCGGCCGAGGTCGGGTTTGTCTGGGACGCGCAATGTGGTTTTGTTGCTGGTCAAGACAGATGAGGTCAAGAGGTTGCGTCGCTTTCTTGCGTGAGGCCCAGGAACGTCGTGATGTTGGTGCTGACGGCCTTGACCGCGTCCTCGGGGCCCAGTGCTTCGACCACCGCGGCGATCGACTTCTCTGAGTAGCCGAAGCTGCTCTCGTTGTGCGGGTAATCGGACGACCACATGACGTGATCGATCCCGATCTGGTCGATCAGCTCCAACCCCAGCGGGTCGACGATGAACGACGCGCTCATGTGGTTGTCCCAGTAGTGTCGAACATCGTGTTCGACAGGGCGATTCAGCATGTGACGGAACGATGCGAGCATGTGTTCGGCGTCCTGGATGGCTGACGGAACCCAGTTGATGCCGCCTTCGAACCAACCGATCTTGAGGCCCGGATGGCGATCGATGATGCCGCTGAAAATGTACTTGGCAAACATCTCGCGGAACGGGGCGACGTTGTGCATCATGCCGACGGCAACACTGTTGACCTCACACGGGCTCGACAACGGCGCCTCGCCGATGTGGTGGGCCAGCGGAACCCCGGACTCCTCGATGGCATCCCACACCGGGATCATCGACGTGCTGCCGTAGTCGATGGGTGTGCCCTCCAGGTCCTTGCCCGCCGAGAGCGGCATCAGAAAAGTCTTGAGGCCCAAAGACTTCAGCTCGTCAAGGGTGCGACGGGTACCGGCGGCATCCCACCAGTTGATCAGTCCGACTCCGAAGAACCGTCCGCCCGATCGCTCCTGGAGGTCGGCGATGTACTCGTTGTAGATCCGGAACGCGCGTTCGCGGATGTCGCGGTCCGGGTAATACAGCAGTGCCAGAAGCGCGTTGGGGAAGGCGAGTTCCTTGGAGACACCGTCCGCGGCAAGCTCGTCCAACCTCGCCTCGAGGTTCGCGCTGCCGGATCCGACCAGGGGGTCGTACTGCATCAGTACGTGGCTGAAATCTCCGGGTAGGAACGATTTTCCCTTGCGCCCCAGCTGAAAAGCCCCCTCCTCGTACCACACTCGCGGAGCCTTCTCCTGAAGTTCGGCAGGGAAACGTTCGAAGAAGATGTCGTCGGCGAGTGAGATGTGATTGTCCGCCGAGAACACCTGGGTCCCGGTGGGGAGTCCGAGGTCGCCGACGGCGTGGCCGCGACGATCCTTCGGAGGAGCCAATCCTTCCGGCGGATACAACGATGCGCTGGTGGTATGAAGCGACATTACTTCTCCATTTGTTCGACTGGTTGGCTGAGTTCACGTGACGCCGATGAAGACGCCGGATACGCCCGAGCTCACTCTGGCGCGCGGGGGGAAGTGGACAACCTCGTGATCGACTCCAGGTGCGTGACGATTCCATCGCCGGCTGTTGCGACGGAATTCGAAACGGTCCGCACCGAGCAAGGAGCGCACGGGCAACAAAAGAAGTTGCATTCCGTTCTTCGGGCTCATGGAAAACAACAATCTGCTGCAGCGGAAGTCACATTATCACGCACTCCAGGTGTTAGCCAGAGCGTATTTCCCGCCATTGTGACGGGCGTTCGGGCCGGGTTGCGGGGCGTGCTCCGGTGCATCTGACGAAAGGCCACACAGGGTTTACTTATGCGTGTAAGTTGGCGGTCGAGTGAGTTGGGTGTCGTGATGGCTGCACGTCGAGATACCAGCCCGACAAGCTTGGGAAGGGGAGTCCGGTGGCGTTCTGTGTTTCGGCTGTTGGTGCTGGTAGGGGCGATAAAGTGCTCTGCCAGTCGCTGGGGTCGCCGCGCGGCCGCGCTGGAGTCGAGCGGTGTGGACGTCGGCGACAATGGCGGCTGTACCGCGGGAAAGGCGTGGGGGCCCCGGGTCGGGTCTTCCGTGCTCCGAGTCGTGACGATCGAGGGTGGGAGCCGGCCGCGACATCAATCAAATAAATGGCGACAATTCGCGAATTGAATCGAATGCAAACTGATGTGCGGGCACATCGGCGCTATTGATCGTTTTCTATTTCCGCGTGCAATTGATTTGCTTTCTTCTGCATTGAGCACAACGGAACCGGGTGGTCTTCCGGGGTTGGTCCGGTTCAGCTGGGCAGTGTGGCCGTCAGCGATGTCCAGTCGAAGTCGCCGTGATCGCTACCGAGGCCGGTGGCCACAATTCCGGCCACCGCGCAGCCCAGCTGTGCCGATCGCAGGAGATTGAAGTCCTCCATCCGGCCGGCGATGAAGCCGGCCGAGAATGCGTCCCCGCAGCCGCTGGTGTCAACGACCTCTACTTCGGTGGCGGCGGCGTGTTCGGCGGCTGCCGCCGTGACGACCCACGCCCCTTCGGCGCCTGCCGTGACCGCCACGCATCCGACACCCCTGTCGATGAGGACGCGGCATCCGGCGATCAGATCGGTGGCCCCGGTGAATCCGAGAACCTGCTCGTCGTTGGGTAGTAGATAATCCAGGTGTGGCAGCACCGGGTCGATCCAGGCCAAGACGCCGGGGTCGCCCGGTGCGAGGATGTCGGCGGAAATCGTCACCCCCGCAGCATGTATCGCTTCCAGAACCTTCACCAGTTCGGTCGGATTGAGCAGTTCGGGTGCGCCGATGTGCACGTGGTCGGCGCTGGTCAGCAGATCGAGTGGGACCTGGTCCAGTGGATAGGTGAGATTGGCGCCGGGCATGTGCAGTGCCGGCCGGTCACCGTTACTGCGGATGGGCAGCACACTCATCGACGTCGGCTGATCCTCCACGCGCACAAGATGTTCGGTGACCACACCGTGGCGTTGCAGAAGCGTGGTCAGCAGATCGCCGGAGTCGTCGTGTCCGATCGCGCCGACGGTCGATACCGCAGCACCCAGCTTCGCGAGCGTGATCGCCGTGCCCCCAGCCGGACCCGCAGGCACCAGCCGGATGTGCGGAACCAGCACCGCACCTTGGCCTTCTGGGATCTCATCGACCGGATGTACCACCACGTCGAGGACATGCGCTCCGAACGTCACAATCTGCATCTGTCATCTCCTGCTGATCGGCGAGTAGCCACGCGTTGCGGCAGCGACCGCCACCGCGACGAGCTGTTCCTGGTTCAAGACGGCACCGTCTCCGACCGCTGCGGTCCGCAGGTAGATCTCCGCCAGCCATTCGACGAGTTCGATTCGTTCGCAAGCGGTTTCGGTCGAGTCGCCGTACGCGACCGATCCGTGGTTGCGCATCAGCGCGGCGGTGCGCTCGACGAGGGCCCTGGCCACGGCGTCCGTCAGCTCCTGGGTGCCGAAGATCTCGTGCGGCGCCACCTTCACGCCGCCGCCGACCAGCGCCGCGGTGTAATGCACTGCCGGCAGTTCATCGACGAGATTGGCCACCGCGATCGATGCCACCGGGTGTGCATGGACCACGGCCTTCGCGCTTGTCGACCGATAGATCTCCAGATGCAGGAGCAGTTCGGACGTCGGCGTGTAGGGGCTGTCAGCCACCACCACGCCGTCGAGGTCGGTGACCACCGCCTGATCCGGTGTGAGGAACTCGAGGTCGGCACCGCTGGGTGTCACGAGGATCCGGTCCTCGACACGGATCGACAGGTTGCCCCCGGTGCCGATCACGAGGCGATGGCGGGCCAGTCGATGGGCGGCGCTCACCAGCTCGGCGCGCTGATCGTCGAAGTCCATGGTGACGAGGCTAGCGGTGGGTGGCGGTGATCGGTGGGAGATCACCGCCACCGGCGATGGCTTGCTCGGTCTGGCCGGGGGACCAGCGGCCCCAGGTTCGTCAGATCGCCGGAGCCATGGCGCTGAGTGCAGATCGTGAGAATCGCCCGGCCGGTGCGAATTTCGCCAGGATGGAATCGGCGTCCTCGCCGGTCACCGCGGTGATCAGTGCCTTCGCGTCATCGACCGAGTTGATCGAAAGGACCGGCGACGGGTCGGACAGCAGCCCGAAGAGTGCAGCACCGAACTTCGGGTTGGTGGCGGCAGCCGGGAATAGAACCGCGGCGTAGTCGGCAAACACCGGGTCGCGCAGGAAGATTCGGGTTGCCAGGTTTGCGGCATCGACTCGGCTGGTCAAGAAGTTGTTATAGGTGTCGGTGATCCAGGCGTCATCGAACTCGCCCTCGTGGTCCTTGGCCGCGACGACCAGCTGTGCTGCCTGGATGAATCCACTCTGTGCGCCCTGGCCGGTGATCGGATCGTAGGCCACCGCGGTGTCGCCCAATGCGGCGATGCGGTGTCCACTTGCGGTGTGACCCAGCGCGTTACGCACGGTTGGCGTCACCGCACCTTGTAGCCACGAGTGCGGATCCTCTTCGATGACCCGGGTGCGCAACACTTCGGGCAGATCCCAGTCGAAGTATTCGCGGTGCAGGTCGATGACCACCTTGTGCGCTGAGTGGGCATCGGTGACCGACTGGAAGCGCCGCTCCCACTCGCTGCCCGGCTGTGCCCAGCCGAGGAACGACCACGACGGTCCGGCGTCTTTGTGCAGGTACGGACCCCACCAGCCTTCACCCTGATCGGCGAAGTTGAAGGCCTGATGCTTGCCGCCTGCCGGGCTGCGGTGCGCAAACACGTCCGGACCGTGGTCGAGGCCCTCGACGGTCAGCAGCAGCACGCTGCGCTGCGGACTCTTGTAGGGCGACCTCGCCTCGTCCACCGAGAACAACTTGGCCAGTCCACCTTTGCCGGTTGCAACCAGCGTCAGGTCGTAGTCGCCGGCAATCGTGTCGAGCCGGTCCGGGTCGACCTCCTCGACGATGAACGTGCCGCCCTTCTCCTGGAACTGCGTGATGCGCTCGTCCACCTTGAGCCGCGTGTCGACTCCGATCGCCTCGAAACCGGGGAAGTCGGCGTCGAAGTCGAGGAGTTCGGTGTAATCGTGGCCGCTACCGGTGATGGTGCGGGCACTGATGCCGGTGACCTGCGGGGCACGGCCGGCAAAGGTGTCGACGCCGAGTGCGGCCTCGGACTCCTGCGACAAACCGAAGGTGACCGCGGTACCGGTGGCGGAGACATCGCGAAACAGGCTCTGCTGGTTTCGGTCGCTGTAGACGGTGACGTCGAATCCGGCGTTCAGGAAGCCAACGGCGGCAGAGATACCGGTCTGACCGGCTCCGATGATGGCGACGGATCGGTTGGTGCTGCTCATAGGGTGCTCTCCGATGCTCGTACGAAACGTATGTGCGGGTTGGCGATACGGTGAGCATCCGCTGGATACGAGGTCGACGGAACCCTTCTGATCAGGGGGAGATTAACTACCGACGTGGGGGATCCACCTCAACGGATGGTGATGCGTCCCTCCGGTCTCGTCCCGCTCTGGTGTCGTGGCACTAGAACCCGTGGTTCACGGCCTCGACGTTGTTGCCGTCGGGGTCGCGGAGAAAAACGCCGTAGTACGTCGGGTGATATTCGGGCCATACTCGCGGCTCGTGCAGGATCTCGGCGCCTGCTGCCACCGCGAGTCTGTGGATTTCGTCGACCGCCTCACGGCCGGATGCGGTCAGTGCCAGGTGGACCGGGCGGGTCCCGGGGTCGACGAGCGGCCCGAACCAGAGTTCCGGGAAGTCGCCCGTCCCAAGGCCGACCACAAGACCGTCCGGGCGTTCGAATCGCATCACCTCGTGAACCTCGAGCGGCGCGAAGACGCTGACGTAGAACGCTGCGCTGGCAGCCGGATCAAGTGACTGCAATGCCAGATGGTCGATCATTGCCTGATGGTAGATCACAGCAACGGTGAAAGATCTTGAACTGCAATGTTCTTGCGGAGGCATACAGTCGGCAGGGCGAGTTGTCTACGACAGAAGAGGTGTGCAGGTGTCACGACTGGAGAACAAGGTTGCATTCATCACCGGGGTAGCCCGTGGACAGGGACGGGCGCATGCGGTCCGTCTGGCGAGTGAGGGCGCCGACATCGTCGGGATCGACCTTGCGGGCCCTTTGCCGGGCGTGCCCTATGACTCCGCGACGCTTGACGATCTCGCCGAGACCGTGGCCTTGGTGGAGGCGCAGGGTCGCAAGGCGCTGCTGCGTCAGGGCGATGTCCGGGACCTCGACGCATTGAAGGCACTGGCAGTCGACGCGGTTGATCAGTTCGGCGGTATCGATGTGGTGGTCGCCAATGCGGGTATCTGCATTCCCGCGACGTGGGATGAGTCGACGCCGGAGATGTTCCGCGATCACATGGACATCAACGTCACGGGGGTATGGAACACGGTGATGGCCACCGCGCCTGCACTGGTCGAGCGTGGTGGCGGATCGGTCATTCTGATCAGTTCATATGCCGGCAAGAAAGTGCAGCCGTTCATGGTGCACTACACCACGAGTAAGCACGCGGTGACCGGCATGACCCGCGCGTTTGCAGCGGAACTCGGCGCACACAACATCCGGGTCAACAGCGTGCATCCCGGTGCTGTGGCGAGCCCGATGGGGTCGGGGGACATGGTCGCGCGGATCGAGGAGACCGCCGCCGCCAACCCTCGATTGGCGGTGATGGGTACTCCCTTCCTCAACCAGTACGTGGCCGAACCCGAGGAGATCTCCAACGCCGTGGCATTCCTGGCCTCGGACGAATCGTCGTTCATGACCGCAGAACACGTATCCGTAGATGGCGGTGCTCAGTACTTCTGACCGCAAACCCGCCTACGGTTGATGTCGTGGGCGAGACAACAGGTACTCCGGAGCGGATGACGGCTGCCGAACTGCTGGCGAAGCTGGTGGATGAGGGCAGCTGGCGACCCTGGGACGTCGAGTTGACGACGCTGCCCGACGATCCGGCGTACGCGGCCGACATCACACGCGCCCGCGAGAAGACCGGACTGGACGAGTCGGTTCTCTGCGGAGAGGCCACGCTGTCCGGTGAGCGCATTGCCGTGGTGGTGAGCGAGTTCGGGTTCCTGGGTGGGTCGATCGGCCGCGAAGCCGGACGACGGGTGGTCGCGGCAATCCGGCGCGCTACGTCCGAACAACTTGCTGTGCTGGCACTTCCGGCTTCCGGTGGTACTCGGATGCAGGAGGGGACACCGGCCTTTTTGCAGATGGTCAACATCACCGCTGCCGTGGTGGATCACAAGGCGGCTCGTCTGCCGTACCTGGTCTATTTACGGCACCCGACAACCGGTGGGGTGTTCGCTTCTTGGGGTTCGTTGGGGCATGTGACGCTGGCCGAGCCCGGCGCGTTGGTCGGATTCCTGGGCCCTCGCGTCTACGAAGGGCTCTATGGGAACGAATTTCCGGCCGGCGTGCAGGTGTCGGAGAACCTGCGGTCGCACGGGCTGATCGATCTTGTTGTTGCCGTGGATGAGCTGGGTGCGACGGTGTCCCGCATCGTCGGCCTGCTCGAACCTTCGGAATCCGAGGGCGATACGCAGCCGGCATTGAAAGATGCGGCTCCGGTGATGGCGCAGGATCCATGGGACGTGGTCACGGCATCGCGCGCCACCGACCGGCCCGGGGTTGGTGACCTGCTGAAGCGTTCGACTGGCGAATCGATCGAGTTGGCGGGCGGCGGTGAGGTCGACTCTCGCAGCGGAATCATATTGGCGTTGGCGAGTTTCGGTGGTGAGGCGGCGGTGGTGGTGGGCCAGGACCGCAACCGGCAGGTACCCGGCGCACTGATCGGTCCGGCAGATCTGCGACTCGCACGACGAGGGATGAGGCTGGCGCAGGGGCTCGGTCTTCCGTTGGTGACGGTGATCGATACGCCGGGCGCCGACCTGTCCGCCGATGCCGAAGAGGGAGGTTTGGCCGGCGAGATCGCGCACTGCATAGCGGAGTTGAGCGCGCTGACCGTGCCGACGATCTCTGTGCTGTTGGGGCAGGGTGCCGGCGGTGCGGCGCTGGCATTGTTTCCAGCCGACCGGGTGATTGCGATGGAGAACTCCTGGCTCTCACCGCTACCGCCCGAAGGTGCCAGCCTGATCGTCTATCGCGACACCGACCACGCAGCGGATCTGGCTGCGCAGCAGGGTATTCGGGCCACCGACCTGCATGCATCGGGCATCGTTGACGTGGTGCTCAGTGAATCGCCTCTCGATGCCGCGGACTTTCTCCCTGACCTGGGAGCCCGCCTCGCCTACGAGCTTGCCGAACTGAAGGCGCTCGCCATCGATGAACGACGCCAACGCCGCGACGATCGCCGACGCCGGATCGGCGACGCGGTCGGCTGAGGCGGCTTCTTCGTCGCATCCGGGTTTGGCAACGGCTGGTTTCGCCGACTCGATCTCGTTCACTCGTTTGTTGATGATTGTGAACTCTGACCAAGTTGTTTTCGCAGGTCAGGGGTGGCGCGGCGGAAAATCGGCTACCGTCGAAGGATGGTTAATGTTCAACGCACGTTCACGGTCGAAGCGCCGGTCGACAAGGTCCGCGCATACCTACGCGACTTTGCCAATGCGGAGCAGTGGGACCCGGGAACGCAGAAATGCACGCAAGTCGGATCCGGGCCTGTCGTCCTGGGTACCGAGTGGGACAACACCTCGAAGATCGCCGGGATCAGGACCCACCTGAAATACAAGCTGACCCGCGACGACCCTGATCGGGTCACCCTTGAGGGCGTCAACAAGACCGCAACCAGCATCGATGATATTTCGATCTATCCGCAGGGGCCGGCGAAGACGTCGGTTGCTTACCACGCGCATGTCGTCTTCAACGGTGTCGCGAAGCTGTCGGATCCGGTTTTCGGGATGGTCTTCAAGCGTCTCGCGGATGAGACGCAGAAGCAGATGACAAAGTCGCTCGGCGCGCTCTAGGTGATCAGGCGTCGCACCGACTCGGGGATCTGACCTTCGGTGTCGGTGATGGGTCTGTCATAGACGGTTCGCATGGGTATGTGTCCGGTCCAGGCATCAGAGTCGACGGTGCCGGGACCACCGGCGCGCGCCTTGGTGATCCATTGGCCATCGACGATCGGCAGTGCCAAGACGATCGTTGCGGCGATCTCCTTGCCGGTGTGTGGACGAACTTCTGCGCTGCGGCCCGGCAGGATGCTGTCGCCGAGAACGTTCAGTGCCTCGCGTGGATCGACGGCGGAGTTCTCGATGGTGCCGCGCACCACCGCTGATCGGTAGTTCATCGAATGGTCGAAGAGGGTGTCGGCAACAACCAGCCCGTCGACGACAAACGCCGAGACCGCAACCGGTGCTCCGGCGGCAATATGGCGCAACGCCCCGGCTCCGGTGGAGCCGTGCATCAGGATTGTGTCGCCGTGTCGGGCGATCAGCATCGGCACCGACCACGGCAATCCGTCGACAACGGTCGAGACGGTCGCGACGTGTGCCTCGTCGAGAATCTCGTTGAGCAGTGCGCGGTCGCCGCGGCGTTCTTTCTTACGATTCAGTTGATCCACGATCTCCCCTTGGCTGCTGCTGTTCTCTGCGCTCAAAGTCCCACCGAAGCGTAGGGATGGTCAAGCGGAATCAGTGGAAGGTGGCGAAGCTTCTGCCTGGTGCACGGACTGCCGGCGACGTCACTCGCTGGCCACCGAACTGAGCGCGAGTGGTAGAAGGTAGTATATGACTCTCATCAGTGTTTCGGAGTTGGCCGACCAACTGGCATCCGAGCGGGACGACCTGCGGATCCTCGACGCGCGGTGGTCGCTGCCCGCACCGGACGGACGCGAAGCCTTTGCGGCAGCGCATATTCCGACCGCGGTCTACGTCGACCTGGAGACCGAACTGAGCGACCACTCGATCGAGGGGCGGGGCCGTCACCCGTTGCCGTCGGGCCAGGCGTTGCAGACGGCGCTGCGTCGCTGGGGTGTCAACAACGGCGACACCGTGGTGGTCTACGACGACTGGAACCGCGCCGGTTCTGCCCGCGCCTGGTGGGTGCTTCGTGCGGCGGGCATCTCCGATGTCCGGATTCTCGATGGCGGCTTGAGTGCGTGGGTGAAGGCCGGTGAGCCCGTTGCCGCCGGAGAGACCGCCGTTGTCGGTGGTGACGTTGTGGTGTCGCAGCCGGACCTTTACGCCGGCGCCTTGCCGACGTTGACCGCTGAGCAGGTCGGCGAATTTGCCGGTGTGCTGGTGGACGCCCGTGCACCTGAACGATTCCGGGGCGAGGTCGAGCCGGTCGATGCGGTCGCCGGGCACGTGCCGGGTGCCGTGAATGCACCGAGCACCGCCACCCTGGACGAAGAGGGTTTCTTCCGGCCGCCGCAGCAGCTGCGGGAGTTCTTCTCCGGCGTCGGGGCCGACGGATCGGCGCCGGTCGGCGTGTACTGCGGGTCGGGTGTCACCGCAGCCGTCGACCTCGTGGCACTGCAATTGGTGGGCGTCGATGCGGCGTTGTTCCCCGGTTCGTGGTCGCAGTGGAGCTCGGATTCGGCCAACCCGGTGGCCACCGGGTTGGCGTAACCCAACGGCGCGCCTACGGCAGTTCGGGCGTGCGCGGCGGGACCGGCCTGGGATCAGCGGCGCTTTCGAATGCCGCGGCCATTGACAACAACAAGTTGTCGTCATAGGCCTTGCCCGCGAACGTCAGCCCGATCGGCATCTGGGTGTCGGCCATCAATCCCATCGGGACGGTGACGGTCGGGATGCCGCAATGGCGAATCGCGCGATTACCGTTGGAGTAGCGCACGCCATTGGCCCACGCGATGTCGGCGGAGGCAGGATTGACGTCGGCGTCGGCGGGACCGACATCCGACTGTGTCGGGAACACCACGGCATCAATGTCATTCGAGTCCATCCAGTCCTCGAAGTCCAGCTTTCGGGTGGTTTCGAGCCCGCGTAATGACTGCTGCAGATTGGGCAGATCCTCCAGTGCAGGCACACCGTGCTTGGCTCGTTCGACGGTGACCGAGAAGTCCTCGTCTTCGATGTCGTAGCGGTCGGGGAGTGCACCTTCGGGATGGGGGAAGATCTGCGATCCGTCGACATCGGCCAAGGCCGACAGGTTCGGATCACCGTTGGCGTCGAGGAAGTCCTGCCACCCCCACATCATCAGAACACCCATCTCCCAAGCGTAGTAGTCGGGCGGAACCAATCCGCGGGTGACCATGCTCCGTGCGCCGGGCCGGTCCTCTTCATGGTTCTCGACCACCGGGAAGTCGGTCTCGGTGACCGTGGCACCCAACGACTCGAGCACGATGCGGGCCTTGTTCCATCGGTCGATGATCGACTGCCTGGTGTGTACCGGATCCCTGCCTTGGTCATCTTGGTTGATGTACATCCGGGGGACCGCAAGGCGCTTGCCCTGCAACGCGGCCGCGACGGTGAGTGTGGGATAGCTCGGTGGTCTGATCGCGGAGGACTTCGGGAGCTCGACCACCTGCTGCATCCGCCAGAAGTCGCCTCGGGTCTGCTCGTCGTCGTCGACGATGACATCGAGGATCTCGAGCATGTCGGCGACCGTGCGGGTATGCGGGACAACAACATCCATCGTTGCGTACAGCGGCCAGTTGCCGCGCATCGAGATGACACCACGGGAGGGCGTGTACGCGACCAGCCCGTTGTGTGAGGCCGGCGCTCGTCCCGACGACCAAGTTTCCTCACCGAGACCGAACGCCGCAAAACTGGCCGCCGTGGCGGTACCCGACCCGTTGGACGAACCGGAACCGAACGAAGACGTGAGAAAGTCTGCGTTGTAGGGACTTTCGGCGCGCCCGTAGAGTCCGCGTTGCATACCGCCAGCAGCCATCGGTGGCATCGTTGTCAAGCCGAGACAGATGGCACCACCGGCGCGCAGTTGGGCGATCGCAAAGGCGTCGTCCCCGGCGATCAGGTCTTTGAACGCCGGAGAACCGGCCGAGACGGTGAGCCCTCGCACCTTGTAGCTGTCTTTCGCGGTGTACGGAATGCCGTCGAGCGGACCGAGCACCTCGCCGCGCTCGCGTCGTAGATCTGAGGTCCGTGCCTCATCGAGCGCATCCGGGTTCATCACCGGCACCGCATTCAACCGGATGTCGTTGTGGTCGTAGTGATCGATCCGATCGAGATAGCGCCCGACCAGTTCGACGCTCGTGGTGGCGCCCGTGTCGAGGGCCAGGCGCAGATCGGCGATGGACTTCTCGACAACACTGAACGTCCCGGCGGTACCCATGGCGTTCAGAATGCCATCAGACCTCGGCGGTCGGCTCGGTCTTGAGCGCTTCGAACCGTGCTTCGACGTAGGCCGAGATCGTGACCCGACCAGGCTCGAGCTCGATGACCTGGCGGTCTTCGAGCTCGCCGGGAGGCGCACCGGACACAGCCATCGCGCGCGGAATCCCGCCGTCCGGCTCGAAATGCTGACCGCCCGTGGTCAAGCCGAGCATCCCGGGATCTGCGATCGCCATGGCATTGAACTCGCTGTAGCCGAGACCCTGCGTGTATCCCTGGGCTTTGGCCAGTGCGTTGCGGACGGCCAGGTCGCGAACCTGCGCGGTCCGCTTTGCTTCGGCCTTGCGGCTGAGCCACCAGTGGATCCGACCGACCGCGACCTCCTCCATCTCGGAGACCTGATCGATGAAGGCGCCCAGCGCGCTGAAGTCCTTGAACGTCACCCTGACCGACGCGGATGAGCGGTACACCCACGGGCGCTCCTTGGCTTCCCAATCGTAGGGCCGGTACCGGTCGTGACGCAGCTGATCAAGAGACCATCGCTGCAGGGGTGAGGCGGTCTGCTCTTGGAGTGCCTTCACCAGATCGGTGACGGTGGTGACCGCAGCCGTCACCGGTTCGGACGCGCCTTCCCGGGTGGCGCCGTCAGAGTGCACCGACAGATGCACAGTGCAGCGGTTCGGGGTGAACTGCCGGTTCGCGTGGCCGGAGACGGTGATCGTGACGGGGCGAGGAATCATTGCTGCAGTGTGCCTGGGTGGTCTGACATTTCGGCGCCATCGGAGGCGAGCGCATCGGCGATGACGCGGCGCGGCGGTATGACAAAGTGGTCGGGTGATGCTCTTTCCGTCGTTGACCCAGGCCTCCCTCACCAATAGGGCGGATGACCCCGCCTTCGTCACGGTCGGCGACACCGTCCTGTCGCGAAGCGATCTCATCGGTGCGGCCACCTCGGTCGCCGAGCGGATCCGCGGGGCCAGGTGCATAGCGGTGCTGGCGCAGCCCACGGCGCAGACCGTGGTCGCCGTGGTGGGTGCGCTGATCGCCGGCGTCGCCGTCGTCCCGGTTCCTCCGGATGCAGGCGCGACCGAACGGCAGCACATGCTGACCGACTCCGGTGCCCAGGCCTGGCTCGGCGCGGCCCCCGAGGACACCGCAGGTCTGCAGGTTCTCCCGGTCCGGATGTACGCGCGGTCGTGGCACAGCCATCCCGAACCGCATCCGGATTCGACGGCATTCGTCCTGTACACCTCCGGCACCACCGGACTCCCCAAGGGCGTTCCGATGAGCCGCCGCGCCATCGCCGCCGGCCTCGATGCCCTCGCGGACGCGTGGGCGTGGACCTCGAAAGACGTGTTGGTACACGGCCTTCCGCTCTTTCACGTTCACGGCTTGATCCTCGGTATCCTCGGTCCGCTGCGAGTCGGCAGCGCCGTGGTCCACACGGTTAAACCGACCCCCGAGAACTACGCCGCGGCCGCGGGCACGATGTACTTCGGTGTCCCGACTGTCTGGACACGGATCGCCGCCGACGAGAAGTCGGCACGTGCGCTGGCGCCGGCCAGGCTGCTGGTCTCGGGGAGTGCTCCGCTACCGGTCCCGGTGTTCGAGAAGATCAAAGAGCTGACCGGCCACGAGATCGTCGAGCGTTACGGGATGACCGAAACCCTCATCACACTCAGTACCCGTTTCGACGGTGAACGTCGTCCGGGCTGGGTCGGTTTCCCCATCGCCGGTGTCGAATCCCGCCTGCGCGACGACCAGGGCGCCGAGGTTCCGCATGACGGAGAAACCATCGGCAACCTTCAGATTCGTGGTCCGATGGTGTCGCAGGGGTACCTGAATCGGCCCGACGCCACCGCGGAATCGTGGAGTGACGACGGCTGGTTTGCCACCGGCGACGTCGCCGTCATCGATCCCGATGGCATGCACCGGATCGTCGGACGTGCATCGATCGACCTCATCAAATCCGGTGGCTACCGCATCGGTGCCGGTGAGATCGAGACCGTGTTGCTCGGCCATCCGAGCGTGCACGAGGTCGCCGTGATCGGTGTGCCCGACGACGATCTGGGACAGCGCATCGTTGCTGTTGTGGTCGGAGATGACATCAACGAGACCGAACTCATCGACCTCGTTGCCGCCGAGCTCTCGAACCATAAGCGGCCCAGGGAAATTCGCGTAGTTGACGAACTACCCCGTAACGCCATGGGTAAGGTGCAGAAGAAGCTGTTGCTCTAGGGGACTATGAGGAGGCTTGGACATGCATGCATTCCGCGCGGCGGTCGAGGAACAACGGATCGATGACATCGCAGAGATGCTCGACGAACACGTCGTCTTTCACAGCCCGGTCGCCTTCAATGCCTACAAGGGACGCGACGTCGTCGACATGATCCTGCGTGCAGCCTTCGACACGTTCGAGGATTTCACCTATGTCCGAGAACTGAATTCACCACTCGATGGCTACACCGGCCTGATATTCAGGGCCAAGGTCGACGGCCTGGCCATCGAGGGATGCGACTTCATCCACGAGACACCCGACCACCTCATCGACGAGTTCACCGTCATGCTGCGCCCGATGAAAGCCACACAACTGTTCTCCGAGAAGATGGGCGCCAAGCTTCCGGCCCGGTGACATGGCAGACCTTGAGTGCGGTGAAACGGAAGACTGCTACTCAGGTGCCTTCGACGCCTGAATTGTCTGCATCAGCGCCGCTGCGTTGTCGTCGGTCATCTGGTACGTGTACACGACATCGGTCAGGCTCTCGGCTGTTGTATGGGCCTCTGCTGCTAGCTGGCCAAGTGCGGTTCGCCACGCGTCGGCGAACAAATGAACGGAGCTGCTGACTGTCGGCGACCAGGTCCCACTGTCGTCGCCGGCGTTGGTTGCAGCCTCGGTCAGCGCGTGGTTGGCTTGGTACCAACCATTACTGATCGCTAGTACCTTCGCATTCTCGATCTCCATCTTCAGCCTTTCGCATCGGTCAACGGGACGGCTTCAAATCTATCGAGGTCGGCGCTCGAGTCAGTTGCCGAATTTGTGTGTCGGTGAGGTTGGGAATCTCGAGCGAGTGGCCGTCGAGTGTGATTGCAGCTTCGCCGGAGGGGTCGATGCACAACTTCAACAGGCGGCCGTGCTTTTTCGCAATCAGTTCGCGATCGGTTGGCTTCCCCTCGGGGATCCAACCTCTGACGATCAGTCGATCGGCCGCCGTGCCGATGAGATCGACCCCTGGACGAGCGGTCGTAACGGCATGAATGATCGGACGAATTCGGTCGGGATGGTCGACGCTGAACTGGATGTCTGCGGAGTCGGGGTCGTGGTCAGAAATCCATGAGTGCATCCACAGGGCCAGGAATTCGGTTTCGAGTACCTGGACATCGCGCCAAATACGCCCGTGCAGGACGGTGTCGGCATGCCCTGCGCCGGATTCTGCGGTTGTCCTCGGTGGCTGTCCCGGATGATGAATATGCTGCACGCGAACCCGCGGATCCGTGATCGCCGCTCTCGCAACCTGCAAGAGCTCGCGAACAAAGCGTTTGTCTTGGTCGTCAGTATCTCTTCCCATTATTCGTCCGCCCACAATTTGGACGTGAATCCGGTGATCTTACGTTTGTCTGCCTCGGAGATCGTCCCGCTGTCCTCTGCCTCTTTGAGGAAGTAGCAGGGACTGGTGACGCTCATGAGTAACGGGTCAATGGACACGATCGTGACGGAGTAGATGTCACTCGTCCCGCGGTTGGGGTCGGAGTCAGTCCAAGCGATGGGCAGCGCTGCAAGGAATTGATGTACCTGCGCTTCGGTGAACGGAGTTTGCGCATCGAATGGCACGTCCGCGCTGTAAAGGACGCCGTTGTAGTTGATTCCGAACGAAGTCGGCGTGCTCTTCGCGGTGCACCCGGACCACTGTTCTTCGGCACGTTCTTCGTTGAGGGTTGCGCCGTGGGGCTCGACGGAGTTGATCACCGACGCCATGAGTTCTCGCCCGTGGAGCCGGATGTCTTGTGCCTGTGCCCGGTTCAACGGAGAGTCCGCATCCACAGTAGTTGTCGAACTCGGAAGCGGGGACTGGGTCTCACTGCTGCAGGCGGCCGCCAGAATGATCACACCGGTCATCACCGTCGGCAACAACAATGTTCGGAATCGTATGCGCTGCTTCGGGATCACTAGGAACCTCCTCGGTTGCGTTCGCTCGCAGGATCGGCACCGATGTCGTAAACCTGTGCATCACTCTTTCGGTCCTCGTGGGTAATGGTGGCACCGTCGTCGCTTGCGATTCTGACCAGATTCAACAGTGATTCGGTGCCTCGCTGGTAATAGCTGTTGTGGGGGCCGACAATTCCTGAGTCTCCACCCTCGGCTTGGAACCTCTCGCCACCGAATGAAGTGCTGGCCGGGTCGGTACCCAATGCCGCCAGTACGCCTGGAATGTCTTTGGTACCACCAAGGTTCGCGACCGGGTCGTTGGATGCTGAGCCGACGTAGACATTTTCGGCACCGATGCCGAACTCCGCGGCTGTTTCGCTTCCGCCGGCTCCCGGTGACCCGATCAAGGTGACCGAGTCGATATCCTCCGAAAGGCGTCCGTTGTCCCCGGCCCAGCCGGTGGTGACCGAACCGTAGCTGTGGCCGATCACATGTAGATCGAGTTTGTCTGCCGCACCATCACCTTGGCCAAGGCCGAGTTGATCGCGGGCTGCAACGAACCCTTCGATATCCGAGGCCAGCAAAGCGCCGCCCTCTTGTGCGGCATCGGGACCTGCGACGCTGAGGACATCGCTGCCGCTCGGCGCGTCGTAGCCGATCCACGCAACTGACGCGATGTCCGCACCGGTTCGATGCACCTCTTCGTACAGTGTGGTCGCAGACTCGACATTACCGCCGGTTTTGGTGATGTCGGTTGTCATTCCGGGGACGTTCCAGGCAACATTCTGAGCAGTATCCATGTCGCCGATACCGACAATTGCCTTTCCGTCGCCGCCGAACGCGCGCGGATCGTATCCGTAGAGCAATACGGTTGCGCCAGGTGCTGCTTCCTCGCCTTTGGTCAGGCCGTCTTTGACCGCGTAGGCGGCGACGAGGGACTTCTCGGCATCGCGTCGCTCGAATTCACCGACGGTCGGCTCTCTTGCGGTGATGAAGCCCTTGAACGGTGCATGGATGATCGCCTCCGATTGCGCGATGTCTCGGTCGAGGGTCTGTCGGTTGGCGATGTCACGAACGGCAGCTGGTAGGCCCTGCCCATTGCCGAGGGACTCCGGGAACTCCTGCAAAAGTGCTTCCTGCTCAGATGCCGTGAGTCCGGCCCACCACCGCGCGCGTTCCTCAGCCGACAGGGCAGCGAGGTCCTGGAGGTGTATGCCATGGGGGAGTTTGTCCAGCGCGGATCGTGTGGCCTGCGCCGGATCGTAACCCTCGGCTGTCATTGAATTTTGAGTTGCAGAAACGCCTGCGTAGTTGCCGAGCGCCGTGACCAAGGCTTTTTCATTCGCCTCGGTGTCGAGCCGTAGCTTTTCGTTGTCCGCGTTGCAGGTATTCGCTTGGTTTGTCAGATCCGTTGAGCGATCTTGAAGGGCCGCCAACGTTTCCTCGGGGACCTCTTTGCCCTCCCACTCGAGAACTTCGTCCTCGAAGTTGCGGATCGTGGTCACCAACGTGGCGCGGCGTTCGTTGAGCTCTTTGTGTGTCTTCTTCAGCTCGGTCAGGGCGTCGGCGTATACGAGCAACGCCCTTGCGCCGCGCGTGAGCCCCGCGTACGCAACGGCTGCCTCCGCACCGAATGGTGCGATAGCACCGAGATATGCCGACGCACCCCGGCCGGACCATGCTCCGTTGCTGACCCCAACGTTCTTCTTGGCTCCGTCGTCAGCGAAGTCTTGTTGCCCTTCGGCTGTGTTGGCCGCTGTTGTCAAACGCGTGCTCATGTCCTCGGCGCTCGCCGGGTCACCCTCGACTTTTGTCATGTGAACGGGCTGCGTAGGAATTGCAACAGAAGCCATATCCACCCCCCTAGTTCCGCCCCCGGACACCGTGCATCGACATGGTCTGCGAAACGCCTGGCTTGGGAGGTTTCGCTATCAGACGACGACGATGAAAGGAGTATGCCCTATGCCGTTGAAGTCCCGAATATTTCGATGGACGCCGACTGTCACCGTGTTCCGCGTTGTCCACATGTCCCTTACCTGTTAACAGGAGAGACGGGGTTGGGGCCCGATTGCCTCCTTTATGACGATCGCGCACCTAGCGTCAAACTCGTCCAACGACATTGGGGGAATCTGATGGCACCAGTACTCAAGGCAGATCGTGATGCGCTCGCCATGCTCGCGGCCGATTTGTGGACCACGGCGCGTGGTATCCGAGCGATCGACATCCACACGGCGTTTGCGGATCTACTGCGAGGTTTCGCGGGATCCGACGTAGCTGTCGCCTGCGAAACGGCGGAGCAGCAGATCGAGTCGGCCCTCGAGCGCGTCGCAACTCGTGTTGATGCGTTGGCGCAGAAGAACGCGCTCGCCGGAACAACATATGGCATCACCGACGGCCAATACGCCGACTCGATCAGCGGTTTGCTGAAGCTGTGAACGATGAGCAAACCGACTGTGTCACAAGTGCGTACGTGGTTGTCTCATGCACAAGCGCTCTCGGACGCTGTCACCGAGATCGGTTCTGCGGTGGACTCATTCGACGGGCGGATGAATGACATCTCCCGCACTGTCACAACCACGATGCAGGGCTGGCAGGGTGACGCGGCCGAAGCATCACAGGCCCGCGCTGACGCAGAAACGCAGGCGAGTAGCCGCTTGGCGATCACCATCCTCGACATCGCCGACGACATCAACCGGCTCGGGCCAGACATCGTCCACTCCTGTCGGGTTGCCCGTGACCGCGCAAATTCCATCGCATGGCTCGGCTACCTCGTTGCCGACGACGGCAACGTCACCGCGCCGGCCGGTTCCCGGCCCGGCTATCCCACCGACATCCCGGCGAGTCTGCCGATCCGCGACGCCCGGGCGCTGGCCGACCGCAAGGCCGCGGGACATCAGCTGTGGTTGTTGGAAGCACTGGTCGCCGCCGGTCAGGCTGATTCGACCCTGGCCGTCCAGATCACCAAGACCCTCGAAGAGTTGGTGCTCAATGCCGAACGGGCGACCGCGCCCATCCCGCTACGGCACGCCGTGCAGGAACTGGTGGATGGCAGACGCAAGCTGCCCAGCGATCCGTACCTGCTCAAGACCCTCTGGGATGGTCTGACCTCTGCAGAGAAGGCAGCGTTGTGGAATAGCAACCGCGACCTCGGCAACATGGACGGGATACCGGTTGCCGACCGTGATCACTTCAACCGCCGGTATTTGCTCGAGTTGGAAACGGTGTCTCGTGAAATGCTCGCGAATGATGAGGCGGAGCGATCTCATCGTGACAAGGCGCAGCGGGACCTTGTTGCGCTGAGTGCGGTGCAGAACGCACTCGGGGACGAGGTCGGTGGGAGGAAGCGCTATCTGATGCAGCTCGATACCAAGGGCCGCGGGGCGATTGCGGTCAACAATCCCGATACCGCCGCCAACGTGGTGACCTACGTGCCGGGGACGGGATCGAAACTCAGCAAGATCAGCGGGGGAGTCGTCCGCGCGGATCGGATGGTCCGCGCTGCCAGTCCACACGAAACGACGGATACCGCGGCCATTGCTTGGTTCGGCTACGACGCACCACAGGACATCGGGGCAGCCGGGTCCGGTGCGCCGGCAGTGCAGGGAGCCAAGGCGCTTGTTGATCTCCAAGAGGGCTTGCGGGCGACTCACGAAGGAGGGAGTCCCTCACACAACACCGTCGTCAGTCACTCCTACGGGACTGTTGTCGCTGCCGAGGCGGCCAGCGGCGATCGGCAACTGAACGTCGATGACCTGGTGTTTGTTGCCAGTCCAGGGTTGGGCGGGCCCGATGACGTGAACGACCTGAACTTGACCGGTCCCGATGATCGGCCCAACTCTGACCGGATCTGGGCGACTGTCGCGAGGAACGACTGGATCAACACGATCGAGGGAGTCCACGGCGCCGACCCTCATGACAGGGGGTTCGGTGCGCAGGTCTTCACCTCCGACAACGGTCCGGGAATCAGTACCGCCGCACACAGCAAGTACTGGGACGAGGGCTCGGAGTCACTGCGCAATATCGCCCGAATCGTGACAGCGAAGTACGGGGAGGTGCAGTATCCGGAAACCGCCACCTCGGTGAACGTCCGGTGAATTGGGCCGGGGGTGCCTGACCAGGCGATTTGACGCCGGCGGACTTGTTCCCGTAACTTTCTTCAAGTCAGCGAGTGAGGCGCCGGAGAGCAGGAAGCCGGGGGCCGAGAACACCGACAGGGAAGTCTTTTCCTGAAGGAACAACGTTGACCGCCCATAGTTTGAATGTGC